>NZ_JAMAXZ010000002.1:0-593068 GCF_023712585.1 Microbacterium sp. P26 | reverse complement strand
CAGCACGTCGGCGTCGGCATCGAGGATGTCGATGTCCAGCGCGTCCGCGTCGAGCAGATCGATGTCCAGACCCTCGGCGTCACCGTCGATGTCCAGCACGTCCGCATCCGCGTCCAGCAGGTCGAGGGTGCCGTCGATGTCGAGGGCGTCGAGCAGGTCGGTCACGTCCAGGTCGAGCACGTCCAGAGCGTCGGCGTCAGCGGCATCCGCGTCGGCCACGTCGGAGGCGTCCACCGTGTCGGCGTCGATGTCCAGCACGTCGGCGTCGGCATCGAGGATGTCGATGTCCAGCGCGTCCGCGTCGAGCAGATCGATGTCCAGACCCTCGGCGTCACCGTCGATGTCCAGCACGTCCGCATCCGCGTCCAGCAGGTCGAGGTCGGCGTCGATGTCGAGTGCGTCGAGCAGGTCGGTCACGTCCAGGTCGAGCACGTCCAGAGCGTCGGCGTCAGCGGCATCCGCGTCGGCCACGTCGGAGGCGTCGACCGTGTCGGCGTCGATGTCCAGCACGTCGGCATCCGCGTCGAGGATGTCGATGTCCAGCGCGTCCGCGTCGAGCAGATCGATGTCCAGACCCTCGGCGTCACCGTCGATGTCCAGCACGTCCGCGTCCGCATCGAGCACGTCGAGGGTGCCGTCGATGTCGAGAGCGTCGAGCAGGTCGGTCACGTCCAGGTCGAGCACATCCAAAGCGTCGGCGTCAGCGGCGTCCGCATCGGCCACGTCGGAGGCGTCGACCGTGTCGGCGTCGATGTCGAGCACATCGGCATCCGCGTCGAGCACGTCGAGCACGTCCACCGCGTCGAGCACGTCGGTCACGTCCAGCACGTCGGCATCGGCGTCGAGCAGATCGAGGTCTGCGTCGAGGTCGAGGGCGTCGAGCACATCGGTCACGTCGATGTCGAGGATGTCCAGCGCGTCGGCGGCATCCGCGTCGAGCACCTCGGTCGCGTCGACGACGTCGGTTCCGTCGGCGTCGATGTCGAGCACGTCGGCGTCCGCGTCCAGGATGTCGATGTCCAGCGCGTCCGCATCGAGCAGATCGATGTCCAGACCCTCGGCGTCACCGTCGATGTCCAGCACGTCCGCGTCCGCGTCCAGCAGGTCGAGGGTGCCGTCCAGGTCGAGGGCGTCCAGCACGTCGGTCACGTCGATGTCGAGCACATCGAGCGCCTCCGCGTCGGCTGCGTCGGCGTCGGCCACATCCGTGGCGTCGACGGTGTCGGCGTCGATGTCGAGCACGTCGGCATCCGCGTCGAAGGCATCGACGACGTCCAGGTCGAGCTGGTCGACGACGTCGGTGACGTCGAGCACGTCGGCGTCGGCGTCGAGCAGGTCGAGATCCGCGTCGAGGTCGACGG
Source organism: Microbacterium sp. P26 (assembly GCF_023712585.1). Classification (NCBI taxonomy): domain Bacteria; kingdom Bacillati; phylum Actinomycetota; class Actinomycetes; order Micrococcales; family Microbacteriaceae; genus Microbacterium; species Microbacterium sp. P26. The sequence continues at coordinate 591,707 of NZ_JAMAXZ010000002.1, read as the reverse complement.
CATCGAGCACGTCGGCAACGTCGATGTCGAGCGTCGTGTCGACGACGTCCGCGAGATCGAGTGCGTCGACCACGTCCGTGACGTCGAGATCGAGCGTCCCGTCGAGCAGGTCGAGCACCCCGAGCTGGATGGGCGCCGGAGCACTCACCGTCGGAGCGGCCTGCGCGGCCGTGACCCCGCCGAACAGGCTGAGCGATCCCGCGCCCACCGCTGCGGCGACCTTGATCGCGGCGCGTCCGGTGCGACTGCCCGTCCACACCCGACCGTTCTCCGCCGACCCGCTGCCGGGACCGGAACCCCGGTCCCTCCATCTCACGCGAAACATGTGACTCCCCCTTCGGTACGCCGGCGCCGCCGTCGGCGCAGGTCACGGCACCCCGCGAAAGAGAGCCGTGCAGTCACGCTAGGTCGGCTGTGAGGAGTCTGTGAACGACCTGTGGTACCGGTTTGAATGCGGGGCCGCGGCCAGTAGGTATACCGAGCGACGGACGTCGGTACCGCCCGGATGCGCCGCCGATTACCGGCCCATCACGGGTACGAATGATCCCGGATGCCGTGACTCAGAGCTTGCGCAGCAGCACGGACTCGACGGTGTGGTCGGCGCCCTTCTGCAGCACGAGCTTCGCGCGGTGCCGCGTCGGCAGCACGTTCTCCTCGAGGTTGGGGAGGTTGATCTCGCGCCAGTAACCGAGTGCCCGCTCGACCGCTTCTTCGTCGCTGATGTCGGCGAACACGCGGAAGAACGACGTCGGGTTCGTGAAGGCGTTGTCGCGCAGGGCGAGGAACCGGTCGACGTACCAGCGCTCGATGTGGGCGGCGTCGGCATCAACGTAGATCGAGAAGTCGAACAGGTCGCTGACGGCGACCTCGTTCGGCGAGGGCGGCGGCTGCAGGACGTTCAGGCCCTCGACGATCACCACGTCGGGACGGTGCACGCTCACGTGCGCGTCGGGCATGATGTCGTACCGCACGTGCGAGTAGAAGGGGGCGCGGGCCTCTTCTGCGCCCGACTTGACCTCGCTGAGGAACTCCACGAGCGCCCGCCGGTCGTACGACTCGGGGAAGCCCTTACGGTCCATGAGACCTCGCCGTTCGAGCTCGGCGTTCGGGTAGAGGAAGCCGTCGGTGGTGACCAGCTCCACGCGCGGCGTGTCGGGCCATCGACTCATGAGCTCGCGCAGCAGACGCGCGATGGTCGATTTGCCCACCGCCACCGACCCGGCGACGCCGATGACGAAGGGGGTCGTGGCATCCGGCTCGCCGAGGAACTGGCTCGTGTCGACGCCGAGCCGGCGCGTCGCGCGGGCGTAGAGGCTCAACAGGCGACTGAGCGGCAGGTACACCTCCGCGACCTCGCGGGGGTCGAGCCGGTCACCGATTCCGCGCAGCTGCACGATCTCGTTCTCGGTCAGCGGTTGTTCGAGTCCCCCGGCCATGCGGGCCCAGTCCTCGCGGTCGATCTGACGGTAGGGGCTCAGCGACGGTGCGGGAGCGGCTGTCTCGGCGGCGGACACCCGCCCATGCTACCGGCGCGGCCGCGCGGACCCTCGAGCGCCCCGCGGCCGGAGGTCAGCGGCATCCGCCCACTACGCTCGGACCGTGCGCCTGGGAGTCCTCGACATCGGCTCGAACACCGTCCACCTGCTCGTCGCCAATGCGCGGGCGGGCGGCCGACCGACCGCGACCTCGTCGCATCGATCGGTCCTGCGCCTGATGCGCTACGTGCAGCCCGACGGGTCGATCTCGCCCGAGGGGGTGAGGGGATTGGTGGATGCCGTGACCGCCGCCCGCGAGAGGGCGCGCGCCGAGGGGGTCGACGAGTTGCTCGCCACCGCGACCTCGGCGGTGCGGGAGGCCACGAACGGCGACGACGTGATCGCCCTGATCGAGGAGGCCCTCGGCCAGCCGCTGCAGGTGCTCGGCGGCGAGACCGAGGCGCGGTTCACCTACCTCGCTGTGCGCCGCTGGTTCGGCTGGTCGGCGGGACAGATCCTGCTGTTCGACATCGGCGGCGGGTCGCTCGAGATCGCCGGTGGGGCCGACGAGCTGCCCGACCTCGCCGAATCGGTTCCACTGGGCGCCGGGCGATCGACCGTGCGGTTCCTCCCCCACGATCCGCCCAGCGAAGACGAGATCGACTCCTTGCGCAGACACGCGATGGACGTGCTCGCCCCCGTCGCCGAGCGCTTCGCCGCGCTCCCCCGCCCCGATCACGTCATCGGCTCGTCCAAGGCGATCCGTTCGTTGGCGAAGCTCGCCGGCTACCCCGTACCGGGGTGGTCGGGGATCGACCGCATGGTGCTCCCCCGCCGGGAGCTGAAGGACTGGATCCCGCGTCTGGCCCGCATCCCCGCCGACGCCCGCGAGGCGCTCCCGGGAATCACGGCCGACCGCACGTTCCAGATCGTCGCAGCCGCGGTGGTCGTCGAGCGCGCCATGAAGGCGATGGACGTCGACGAGCTCGAGGTCTCACCGTGGGCTCTGCGCGAGGGCGTCCTGCTGCGCTACATCGAGTCACTCGAGTACTGAGATGACGAAGGCTCAGGGCCTCCGACGCGCGGAGCTCCCTGAGCCTGTCGAAGGTCCCTGAGCCTGTCGAAGGGACCGGCTTAGAGGGCCAGTCGCTCCCGCACCACGTCGGCGAGCCGATCGGCATGCAGACGAGCGGTGTGCTCGTCAGCGGCTTCGACCATCACGCGCACGAGCTGCTCGGTGCCCGACGCGCGCAGCAGCACGCGCCCGGAATCGCCGAGTTCCGCGGTCGAGGCCGCGACGGCTTCCTGCACCCGCTCGTCGCTCACCCCGTCGCGGTCGACGCCGCGCACGTTGACGAGCACCTGCGGGTAGACGGTCATGATCGAGGCGAGCTCGGCGAGGGTCTTCCCCTGCCGCGCCATCTCCGCCACGAGGTGGAGTCCCGTGAGCAGTCCGTCGCCGGTCGTGGCGAACTCGCTCATGATCACGTGCCCCGACTGCTCACCGCCGAGGGAGTAACCGCCCTCGTTCATGGCCTCGAGCACGTAGCGGTCGCCGACCCCGGTCTGCAGCACACGGATGCCGTGGTCCTTCATCGCGCGATGGAGTCCGAGGTTGCTCATCACGGTGGCGACCAACGTGTCGTCGACGAGGGCGCCGCGGTCTTTCATCGCGACCGCGAGGATCGCCATGATCTGGTCGCCGTCGACGATGTTGCCCTCGGCGTCCACGGCGAGGCAGCGGTCCGCGTCTCCGTCGTGCGCGATGCCCAGGTCGGCACCGAGGCGCACGACGGTCTCGGCGAGCACGTCGAGGTGGGTCGAGCCCACACCGTCGTTGATGTTCAGTCCGTCGGGATCGGCGCCGATCACGGTGACCTGGGCGCCGGCGTCCTTGAAGGTCTCGGGCGAGACACCGGCGGCGGCTCCGTGCGCGCAGTCGAGCACGACGTGGATGCCGTCGAGACGGTGCGGGAGCGAGCCGAGGAGGTGCAGGACGTAGCGGTCCTCCGCGTCGGCGAAGCGGCGGATGCGTCCCACGCCTGCGCCGGTGGGCTGCAGCCGTTCGCCCTCGAGGGCGCTTTCGATGCGCTGCTCAACGACGTCGGGGAGCTTGGTGCCGCCGCGCGCGAAGATCTTGATGCCGTTGTCGGGTGCGGGGTTGTGCGACGCCGAGACCATCACGCCGAAGTCGGCGTCGTGGTCGGCGATGAGGAACGCGGTCGCGGGAGTGGGGATGACCCCGGCGTCGAGCACGTCGACACCCGACGACGCCAGTCCCGCGGCGACCGCGGCCGAGAGGAACTCCCCCGACACGCGAGGGTCGCGCGCGACGACGGCCGTGAGTCGACGACCCTCGGCCCTGCGCGCCTCCGCGGAACGACCCTGGCCCAGGACGACAGCAGTCGCCTGGGCCAGGTGCAGCGCGAGTTCGGCGGTGAGGAGGCCGTTGGCCAGCCCCCGCACCCCGTCCGTGCCGAAAAGAGGCATACGGAGCTTCGAACTCAGCGCTTGGAGTACTGAGGCGCCTTGCGGGCCTTCTTGAGACCGGCCTTCTTGCGCTCCTTGACGCGAGCGTCGCGCGAGAGGAAGCCGGCCTTCTTCAGGGTCGGGCGGTTGTTCTCGGCGTCGATCTCGTTGAGCGCACGAGCGATGCCCAGACGCAGCGCGCCGGCCTGACCCGAGGGGCCACCACCGGAGATGCGCGCGATCACGTCGTACGAGCCCGCGAGCTCGAGCACCGTGAACGGGTCGTTGATCAGCTGCTGGTGCAGCTTGTTCGGGAAGTAGTCCTCGATCGTGCGGCCGTTGACCGTGATCGTGCCCGAGCCGGGAACCAGACGCACGCGGGCGATGGCCTGCTTGCGACGGCCGACGGCGCCGCCGGGGACCGAGAGCACGGGGCGCTCGGTGGCGACGGCCGTCTGCTCGGCCGGCGTCTCGGTGCTGTAGTTGCTGGAGTCGATGTTCGACACTGTTTCGTCCTTATCCGGCGGCGCTTACTGGGCGACCTGGTCGAAGGTGTATGCCGTGGGCTGCTGGGCACCGTGGGGGTGCTCGGCGCCGCGGTAGACCTTGAGCTTCTTGAGCTGCGCCGCGCCGAGGCTGTTCTTGGGCAGCATGCCGCGGATGGCCTTCTCGACCGCGCGGACGGGGTTCTTCTCGAGGAGTTCCTCGTAGTTGACCGACTTGAGGCCACCCGGGTAACCCGAGTGACGGTAGGCCATCTTCTTCTGGAGCTTCTGACCCGTGAGCGCCACCTTTTCGGCGTTGATCACGATGACGAAGTCGCCGGAGTCGATGTGGTTGGCGAAGGTCGCCTTGTGCTTGCCGCGGAGGAGGACCGCCGCGTGCGAGGCCAGACGGCCGAGAACGACGTCGGTGGCGTCGATAACGACCCACTCGCGCGTGACCTCAGCGGCCTTGGGGGTGAAAGTGCGCGTCACAGTAGTGCTGCTTTCTTGATCGAACGGAGGAGTTCGTGAATCCCGCTCCGGTGGTCCGTTCTCCGCCCGATGAGCGGGGGAACAGGGCCGGTGGAGGGCTCACGTTCGGGTGACCCGCTCGCAGAGAGGCAGGCACCAAAGACCAAGACTACGTCATCCGGATGCCACGGCCAAACCGTGCCACCGGGCTCATGCCAGCAGGGTGCCGACGGCGACCAGGGCGACACCCGACGCGTTGAAGACGATGTGCACCGCCACTGCCGGCCAGATGCGCCCCGTGCCGACGACGAAGACTCCGGTGACGACGCCGAGCAGAGCCAGCGCGGCCAGGTCCACGGCATCCGGTGCCCCCAGGATCTGGTGCGTGACCACGAACAGGGCGGTCGACAGCGCCACGGCCGCGACGCCCGCCGCGACCGGGCCGCTCCACCGCTTCACCACCGCGAAGATGCAGAGCAGGACGACCCCGCGGAAGAAGATCTCCTCACACAGCGGGGCCACGATCACGTCCCCCACCGCGTCGGTCAGAAACGACGACGGCAGCCCGTCGCCGGTCGTGAACGTCGACGGCCAGGCGACGGCCCCCTCGAGGCCGGCGAGCATCCCCTGCACCCCGCGCACGACCAGACCGAAGACCACGCCGTAGGCGAGGTCGACGAGTCTCATCCACAGCAGGCCGCGCGGCCGCGACCGGCGCAGGGCGATCACGGCGGGCACCAGCAGGGCCACCCAGAACACGATGCGAGAAGCGTCCGACGACGTCTCGACGGGGAGGGCGACGGATGCCGCGTGCGCGAGCAGCACGCCCACGCCCAGGGCGAAGACGGCCCAGCCGAGCAGCTCGAGATCCCAGCCGCGCGCGCTGGATCCGCCCTCGCGCCAGCCCCGGCGCCGACGACGACCGTGACGCAGGAGAGCGGCGTCGGTCTCGGACATACGCGTCAGGCTAGGGGCGAGCCGGGCGCGCCACCGGCATCCGCGGCGACCCCTGAGAGTCTGTCGCCCGACCCATCACCCCTCCTGCAGATCTCGCTCACCCCGGCCGGGCGCCACGACGCCCCCGCCACCGAAGGTGACGAGGGCGTCAAGGAGAGGTCGCGCCCTCCGCAGATGCGGGCGAGATCGAGAGGGCGACGGGAGGGCTCAGCGCTGGAGGAAGTCGATCAGCACGCGGTTGAACTCCTCGGCGTGACTCACGTTCACGCCGTGCGGGGCTCCCGAGACGACGTGCAGCTCACTGCCCGCGACTGCCTCGTGCGTGCGCTTGCCGGACCCCTCGAACGGAACGGTCGCATCGCTGTCGCCGTGGATGACGAGGGTCGGCACCGTGACGTGCGGCAGATCGCCGCGGAAATCCGTCGTGGCGAAGGCTTCCATCGACTTCAGCGCCGCGTGGTGATCGGCCTGGTTGGCAAGTCGCTCCGCCTCGGCCCGATCGGCTTCCGAGACCGTCAGCTCGCCGTTCACGGAGAAGAAGTCGGTCGTGAACTGGTGGTAGAACGACTTCTCGTCGTCCTTCAGCCCCTGCTTCATCCCGTCGGCGGTCGCGTCGTCGAGAGGGCCCTCGGGGTTGTCGTCCGTCTTCGCGAGGTACGGCGGCACCGCCGAGGCGAAGACGACGCTGTGCACCCGGTCCGCCCCGTGCCGCGTCAGGTAGCGGGCGACCTCTCCGCCGCCCATCGAGAAGCCGACGAGCGTGACATCGCGCAGGTCGAGGGCCTCGAGCACGGCCTGGAGGTCGTCCGAGAAGGTGTCGTAGTCGTAGCCCGAGCGCGGCTTGTCGCTGCGGCCGAACCCGCGCCGGTCGTAGGTGACGACGCGGTGGCCCGCCCCCTGCAGGGCGGGGACCTGATGGGCCCACGACTCGCCGGAGAGGGGCCAGCCGTGGATGAGGACGACGGGGCGACCGGAGCCGCCCGTGTCGTCGACGTGAAGGTCGATGTCGGTCAGGAGTCCATGGTGTGCGGTGATCTCGCTCATGCCGGTGATGATTCGACGCGAAGCTGGACGTCGAGCCGCCGTTGACGAGGCGTCCGCCTCTTGGTAGTGACTCCGAACGCACACCGACGACCTCGCGCGCAACACCCTGCGTCGAGCGGGAGCGCTGATTAGCCTTCGGGCATGGCCTCGACCCGATTCCCCGCCACCGTCGCCCTCATCGCCGCGGGCGCCCTCGCGCTGAGTGGATGCGCGTCCACCCCGGCGGGAGGAACGGATGCCGCCGCATCCGACCGCGAGGCGGTCCGGGCCATCACCACGGCGGAGGCGAGCGCCGGCGGCCGAGCCTTCGAGCTCGAGACCGACGACGGCGAGTGGCAGGTGCACGTGGCGACGGGCGACCGCGCGGTCGAGGTGCGGGTGAGCTCCGACGGCTCGACGGTGCGGTCCTCACAGGACGCCGAGGCGCTCGAGGGCGAAGACCGCACTGCTCTCGAAGCGACCACGACCACCCTGGCCGACGCGGTGCGCATCGCTGCGGGCGCGGGTGGCGACGCCGCGGTCGACGAGGTGCAGCTCGAGGACGAGGGCGGAACCTCGGTGTGGGTCGTCGAACGCGAGGGCGGCGAGACGGTCCGGGTCTCGAGCGCCGACGGCACGATCCGCTGACGAGCAGACGAGCGCATCCCGGCGCAACCCCCGGCCTCCAGGGCCTCGCCCGAGCGCACGCTCCGTACACTCGGCGCATGAGCCACGCCTGCGGTCCCGACGGTCACAGTCCGAACGCCCGGGTGACCCCGGGCGCGAACGCCGGAGCGAGCGGGGCGGGCCGGTGAACGACCTCGCGCTCAACATCGTCCTGGTCGTGGTGTTCGTCTTGATCGGAGGCGTGTTCGCCGCGACCGAGATGGCGTTGGTCACTCTGCGCGAGAGCCAGGTCAACGCGCTCGCGTCGCGGGGCAAGCGCGGCCAGAAGGTGGCCGATCTCGCGCGCAATCCCAACACCTTCCTCTCGGCGGTCCAGATCGGCGTGACCGTGGCGGGTTTCGCGTCGGCCGCGTACGGCGCCTCGTCGATCGCGCCCTCCGTGACCCCGTTCTTCGTCTCTTTGGGCCTCGAGCAGGGCGCCGCCGCGACGGTCGCGACGATCGCCCTGACCCTCGTGATCGCGTACCTCTCGCTCGTCCTGGGAGAGCTGGTGCCCAAGCGCCTCGCGATCCAGCGCAACGCCGCGTTCGCCTACACCGTGGCGCCGGTGCTCAACGGCTTCGCGAAGCTCATGCGCCCGGTGATCTGGCTGCTGTCGATCTCGACCAACCTGCTGGTCCGAGTGCTCGGCGGCGACCCCGACAAGACCGGCGAGGAGCTGACCGAAGAGGAGCTGCGCGACATCGTCTCGAGCCACGAGGGGCTTCCCGACGAGGAGCGTCGCATCCTCGACGATGTGCTGTCGCTACGCGATCGGCACGTGAGCGAGGTCATGCGCCCGCGCCCGGAGGTCGTGACGCTCGACGCCGGGGGCACCATCGCCGAGGCGGCCGCACGCGTGCGCGATCTGCCCTACTCGCGCTACCCGGTCGCCGAGCAGACGATCGACGACGTCGTGGGCTTCGTCCACGTCCGCGACCTCTACGACGAGCCCGGCCGCCCGCTCTCGGCCGTCATGCGCGAGATCCGCTACATCCCGTCGACCGCGCGGGTGCTTCCGACCCTCACGGCGATGCGCGCAGAGGGCAGTCACATCGCCGTCGTCGTCGACGAGTACGGCGGCACCGACGGGATCGTGACGCTGGAAGACCTGGTCGAAGAGGTGGTGGGCGAGATCTTCGACGAGTACGACACGGATGCCGAGCAGCCCCTGTCCGAGGGAGAGCACGGCATCGTCGAGGGTCGACTCAACCTGCAGGACTTCGAGGAGGCGACCGGCGTGCCTCTCCCCCGCGGTGCATCCGACACGGTCGCGGGATTCGTGGTGGAGCGCCTGGGCCGACTCGCGCGGGTCGGTGACACCGTTGAGGTCGAGGGAGCGACGCTGCAGGTGAGCGCAGTCGAACGTCGCCGCGTCTCCCAGTTGCTGGTGACGCGGCATCCCGCCGACGACATCGAGCCCGACCGCGGGTGACGCGGTTCAGACCGCGCTGCCTCCCGCGAACGTTCCGGAAGTGCCGAGGTCGAAGTGGTGCCCGTTGATGGCGAGCAGGTCGCCGTCGCCGTCGGGGAGGAATCCCGGCGGCGAGGCGAAACTCGCGTCGCTGCGGCTGGTCATGCGACCCATGCTGAGGCGTCGATGGTCGCGATGTCAGGGCTTGACATCGCGCCGACAGCCCGTCCGAAGCGCTCGTGAGTGGCGGGCGATTCCACATTAGGTTGTGCACAACAAAGTTGTATGCAAGAGTTCTGGCATGCCCGCCGTCGACCACCTCGTCTGCTTCGCGCTGTACGCGGCGAACCGCACGACCACGCAGGCCTACCGCGTCCTGCTCGAGCCCTGGAATCTCACCTACCCGCAGTACATCGCGCTTGTCACGCTGTGGACCGACGGCGATCAGAGCGTGACCAGCCTCGGCGAGGCGCTCCAGCTCGATTCCGGCACGCTCTCACCGATGCTCGCGCGCATGGAGGCCGCCGGTTACGTGACGCGAACCCGCCGCAGCGCCGACGAGCGCGTCGTGACCGTGTCGCTCACCCCGCGCGGAACGGCCCTGCGCACCGAACTCGCGCACGTGCCCCGCTGCATCGCGGCCGGGTCGGGCCTGCCCGACGTCGACAGCGCCCGCGAGCTGATCGATGCGCTGCACCAGCTCACCGAGGCCATGAAAGACCTGCGGGACCACCCCGAACCGGTGATCGCCGCATCCCGGGCGCCACGCACCACCGCGTGATGCCCCGCCCCATGAAAGGAACCCCCATGGACGTCCTCTACACCGCCGAAGCCGTCTCGACCGGCGAGGGCCGCAACGGCCACGTCACCGCCGGCGACTACATCGACCTCGACGTCGCCGTCCCCCAGGCGATGGGCGGATCCGGCGCCGGAACCAACCCCGAGCAGCTCTTCGCGGCCGGCTACGCCGCTTGCTTCCACAGCGCGTTGCACGCGGTGGCCCGCGGCCACAAGGTGAAGCTGACCGACTCGTCGGTCGGCGGTCGCGTGCAGATCGGCCCCAACGGTCAGGGCGGCTACCAGCTCGCCGTTCTGCTCGAGGTCGTCCTGCCGGACATCGAGGCGCAGCTCGCGCAGCAGCTCGCCGACGAGGCCCACCAGGTGTGCCCCTACTCGAACGCCACCCGCGGAAACATCGAGGTCACCGTCACCGTCTCGGAGGACTGACCTCCCCCCGACCCCCGGGGCGGAGCGCTGAGCCCCACGTATCGCGCTCCGTCCTGGGCCTTCTCGACGGGCTCAGTGCAGCTGCAGTTCGCCGTCCGTCTTGGGATACGAGCGCCGCAGCCACTGACCGAACCCCGGCTGCGCCAGACAGGCCGCGGCGGAGTCGCACGTCACGACCGGGTCGTGCGCGGCGTAGGTCTGGTAAGCCGCGACCTTCGCGTCGAGATCCGCGCCGAGCACGTTCGGCGGCTGGTGCTGCGAGGGGTAACCGATGTAGTAGGTGATGGCCTCGGCCGCCACCCCCGCCGTCGCCGCGACCGTGCGCACCAGCGAACCGACGCACGAGTGGTCGGGGTGGTCGCCGCGGGCGAAGGCGCTCTCGTGCGGAACGTTCGTCGTCACGCGGTCGGGCCGACCCGCGTGGATCAACTCGGCGACGGTCTGCGACAGACGTCCTCCGTCGAGGGTGGGACCGTCGTCGATGGGCCGCAGCACCGGCACGGTGCCGTTGATGAGCTGGGTCAGACCCGCGTCACCCGTGGCGGGGAAACCCTTCGCGCTCAGATTGCCGTCGGGCAATCGCAGGACGGTGATCGACAGTCGATCGTCGTCCGATGGCACGAAACGCGTGACCCGCGCGCCGCTGAGCAACGTGATCTGCTTCTCGTCCCACGGCTCCGAGCTGCCGCGCATCTCGTCGTAGGCGGCGCGGATGCCGGCTTCGCGCAGCTTCGCGTACTCCAGGCCTCGTCCCGCGTCGCCGGCCGTGACGAAGATCGTGCGCAGAGTCGCGCCCGAGGCGATGATCCCCGCGAGATGCGGGTTGGCGAAGATGATGTCGTCATCGGCGTGGGCCCAGACGGCGACGGTCGTGTCCTCCCCCGGCTCCTCGTCCGCGGGCGACGTGGCACCGGGCGACGAATCGGGCAACGGCACGATCGGGCTCAACTTCACCCAGCTGCCCTCGGGCCCCGCGGCGCGTCGCACCTCGCGGTACACCAGCGCTCCCCCACCGAGCACGGCCAAGCCGCCGACCGCGATCCCCCCGAAGACGAGTGCGCGCCGAGACAGTCCGCTCTTGCGCGCCGACCCGTCGTCTCCGCGCGCGGGGTCGCCACCCGAAGGCTCGTCGATGTCACTCACGGCGACTCCGTCCTGTACAGCGCCCCCCGGCGGCGGATATCGGCTACCGACGCTACATCGGCTCGTCGATGATCCCGCTGAAGAACCTCCGAGCGACGGCATTCGCGCCGCTCTCTGCGCTCTTCGTACACCGAGCGCTGGGCCGACGCTCAGCCCACTCCGAAGCGCGATGCCCACACTCGGGGCATGCAGACGTCCTCACCGCCGCGGTCACTGTCTCCCGAAGCCCTCCTCATCCGCGAGATCCTCAACGAATGGGACCCGATCGGCGTGCACCACATCGGCCGGGGCTGGCCCGCCGACGAGTACGACGACCTGATCCTCCCGATCCTCGGAGCTCTCGAGAGCGCCCCCACGGCCGACGACCTCGCGGCCGAACTCCGCACGGTCGTCGAGGTGGATTACGGCCTGCCCTCACCCGGCGGATGCCACGACGTCGCCCGCTCGCTTCTCGCCGTCACCCGCTGAGCGCTACCGGTCGGCCGGGCACGGTGCAAGCCCTCGCGAGACGTCACCTACGCCGCCTAACGTGCCCGTCATGGTCGATCTCTCCCGCGCGCAGACCCCGGATCCGTACCCCCTTCTTCCCGCCGTCGCCTCGTTCGACGTCTTCAGCGACGACGTCGCCGACGGACAGCCGCTGAAGGACGACCAGGTCGCCGACGGCGGCAACACCTCCCCGCACCTGCGCTGGTCGGGGGCACCCGAGGGGACGAAGTCGTTCGTCGTCACCTGCTTCGACCCCGACGCGCCGACCCCGAGCGGGTTCTGGCACTGGGTCCTCGTCGACCTCCCCGGCGACGTGACGGAGCTGGGGACGGGCGCGGCTGCCGCCGAACTGCCCGGCGGTGCGTTCCACGTGCGGAACGACGGCGGCGAGGCCGGCTTCATGGGGGCGGCACCGCCGGAGGGCGACCAGATCCACCGCTACTTCTTCGTCGTTCACGCCGTGGGCGAGGACACCCTCGGCGTCGACGCCGACGCCTCTCCCGCCGTGGTCTCGTTCAACCTGGCGTTCAAGACGCTCGGCCGAGCGATCCTGCACGGCACTTACCAGCACTGAGGTCCGGTCATGACGAAACGCAGCGAGGGCTTCGACAAGGACGAGACGATCGCCGAAGTGGAGGAGCGCGTTCACGCGCGCTTCCCCGCCGCACCGTCCGACGTCATCCACGACGAGGCGGTGGCGGCGGTCGACAAGTACGCAGACGCCCCCGTCAAGGACTTCGTCGAGATCATCGCCGAGCGCGACGCGCGCACCGCCGTCGAGAACACCCTCGACGAGAGCTGATCCGGCTCAGCCCAGCTGGAGCTCGTCCTCGGTCTTGGGGTACGACCGCTGCAGCCACTCGCCGAACTTCCGCGTCTTCAGGCACGCCGATCGGTCCGCGCACCGGATGACGTCGTCCTGCTGGGTGTAGATGCGGTACGTGTCGACCTTGGCGTCGAGGGTCGCGTCGTCGAGGTTGCGGGGCAGGTTCTGCGACGGGTAGCCGACGAAGTACCGGATGCCGGGCGCCAGGGCCGCGTTCGCTCCGATCGCCTCGCGCACGAGGCTGCCCACCACCGAATGGTCGGGATGGTCTCCGGGCGCGAAGGCGCTGCCGCGCGGGATGTGCGTCAGGATCTGCGCGGGGGCGAGCGCAGCTCCGAGTTCGGCGATCGACGCGACGAGCTGATCGCGCGAGACGGCCGAGCCGCCGTCGATCGGGGCGAGCGTCGCGCTCTGCCCGTCCCACAGTTTGCTCAAGGTGGCGTAGCCCGTCGCCGAGAATCCCCCGTCGGTGATGTTGCCGTCGGGAAGGCGCAGGAAGAGCACCGAGACGCGCGCGTCGCCCTGGGGGCTGAGCCGTCGCACGTGCAGCCCGGACGAGAGGTCGAACTCCTGCGCATCCCACAGCCCGTCGTTCTTGCGCATGGCGTTGTAGGCGCGCAGGATGCCGAGCTCGCGCGCCTTCACGTACCCCATCCCCTTGCCCGCGTCGCCGGCGGTCACGAAGACCGTTCGGACGCACTCGCCGGCGGCGAGGGCGTCGGAGATCATCGGGTTGGCGAAGATGATGTCGTCGTCGGGATGGGCCCAGACGGTCAGCATCGTCGCGCCTGCCTCGCACGGCTGGGCCGCGGGAGAGGACACCGCGGGAGGCGGAGGCGGAGGCGGGGTCGGCGTCGCGCTCGGCGTGTCGCTCACGGTGGGGGTCGGCTGCGCCGAGGGCGATTTCGTCGGAACGGATGACGCCGACGGTGACGCGGAGGCCGCGACGGGGTCACCACCGGGTCGCAGGAGGGCGAACGCGAACACACCCGCGACGGCGCTGACGACCACCACGGCCATGGCGAGCGCCGCGATGAGACCCGCCGAGAGGCGTCGGCGCGGAGGCCTCGGGCGCAGATCGGCGCGTGACATCGAAGGCCTTCCGGCGGCGGGTGGGCGTCTCGCCCTGGCGAGGCCGAGAATGACGGACACCGGGGGTCCCCCGGCCCGCCCCGAGTGTAAACGACGCGCCCATCGCCCGCCACGACCGTGGCCGTCCGGCGCGTGGTCGCAACGTTCATGTTTCGTACGAGTGACAGTTCGCGAAGGTCGCCGATGTCGACGATCCAAGCCTGTTATCTTTCACGAGTCGATATCGGCGCGCTCGAACCCCGGGGGAGGGGCATCTCATCGTGGCCTTTGACGTGCGGACGGGCCTGCCCGCCGAGGACGCACCGCTTCCTGACGACCCACGGGCGGCCCCGGGGCCGCAGACCGTCGCGCCTCGTGTTCCCCCAGCGCCATCCCCCGACCCGTGGCGGCGCCGCTACCGACGCAACCTCGCCATCACGGACTTCTTCGCCCTCGTCTGGGTGGTCTACGGGACGCAGCTGCTCTGGTTCGGCCTCGGCAACGCGCAGGTCGCCGCGGGCAGCGACAGCCGCATCTCGGACCTGTCGTACTGGGTCTTCTCGGCGATCGTCATCGTGACGTGGATGTGGTCGCTGTCGTTCGTCGACTCCCGCAGCGACCGCGTCATCGGCACCGGCTCGCAGGAATACGTCCGCATCGCCGATTCGAGCTTCCGTCTGTTCGGCACGATCGCGATCGTCGCCTTCCTCACGCAGATCGATGTCGCGCGCGGCTACCTGCTCATCAGCCTCCCCGCCGGCATCCTCGTCCTCATCTTCACGCGGTGGATGTGGCGGCAGTGGCTCGTGTTCCAGCGCTCGCGCGGCCTGTCCTCGGCGAGCGTCCTCCTGGTCGGATCGCTCCCCTCGGTCACGCACCTCGCCCAGGAGTTCGCCCGCACCCCGAGCGCCGGCTACCGAGTGGTGGGGGCATGCGTTCCCAACGGGAAGGTCGCCGATGTGATCCCCGGGACCTCGATCCCCGTGATGGGCCAGGTCGGCGACGTGACCCGCGCGCTGCACGCGACCGGCGCCGACACCGTTGCGATCACGAGCGCGGACGACCTGCCGGCATCGAAGGTGAAGCAGATCTCCTGGAGCCTCGAGGCGGGTCGTCAGCACCTCGTGCTCGCGCCGAGCATCGTCGACATCGCCGGACCGCGCCTGCACACGCGTCCCGTCGCCGGACTCCCCCTCATCCACGTCGAGACACCGAAGTTCTCCAAGGGGCAGAGCTTCCTCAAGCGCAGCGTCGACCTGATCGCGGCGTCCGTCGGCGTCGTGCTGCTCAGCCCGCTCCTGCTGTTCCTCATGGCCGCCGTGCGGCTCTCGAGCGAGGGGCCGATCTTCTTCCGGCAGACGCGCGTGGGATTCCGCGGGCGCGAGTTCACCATGATCAAGTTCCGGTCGATGGTGGTGGATGCCGAGGCGTTGCTGGCGCAGCTGGCCGCAGACGACCGCGACTCGGGCAACGAAGTGCTCTTCAAGATGAAGAACGATCCGCGCGTCACCCCGATCGGGCGGATCATGCGCAAGTTCAGCCTGGATGAACTCCCCCAACTGTTCAACGTGATCGGCGGCTCGATGTCGCTCGTGGGCCCGCGTCCTCCGCTGCCGTCCGAGGTCGCCGTCTACGCCGATCACGTGCACCGCCGCTTCCTGGCCAAGCCCGGGATCACCGGTCTGTGGCAGGTCAGCGGCCGCTCCTCTCTATCCTGGGAGGAGTCGGTGCGACTGGATCTCTCCTACGTGGAGAACTGGACGCTCCTCGGCGACTTCGTCATCCTCGGCAAAACCGCCCGCGCCACCCTGGCACCGGGCGAGACCGCCGCGTGAAGTTCACCCGCGTCATCGCGGATACGCGCCTCCGCCCCGCGGGGACGCGTCGACACCAACTCGAAAGGCTCTGATCGTGCGTTTGTCTGTAGTGGGATGCGGTTATCTCGGAGCGGTGCACGCCGCGGCGATGGCTTCCATCGGCCACGAGGTCGTCGGGATCGACGTCGATGAGCGCAAGATCGCCGCTCTCTCCCGCGGGGAGGCTCCCTTCTTCGAGCCCGGCCTGCAGGAGATCCTGAGCGAAGGCATCGCCTCGGGCCGCCTGTCGTTCACGACCGAGATGTCCGCGGCGCAGGGCGCCGTGGTGCACTTCATCGGCGTCGGCACCCCGCAGCAAGCCGGTGGACACGCCGCAGACATGACCTACGTGAATGCGGCCGTCGACGCCCTGCTGCCGTTCCTCAGCGAGGGCGACATCGTCGCCGGCAAGTCGACGGTGCCCGTCGGCACGGCCGCGCGTCTCGCACCGCGGGTCGCGGAGCGCGGCGCGACGCTCGTGTGGAACCCCGAGTTCCTCCGCGAGGGCTGGGCCGTGCAGGACACCGTCGACCCCGACCGTCTCGTGGCCGGCGTCCCCTCCGACGACGGCGCCCCGACGGCGGAGGGCGAGCGTTGCGCCCAGGTTCTCCGCGAGGTCTACCACCCGTCGATCGCCAAGGGCACGCCCTTCATCGTCACCGACTACGCCACGGCCGAGCTCGTGAAGGTGTCGGCCAACGCCTTCCTCGCGACGAAGATCAGCTTCATCAACGCCATGGCGGAGATCGCCGAGGTCACCGGAGCCGACGTCACGACGCTCGCCGATGCCATCGGCCACGATGCCCGCATCGGCCGACGGTTCCTCGGCGCGGGTATCGGCTTCGGCGGCGGATGCCTGCCCAAGGACATCCGTGCGTTCTCGGCTCGCGCGGAGGAGCTCGGTCGCGGTGAGTCCGTCGCCTTCCTCCGCGAGATCGACGCGATCAACCTGCGCCGGCGCGACCGCGCCGTCGAGCTCGCGACCCAGGCGCTCGACGGCAGCGTCTTCGAGAAGAAGATCGCCGTCCTGGGCGCGGCCTTCAAGCCTCACAGCGATGACATCCGCGACTCCCCCGCGCTCGACGTCGCCGTACGCCTGCACGGGCTCGGTGCTCATGTGACGCTCACCGACCCGGCCGCGATCGAGAACGCGCGGCGCATCCATCCCCAGCTGACCTACGACGCCGACCTCGACGCGACCCTGCGCGATGCCGACGCCGTGATCGTGGTCACGGAGTGGGACGAGTACCGTCGCGAGCTCTCCCCCGAGCACGCCGCGTCGCTGGCGCGCGGCCGCGTCGTCATCGACGGCCGCAACTGCCTCGACCCCGCGGCCTGGCGTGCGGCCGGATGGACCTACTTCGGCATGGGCCGCCCCTGAGCCTCGCGTGATGACGAACGCCCCGACCCCACCGGACGGGGCGTTCGTCATCGGTCCGCGTCGCTCGTCGTGAATCGCGTGACGAATGCGGTGGTCGACACGTCTGAGTGGTGAGGGTCACGTCCGTGCCCACGACCTCCGTGTCGGCACGCGGCGGATCCGGATCCAGAGGAGGATGCCATGCGCAACAAGATCATCCTGATCGGCGCGATCGCGGTCGTCGCGTACGTCGTCGGTGCGCGCTCGTCACGAGTGCAGGTGAAGAACCGCGAATCGGTCGGGCACCAGCTGGTGCGACTCTGGGACGACCCCCGGGCACGCAAGCGTCGTCACAAAGCGGCCAAGAAGGCCGCGTCGGCGGCGGAGAAGCGGGGGAAGAAGCTGCTGCGCGAACTCCACCACTGACCGCCGCGCGTTTGCCTTGTGGCGGGTGAGCGACGGGCCGATACGCTGACCCCGTGGTCGCCACTCTGCTCATCTCGATCTCCGCCATCGTCTCCGCGGTGCTCGTGGGCTTCGTGGCGCGTCGCGTCCTGGGCACCGCAGTGGGGTGGCCCCGCAGCATCGTGGTCGGCCTGCTCGTCTTCTTCCTCGGCGTGCCGTTCACGCAGTGGACGTTGCGCCAGACAGGGCTTCCGGATGCCACGGCGCCGATCCCCGCGGACGACGTGTGGTTGTGGGTCGGGCTGATCGCCCTCTCCCTCGCGTGGGTCTTCGCGTTGGGCGTCGCCGCCTTGGTCGCGAGCGAGGCCATCTTCCCCACGCGCGCGCTCCCCAACCCCATCGATCTGGTGCGCGCGGCGCTGCGTCAGCGAAAGCGCACCCGCCGGTACCTGGAGATCCTGGCCATCGCCTCGCGTCATGGCGTCGGCTGGCTGTTCCACGGCGGCCGTTCACGCGTCGAAGAGCAGTTGAGCACCTCGGAGGAACGCGCGAACGCGATCGTCGCGACCATCAACGATGCCGGGGTCAGCTTCGTCAAACTCGGGCAGGTGCTCTCGACCCGCCGAGACCTCATCCCGGAGCCCTACCTGAGCGCGCTCGCCTCCCTCCAGACGAAGGCGACCACCTTGCCGTGGGAGACCGTGCGGGCGGTGATCGAGACGGACCTCGGTCGCCCCCTCGATGAGGTGTACGCCGACGTCGATCCCTCTCCTCTCGCCGCCGCCTCCGTCGCGCAGGTCCACCGCGCGCACCTTCTCGACGGCACCGCCGTCGTCGTGAAGGTGCAGCGTCCCGCCGCACGTGCCCAGGTGGAGGCGGACGCCGACATCATCGGGCGGCTCGCTCACCGGGCCGAGATGCGCACGCGCGTCGGTCGCGATCTGCGCATCGAGTCGGTCGCGCGCGGCTTCACCGCCACCCTGCTCGAGGAGCTCGATTACCGCATCGAGGCCCGCAACACCATGATGGTCGCCTCGACCGTGGATCTCATCGATCGCGCGGAGCCCGACCGCCGCGGCATGGTCACCGTTCCGCAGATCCACGCGGCGGCCTCGCATCAGCGCGTTCTGACGATGGAGCTCGTCGACGGCACAGCGCTCAGCGACTCCGCCGAGCGGTTGGCCGGTATGACCGCCGACGACCGGGAACGTCTCGCACGGGTGTTGATGTCCACGGTGATCGAACAGATCCTCGTCTACGGGGTCTTCCACGCCGATCTGCATCCGGGCAATGTCCTCCTCCGCGAGAACGGCTCTCTCGGTCTCATCGACTTCGGTGCCGTCGGAGTGATCGAGCGCAGTCGCCGCCAGCACATGACCGCCTTCCTCCTCGCCACCCTGAGCGAGAACGACGTCGCGGCCACCGACGCCCTGTTGCTGATCGTCGATCCCCCCGACGACCTCGACGTCGAGGCCTTCCGCCACGATGTCGGCATCGTCCTGACGACCGAGCACCTGCGCACGGCCGGGCAGGGCTCGATCTTCACCCGCATGGTCGATGTGATTCGCCAACACCACATCGCGCTTCCGGGCGAGTTGGCGTCGGCGTTCCGCAGCTTCGCCACGCTCGAGGGGTGTCTCCGGGTCGTCGTCGACGATTTCGACATGGTCGGAGAGGCTCTTCCGCTCATGCCGAGCCTGCTGCGGCGCACCGTTTCGGCGAAGAAGATGCTCACCGACCTGCAGGCGCAGAGCGTCATCTCGCTCGCGCGGCTGCAGCGCATCCCCCGTCGGCTCGAGAACCTCCTGGCCGGCGCCGAGAAGGGGTCGATCGGCATCACCCTCCGCGGCGAGAGCGGCGACGACGTCGGCGGCATCCTCGGCCGCACCACCGCCGAGATCGCCTCGACGCTGGTGTCCATCGCCGCCGTCGTCATCGCCGTTGTCCTCGTGGTCGCCGGCGGCGGTCCCGTTCTGGGCGGATCGATCACGCTGTTCGGCGTGCTCGGCGCCGTCATCGGCCTTTTCGGGTTCCTCGGACTGCTGCGCATCGTCCGCAGAACATTCACCAGAAGAGGCTGACACGCGCGAATAGATGGGCTCCGGATGCCGCGTCCGGGCCGTCCGCGGCACTACCGTGACATCAACCACCTCACCGGTGGGCAATCGGGCTACGAAGGAGAAGTCCCATGATCGCTCTCGCCGCTGTGTTCTGTGCCGTCATCGTCTGGGCGCTCGCGTCCGTCGCCGTCGGCGTCGGGGTGGGTCGGATGATCACCCGCGCCGAGTCCGAGTCGGTCGCGGGCGCCCCGCATGAGCTCGTCCCCTCCGGGCGCCTCTGACGTCTCGCCATCCGGCGGCGCGGAGGGCGCCTCGCTCGGCGAGCCCTCCGCCGTGTCGGGCCCGTCGTGAAGCGGGACAGCGCTCGACTCACGCCATGCCTTCGGGGGGACCTCGTCCCCCTCACCTTTGGACTCACCCTGAGCGGGATCTGAGCTCGTCCGCTCGCCTCCCTCCGCCGCATCCCGTGCGGCGGTGTCGGCGAGTTCGCGCAGGATCCGGCGCGGATGAAGAGCGCGCGGGTCGTACTCGCGCCAATCCGGCGCCACGTCGTCGAGTTCGTCGACGACCTGCGACCGTCCCTCGAGGTAGAGGGCGTGCAGCCGACCCAGTGAGCGCGGGATCGTCTGACGAAGCTCCCGCAGCCGTGATGGTCCGAGGATCACCCCGACGAGAATTCCGACGAGGAGCAGTTTGTCGAGTCCGAAATCGAACATGTCACTTCTTCCACGGGGCGGGCGGATCTGACGGCGTGAGCTGCGCCTGTCGGTATTCCCGCCGCGTGCGCGGGGCCGGATCGACGGCGGAGGCGCTCGGGTCGGCGGGTCGCAAAGATCCGACGGCACCCAGGATCGCCGAGACGGCGCCTGTGGCCTGTCGCTCGAACGCGAACCACGCCGAGGCGGGGCCGTCGACGGGGTCGACGATGTCGTCGTTCTCGGCGTTCGTGCCCGCCGAGGCGAGTCGGGCTCCGGCGCAGGCGCGCACGAGCTCCGCCCACGAACCGGCCGAGCCACGCACGGAGGGGGCTTCGGTCAGCCGGGCGAACTCGCGAACCGTGAACGTGGAGGCGATGAGATCGGGGCGCAGATCGAGCACGACACGACGGTGTGCGGCTTCTGCGCAGAGCACCGTGTCACCCGCCCGCAGGAGGCCCTCGTCCAGACGGCGCGAGCGATGGGTTTCGAGCGACAACCCGTAGGTCCGTCCGATCGTCAGGACGTCCTCGGGCACCGCGTGCCCGGGTCGCGCCGCTGTGCCGGCACTGTGCACCGTGAGGCGTCCGGACCGCGCCTGCGGCAGCCGCGACGAGAGCAATCCGGCCACGAACGGCGACCGGATCATGTTCGCCGTGCACACCACGAGGATGCGATCGACGGTCATGAACGGCATGCGCGCATCACGCCCCCTCTTCTGCGAGAGCTCGTCCCGCGGCTTCAGTAGAACGCGTGAGCCGGCGTCGTCGTTCGATCCGCCTTCCTTCGCCAACCGGGTGAATTTCCCCGGGGTCCGGGCGATGTTCGCGCATTCACGCCCCCTTCCCCTGATGACGGACGTCAAGCATGAGGAGTACCGCCGTCTATCGAAGGGTTCCCACATGGGTATTTTCGGCAATGCGTTCTCTGGCTGGCACCTGCTCCTCATCCTGGCGGTCGTCCTTCTCTTGTTCGGTGCGGCCAAGCTGCCGAGCCTCGCCAAGAGCGTCGGTGAATCGGTTCGCATTCTTCGTGCCGAGACGCGCGAGGCGAAGGGCGACAAGACGGAACCCGCGTCGGCGCCCTCCTCCGCGACGACGAACGATCAGCCGGGCCGCAATCCGTCAGGCTCGTCGTCGTCCACGTGAACCCCCGCACCCGCGTGCGCGATCGGCGCCGAAACCGAGCCGCCGACGGCACGGGGAGCGGCGGGGCGATGTCCCTCCTGTCCCATCTTTCCGAGTTCCGTCGACGCGCCACGGTCTCTGCGATCGCCATCATCGTGGCTGCCATCGGCGGCTTCCTGCTCTCCGACCTGGTCATCGAGGCGGCATCCGCGCCGCTGAGCTCCGTGCAGGGACCCTCGACGACCAGCCTCAACTTCACGCGACTCGGCGAAGCCTTCGACCTGCGGTTCAAGATCGCTATGACGCTCGGCATCGTGCTCTCGGCACCCGTCTGGCTGACCCAGGTGTGGGGCTTTCTCGTTCCCGGTCTCACCTCGCGCGAACGGCGGATGGGCATCGTCTTCGTCGCCACGGCTCTTCCGCTGTTCTTCGGAGGCGTCTTCTTCGGCTGGACCGTCATGCCGCAGATCGTGCACGTGCTGGCGAGCTTCGCCCCGGCCGGTTCGACCACCATGCTCACCGCGAGTCAGTACTTCGACTTCCTCCTCAAGCTCGTCGTCGGCGTCGGGATCGCCTTCGTCTCTCCCCTGGCCGTGGTCCTGCTGAACGCCGTCGGAGTGCTGAGCGCACGGACGATCATCCGCGGATGGCGCGTCGCACTCGTGATCATCGTCGTCTTCTCGGCCGCGGTCACGCCGCCCTCCGACCTGATGAGCATGCTCATCATCGCCCTCCCGCTGTGTCTGCTCTATCTGGGCTCGGCCGCGTGGGCGTGGGTGCACGACCGGCGAGCCGCTCGGAAAGCAGCCGCGGCGTCCTGACGCCGACACCGTCGACGCCCGACGACGTCGTGGGTCGTCGGCATGCGGCCGGGCAGCGGCATCACCGGTCGTCGAAGACGGATCGCAGGACGCCCGTCGGCCCGAGATCGTCGGTCAGCCGACGCCCGAGGGACCGAGCCGCGTCGGCATCGAGAGCGAGGGCGATCCCCGCGCCTGTCTCGACGACCACCCACGTGCGATCGTCGTCGGAGCGCCGGAGCGCGCCGACCTCGACGTCGCTCAGGATCCCCGTCCCCCGCCCCGAACCGTCACGGACCCACGCACGGAACCCGCGGCCCGCGCTGCGATGATCCTCGTCGTCGGGGTGAGCCGTCGCCCCGTGCGCAGTGACGCACCATTCGTAGGGGCACCGTCGGGTCTTCACCTCGCGGGCGAATCGATCATCAGCGGCCATGCCAGACACCTCTCTCTCGGGGTCGCCGCAGAACTCGGCGACCCGAACATCGGCGGGCACGCACACAGTGAACAACAGACCTCCGACACTGCCCTCACCGTTCGGGAGGCAGCCCCTTCGGCGGGGTCGGAATGAGGTCTTGCAGCGGCACCCCGAGCACCTCGGACACGGCCACGATCGTTCTCAGACGCGGGTTCGCGGAAGTGCCCGGATTGGACTCGCCCTTCTCGAGCTTCCGGTATGTGAAGGTGGCAAGCCCCGCCGCGTGCGCGACCTGCTCCTGGGAGAGGTGCTGTTCGGAGCGGGCGCGGAATATGCGCATGCCGAGCTCGCGGACGAAGTCGGACCAGGGGTCGGGCGCATCGGTCATAGGTAAAGCTTGATCGGTGCATCACCCCCACATAGACATGTAAACATGCCTACGTCATTCTCGAGTGCCTGTGTGCGAGGTCGCCGAGGCATGGTGAGGCGAGCCGCCGCAGGGGTGATCGCGAGGGCTATGTGTGGCGCGGGCGGCTGGCGAGCCGCCCGACGCGGACGCACCACCGCAGGGCCGAGCCCTCCAGGGAACGGGCTTCACCCCGCACCAGCACCCGGACCCCCGGTCGTGAGCGACCGCGAAGCGTGGCAGAGTCCCCGCGCCCACCGTCGAAACCATCCCGGGGCGGTGGGGGGATCATCGGCCACCGGGCATGGACTGCGGAGTATGCATGAACCCTTCCGTCTCACTCGTCGCCTCACCCGTCGAGCCCGACAAGTTCACCCGGCCCCGCAGGGGCGTGCGCGCGTCCTGGCAGAAGAAGTACTCCCGGGTGGTGGCCGCGGTCGACACCGCGGTGATCGCCGCGGCCGTCTTCGGCGCGCAGGTGGTCTGGCTCGGCCCGGACCCGGTGCACGTGGCATCCGCGCCCGTCACCTATACGGCGGTGTCCATCGGTCTCGCGGCGGCCTGGTTGGCGGCCCTGTTCCTCTGGGGTACTCGCCAGCCACGCGTCATCGGTTACGGAGCAGCCGAGTACCGCCTCATCCTCGCCGCGTCGATGCAGATGTTCGGGCTCGTCTCGATCGTGGCCTACCTGAGCGACGCGGAGCTCTCGCGCGGCTACTTCCTGTTGAGCCTCCCTCTGGGCACCGCCGGCCTTCTGTGCGGGCGGCTCCTGAGTCGGCGATGGCTCGTCCGCCGTCGCGCCGCGGGGGCCATGAGCACGCGGGTGGTGCTCGTCGGAGCCGCAGACGAGAACGAGCGCGTCGCCGGCGAACTCTCCCGCCAGCCGAGCGCCGGCCTCCACGTCGTGGGAGTCATCGCCCTCTCGCGCACGGGATCGGGCCCCGCGTGGTCGGACGAGGAGGCGAGCGCCCTGCGCGAATGTCTGGCGACGTCCGGTGCCGACAGCGTGCTCGTCTCGGGCGGAGCGGTCCTCCAGCCCGCAGACATCCGCAGGATCGGCTGGAGCCTCGACCCCGGCCGACACCACCTCATCGTCGCGATGAACCTCATCGATGTCGCCGGCCCTCGGCTCCACACGAGGCCGGTGGCAGGACTGCCGCTCGTGCATGTGGAGACGCCGCAGTTCTCCGCCACCCAGCGCGTCCTCAAGCGCGCCTTCGACATCGCCGGAGCCGGTGTGCTCGTGCTCGCTCTCGCTCCGGTCTTCGCAGTGCTCGCCCTGCTCGTTCGCGCCTCGGGGCCCGGACCGGTCTTCTTCCGCCAGGAGCGCGTGGGACAGGGTGGCACGCACTTCGGCATGCTGAAGTTCAGATCCATGATCGACGGAGCCGACGCGCGACTGCAGGAGTTGCTCGCCGAACAGGGGCGCGAAGGCACTCCCCTGTTCAAGATCGACAACGACCCCCGCATCACACCTGTCGGGCGCTGGTTGCGCAAGTACTCGCTCGACGAGCTGCCGCAGCTTTTCAACGTCCTCGGGGGGCAGATGAGCCTCGTCGGCCCGCGCCCGCAGCGTGACGCGGAAGTCGAGTTCTACGATGACGACGCCCACCGCCGGCTCATGGTGCGGCCGGGGATGAGCGGACTCTGGCAGGTCAGCGGAAGATCCGCGCTCGCGTGGGACGACGCCATCCGTCTCGACCTCTTCTACGTCGAGAATTGGTCGCTCGTCGGCGACATCGTGATCCTCGCTCGCACGTTCAAGGCGGTGGTGGCTCCGGGCGACACTGCGCACTGACCGAGAAGGGGGGCACCGATCCACCGGATCGGCGCCCCCCTTCTTTTCGTCGGTTCACTGCAGCGGCGGTCTCACTTCCCCCGTGAGCGGCGCAGGTGCGCCGAGTCTTCGGCACCGGAACGAGCGCCGACCGGGGCGGGATCACCAGCCGGCTCACCCGCCGACACCGTCGCCGTCCTCCGATGAGCAAGCGTGCGCAGACCCTGGACGTTCTCCGGCGGGAGGCCGCCGGAGGTACGACGCGACGCGGCCTCCTCGTCGGGCAGGGACACCGTCTCCGCGGGCACCCGACGCCACCGGCGCCACCACGGTCCGCGCGTCGACGCCGCCGCCCCATAGCCGTAGTAGCCGCCGTACTGGGCCCCGTAGTAGCTCGAGTCCGCGCCGCGCAGCGGCATCCGGTTCAGTACGACGCCCAGAAGGCGCCCTCGGGTCTTGGCGAGGTTCTCGGTCGCGCGCGTGAGCATGTCGTCGGTCGTGCGACCGGCCGTGACGACCAGCACGGCCCCGTCCGCCCAGCTCGCGATGACGGCCGCGTCCGCCACAGCCAGCGTGGGCGGCGAATCGATGATCACCACGAGGTCTTCGGCGAGCTTGCGCGTCAGCGTCTGCATGCGCTGCGACCCGACCATCTCGGTGGGGTTGGGCGGCGTGCGCCCGGCTGCCACCACGAACAGACGCCCGTGCTCGTCGACCTGATGTGCAACCTGCTCGATCTGCGCACGGCCGGCGAGGACATCCGAGAGCCCCACGTCGTCGGAGAAGCCGAAGATGCCGCCCAACACCGGTCGCCGCAGGTCGGCGTCGATCAAGACGACGGACTGCCCTGTGGCGGCGATGCTGACGGCCAGGTTCGCCGCGGTGGTGGACTTGCCGTCTCCGGGGAGCGGACTGGTGATCACCATGATGCGAGCGGGGCGGTCGACGTCGACGTACTGGAGGTTCGTGCGCAGTTCGCGCATCGCTTCCTTGTGGGCGAATGACCCCCGACCGTCCTTGATGTCGTCGAACGAGAAGACCGCTCGACCTCCGGCGAGGTCTTTGTCGACGGGGAGCACGCCGACGACCGACGCGTCGACGGCGTCGGTGACGTCGCGGGCGTTGCGCAGCCTGCGATCGAATGCCCGGCGCACGAGCGCGAAGACGACACCGGCCACGGCGCCGAGCAGCCCCCCGATCAGCACGTCGAGCTTCACGTTGGGGGACGACGGAGCGTCGGGGAGGCGCGCGGAGTCGCCGGCGATCAGGCGAACGGCGCCTTCGCCGTTCCCGCCCGTCTCCAATCCGTTGACCTCGGAGGTCATCCCGTGGATCCAGGCTTCGGCGAGATCGCGGGCCGCCTCGGGTGTCGATCCCGTGGCATCCACCCGGATGTTCACGGTGTCGACCGGATTGGACACGTGGATGCGCTGCACGAGGTCTTCCGGGCTGTCATCGACCCCCAACCGCTGCCGCGCCGACTCGGCGACGCTGCGCCAATAGCCCATGTCGACGAACGACTTGACCTTCGACAGCGCGAGCTGGTCTCCGGCGAGCGCTGCTCCCGTCGACCCGTCCGATGAGGTGGCCGCGACGTACCCGCTGGCGTCGGCGGTGTAGACGCGCGGTTGCACGGCGCTCCAGGCGAACCCCGCCAAGCTCCCCACGATCGTCAAGGCGACGATCGCCTTCCAGTAGGCGCGCAGGATGCGCACGACCTTCTGCATGTCCACTCGGATCCGCCTTTCGCGATGCGGCGGAGACACCGCCGGGTCGCCGCAGCATAGGCATGACTCCGAGACGTCTTGGCGCGCGCCGTCGCACCGCGGCGACGGGCGAAAGGCCGCGCTCGCCGATCAGCCACCGCGTCCGCGTAGCCCCGCTTGCCGACAGGGTCCCGCGCTGCGCAGCACCGCCGACCCACCGGCTGGACCGCCCGAGGGGTGAGAAAAAAGGGTGAAGAACAGGGGGTGATGAGGGGATGACAAGGGGGATGAAAGATCGCCGTTTCGACGGATCGGATGCCGCATCACCCCGAGGATCATCTCGACACGCACGGCACACCGCCGCGTGGAGATCGCGCTCGCCCGAGAGCGCCGACGTCGCGACAACCTGGAGGTACTCATGCTGATCGATGTGGAGACAGCGCCCGATGGCATCCGTGCGATCCGCCGGACCAGCCGATTCTGGACGACGCGCCACGAGGCGATCGACCGCGTGAGCGAGGCCATGTCGAGCGACGTCGTGCTCCTGCGAGGACCCGCCGGCGTCGGAAAGACCTCGCTGCTGCGCCAGTTCGCGGCCTCCATGGAGCACGATACGGAGCGCGGCGTGCAGTTCATCGATGGCGGTGTGACCGGTGCGAAGGAACTCTCGCGCGTCCTCGACGCCTTCTCTGACGGACCGAGCCTGCACGTGCTGCTGATCGACAACTTCAACGAGGCCGAGGGACTCACCACCGACGACGTCCTCGCGCTCCTGCGTGCCGACACGGCCCTTCGCATCGTCGTCGCCACCCGCCAGGCGACAGGGCTCGAGAGCCCGCTGGTCGCTCTCGAGTTCGACGTGCAGGTCGTCGCCGCCCCGCACCTGCTGATGTCGCAGGAGGAGGTGGCGTCTGTTCTCGCGCTCAACGGCGTCGAGAGCACGGAGGTCGGGGTCGAGACCCTCGTCGAGCGCACTCACGGCTGGCCGGCGCTGTGCCAGCTCGTCGCCGCACGTCTCCGGCTCGAGGGCCTGCCGTTGCGCACTCGGGAGGAGGCCATCGTCGCGGCGGAGCATGCCGGAGCGACCTTGACGGCCGACATGGAGGAGCGCCTGTCGCAAGTCATCACCGACGAGGTCCGACTGCTCGCGGTCGCCCCGTACGTCACCGTGCCCCTCGCGGACGCGCTGGGGATCGATCCGACCGTCGGCTCGGTGCGCGAGCTCTTGAGCGAACTGCAGAGTGCGGGGTTCATGTGGCCGAGCGCCACGCGCTTGACCCTCGCGGAGCCGGTCAGGGAGCAGTGGCTCCGCGACATCGGCACCCGGAAGCCCGATCTCGTCAGCTCCGCCCAGTCGAAGCTGCTCGACCACCTCGTCCGCGGCGGGGAGCAGGTGCGAGCCGCGCAGATGGCAGCCGACGCGGAACGGTGGGAGATGCTCGCCTCGATCCTGCGGTCCTCCGGACCCGAGATCTGGGCGCGCGACAAGGCGGCCTTCTCCCGACTGGTCGGCGTGCTGCGGACGACGGCACCGCTGACTCCGCGGACCATGGACGCGTTGCTCGCCCTCGATCCGCAGACCGCCTGCTCGGCCGAGACCCCGACCGCCGCCGTCCGGGTGCTGACGCAGCTGCCCGACGCCAAGAGCGCCTCATCGACCGATGTCGAAGCGCTCATCCTCCGCGTCGGGATCCTGCGGGCGGCCGGCCGTTTCGCGCTGGCGACCGAAGCCGCCTCCCTGCTCTCCGACGCGCTGCGCCGGTCCTCGGAATCCGGTTCGGACGCGACCGCCGAGGGGTGGTACCAGGTGGCCATGACCTCGTTCGCGATGGGCAAGCTGCGCGACGCCGGTCTCGCCCTGGCCCAGTCCGAGAGGGTCGCTCCCCCCGCCCGCAGACTCCGCGCCCGGGGGGCCCGCGCGATCATCGCCCTGATGGAGGGCGATGTCGCCGAGGCTCGCAACATCGCGCGTCAGAGCGCCGAGGACGATTGGGCGGCCTCGCCCTGGGGAGAGGGCATGCGCATCGCGACCGCGTGGCTCCTCCTCGAAGAGGGGGATGCCCCCGCTGCGAGATCGATCCTCGACGACGTCAGCGCCAGTGCGGGCGCCCGCGAGCTCTGGCCCTACGCCGCGGCCGTACACGTGCAGTCCTACCTGCTGTCCGAGGCGGCGCCCGATGCGCTCGGGCTGCTCCGCTCGTGGACCGCACGCGCGCGCAGCACGCCGCCCTCGCACTTCCAGTCGACGCAGATCCTCACCGCGCGCGCCCGGGTGCTGATCGCCCTGCGTCAGGCGCGCAAAGCACTGGCTCTGTTCGAAGGGCCGTTCGCTCTGTCGTCGACGACCGCTCCGGCGATCGCGCTCTCGCAGTTGTACGCCGGGCGCGCCCACGAGGCCTTCGTGATGAGCGTGAAGTGGGGTCTCCACCATGAGCCGTCACCGCGGGCAGCTCTGGAGAGCCTGGTCGTCAGCATCGTCGCCGACGTTCGTCTGAACGGCGTGGCCGCGCACCGCTCGGCCGTCCAGCGCGCCGAGGCACTGAGCATGCGCTATGGCCTGTGGAGTCCGTGGAGCGCGGTCGCTCCGGAGGATCGTGCCCTCGTGCTGCGGATGCTGTCACCGACGGCACGAGAGCAGGTGGAGAAGCGCGCCTCGTTCTTCGCGTCGTCGGTGAGCGTTCCGCACCTGACGCGCCGGGAGCAGGTCGTGCTGGCGCAGTTGACGCCGACCTCGACCATCGCGGACATCGCTCGAGCGCTGGTGGTCTCCCCCAACACGGTCAAGACCCAACTGCAGAGTCTCTACCGCAAGCTCGAGGTCTCCGACAGGTCGAGTGCGATCCGCGCCGCACACGCCTGGGGTCTCATCGAGACCGACGTGGAGTGATCGCACGGTCGCGGCGCCGGCGGCGCGCACGTCCGATGACGACGCGTGCGAGGACCAGCGCCGCGATCACGATCAGCACTCCCGGCAGCGATAGCGGAACACCCGCACCGCGCAGCACCGCGAGGATGACCAGAAGCGCGGCGAACGACAGCAGCCAGGTCAGCACCCGTCGAAGTCGGTGAAGTCGCACGCGAGCCACGGTAATCGCTCGGCGGACCGATTCAGACCGAGGTGCCCCGGCGTACGGCCTGGCGATGGTCGGCGGCGACCTGCAGTCCGAACACGCCGAACCAGGCGATCGCCAGTGTCGCGGCCGTGAACTCGAGGTTCCCGCCCAGCGCGGTGTCTCCGCGGAAGAGGGCGATCATCGCCCCGGTGAAGGAGGTGGCACCGACTGCGACGAGAGTGATCACGCTCGTCGCCCGCATCCAGGGACGACGGCGGATCACCGCGACCTGCCCCATGGCGACGATCGCAAGGACGAACCCCAACACAGCGAACGTGATGTGCAGGAGATCCTGAGGGAGCGAGCCGGGAGTGAAAGGGACGGGACAACCCGGCGAGCATGTGACGACGGAGGCGACGCCGAAGCAGAGCCCGCAGATCAGCAGGGTCGTCGCCACCGGCCATCCCACGACGTAGCCCACCGGTCGCGCGACGAGCGCGCGGTCCACCAACACCGCGGCTATGGCGAGCAGCAGCAGCGCGAGGTTGAACACCGGCGCCGTGGGCATCGCGGTCGCGCCCAACTGACTGACGTACTGCACGCTCGGATCCCAGGCACGACACAACCAGATGAGGGCGGCGCTACCGAATGCGGCGGCAGCGCCCACGTTCGCCAACAGAGCGGGCCGACGGGGGGCGTCTCGACGGACTCCCGAGACGGGCCGCTCGACGGTTTCAGTCATGGGTCCTCCCGGGTGGCGCCCGGCCACACTATCGCTTCGCCCCGTCGCCCCGCCCCGCGTGGTGAGGTGTTCGGCCGTCAGGGTGATTTCCGGGCCGTTGGGCTTCAGTCTGCCCACGCGACGTCGGATGCTTGGTTCAGCGGGCAGAGCGAACGCGGCGCATGCGAGCCGGGGGGCCGCAAACGCAAGATGCCGACGCTCTGCCCGCACCTTCTTCTCCGCGAGCGAACCGCCGCCAGCGTCTGATGATCTCTGATGCATCGACGGGTGATAACGCTCAGCCAGCCTCTCAGACCGCCTGCGCGACGTGCGATGCTCGACCTCGAGCAGCGGCGCGAACGGTTCTCCCCCAGGTTCCCGACCCGCCGACCGGCTGCTCAGGGAGGCACGGTTTCGCGGTCACGGCACCCGAACGGCGAGACCGTGCCTCCGCCCCGGCGGCTCGCTAGGCTAGCGGCGAACCGGAGGGAGCACCATGACGAAACGTTCGGCGCATCGCCCGGTGGCCGTTTTCCTCTGCGTCGCGTCGGCGGCGGTATTGGCCGCTCCCACGCTCTTCTTCCCGGCCGACTCACCCACGGAGCCCAAGCTGGGCCTGCTCGCGATCGGCACGATGCTCTTCGCCCTCGGGACGATCCGCATCCGCAGCGAGCACGCGACTCCGCCGATCGACGGAGACGTCACCGGGGACTGAGCGCCTCGAGTTCTTCCGCGGTGACGATCGAGATCGGTTCCGTGGGGAGGTCCCACGTGGCAGGAGGGTTCATTGCTCTCTTTCCTCGGTGGGAGACGTCGTTCGGCGACAGATCGGGGTGCGACGAAGACAGGACCACTCGAGGTCCCGTCCGACCGCCCCCTCGAACCCGCTCAGGCCGCTCGAGCGAGCGACCGAGCCGACTTGGCACCCTGCGAAGCAGGACGGGTGGCGGAGCCGGCCTGGGCCGGCTCGTCGACGGGGATGTCGAGGCTCAGCCCTCGCGAGGAGTTGGCGTCGTTCGCCATGCGCTTGAGGAGGTTCTGGTCGAGGGCCTCCGGCTGCTCGGAGTCGAAGACGAATCGCAGCGGAATGGACGGCTGCAGCCAGATCGTCGATCGGCCGGCGGGCTCGTCCGCGCCGTGGATCCACGAGAGCGTGAAGCTCTCGCCACGTCGCAGTTTCGTGGCAACCACGACTTTGACGTGCGCCAACATGCGGTCGTCGATGCTGATCGGCTCGGTCGTCGTGCCGTAGTAGAGCTTCGCCATGATGTACCCCTCTGCTCGTTGCTCGTTTGAGAACTTACTAGTTAGACTAGCGAATAGGCAAGCGAGATATTAGGAATCAGATGACGATCGAAGATCCGTCACCGCCCTCGTACTGGTACAGCGAGAACCGTGAAGACGAGCGCGGAGCGCGCATCATGGAGGCCATGCGGTCGTACCGCGCGGCCGAGATGACGATGCGCCGACGCACGCAGGACTCGATGGCGATGGGCGAGAGCGAACTGCTCGTCCTGCGCTTTCTCACGCGCGCGGCCAGTGCCCACCGCGACGTGACCCCGATCGATCTCGCCCGTCACCTGGGCGTGTCCACGGCATCGGTCACCGCCCTCCTCGACCGCCTCGAGCGCTCAGGTCACCTGACCCGCACGCCGCACCCCGTGGACCGCCGCAAGGTGCTCGTCTCCACGACCACCCACGCGGATGACGAGATGCGCGAGACCCTCACCGCGATGCACGCGCGAATGATGCAGGCCACACGCGGCATGACCGAGAGCGAGACCGATGCCGTGACGGCGTTCCTCCTTCGCATGCGCTGCGCCGTCGCTGATTCGTGCGCCGACGCCGGCGACACCTGCTGCATGATCGCCCGGGCTTCGTCCGCGGCATCCGACACCGTCTCCGGACCGCCCGTCGCCCGTCCCGACGCCGCGTGACGGCCACCACGCGGGCGGAGAGATCATTCCGCCACGCGGACGACCTCTTCCACCACGCGAGGATCGGCGAGCACGCGGAAATGGCCGCCCGTGGACAAGGGCACGTTGCGTGCGCCCGCCAGCTCGCTGCCCTCCGGGATGTGCGGGTCGAAGACGCCGTAGATCGAGACGATGCGCGCATTGACCTCGACGGCCGCGGACAGCGCCCGCATCGTGGCGTCTCCTGACGCGAAGGCGCGCAAGGAGGGCGTCGGCATGACCCTGCTGTAGCGCGAGCCGCCGAACGGCGTCGCTACGGCCACCATCGCCCTGACGCGGTCGCCGAGCGGGCTGAACGCCATCAGGTGCTTGCCGATGAGGCCACCTTTGCTGTGCGCCACCAGCACGACGTCGTCGAGGCCCCTCCTCTCGAGGAGAGAGCCCAGACGGCGCGCCTGCTCCGTGATCGGTCGACGGTTGTCGCCGAGCTCGGTCACCGCGTGGACGGGGTGGCCCCTGTCGTGCAGCACGCGGGCGAGGGGTTCGAGGAAGCGCCAGGTCTCATAGATGCCCGGCAGCAGGACGATCGGCGTGCCGGTTCCGCCCGTCAACCCATCGGGGAGCGACCGGCCGAAGGCCGCCCGTCGCTGAGCGGCGAGCGCGTAGCCGTAATCGCGCACCCACCACCCCAGGTTCCGCGCCCGGGCACCGGGCGTCTTCGAGTCGCGTGGGGGCACGGCATCCGTCGACATCCGCCCATCCTCGCGGCCTCATCGTGAGCGCGGAGGCGGGTTGCTCCGCACAGGCCTCCGTGCGACGCAACCCCGGCGTCCGCCCCGCTGCAGCCGCCGTAGGGTGTCGCCATGGAAACCTCGGACATCCGCTGGAACGAGCCGGCCCGCCAGAAGATCCTCGACGACGCCGACAAGGTGCTGCGCGAGGCCGTCGTCGCCGTGGCACGCGAGGGCGAGGGGATCTCGTCGGACGAGGCCTTCGCCCAGATCAACGCCCGGATCAAGGATCGCTTCATCGACTACGAGCCCGGCCCCGACATCCGCACCTACGCCGACGCGATCGCCGCCGGGGAGATCCCCACCGACGACGCGTGATGGCCCGCGGTTCCCTTCTCCCCGCCGGCCGGCAATTCGTCCTGACCTGGGGCGTTCCACGCGATTACGGCGGTCTCACCGCGGCGCTGTTCCAACGCTCGCGGCTGTTCGCCGGGCTCGGGAAGACGGCGGTGAACGTCCTCACCTGCGACGATCGCGACGACCGGGTGGCGGTGGCCGCCGAGCTCGCTCGTCGCGGAGCCCTCGCCGACGGGGTGCGACTGACCAATCTCTGGGATTGGCTGCGCGAGAACGAGCTGCGGGGTCGGGCCGTCGGCACGGGAGCGGGTTTCTCCCCCCTCGGAGTCGACGCGGATGCCGAGCACTCCGGCGAGACGCTCGTGCGACGGATCCGCACCGATGCCACCGGTGCCGTTGCCCAGATCGACCATCTGCGCCCGGACGGGACCCTTGCCGCGAGCGACCGGCGAGACGTACCGCACGCCTCCGGACGCGTACGTCGCGTGATCGTGACGTGCGACGCGACCGGTGCACCTCGGTCGGCGTGGCGGGGGGTGCGTGAGCTCTACGCGGCGTGGCTCGACCGGCTCACCGCCGGCGGACCCTCCTTCCTGCTCGTCGACAGCAAGGCGATGGCGCGGTTCGCGGCGGGATACCGCCGGCCCGGCGTCACGGTGCTGCACGTGGTGCACGGCTCGCACCTCGCCGACGACGGCACCTCGATCCGCCCCTCGCGTGCGGAGGTCTTCTCGCGCCTGAGCGCGTTCGACGCCGTCGTGTTCTGCACCGCACGCCAGGCGGGCGACGTCCGACGAGAGGTGGGGGTGCTCCCCCTGTTGGCCGCTGTTCCGCATCCGGTGACGATCCCCGAAGCCGACCTCGATCGGCCGCGATCGGGTGCGACGGTGATCGCTCGCCTCGAACCCATCAAGCGGGTCGAGGATGCGATCGAGGCCGTCGCCCGTGCCCGCTCCCGCCTGGGCGACCTGACCCTCGACATCTACGGCGACGGCCCCGCACGCCTTCCTCTCGAACGGCTCGCCGGAGAGGGAGTCCGCTTACGAGGATTCCAGCCCGGGGCCCGGGACACCCTTGCGTCGGCCGGGTTCCTCCTGCTGACCAGCCGATCGGAGGCCTTCTCGCTCGTGGTCGCCGAAGCGATGGCGGCGGGCTGCCTCCCGATCGCCTACGACGTGGCGTATGGGCCTCGTGAACTGATCGCTCACGGCAGCACGGGGTGGCTGGTTCCCCCCGGTGACGTGGATGCGCTCGCCGACGCCCTCGTCGCCGCCTCCTCCCTCGACGCCGCATCTCTGCAACGCATGCGGCGTCGTGCGCGCGACCGCGCCCGCGCATACGACGAGAACGCCGTGCTCGCGCGGTGGGGGCTCACGCTTCGGCGCGCCCGACGTCGGCACCGCGTGCGTCAGTCCACCTGGCGTGTGCGCGAAACCCTTCGGCGCCGCCTTCGGATTGGCTGAATTCCGGCAGGACAGCCGGCGGCCGGGCGTACTGTTTCTGTACCCGGCCCCGGCATCGCCGGCGCGGATGACGCCTCGTCTCGGCGTCCGCGACGACTCCCGCCCGTCGAGCCTGTCCCCCACCTGGCTCCGGACGGGGGTCGTCGTCCGGCTCAGCGGTCCTCGCCGTAGCCCTTGATGCTGCGCAGGTCGTCCTTCAGGTCCTGCTGGGCCGGGTCGTCGTCCTGCACCGCAGCGTCCGCCGCCCGCTGCTCACGCGCGCCGTCCTTCTTCTCCTCGACTCCGGCGTCGGTGGCGCCGTCCATGACGGGAGCGTCCTGGGTCTCTTCGCGATCGGTCATCGTCGTCCTCCTCGATACGGGTCGTGACCGCATCCTCCCCTCCGCGCGAGGGGATCGGCCGGGGCTTGCGCACCCCCGGCCGCGGATGCTCAGACGCCGCGGTGCGACGGGTGCCGGCGCTCGAGCGCCGAGCCCTCCACGTCGACGTTCGGCACGATGCGGTCGAGCCATTTCGGCAGCCACCACGCGGCTCCGCCGAGCACGTGCATGAGGGCCGGCATCAGCAGCATGCGCACGATGAAGGCGTCGAACAGCACGCCCAGGGCGAGCCCGAGCCCCATCGATTTGATGATGACGGAATCGGAGGCGATGAAGCCGGAGAACACCGCGATCATGATGATCGCCGCCGCGGCGACCACGGTGCGTCCCGCCCGGAAGCCCTGCGCGACCGCGAGTCGCGGAGCGGCGCCGTGCGCCCAGGCCTCGCGCATACCGGTGGCGAGGAACAGCTGGTAATCCATCGCGAGCCCGAACAGGATGCCGACCAGGATCACCGGGAGGAAACTCAGGATCGGCCCGGGGTTGTGGACTCCGAGCACCTCGCCGAGCCAGCCCCACTGGAAGACGGCGGTCACCGCCCCGTAGGTGGCGAACAACGACAGCACGAACCCGAGGGTGGCGATCAAGGGCACCAGGAGCGAACGGAAGACCGCCACCATGATGAGGAACGACAGCCCGACGACGACGACGAGGTAGATGGGCAGGACGTCGGCGAGCCCCTCGGAGATGTCGATGTTGATGGCCGCGGCCCCGGCCACCCCGAGCACGATGTCTCCATCGACCGGCGGGATGGCGCGCAGATCGCGCACGAGTCGATCGGTCGACTCCGCATTGGGCCCCTCGGCGGGGATCACCTGGAAGGCGGCGAGACGGCGGTCCTCCGACACGGCGACGGGCGCCACGGCCACCACGTCGTCTTGAGCGAAGAGCTCGCGGGCGACGTCGAGCTGGATGCCTTGCACGTCGGCCTCGGCCGTGTCAGCCGGCAGCGCCGCGGTCACCAGCAGAGGAGCGTTCGCTCCGGCGCCGAACGCGTCTTCGGTCCAGGTGAAGGCCTGGTACGCGGTCGAGTCCTCCGCCTCCGAGCCGCCGTCGGGAAGTCCCAGACGCATCGACAGCGCGGGGATGGCGACAACGAGCAGGGCGAGGGTCGCCACGAGCATCGTGACGACCGCCCGCACGGTCGACATGGGTGCGACGGGCGTGCCGACGAGGGGGATCGAACCGGTGCGGGCGGCGCGGCGCGGATGCTCCTCGGCATCCGTCGGAGCGACTCCCGTGCGGGCGGCGCGGCGCGGGTGTTCGGCCGCGTCGAGCGCGGCGACGCGGGCGCGGGCGCGACGGCTGAGGATCCGCAGCCCCGCGAGACCCAGCAGCGCGGGAGTGAGCGAGACCGCGATGAGGACGGCGACCAGGACGCTGACCGCGCCCGCGGTGCCCATCAGCCCCAGGAACGGGATGCCGGTGATGTTCAGGGCCAGCAGCGCCACGATGACCGTCGTGCCGGCGAAGACCACGGCGTTTCCCGCGGTGCCGTTGGCGAGGCCGATCGACTCGACCACGTCCGCCCCCTGCAGGACCTGCCGGCGGTGACGGTAGAGGATGAACAGCGCGTAGTCGATGCCGACGGCGAGGCCGAGCATGACTCCGAGGATGGGGGTGACGGATGCCATCTGCACGACACCCGAGAACGACAGGGTCGCCATGGCACCGATGGCGACACCCACGAGCGCCGTGATGATCGGGAAGGACGCCGCCAGCAGCGAGCCCAGCACGACGATCAGCACGATCGCGGCGATCGCGACACCGATCGCCTCGCCGACGCCGAGGATCTCGGGCACCCCCTGCGAGATCTCGGTGTTGAACGCGACGTCGACGCCGTCGACCGGGTCCGAGGCGAAGTGGGCGACAACCGCCTGCTTCGATTCCTCCGAGAGCTCGAGCCGGGGCTCGCTGAAGGACACGTTGACGATGGCCGTCGAGCCGTCCTCGGACACCAGTCGCACGGCATCCGCGAATCCGAGCAGCTCCGAGCCCTGGTCGAGCTGGGTCTGCTGCGCCTCGAGCTGCGCCTGACCGTCCGTCAGCTGCGTCTGCTGGTCGCCGAGCGCGGCGCGCTGCTGGTCGAGCTGGCTCTGCTGCGCAGAGAGTGCCGACAGCTGCGCGGTCTTCTGAGCCTCCGGCAGGGGCGCCGCTTCGAGCTGCGCGCGCGCCGCGTCGAGCTGCTGCTGGCCCGCGTCGAGCTGAGCGGTGCCGGCGTCGAGCTGCTGTTGGCCCGAGGTGAGCTGCGCGCGTGCCGCCTCGAGCTGCTGAGCACCGTCGGTGACCTGCTGCCGCTGGTCGTCGAGCTGCTGCTGCGCCGAGAACGGGTCCGTCACGCGCGCCACGTCGGGGAGGTCGCCGGCGGAGGCGACCAGCGCGCTGATGGCGCTCTTCTGCGCGTCGTCGAGGGCCGAACCGTCGTCGGTGCGGAACACGACCGCTCCCGCTGCCCCGGCGAAGTCGGGCAACTCGCCCTCGAGCTCGGCGATGACGTCGCCGGATGCCGTGCCGGGGATGTCGAAGCTCGAGCTCAGGCCCTTGAATCCGATCAGGAAGCCGCCGACGACGACGCCGAGGATGACCACCCAGGCCACGATGACCGTCCACGCGCGCCGAGCGGCGAAAGTCCCGAGACGGTGAAGAAATTCGGCCATGCGGTGTTCCTCTCGTGCGGTGCGCACGCAGGAGCACCGTCGGCTCCGACCAGTGGGGCTAAGATAACACGCACCGTCTCGTCTCGATCCCGTTCGACATCGTCCAGAATGTGTGTCATGGCACTTCCGCGCAGTGGCCCGATCCGCAGCGAAGCCGCGCGCCTGGCCATCCTCGACGCGGCCGTCGCCCTGTTCGCCGAGCACGGCTACGACCACCTGACGATCGAGGGCATCGCGCGCCGCGCCGGCGTGGGGAAGCAGACGATCTACCGCTGGTGGCCGAGCAAGGGCGATGTGCTCGCCGAAGCGATTCTCGAGGGACGACTGCTCGGACCCCAGCGCGAGGTCCCCGACACCGGCGACCCGCGCGCCGACCTGGCCACGTGGCTGACCGAGATCTTCACCCTGCGCGCGAGCGCCGACGGAGAAGGACTGCTGCGCTCCCTCGTCGCCGCCTCCGCCGGCAGCGCCGAAACCGGTCGGCGCCTGCGATCCGAGATCCTGGCCGCGCCACTGATGGACCGCTTGTCACGAGCGATGGGCGACGCCGGCGGTCCGCGTCTCGAAGCGGCCGCCGATGCTCTCCTCGGAGCGGTGATCCTGCGCGCGCTGAGCCGTGAGCACTTCGACTCCGCCGACATGCTGGCGCTGGTCGACGTCGTCGTCGGCCCACCCCGGCGCTGAGCGAGCTACCACAACGGGACTCTCAGCGTCCAGCCCCGCAGCGCACAGCGGCATCCCGTACAATCGCTCTCAACAAGGGGAGTACTCCCACCGCGACGATCTCGTCAATACGGACCACGCCATCGTGAGCCCGGGACGTCGGCCCTCTCGCCGGGGCGGAAGAGACCTTGGTGTCTTGTCGTACACCTATCTCCCTTGGAGGTCGCCATGGGCGTCACCCCCCTCATCTGGATCATCACGATCGCGGTCACCATCGCGTTCTTCGTGTTCGAGTTCTTCGCGCACGTGCGCAAGCCGCATGAGCCGACGATCGGCGAATCCGCGCGCTGGTCCGCCTTCTACATCGGGCTCGCGCTCCTGTTCGGCGTCGGCATCGGCGTCGTGTCGGGTTGGACCTACGGTGGTGAGTACTTCGCCGGGTACCTGACCGAGAAGGCACTGTCGATCGACAACCTCTTCGTCTTCCTCATCATCATGACCGGCTTCGCTGTGCCGAAGAAGTATCAGCAGAAGGTGCTGATGGTCGGCATCGTGATCGCGCTGATCATGCGCGGTGCGTTCATCGCCGTCGGCGCCGCCCTCATCGAGAACTTCTCGTGGATCTTCTACATCTTCGGTGCCCTGCTGCTGTTCCTGGCCTACCGCCAGGCCTTCGCACACGGCGAGAGCGACCCGGCCAACGGCAAGTTCATGAGGTTCGTCCGCCGCGTCCTCCCCGTCACCGAGGAGTACAGCGAAGACAAGCTGACCGTGAAGAAGGACGGCAAGCGCTTCGTCACCCCGATGCTGCTGGTCATCATCGCGATCGGCTTCATCGACCTCGTCTTCGCCGTCGACTCGATCCCCGCGATCTACGGCCTGACGAACGAGGCGTACATCGTCTTCACCGCCAACGCCTTCGCTCTGATGGGCCTGCGTCAGCTCTACTTCCTCATCGGCGGCCTGCTCGAGCGCCTGGTCTACCTCGCCCAGGGCCTCGCCGTCATCCTGGCCTTCATCGGCGTCAAGCTCGTGTTCCACGCCCTGCACGTCAACGAGCTGCCCTTCATCAACGGCGGCGAGCCGCTGCTGTGGGTGCCCGAGATCCCCATCTGGTTCTCGCTGTTGTTCATCGCCGCGACCGTCGCCGTCGCCACGATCGCGAGCCTGCGCAAGACCCGCAACGATGACAAGAAGAAGGAACGCGAGACCTTCGACGGCGAGAAGGTCATCCACGCCCCCGAGGACTGACGCTTCGACGACGGGCCCGCGGCAACCGCCGCGGGCCCGTCGTCGTTCCCTGCCGCATCCGAGGTGTCGGCGCAACCCCGGCGATCCCCCTCGAGATCGCACCTACCGTGGCCGCATGACGCGATTCGGCTACACCCTCATGACCGAGCAGAGCGGCCCCAAGGCCCTCGTTGACTATGCCGTCGGCGCCGAACGCGCCGGCTACGACTTCCTCGTCTCCAGCGATCACTACTCGCCGTGGCTCACCAGCCAGGGGCACGCCCCCTACGCGTGGACGGTTCTCGGCGCGGTCGCGCAGGCGACCACCGATGTCGAACTCATGACCTATGTCACCTGCCCGACGATCCGGTATCACCCGGCCGTTGTTGCTCAGAAGGCCGCGACCCTGCAGTTGCTCTCCGACGGGCGCTTCACGCTCGGCCTCGGTTCGGGTGAGAACCTGAACGAGCACGTGGTCGGAGAGGGGTGGCCCGCGGTGCACGCGCGTCAGGACATGCTCGTCGAGGCGATCGAGATCATCCGCGCCCTGCACACGGGCGACCTCGTGACCTACGACGGCGAGTACTTCCGCGTCGATTCCGCTCGCGTCTGGGACGCTCCCGAGGGCGGGGTCCCGATCGGCGTCGCTGTGTCGGGCGAGCACTCCATCAAGCGGTTCGCCCCACTGGGCGACCACCTCATCACCACCGAACCCGAAGCGGACCTCATCGCCGGATGGGACGAGCACCACGAGGGCGAGTCCCGCAAGATCGGCCAGATCCCCATCAGCTGGGACCCGGACAAGGGCGCCGCGATCGAGCGCGCGCACGATCAGTTCCGGTGGTTCGCCGGCGGATGGGCCGTCAACTCCGACCTGCCGACCCCGGCCGGATTCGCGGGGGCGTCGCAGTTCGTGCGCCCGGAGGACGTCGCCGATTCCATCGCATGCGGTCCCGATCTCGATGAGCTCGCCGAGAGCGTGCGCCCGTTCATCGACGCCGGCTTCACCGACATCGCCATCGTGCAGGTCGGCGACGCTCAGCAGCAGCGGTTCGTCGACGAGGTCGCAGCTCCCCTGCTGGAGAAGCTCCGCGCCCTCTGATCGCCCCGGCGCCGACACGTCGCGGGGGCGCGCACCTCGTGCGTCCCCCGGCGGCATTCGGGGGGCGCCTCAGCGGGTCGCGACGTATCCCGCCTCGCGCACCCACTCCTCGAGACGCCACACCGGGAGGCGGAAGACCCGCGCCACGGCGACGGGGGAATGGTTCGCCTCGGCCACTGCGGCGATCGCGAACTCGCGGAGCGAACGGAACTCCCGACCCGCGAGCACTCCCTCGCGGAGGTCGGCGAACGTTCGCGGCTGTCGGGGCGGGGTCTGACCCTGCGCCACCAAGACGTACGGCGACATCTGTTCGACCCCGTGGGCGGCCGCACGGCGGTGCACCGACTCCGCGGTGGACGTGGCGTGCGAGGCGGTGTCCCCGCGACCCGCGTCGATCACTCCGGCGGGCACGTGGCTCGACACGGGCACGCTGACGGAGGCCACGGGCGGTGCCGGTACCGGAGCAGTCCACGGGGCGGGCGGAAGCGAGCCTCCCCACGTCTTCTCGGTCGGGGTCGCCGCCGGTGGCGCGGGGCGTGCGCCCGAGGTCGCCTCCGGCATCGCCGGTGCCGCCACGGCCGTCGTCCAGGCCGCGGGCGGAAGGTCGCCTCCCCAGACGACCTCGCTGGGCACGACGTAGGGGCTGGGCGCCGGCGCGGCTTTCGCCTCGGGCATCCACGGCGCCGGAGGGAGTTCGCCGCCCCAGATGACCTCGCTGGGAACGACGTAGGCGCTCGCGGGCTCGGCCGGTGCCGCAGCGCGTACCGGGTCGGCGAAGAGCTCGGCGACGTCGACCTCGAAGGTCTCGGCCAGGGCGACGAGTGTCGCCAGCGAGGCCGTCGTCCGACCGGCTTCGAGTGCGCGCACCCGCGACTCCGACAGCCCCGCCTCGAAGGACAGGGCCGTGATCGACAGATCGCGTTCCTCGCGCATGCGGCGCACGCGAGAGGCCAAGGTGCGCAGGACTTCGTCGAGGCGATCCGCCTCCGGTGCGTCGTTCACGCGCTCACTCCCGTCTCACGCGAGGCGCGATCGGCCTCGTCGACCCACTGTTGCAGACGCCACTGCTGTATCCGGAACAGGCGCGCGATGGTGGTGACGGAGTAACCGCCCTCCCGCACCGCCGCGACGGCGAAGTCCTGGAGTGAGGCGAACGTGCGCCCCTCCAGGGGCCCCGTCCGCAGATCGGCGAAGGATCGGGGCCGAACGCGCCCCGGACGGACCCCACCACGCGGGGTCGCAACCGGCTCCGCCGTCGCGAACCGCTCCCCCGGCGTCCACGATCCCGGACCCCGCGGAATGCGTGAGCCCGCGACACCGGCGGGCGTCGGAGACGTCGCTCCGACGAGCACAGGAGCGCCCACTTCCGCCGGCTCCTCGTCGACCGGGCGCGCCGCTTCGACGACGCCTCCCGGGTAGGCGGCCATCTGCTCCTCACCGTGGCGCAGCAGTGCCTCACGCAGCAGGTCGCGCAAGCGCTGATGCTCGCGACGGCGACGCCACAGCACGGGCACGCCGATCGCGGGGATCAG
The DNA here is from genome assembly GCF_023712585.1 of Microbacterium sp. P26. NCBI lineage: Bacteria > Bacillati > Actinomycetota > Actinomycetes > Micrococcales > Microbacteriaceae > Microbacterium > Microbacterium sp. P26. Next base: position 549,576 of record NZ_JAMAXZ010000002.1, on the reverse strand, counting down.
CAGCACGAGGGCCCACATCCACATCATCGGATGCTCGTTCATCCACCCGACCCATGCCCACTGGAACGTCCAGGCGGACTGATCGTTGTCGGCCTGCATGGTGCGCGCCCCCGACCAGAGGGCGACCGCGTCCTGTCCGACGCCGCGCAGCACGTTGCCGGTGATGTCGGCGCGGGCTCCCTCAGCCAGTTCGACCGCGTATCCGGATGCCACGGTCATGTCGTTGCCGCGCACGATGACGGCCGCGCGCGTCAACTCCAGCGCGATACGGCGGCCCACCACGCGCGAGTCGGACACCGTGGCATCCGTGATCTCGCCCGAGATGTCGAGACCGCGCAGATCTGCGGACGACAGATCGGCGTTCGTGACGGTCAGCCCCGTGGAGGGCCCCTCGATGAGGACGGCCGTGCGCGTCTCGTCGACGGTGGTGCGCCGGATCTCGGTGTCGTCGGTCGAGATGACCCGCACACCGCCCTCGCGATTGCCCGAGATGCGGGACTCGGTGAGCGTGAGCCCCTGGGAGGGGGTGAGACCGTAACCGCCGGTCGTCGGTCCGTCGGCGAGCGCGGCTCCGTCGACCCGGACACCCCACCCGGCCGATCCCTCGACGGTGACGTCGTCGAGAGTGACGGCGCTCGACTGCCGCGAGACGGCGATCCCGTCGCCCCCGGACCCGGTGATGCTCGTCTTCTCGATGGTCGTGTCGCTCGCGCCGTTCGTGACCTCCACGCCGGTCAGCGTCGAATCGTCGAAGCGGGAATCGGAGATCTTGATGCCGGTGGTGTCGGACCCGAAGAACCCATAGTGCAGTCCCGTCGTCGTCACGTCCTGCAACGCGGCGATCGACCCGCTGCCGCTCCCCGTGATCGAGATTCCGCCCGTGCGACCGCTCCAGAAGCCGAGATCAGAGAGACGTGTCGACACCAGGCCCAGGATGCCGTCGCGCACGCGGATGTACGCGCGACCGTCGCTCTGATCGGCGTCGGGTGCGGCCAGCGTGTCGTCCCAGCTGGTCACGGTGACGGGGTGGTCGACTGTTCCGCCGATCGCGAGGATGCCGCCCCAGCCCACGATGCTCGTGGTGGTGTCCGCCGTGCTGAGCAGGCGCAGGGTGTCCGTGCCCTGAGCTGCGCTCGGATACAGGTCGAGTTCGGCGCCCGCGCGGATGACGACGTTGCGAACGAGGGTCGCGGTCGTGTCGTCGTCGACGCGCACGGCCCCGAGGGCCACGAGGTCGCCGAACAGGTAACCCGTCTGCTGACCGTTGCGAGGAGCCAGCACCACGGTGTTCCAGGTGTCCAGCAGAGCGGGATCGCCCGCGGGCAGCGCGGCCACCGCGGAGAGCCGGGCGTCCTCCGCCGCGACCCTCTCGGCAGGCGTCTTCGTCTTCTCCGAATCGACGGAACCCGCCGAGCCCGACGGAGACGGCGCGACGAGGGGCGTGTCGGACTGTGCGGCCGCGTCCACCCACGGCAGGAACGTGCCGGTGTGCACGAAGTTGCCCGTCAGGACGACCCCCACGACCAGCACCACGACGACGACCACCATGGCCACTCGAACCGGGCCGCGGATGCCGGGCCGGGCGTCCCCGCGCTCCTCCGCCGTCAGCGCGCCATCGTCATCCACGGCTCACCTCGCCGGTCGCCGCCTCAGCGTGCGCATCCGCACTCGACAGGCCGACGCTCGCCGCCGACTGCCCCTCGCCCCCGAGGCTCGCCTCGGTCTGGCCCTCGCCGCCCGTGGCATCCGCCGAACGCGTCAGCCACCCCTGCTTGTTCATCGTGAACAGCGCGTAGACCTTGATGGGCAGCGCCACGAGGATGATCACGAGGGTGACGAGCGGGAGAAGCACGATGTCCTCGGGCCGCCGCCACAGATGCGACATGCCGCGGATGCCGCGACCGACGAACAACCACAGCACGGCCAGTCCGAGGGCGAGCCAGGGGTGGGAAGAACGCACGGAGAGCGCGATGTAACCGAGGGCGACGAACATCGTGAACGGGGTGAGCAGGATCTGCATCATCGTGATCTGCGAGATCAACGGCACCTTGAACACCCAACCGTGCCGGATCGCCGTGAGATAGCAGCGGTAGGAGTTCCGACTCCATCGCACCCGCTGCTTCACGAACGCCCGGAACGTGCCGGGGAACATCGACAGAGCCCGCGCACTGTCCTGATGCGCGACGCGGAATCCCTGCGACAGCACGAGCCACGTCATCCGGCCGTCGTCTCCGGCCACGCACTCGCGCCCGAAGAAGATCTCGTGCTCGAGGTCTTCGACGCGCGGCTGGATCACGGTGCGGCGGTACGCGGCGGTACGACCCGAGGCGCAGATGATCCCCCCGAACCGTCCCATCGCGGGGGCGTAGTCGGTGTAGCGCAGGTCGATGATCCAGTCCGCGACGCGGCGCCACACGCTCGATCGCGGCAGGTAGACGTTCTGACGGGTGCTGACGGCGCCGACCGCCGGATCGATGAACGGCATCTGCACGGCGGCGAGCATGCCCTCGTCCCACGCCGTGTCGGAGTCGACGAACACGATGAGCTCGGTGTCGACCATCCGGATGCCGACGCCGAGGGCCGACCGTTTGCCCCGGTGCGGGAACATGACGACGTCGACGCCCGGGATGCCGAGGGCCTCGATGCGCCGTTGGGCCTCGACGTCGGCGAGGTCGAGCACGATGATGATGCGCGACGGCCCCTGTCGCACCCAGGTGCGAAGGCATCGCACGAGCACGTCGGGGTCCTCGTGGAACGACGGGACGACGACGGTCGTGGTCGTGCGGAAGGCGTTCCGCACGGGACGGGCGGTGGCGGCGAGGATCTTGCGCACCAGCCAGAAGCCCCACGAGACGATCCCGAGGTAGCCGAAGGGCAGCACCCACATGAGCTGCTCACCGAATGAGCCGTCGTGCACCGTGTCCCCTCCTGACGGCCAATGCCGTCGGCTGCGCCAGGGGAGACAATGAACGATAGCGCGTCCGCTGCCGTCGTGTCGTCAGGTACAGCGACCGGTAACGAGCTCGATACCCGCCGACACGGTGTTGTCACACCCGACGACGTTGCCCGCCGCCTGCGCCGCGCCCGCCAGACGCACTCCGACGCCCGTCGCCGCCGCGCGCAGATCCGAGCCGCTGACGGTGTTGCGCTCTCCCCACGGCGCGACGATGACATGCACCGAGACGGCGTCCACGGGGCCGGTCACGGTCGTGTCCTCGAGCCGCCAACCGGAGCCCTTCAGGTCGACCGCGCTGTCGACGCTCGCCCCGGACGCCGTGGCCAGCGTGGAGGTCCGGATGATGCCGTCGCTGGTGCCCTCCTTCACGTCGACGGCCTCCGCGGTGGTGTCCGCGACGACGAGCTGCTCGAAGACGTTCCGATCACTGCGGTCGGGCTGACACGCGCTGTAGCGGCACCAGTTCGACTCGGCCGATCCGACGTAGATCCCCTCCCCGAATTCGGGGTCGGTCAACCCCGTCTGTTCGACCGTGACCGCGCGCACGAGATTGTCGCTGCTCGCCGCACGCAGGTGGAGCCCCTCCTGGCCGACGTGGGAGATACGCATGCCGGACAGCTTCGTGTGCGAGACGCCGTCGAGGACGACACCCTTCTGCCCACCGCGCACCTCCAGGTCGCGGACGTCCCAGTACGACGTTCCGTCGAGGTGCAGCGCGTACCCGTCATCGAGACCGCCCGCGTCGATCACGCTGCCGGCGACGCCGCACAGGACGATGGGCTGATCGGCGGTCCCTGAGACGGTGGTGCGGAACCGGCCCGTGTAGGTCGCATCGGCCAGCTGCAGCACCATCCCGGGCTCCGCCTCATCCAGCGCGCGCTGCAGGGCGTCGGCGTCGGCACCGACCTGCACCGCCCCGGGCGCGCACGGCTCGTCCGCCGCGGGAAGCGCCGTCGACGCGGTCGACGCGACACCGGGGGCGCATGCGGAGAGCATCAGACCGGCGCTGAGCAGCGCGAGGGATCGAGAAAGGCGGGACATCGGGTCGAGTATCCCAGGAGCCCCGCTTCGACGGACCCACGTCCGACCGGCGGCAGGGTCTCCCCCGCCGCCGGCGGATGCGTTCGGCGCCGCAGGGACGCGGGGCCGGACGAGCTCAGTCCCGCGCGAAGGTCGCCTTGGCGTCGGCGACCACGGTCGGTTCACGGAACGCGGAGAGCGCCGTTGCGGCGAGCATGAGCGCTCCGTCGGCGATCGTGGGCGGCGCGAGCTCGGACGAACCGGCGGCCGCGGCGAACTCTCGGGTGTGCGGAGCCACGTCGCGGGCGAGGCAGATCATCGGGTGGATCGACGGCACGACATGGCTGACGTTGCCCATGTCCGTGGAGCCCGCGACAGTGGGATCGGGCTCGAGATCGCGTCCGAGCACGCCGTAGGCGGCCTCGGCGACGTCGACGAGCGTCGGGTTGGACCGCAACGAGAAATAGGGTGGCGTGTTCTCCGCGATCTCCACCGTCGTGCCGGTCGCGATCGCCGCGCCCTCGAAGCAGTCCCGCACGCGCGGCACGACGTTCGAGAGCAGATGGTCGCGCTCTGCCGCCCGCACGAAGATCCGCAGACTCGCGCGCTCGGGGATGATGTTCGGCGCTTGCCCTCCGTTCGTGATGATCGCGTGGATGCGGACGTCATCGGTCATCTGCTGCCGGAGCATCCCGATGGCCGTCAACGCCAGCGTCGCGCCGTCGAGGGCGTTTCGACCGAGTTCGGGCGCCGCCGCCGCATGCGCCGCCTTTCCGTGGAAGTCGACGTCGAGGGCGACGCGCGACAGCGACGAGCCGCGCACGGCGTCGGTCCCCGACGGGTGCACCATCATCGCCAGGTCGACGCCGTCGAGCACACCGCCCTCGATCATGGGCACCTTGCCTGCAGCGCCCTCTTCGCCCGGGCTGCCGATGACGACGAGGTTCGCGGGCACCGGCGACGCCTCCAACGCGTCCTTGACGAGAAGACCGGCGCCGAGACCGCAGGCGGCGATGACGTTGTGCCCGCACGCGTGACCGATCTCCTCGAGGGCGTCGTACTCGCAGAAGATCGCGATGGTCGGGGCGTCGGCATCCGTCGTCGACCAGCGCGCCACGAACGCCGTCTCGAGGCCGGCGAAACCGCGCTCGACGGCGAAGCCCGCCAGCTCGAGTTCGGCCGTCAGGCGCGCGGCGGCGTGCGTCTCCGTGAAGCGGATCTCGGGATGCGCGTGCAGGTCTGCCGCGACGTCGACGAGCGTTGCGAGCCTGCGCTCGAGGAGGGGACGCAGCTCGGTGATCGTGGTCGGCATCGCGTCGATGCTCGCTGCGGCGCCGGAACGCGCGGTGAGGGTGGACATGGGGTGGACCTCCTGGGGGTCTCGGCGGGCGGATGGAGAAGCGATGACGGTCACGGCAGCTCGAGGCCGTGACCGGGTCCGACCGGCAGGCCGAGCAGACCCCAGACGATGAACTGCAGAAGCCAGACGCCCCAGATCACGAGGGTGAAGGGGATGACGAGGCTGAAGAGGGTTCCGAGTCCGGCCTTCGGCTGCCACCGCTGCAGCAGACCGAGGACGACGGGCAGCATCGGGTTCATCGGCACGAGCGGATTGGTCGCGGAGTCGGTGATGCGGAAGGCGGCCTGGACGTACGCGGGGTCGATGCCCGCGAGCATGAACATCGGCACGAAGATCGGCGCGAGCAGGGTCCACAATGCCGACCCGCTCGCCAGGAGCAACGCCGGGATCGTGCAGAACAGGCTGAAGAGCACCAGTCCGCCGAGCCCGCCGAGCCCGGTCGCCGTCATCGCCTCCGCCCCCGATGTCGCGAGCAGCAGGCCGAGCTGAGACCAGTTGAACCACGCGATCGCCTGCGCCGCCGTGAAGATCACGACGATGAAGGGGACGAGGTCCTTCACCGCTGCCGTCATGTGCTCGGGTACCTGTCGCGCCGAGGTGAGGGTGCGGGCGCCGAGTCCGTATGCGATGCCCGCGACGAGGAAGAGGAACAGGATGAAGATCGGCAGCGCCGTCATGAAGGGCGATCGGAGGATCTGCCCTCCTTCGCCCTGCAGAGGCGACCCGGGCACGGCGACGACCGTCGCGACGATGGCGAGGTAGGCGACGACGGCGATTGCGGCCACCCGCAGTCCGCGGCGCTCGATCGCCTCGAGCGGCTTGGACGCGTCTTCGTCGGCGAGGCCCCCCTCGTACGGGGTGAGACGCGGTTCGACATAGCGCTGGCAGACGACCGTGATGACGACCGCGAGGAGGAGCGTCGAGGTGGCCATGAAGAAGTAGTTGGCGAGCGGTGACACCGACGCCCCGGGATCGACGATCTGCGCGGCGCTCGTCGTGATGCCCGACAGCAGAACGTCCGTGCCCGCGGGGACGACGTTGGCACTGAACCCGGCGACGACCGCGGCGTACGAGGCCGCGAAGCCGGCGAGCGGGTGCCGACCGGCGGCGAGGAACGCTGCTGCGGCGAGGGGCGGCAGGATCACCATCGCCGAGTCGGACGCCAGGTTGCCCATGAGGCTGACGAGCACGACCACGAACGTCACCGCCCAGCCGGGCGCCGCGAGCACGGCGCCGCGCATCGCGGCTTTCAGCAGTCCGAGCCGCTCGGCGACGCCGATGCCGAGCATGACGGTGACGATGAGGCCGAGCGGGGGGAACGTGACGAAGTTCTGGATCGCGGTCGTGAGCGCGTAGACGACGCCTTCGCCCGACAGGATGCTGCGGATGGGGATCGTCTCGCCCGTGGCGGGGTCGATCGTGGCCGCCCCGAGCAGCGTGGCGATCGACGAGGCGACGGCCACGAGACCGGCGATGAGGAGGAAGAGGTAGAAGGGGTGGGGCAGCTTGTTGCCCACGCGTTCGATCCCGCGCAGGATGCGGCCGCCGAGGCCCTTGGCGTCGGCGAGGGTCAGTGCTGGGGTGGTGTCGGTCGACATGGGGGCTCCGTGTTGTTCGACGTGGCGGTCGGAGAGACTGTGCCTGGCATCTTGCCGATCACGTGTCACAACCGGTGTCGGATGTTCGATTCGGACTCCCACGGATGCCAAGATGTCGGTTATGCGCATCGAGTCGTCGCCCCACCCGCACGACCTGTCGGATTCGGACCTCGCGCTCGTCGCCGCTCTGCAGGACGCGCCGCGCGCCTCGTGGGCTTCGATCGGCCGCGCCGTCGGCGTCAGCGCCCCGACCGCTCGACGGCGTTGGGCGGCGATCGTCGAGTCGGGGGCCGCGTGGGCGACGACGTACGTGGGTTCCGGCGCGGGCATGCTCTTCGGGCTGACCGAGGTGCGCTGCCGACCGGGCAGTGTCGACGCCGTGGCCGCCGTGCTGCGCATGCATCCGAAGGTCATCTCCGTCACCGGAATGACGGGCGACCGCGATCTGGTCCTGACGATCCTCGCGGAGGACATGGCGCGCTTCCGCCGGCTCATCCAGTCGTGGTTGGGGTCGCACGAGGCGGTCATCGGCGTGCGCTCGACCGTGGTGACCCGTATGTTCTCCGAAGGTTCGCGCTGGCGCGCGGTCGGTCCCCCGCAGGCGGTTGCTCTGCCCTCGGTCCCCGATGACGAGCCGATCGCGCCGACCGCGCAGTGGCATGCGGTGCTCGACGAACTGGAGCGCGACGGTCGCGCGTCGCCGCAGGCGATCGCGGCCAGGCTCGGCAGCTCCGAGGCTCACGCGCGTCGCGTGGTGCGGCGGCTGCTCGGCACGGGATGGATCCAGCAGCGCATCGACGTGTCGCTCGAACAGAGGATGTGGCCGCACGCTCTCGCCCTCTGGCTCGTGGTTCCCGCGGCACGGCTCGAGGCGACGGCGCTGCAGATCGCGAATATGCCGATGACGCGCATGTGCGCCGCCCTCGCGGGCGGGGCATCGAACCTCTACGTCATCGTGTGGCTCCGAGACCTGTCGGATGCCGCATCTCTGGAGGCGGAGCTGGCCCGGAGCCTGGAGTTGCGCGTCCTTGATCGCGCCATCCTGCTGCACTATTACAAGCGCGTCGGCCACCTCTTCGACGACGAGGACCGACGCGAAGGGCACGTGTCGTGGCTTGCCCCGGCTCCGGAGCATGCGCGGACGGCCGGCGAAGGCTCCTGAGCAGTCAGGTCATCGGAGGCGTGGCCCCGTGTCCGCCTTCGAGGAGTGCTCCGCTCACACCGACGTCTACGGCGAGCGCGTCATCGACATCGAGGACACCGATCAGCTGCCCCGCAGCTTCGCCGAGATGTGTGCGGCGTGTCTGCCGATGGCGCTCCGCGCGCCGACGACCCCTCAGGCGCGGAAGGACGGAGAGCCCAGAACCCGCTCGACGGTCAGCTCGAGGACCACGCGCTCAGGGTTCGCCCGGGGCTGGCGGTAGCGGGCGGCGTACAGTTCGACGGCGTGCGCCACCGCGTCGGCGTCGTCGGTCACCCGGGCGAGACCTTCGAAGCTGATCCAGCTGCCCCGGTCCACCGAGCAGATCGATGCGCGTCCGCTACGGGCGGCGTTGACGAATTTCTGCGTCCCCCGCGAGCCGATCACACGGACCACGCCGTTCTCGTAGGTGAAGCCGACGGGCACCGAGTGCACACGGCCGGAACGGCCCACGGTGGACAGGGTGGCCAGGTGGTACTCGCTCACGAAGGCGAGGGCGTCGTCGGTCAGCACGGTTACAGCGTGCCACGTCCGGCGATGGACGACACCGTTCGCGTGGCGGCATCCCATCTCCGGATGCCGACGGCTCGGGCCGCGAGATCGGCGCCGCCCGCCGCGGCGAGAACCTCCAGCGCGTCGTTCACCCGGTCGAGCGGCACCCGACGGGCCAGCGTCACGTGGGCCGTCCAGGCACCGGGACGCGTGTGGTCGACGTCATCGCCGGGGCCCGCGAGTTCATGGACGCGGGAATGGAGCGCGAGCAGGTCCGTGGTCGGCACGACCGATCGCGCGATCACGCGCGAACGCCCCGTGCCGAACAGGAGCGGCGCGCCGAGGGTGAGAGGCATCGGCAGCGCCCCGTCGAGCTCCGACGCTGCGATGTCGCGGAGCGCGGACCGCACGAGCAGCGTCGTGTGCGGCCGGTTGCTCTCGCCCTTGTGCTGGGCCTGGCTGGGCAGACCGGCGTCGGCCAAGGCCTCCCACTCGCTGCGCACCGCGGCATCCGTGTCGTCGTCGAAGACGAGCTCGAGGCTGACGACGTCCGTCATGGCGCGCTCAGCGCGTCGACCACCAGGCGGCGGCGACGAGGAGAGGTTGGAAGAACAGTCGTCCGAACCGCTTCTGGTCGGTGTCGAGACCGAAGGCCGATCGTCCCTTGCGCCACTGATCGATGTTGCCGGGGAAGATCGCCACGAAGAAGGCGGCCAGAGCCGCTCCGATGCGCCGACGCTCCTTGGGCAGCGCCACGAGCGCGAGACCGAACGCCGCCTCGACGACACCGGACGCCACCACCACGGCGTCGCGATCCAGAGGGATGTTCTCGACCAGGTCGTCGGGCACCTGCGCCTGGAAATCCCGCCGCGCGAAGGTCAGGTGCGCGACACCAGCGAACATCATGGCCAGGGCGAGGGCCCACCGCACCGCAGTTCTCATGACCCCCACGTTATGACGTGCCGCAGCCGTCCCGGCGGGCTTGACGGCGGGCTCCTTGACGCTGCACGACATCGGCCGATCATCGCTAGGACACCCGTCCGAATTGCGCAACCCCAGGCCGCCGCCCGCGCTCGTGAGTTGACTTGGATCACACACGAAGGAGGTGCCCCGTGACCCTGACCGACGTCGCTTCCGCAGCGACCCGCGACCCCGATCTGGACGCCCTCCTGGTGCGCGCCGCCTCCGGCGACTGCGACGCGTTCGTCGCCTTCTACGATGCGACGTCGCCCCGCGTGTACGCGACGCTGCTCGCGCTCACCGGCGTGGCGCAGCGGGCCGACGCCCTGCTCGAGGGGATCTACGTCGAGGCGTGGGAACGGATGCGCGGACGATCCGCACCCCCGTGCCCGGGCATGGAGTGGATGTCGGCGATCGCCCACCGTCACGCCTCGACCCCGGCCTGAGCGGGCCGAGTCGGCTCAGAGGGATCGTTCGGCGACCGGTGCGTCGTGCGATTCGAGGTCGAGGGTGAGACCGCTCGAGGAGTTGGCCGAATTGGCAAAGGTCTGCAGCACCTGCGGATCGAGCATCTCGGGCTCGACCGATCCGAAGACGAACCGGAGCGGGATCGACGGCTGGATCCAGATCGTGCTGCGTCCGGTCTCTTCGCCCGACGGGTGCCGCCACGACATCGTGAAGCTCTCGCCGCGTCGGAGCTTCGTCGCGATCACGACCTTCACGTGCGCGAGAACCCGATCGGGAATGCTGATCGGATCGGCGGAGGAACCGTAATACAAGAAGCCCATGAGCGTCTCCTTCCAGGAGATCCGGCCCTCGTTATTTTACTAGATTGCCTAACTATCGCAAGGGAAGAGAAGGGAAACGACGGGGATCCGTCCTGTCGTCGGACTCGAACCGGAATACATCGCCTGTCGTGTATCTCGCCGACCTAACTAGACTGGCCCCGGGTGGCCGGAGCCCCGAGGAGACCTATGACGTTCGATCATGCTGAGGACCACGCGACCACAGCCGCACGCGCCGTGGAGCGGCTGCGTCTCGCGGAGGCGCGCCTCGCGCGACGCCGCCAGACCGACTGCGGCCCCAGCGAGAACGCCCGAGCCGCCATGCGCCTGATTCTCGAGAGGGCCGACGCGGGCATGTCGGTCACGCCGACCGAGATCGCGCAGTCGCTCGCGGTGTCGACCGCGTCGGTGACGGGCATGCTCGACCGCCTGCACGCGGGAGGCCTCATCACGTTCGCCGCCAATCCCGCCGATCGCCGGAGCAAGTTCGTGCTCCCCTTCGATCGCGACACCGATGTCGATGCGATCGACCCCGTCACGGCACGCATCCGCGAATTCGCGCTCGACCTTCCGGACGCGCTCGCAGACCAGGTCGCAGCCTTCCTCGATCGCGTGCGCGAAGTCGTCGACGCAGAATGCGCCTGACGCTCGTCACCCGATGAGGGTCGGCACCGAATCGGGGTCGGGCTCGGCGACGACGCTGAGACCCTGCGGGGTGCTGGCCTCGTTCATCAGGTCGTCGATCCACCGGCGATTCAACTGCGGGGCACGACTGCCGTAGAAGTGGAAGACCAGCGGGATCGACGGCGAGATCCACAGCGAACGCGTTCCGCTGCCGTCACCCATCGGGAAGTGGAACATGAACGGCTCGCCACGGCGCAGCTTGTTCATGAAGACCACACGAAGGTGTGAGAGCGTCCGGTCCTCGATGTCGAACGAGTGACCTGACGTGTTGTAAACCAGTTTTCCCACGGAGAGAGTCTATGCCCGTTCACCGGGTTAACTACCTCGGCACCATCCCCGCTCACCTCGGATAGAGTCCTCCTCGTGGCGCGAACGCACCGGCCGAAGAGGCCCCGACGACGGATTCCGCGCGCCCTCCTGATCGTGGGGGCGGTCGTCGTGGTCGCGGCACTGATCGCCGTCATCGCCGTGGTCGGGAGCCTCGTGACCACTCTCTTCCAGACCCTCGGGGCGCGCCCGCCCGCCGTCGACACCCGCATCGTCGCGCCCGACGAGTCGAAGGCCGCGCAGGCGGCACGCGCCGCCACCGGCGACGCCGACGAGAATTCCGCCGCGGAGTGGCTCTCCACTCAGCCCACGACGTACTGGCTCACGCCCGAGATCGATCCCGTCGATGAGGTGTGGGACCGCGTGGCGCACCTGGCCGCCGAAGCCCGCGACCAGAAGGCGGCGTTGTCGATCGCCGTGTACGGGCTCCCCGATCGCGACTGCGGCAATCACTCCGCCGGCGGACTCGACCCCGACGCCTACCGCGAATGGACCGGGCGGATCGGCGACGCCCTGCGCAACGCCTCCGACATCCAGAAGATCGTCGTCCTCGAGCCCGACAGCATCGCTCTGGCGTCCTCGTGCGGATCCATCCAGGACCGCGCGGGCTACCTGCGCGGAGCCGTCGAGAGCATCCGCGGCACCAACACCTGGATCTACATCGACGGGGGCCATTCCTCCTGGCATCCGCCGGCCGAGATGGCCGACCTCCTGCGAGCGACGAATCTCCTCTCCGACGTGCGCGGAGTCGCGCTGAACGTGTCCAACTACCAGGACACTGCGGCGGAATTCGCCTACGCCCATGCGCTCTCCGACCAGCTCGGCGGCATCCACGCGGTCATCGACACCTCACGTAACGGTGCCGGGCCGGCGGGCTCCGAGTGGTGCAACCCCGCCGGCCGACTCGTGGGAAGCCCGGGCGGTTCCTACGGCGACGGGGTCGTCGACACGAATCTGTGGATCAAGCCCCCGGGCGAGAGCGACGGCGAATGCAACGGGGGTCCGGTCGCGGGCACCTGGTGGCCGGCGGCCGCAGCAGAGTTGACCCGAGAGCAGCGCTGACGGCGCGGACCGTCCGCGCCGCGCGCGAAGTGTGTCAAGATTGCGCTCGTCGCTGTGCGACGCCGTGTCTCGGGGGAGAACGCGGGCACGACCTCGTGCGAAGCCGGAAGAGTGGGTGAAATGAGCGACAGCACCGAGTTGCTGAAGACAGCCGTCATCGTCGAAGACGATCCCGACATCCGACACCTCCTGGTCGAAGTGCTCGAGTCGGCCGGTTTCTCCACCGTGTCGGTCGGTAACGGCATCGACGGCGTGCGGGCGGTCATCGCCTACCAGCCGCTGATCACCACGCTCGACGTGAACATGCCCGGCATCGACGGGTTCGAGGCCGCGCGCCGCATCCGCCAGCAGAGCGACACGTACATCATCATGCTGACCGGCCTCGAAGAAGAAGCCGATGTCGTCCTGGGCCTCGGCGCGGGCGCCGATGAGTACGTGGTCAAGCCTTTCCGTCCGCGCGAACTCCGCGCGCGCATCGAGGCGCTGCTGCGACGTCCGCGCGCCGGCGACTCCGCGGCATCCGCGGCCCCCCGCCAGGACAGCGTCGGCCCTTCCTTCCCCGCAGCCCGCACCGATTCGCCCGCGCCCGCGGCTCCCTCACCGGTCACCCCGGTCCCCGCGGCGAGCGCACCGGTGGTCGTGCCGTCTTCGCAGGGCCCTGAACCGCGCGCCGCGGCATCCGGAAGCGAGATCGTGCCACGAGCCGCTGCGGGCGAGCTCACCCCGACCGGCGGAGCCTGGGTGGCGCACCGCGACCTGCAGCTCGATCCCGACAGTCGCCTCGTGCGTGTCGGGGGCGAAGAACTCGACCTCACGCGCACCGAGTTCGACCTGCTCGCGACCCTGATGGAGTCCAAGCGACGCGTCCGCAGCAAGGCCGATCTCACCCTGGTGCTGCGCGGCGAGTCCTACGTCACGAGCTACTTCGTCGGCGAGGCGGACAAGCGCGCGATCGAGGCCCACATGACGAACCTGCGCCGCAAGCTGGGCGACAACCCCGCGAACCCTCGGTACATCGAAACCGTGCGCGGCGTGGGCTACCGTCTGACCTCCGAACTGCTGGCCGCGCCCTGACGACCCTGGACATAACGAATGCCTCGGCCCTCCCCAGGGCCGAGGCATTCGTCCTTTCTGACGCGTTCGGGTCAGATCGTGGGTCCGTCAGACCTTGAAGCCGTGCTGGCGACGGACGAGCTTGGAGAACATCAGGAGGGTCTGCAGCACCGTGACCACGCCGACGATGGGCCACCCGATCCACAGGATCGAGGACTGCACCATCGGGCCGACCATGATCCAGATGACGGCGAGGGCGATCGCCACTCCGATGAGCACGATCATCGGCGTCCAGTGACCGAGGCCGCCACCGCGCTCGGCCTTGGCCTGCATCGCCCAGTTGTCGACCTTCTTGCGGGAGAGGAAGCGGGTCCACGAGCGCACGAAGTGACTGATGCGGATCCACATGAACAACTCGGCCGGGAAGAACAACACGGCGAACAGCACGTCGTTGCGGTTGACGTTCTTCATCGTGCGTGCGATGCGCAGGTTCAACAGCATGGCGATGACCGGCGGGATCAGCCACAGCGGCGAGAAGACGAAGGCGTTCAACGTCAGCGAACCAGCGAGCAGCGTCAGGAACGCGACGCGCACGAAGAGGTTCGTGAGCATGCCGAAGTTCTCGAACCACCGCAGGCGCAGGTTGGGGTGGAAGGGCTGGCCCTTCGTGTCACCACGCTGGCCGGGCCACATCAGCTCGATGGCGCCGTAGGTCCACTTGACCTGCTGTGCGTCGTAGCCCGACAGGGTGGTCATGCCACCCACGTCGGCGCGGGCGTACGGGCTGATCTTGGTGAGGTAGCCGGCGCTCTTGATCTGCAGCGACAGCAGCGAGTCCTCGACCTCGGAGTCCTTCACCCACGGGGTCGACTGGTGGTTCTGCGACATGGCGTCGCGGAGGGCGTTCGTGGAGAAGATCGAGAACTGACCGCCGAGCACGGCCATGTTGCGGCCGCGGAGCATGTTCTGCAGGTTGAAGGCGGCGAACTGCGTGCGCTGACCGGCCGTCAGGAAGCGCGCGATGACTCCCTTGATGGGCTTGTCGTCGATCGTATAGATCGCCGAGATGCCGCCGATGCGGGAATCCGACACGGCCTCCGTCTCGAGGAACTCGACGGCCTTGCTGTCGGCGATGGTGTCGCCGTCGACGCCGAGGAGGTAGTCGTAGCCCTCGACGAGGGAGTAGCCGTAGTTGAGCGCGCCGACCTTCTTGTCGGGGTTCTTGCCGATGTCGTGCACGAAGACCTCGGTGAACTGCTCGCCGAGCTCGGTGTGCAGCTCGTGGGGTCCGCTGTACTCCGAAGCGATCTTGACCGTCGCGTCCGACGTGTTGTTCACGACCACGTGGATCACGTCGGGAACGCGGGTCTGCGCGAGGAGGGCCTCGATCACATCGGCGATCGACTCCTCCTCGTTGTAGGCGGGGATGACGCAGCCGATGGTGGAGCGGTGCACCGAGGTGTTCTCGAGGACCGCGGCGAAGTCATCGGCGAAGCCGTGCTCCTCGCTCGCCGTCGCCGTCAATTCGCCCGGGTGGATGCGGAGATCCCGAGACTGCGGGGTGAAGTTGCGCGCATCGGTCATGGCGGGGTCTTCCTGTCGGTGGAGCGGCGTATCGGCTTGTTCCTACTCTGGTAGGTTCGCCGCAAGACGACCACTGCCGAACACCCCCGTCTGCGCAAGATTTCCTCAAGATTGCGTCGGACGCCCGAAGGAGACGACCCCTGTGATCGTCCTCGCTCTTCTCGCATCGATCGCCGCAGCCGGCGTCGCGGGGACCATGCTGTTCCTCACCCACGGCCGCCCCGGCGACGACCGCGGAGGTGCCCGCGCCGACATGGTGCGCTACTTCGGCATGGCGGCCGTCGCGGCTCTGCTGTGCGGTGCGATGAACGTCCTCGAGACCGCAGGCGGAGGGGTGACCGCCGCCGCGGCGGGCAACGCCACCAATCTGCTCGCCGTGGGCCTGCAGTGGGCGGGCTCACGCCGGCTGAACGGTCGCTCCGCGATCGGCGGGGTGAGCACCGGGGCGGTCGCGATCCTCATGTTCGGGGTTACCTACCTCATCGACCTCGACGACGCCACCCTGCTCAAGACGGCGGGGCTGGTGGTGTTCGCCGCCCTGGGGGCGCTCGAGCTCTCGCGACGGCCGCTGGGCGAGCTGCGCGGCGCGAAGCTGATCGCGTGGACGCTCAGCCTCTTCGCGGCGTACAACCTCGCTCGTCTCGCCGTGGTGGCGGCTTTCGGGATCACGCCCTTGCTGGGCCCGGGGGCCGTTTCGGCCGAGACGACGGCCGCCGTCAGCGCGCTCGCCATCGCCTTGGTCTCCGTCGGCGCGGTGTGGATAGGCCGACAACTCGACGACGACCCCGCCCCCGGCACTCGCGCGCACGATCGCGGAACGCTCCGTCGCGAGGCCGAGATGCTGCTCGCGGAACACGTGTCCGTCCGCGCGACGCTGGTGCGGGTGCCCGAGATCGATCTCATCCGCGCCGCCCACAGCAGCGAACGGGGCGACACGATCCTTCGCACGGTCGGAGAGGCCGCCCAGGACGCGCTGCCCGGAGCCGCCACCGGTCTCCCCGCGCGCGACACGATCTTCGTCGTCGCGCCGTCAGTGCTCGAGACCGCCGAAGTCGAGCACGCCGTGCGCCGCGCCTTCGCCCGCCGTATGCCGGCGATCGATTACGACGACGTTCCCGACCTGACGTTCGAGCACTACCTCGTCATGGACGTCGAGGATCTCTCCCTGCTCATGGAGAGTCGACGCCTGCGCCCGCGACAGGGGCACAACGGCGCGGAGTGAGAGGGGCGGATGCCGCCCGCTCAGCCCTGCCCGTTGGTCTGGCCCCAGCCGGGTGCGCGACCCGTGCTGCTCTGCGTGTCGGTCCCCTGGCCGCCTCCGTTGACCTGTCCGTCGTCGGCGAAGATCGCGATCGGCAGGTACTGGTAGACCGTCTGCTGCGAGAACGAGGTGTCGGTGTTCGCCGTTCCCTCGACCGCCACGTTGAGGGCGAACTCGAGCGTGATGCCGTAGGTGTCGGCGGGCAGCTGGCGGATCGAGGTCGTGGGCACCAGCAGGCCGCCCTGGTAGCTGTTCAGCAGCAGACCGCGCTCGGAGCGGAGCGTGTCGGTGGGAACCAGGGTGCGCGGGTCGGCGCTGAACTGGAACGGGTTCGACACCTGACCGCTGGTCTGAGCGGTCTGCGAGGTCACCGAGATCGACGAGACGTACACGCGTCGCTTCTCGGCGAGGACCGCCTTCTCGTCGACTCGCTTGTCGACGATGTTGACCGCGAAGCCGAGCTGCTTCTCGTTGGTGGGGGTCCACTCCATGGTGCGCTTGGGATCGACCGCCCACACGTCGAGACGCAGCTCGAGCCCGTCGGCGACCTCGGAGGTCAACCGCACGGAGCCGTCATAGGTGAACTGCGAGTCGAAGGGCTTCGCGTCGGCGGACGACTGCGGAGCAGCAGTCGGCACGACCACCGACTGATTGCCCCCCGGCTGGCCGGGCAGGGAATTGAAGGCTTCGGCGATCTGACCGCAACCGGTCAGGGTGGCCGGCGCGACGATGGCGAGGGCAACGGCCAGGGCGGTCGCGCGCACGCGACGGCGAGAGGTCATGCTCACAGGTGACTCCTGAGGAATGGGCGCGGACGCGCCGAGGTCGACGAACGACCATCACGCTGCGGGATGCAGGCCTCAGGGGGAGTCTGACCGGGCCCGTGGGTGCGAAACCACGAGCGGCGAGCAGAGACAGGATGGCGCGCAGAAGACTACACCACTCTCTATACACTCGGAGACATGGCATCACTGAGGAGCGTCCCGCCGGCGGTTCCTCCCGAGGCCGTGCCGGACGACGACGCGACGAATCCGAGCAGCCGCACCCGATCGGTCTGGCTCCTCCAACTCGTGCTGGGTGCCAGCGTGGTCATCACGGTGCTGCTCGTGCAGGCGCTCGAGCCCTCCCTCTTCGCCCTGTGGCCCTTCTCCTCGGGCGTCGGCGTCATCATCGCCCTCACCGCGGTGGCGATCGTGGTGCCCTGGCAGAAGCTGCCCCGCGCGGCGGTCGCACTCATCCCTTTCGGTGACATCGTCGGCATCGGTCTGCTGAGCTTCGGCACCGACCTGCGCTTCAGCTTCTTCTGGGTCTTCCCGATCATCTGGATCGCCACCCATTTCACCCTCGTCTACCTGATCTCGGCGATCGGCGCGGTCGGCGTCATCATCGTCATCGACGCCGCCGTCAACGCCACCGGCCCCGTCACCGCGCTGCGTCTGATCGTGGTGCTGCTGTCGCTCACCTTCATCGCGATCACGTCCTACCTCTCGGCGCGACAGACGCGGGCGTTCAAGCAGCTCCTACGTCGCCAGGCGAGCCGCCTGCAGGGCACCCTGCAACGCGTCTCGGGCCAAGAGCGCCGCGTCTCGCAGATGCTCAACGGCCTCGACACCGGCATCGCGCGCCTCTCCGCGGACGGGGAGGTCCTCGCCCTCAACGACACGTACGTCGCGCTGTACGGCGTCGAGCGCGACGAGCCGCAACGACCCGGCGGCGCGGTCGAGTACGCGAACATCCGCGGTGAACCGTTGCCCGAGTCGGAGCGTCCCTTCGCCCGCGCGGCCCGCGGCGAGCAGTTCGACGACGAGCGGGTGTGGCTGTTCGATCCGCACGGCGAATGGCATGCCCTGTCGGCATCCACTCGTCGTCTCATCTCCTCGGACGAGCCCGAGAGCACGCTGCTGATCATCCACGACATCACCGCGCTGATCGAGTCCGAGCGCGCGAGAGAGCGGCTGGCCGCGACCGTGTCGCACGAGCTGCGGAACCCGCTGACGGCGATCATCGGCCACGCCGATCTGGCGCTCGACGATCCGAACCTCTCCCCCAAGGTGCACGAGCAGCTCGAGGTCATCGCCGCGGCCGGCGAGCGCATGCAGAAGCTGATCTCCGAGATCCTCGCGACCTCCCGTGGAGTCTTCCGCGAGACGTCGGGGCCGGCGACGGCCGATGCGAGCCGCATCATCGCCTCGTCGCTGGCGTCGTTCCGCCCCGCCGCCGCCGCGCGCCGGGTGAGCGTGATCGACGAACTCCCCGCGTCCGCCGAGGTGCTCGGCGATGCGTTCCGCCTCCGGCAGGCCTTCGACAACATCCTCAGCAACGCGATCAAGTACACGCCGGCGGGTGGAACGATCCGCATCAGCGGAGAGGTCTCCCCCGACGACGTGATCCTCCACTTCGCCGACACCGGCATCGGCATCCATCCCGATGACATCGATCGGGTGTTCGACCCCTACTTCCGCGCCCAGGCGGTGCGCGAGAGTCCGACGCCCGGCACGGGGCTCGGCATGGGCATCATCCGCAGCATCGTCGAAGACCAGGGCGGATCGCTCTTCCTCGAGAGCGAACTGGGCGCGGGCACGACCGTGACGGTGGTGCTCCCGGCGCGATCGGACGCCGCCGCCGCATGAACACCACCGAAGTCCTCTCGAACCTCGGACTCGCGCAGGCGGCGGTCGCGACCGTCTCCACGGTGATGATCATCGGCCTCGGCTTCTTGCATCGCCCCTCGCGCTCCGCACTGCTGTGGTCGCTCGCCTTCGTACTGACCATGACGAGCACCTGGGTGTCGATCATGGGATCGATCGCGGATGCCGAGCCCGTGCGCCGCGCGGGGCTCGGACTCATGCTGGGTGCGCCCGCCCTCATCTGGTCGGGTTTTCGCGCGCGTCGCGGGGTGCCGGCGTTCCCGTGGATCGGCGGGGCGCAGGCGGCTCTGACCGCGGCCGCGTTCACGGCCGTGACCGACGCCGCCGCCTACGGCCTCGTCTTCCGGTTGGCCTTCGTCGCTGCGGCCGCGTTCGCCGGACTCACCATCGGCGAGCTCCGGCACGCCGCCGATCGCCTGGAACGACTCGCTCTGCCGCTCACGATCGTGTCGGCGGGATTCGTCGCCATCGGAGCCGCGATCCTCGTGTCGGGGCTGGCCGCCCCCGCCGACATCGGCGATCTGGCCCTCCCCCGCGTGATCAACGGACTCGCCATGCTCATCTACCTGGTGTGCGCGACGGTCTCGTTGCTGTACTTCACCTCGGTGTCGCCGACCGGAGGCCACACGGCGTCGACGTGGCCGCACTTCGTGATCACGGCATCCGACCGTCTGCGTCGCGCCCGCCGCACGCGCGAGCAGTCCTGGGCCGTGCTGACGGTCCGGCTCGACGACCCCACTCACATCCGCAGCGCGGCCGGAGAGAACGGGTGGCTGCGGCTCGTCGCGGAGTTCGAGGCGGTCGTCGACGAGAGCTTCCCCGCCGACGCGGACATCGGACGCGAGACGCGGGGCCGCCTCGTGATCGTCCTCGCGCGTCCGGGTTCCGTGATCCGGGAGCACGTGCGCACGACCCTGCGCCGCATCACCGAGTTGGACGTGTCCGACCACGTCGACGTGCAGCTGTCGGCCAGCGTGGGCTGGGTGCCCGCCGAGAGCGCCGACTACGACCTCGCCGCCCTCGTCCTGGCCGCCGGTGAAGCAGCCTCCGAAGCCACCCGTCAGGGCGGCGATCGGTGGGAGCGCGTCCGCCCCTGATCAGCCCGCGGGCGTCGCCTCGCCGCCGCCGGCGATGGCGACCGTCAGAGTGTCGCTGGCCGTCTGCTTGGCGAACTCGTTGGACGTCGGGGTGGTCTGGACCAAGAACTCGAAGGTGAATTGGAGGGTGACAAATGTCGCCTCCGCCGGGACCTCTCCGACGTTGAACGTCTGCGAGTAGCTGTACGGCGCGAGCACCAGATACCCCGGGGCATCCGTTTGATCCGACTGCGCCGACAAGGGCGCGAACGACTGCGAGGCGTTTCCCGGCACGGCCGTCATGGTCGCCCTCTGCAGGTACACCTTCTGCCCGTCGTTGGGCGTGACGGTGGTCACCATCGACAGGTTCACCGGCTTCAGCGCCGTGGGCGTCCACTTGTCCATCGACAGCGTCGACCAGTAGTCCACCGTCGCCCCGACGGCACCCGCCGTCAGCGTCCGCTGCGTCGAGCCGCTGGCCAGGTCGTTGCGCACCGGCTGCGGGACCGTGGTCTGCGTGACGGTCGGCGAGGCCGAGGGCGTGCCCTGCCCGCCGCCCTGGGCCCACGGTGGAGCCCCGCACGCGGTCAGTGCGAACACGGACGCGCCCACCATCGCCGCGCCCCAGAACGCCCTGCCGCGCCGCATCGCCCGCACCATGGATTCTCCCCCGAGTCGTTCCTCCCAGTGTAGGTGGCCGCGGTCGACGCGGTCCGGTGCACGGATGCGGCAGGCTTACAGTTTTCGGCGTGATCCGCCCTCCCCGCCGCTCGTCGTCCACGCCGGCCGCCTCCGTCTTCGCCTGGACGGTGGTGGGAGTGCTCGTGCTGGGTCTCGCCGCCACCGCCTGGATCGGCACGCGAGGGGCACTCGCGACGGGCCACCTCGCGGCTGCGCAGGCCGGCGTCGCCGATGCAGCCACCGACGGCGACGACCTCGCCGCCGCCCTCTCCCGCCTCTCGACGGTCGGCGCCGACACCCGCGCAGCTCGGGAATTGACGAGCGATCCGATCTGGACCGCGGCGACGGCGCTCCCGTGGGTCGGGCCGCAGCTCGACGCGCTGACCCGCACCGCTGCTGCGATCGACGACGCCGTCTCGACCGCCCTCGAACCGCTCGCCGAGGCCTCGGCGGGCCTGTCTCCCGAGTCTCTCCGGCCGGTCGGCGGCGCCTTCGACGTCGCCCGGCTGGCCGAAGTCGCGCCCGCCGCCTCGACGGCCGCCGCCGCACTGCGGGCCGCCGCCGACGACGTGGCCGGCATCGAACGGGCTCCCCTCCTCGGCCGACTCGCCGACGCCGTCACCGCCTCGGCGCAGCAGCTCGACACCGCCGCCGACGACGCCGACGCCCTCAGGCGGGCGACCCTGCTCGTGCCGGGCATGCTCGGAGCCGACGGCCCCCGGTCGACGCTCGTGCTCTTCGAGAACAACGCCGAGTGGCGCTCCCTCGGCGGCGTCGTCGGAGCCGTCGCCCAACTCGACGCCGATGACGGACGGTTGACGCTCGTCGCGCAGGCCTCCAGCCCGGAGTTCGAGCCCGTCGCCACCTCGCCCGCAGGGGAGCTCCCGGCCGACGTGCAGAGCATCTACGACACCCGGCCGGCGCGATTCGTCCAGAACGCCACGCTGGTGCCCGACTTCTCCGTGGGAGCCCCGGTCGCGCGCGAGCTGTGGCGACGTCTCTCGGGTACCGAGGTCGACGCCGTCGTCGCCGTCGATCCTGTGACCTTGTCGTACCTGCTGCGCGCCACCGGGCCCGTCGCCCTCCCGTCGGGAGATCAGCTCACCGCCGACAACACCGTCTCTCTCCTGCTCGACGAGGTGTATCGCCGCTACTCCGACTCGAGGGAACAGGACGCGTTCTTCCAGAGCGCGTCGACGGCGGTCTTCCAAGCGATCGCCGATGGTCGCGCCGACCCGGCTGCTCTCATCGACGCGGTCCGTCGCGCAGGGCTCGAGCGACGCCTGCTCGTGTGGAACGCGGATGCCGCGCAGCAGGCGCTCCTCGACGGCACCACTCTGCAGGGGGCCCTGCCGGCCTCCGACGCCGGCACCGGGGTCTTCGGGGTCTACCTCAACGACGGCACCGGCTCGAAGATGGACTACTACCTGCACCCGCAGGTCGAGACCGCGTCGTGCGGCGAGGGAATGGCGTCCGTGCACGTGGCGCTGCGCAGCGACGCCCCCGACCCCGCCACGCTCCCCTCTTACGTCACCGGTGGTGGTGAGCACGGTGTGCCCCCGGGCGACGTGCTGACCGGGGTCTACGTCTACCTGCCTCCCGGCGCCGAGATCGTCGGCCAGCGCACGACGAGCGACGGCGATCCCCCGGGCTTCGCCGGCGGCGTGCACGACGGCCGTCGGGTGCTGAAATGGTCGGTGCAGCTCGCACCGGGAGGGAGCGCAGATCTCGATGTCACCGTCTCCGTGCCGGGCGTGACCGCGGTCAGCGCGGTCTCGACGCCCACCCGCATCCCCGACGAGGCGCCGCGAGCAGGCACGTGTCGGTCCGGTGAGTGACGCCGCGCCGGACCCCCTGGTGAAGTCTGCCCCGCTGTCGCGTGAAAGCGAGCCCTTTCCGCCGGGTCGCGCACGGCCCGACCGACAGACTCGGGCAAAGGAGCCGCCATGTCATGCGGTCGCGGAAGACGCCGCGTCCCCCTCCGACACGGCATCCGGCTCGACCACGCTAAGCAGATGGGGCACACCATGAAGACCACGATCATCCGGGCCGTCGCCGCGCTCTCGCTCGCCGCGGCCGCGCTGATGGCCCCCACGGCCGCCAACGCGTACACCGACGCCGGCGCCATCGTCGCCAACCCGGCCACGCTGCCGGCCGGCAACGTCACCACCTTCACCACTCCCGGAACCCCCTTCGTCGGCGACGAAGACGTTCTCATCTCGGTCACCGGCATCAACGCCAGTGGCATCACCCTCGCCTCGGCCAAGGTCGAGACCAACACCTCGCTGCGCGGCAAGTCGTCGAACGGCTCGCTCCGCGTCCCGGTCAAGATGCCTGCGAACGGCAAGGGCTCGTACGACTTCACCTTCACCGGCGCGTCGAGCGGACACGTCCTGCACGCCACGGTCACGCTGACCACGGCGGACTCGGGTTCGGCATCGAACCCCTCGAAGGGCGGACTCGCCGTCACCGGTGTCGACGGCGGCGCCGCGACCGGCCTGTGGATCGGTGGAGGCGCACTCGTCCTCGCCGGTGGCGCCGTCGCGATCGGCGCCAGCGTGCGACGCCGTCGCCGCGTCGAGGCCTGAGAACCGACACACGTACAGGAGGGGCCGTCGTATCGACGGCCCCTCCTTTCGCGTTCGCTCTGATCGCGGGTCAGCCGGCGACGGGGGCGCGATGCCCCTGCGTCACCTCGGCCGTGATGAGGATCGGGAGATGGTCGCTCAGCCCCTGCGGGAGGGTCTTGATGTGGGCGATGTCGAAGCCGATCGACGTCGCGAAGTCATAGTGACCGCGGAACACGCGATACCTCGTGTAGGTGCGCGCATCGCTCAGCGTGAGTTCGTATCCCTGGTCGCGGACCTTCTGGCCCAGATTCTCCTTGAAGACCGGGTAGTTGTAGTCGCCGACCATCAAGGCGGGCAGCCCTGGACCGAGGTTCTGCAATTCGCTCAGAGCGGTGCGGATCTGGTGCCGCCGCAGGGAGTTGAGCGCGGTCAGGGGCGCGGCGTGGAACGAGGCGACGATCACGTCGCGGCCCGTGTCGATGTCGCTGAGGCGCACCCCCAGCATCCGCTCTTCGGCCGGCTTGAGCACGCGGTCGTGAAGGGACTTCTTCAGCGCGATCGCGCGCACCTCCTCCGCACGGAAGGTGTTCTCGCGGTAGTACAGGGCGAGCCCGAGGCGATTGCGCTGCGTCGCCTCCGCCAGCCGCAGACCACCGATGTGAGCGGGGATGTCGTTGGCGTCGCACTCCTGCAGACAGAGCACGTCGACCTCGTGGGCCTCGACGAGGTCGACGAGCTCACCGGCAGCGCGGTGCTTGTTGAGGTTGTACGAGATGACCTTCATGGCGAACACAGCCTACGACCGTCGGCTCGGGGCGAGCCGAGGGGTTGCACACACTGGCAACGGGCGATTCCGGATGCCGTCGACTCGGAGATCAGGAGTCGGCGACGTCTGCGTCGCGGCGCGCACGGGTCTGTTCCGCGCGGGAGGCGAGCAGCTCGTCCGCGGGGTAACCGACCTCGGCGAGGACGAGACCCCGCGCGGCCAGCACCTTCGTCTCGGGGATGCGCATGCGCGCGTCCCGGATCGCGACCACGTCATCCACCGCGATGCGACCCTCCCCCACGGCGACGCACGCACCCACCAGGGCGCGCACCATGCTGTGACAGAAGGCGTCCGCGCGGACGTTCGCGACCAGCACCCCGTCGTCGCCTCGTCGCCAGTCGTACTCGAGCAGGGTACGGATGGTGGTCGCCTCTTCGCGGGCTTTGCAGTACGCGGCGAAATCGTGGAGCCCGATGAGACGAGAGGCGGCGGCATCCATCGCCTCGAGATCCAGCGCGCTGCGCACCGTCGTCGTGCGAAGGCGATCGAGCGGGTCGTACCCGGTGGCCGCGTCGGCCAGTCGATAGCTGTACCGCCGCCACACTGCCGAGAAGCGCGCGTCGAACCCTTCCGGAGCCGTGGAGGTGCGTCGAACCGTCACGTCGGGATAGGCGCCCAGCACGCCACGCACGCGGCCGGCCAACGCCGCGACCGCGTCGCCTTCGTCATGGTCACGACGTCGTCGCGGAAGGCGGGCCTCCTGCTCATCGTCGAGGTCGAGATGCGCCACCTGGCCCGACGCGTGCACACCGGCATCGGTGCGGCCTGCGACGATGAGACGCGGCGCCCCTCCGACGATGCGCGACAGGGCGTCTTCGAGCACTCCTTGCACGGTTCGCAGACTCGGCTGTCGCGCCCACCCGCGGAAGTGCGTGCCGTCGTAGGAGATGTCGAGGCGAATTCGCACTCCCCCAGCCTACGAGCGTCGGAGAGGGCGCGAGAACGACGAAGCCCCCACCCTGACGGGTGGGGGCTTCGTGCGAGCGGGAGGGCTCAGGCCTTGGCGTCGTCCGTGACGGCGTCGTCGGCGGCGGCCTCGGCGGCCGCGCCCTCCTCGGGCGACTCGGCGCCGGCCTCGGCGTTCGAGGTCTCCTCAGCGGCGGTCTCGTCGGCGGCGGGCTCCTCGGTGGCAGCCGGAGCGGCCGCGGCGGCGGGGGCCGCAGCAGCCTTGTTCGAGGCCTTCTTCGCGACGGGCTCGAGAACGAGCTCGATCACGGCCATGGGGGCGTTGTCGCCCTTGCGGTTGCCGACCTTGGTGATACGGGTGTAGCCGCCCTCACGGTCGGCCACCAGCGGCGCGATCTCGGTGAAGAGGGTGTGCACGACCTCTTTGTCACCGATGACGCCCAGCACGCGACGACGCGCGTGCAGGTCGCCACGCTTGGCGAAGGTGATGAGGCGCTCAGCGAGCGGACGGAGGCGCTTGGCCTTCGTCTCGGTCGTCTTGATCGACTTGTGCGTGTAGAGGGCTGCCGCGAGGTTCGCGAGAAGCAGACGCTCGTGGGCCGGGCCGCCTCCGAGGCGGGGACCCTTCGTGGGCTTGGGCATGTCGTGTTACTCCTGGAAAAGGTTCGGTCGGGTCTGACGCGTCAGACGGTTTCTTCGTCGTAGCCGCTGTAGAACTGAGCGCCGTCGAAGCCGGGCACCGAGTCCTTGAGCGACAGGCCGAGGGAGGTGAGCTTGTCGCGCACCTCGTCGACCGACTTCTGACCGAAGTTGCGGATGTTCATCAGCTGCGTCTCCGAAAGGGCGACCAGCTCCGAAACGGTGTTGATGCCCTCGCGCTTGAGGCAGTTGTACGAGCGGACCGAGAGGTCCAGGTCTTCGATCGGCATCGACAACTCGTTCGAGAGGACGGTCTCGACCGGCGCGGGGCCGATCTCGATGCCCTCAGCCTCGACGTTCAGCTCGCGGGCGAGACCGAACAGCTCGGTGAGGGTGCGGCCGGCGGATGCCACGGCGTCGCGCGGGGCGATCGAGGCCTTCGACTCGACGTCGAGGACGAGCTTGTCGAAGTCGGTGCGCTCACCGGCACGGGTGGCGTCGACGCGGTAGCTGACCTTGAGCACGGGCGAGTAGATCGAGTCGATCGGGATCTGACCGGCCTCGGCGTACTCGTTGCGGTTCTGGGTCGCCGAGACGTAGCCGCGGCCACGCTCGATCGTCAGCTCGAGCTCGAACTTGGCGGTGTCGTTAAGCGTCGCGATGACCAACTCGGGGTTGTGCACCTCGACACCCGCGGGAGCGGAGATGTCGGCGGCGGTGACCTCACCGGCGCCGGTCTTGCGCAGGTACGCCGTGATGGGCTCGTCGCGCTCGCTCGAGACGACCAGCTGCTTGATGTTCAGGATGATCTCGGTGACGTCTTCCTTCACGCCCGGGATGGTGCTGAACTCGTGCAGGACGCCGTCGATGCGGATGCTCGTGACGGCCGCGCCGGGGATCGACGACAGGAGGCTGCGACGCAGCGCGTTGCCGATCGTGTAACCGAAGCCGGGCTCCAGCGGCTCGATGACGAAACGGCTGCGGAACTCCCCGATCTTCTCCTCGGTCAGAGTGGGACGCTGTGCGATGAGCACTATGTGTTCCTTTCGATCACGTGCCCGCTATATGACACGTGTAATGGGGTGAGGTGTTGAGTTGTACTCGCGGGATGCCGCGTGGCCTCGACGGCCGCGCGAGGCATCCGGAAGTCTGAACCGCGCGAGAGCGCGGCGTTCCCGGGGAGTGACGAGCACTCCCCGGGAACGAAACGCATCAGACGCGGCGACGCTTGGGCGGACGGCAGCCGTTGTGGGCCTGCGGCGTCACGTCCTGGATCGAGCCGACCTCGAGGCCGGCTGCGGTGAGCGAGCGGATCGCGGTCTCACGACCCGAACCCGGACCCTTCACGAAGACGTCGACCTTCTTGACGCCGTGCTCCTGCGCCTGGCGAGCGGCCGACTCCGCGGCCATGCCGGCGGCGTACGGCGTCGACTTGCGCGAGCCCTTGAACCCGACACCGCCGGACGAAGCCCAGCTGATGACGGCACCCGAGGGGTCGGTGATCGAAACGATGGTGTTGTTGAACGTCGACTTGATGTGGGCCTGACCCACGGCGATGTTCTTCTTTTCCTTGCGGCGCGGCTTGCGCGCGGCGGACTTGGCCTGTGCCATGTGCGTTCTCCTGAATCCTGACGCTCAGCCCGCGGCTTAGCGCGCCTTCTTCTTGCCGGCGACGGTGCGCTTGGGACCCTTGCGGGTACGCGCGTTCGTCTTCGTGCGCTGACCGCGCACCGGGAGGCCGCGGCGGTGGCGCAGGCCCTCGTAGGAACCGATCTCGACCTTGCGGCGGATGTCGGCGGCGACCTCGCGACGGAGGTCACCCTCCACCTTGTAGGTGCCTTCGATGTGGTCGCGCAGAGCGACCAGCTGGTCGTCGGTGAGGTCCTTGACGCGAATGTCCTGGCTGATGTCAGTGGCGTTCAGGATCTCGACGGAGCGGGTGCGACCCACGCCGTAGATGTAAGTAAGTGCGATCACCACGCGCTTGTCGCGCGGGATGTCGACGCCGGCGAGACGTGCCATGCGGCTCTCCTCAGAGTGTCGTGGAGGTGTGGAGCAGGATCGGTGCTCGGGCCTCCGACCCGAGGTGTCCCCCGTCCGCGTCAGCGGACGGGATCTGATCCTGCCGATGTGTATTCAGTTGGAAAGGTGTGGAGCTGGAAGCTCAGCCCTGGCGCTGCTTGTGGCGCGGGTTGCTCTTGCAGATCACCATCACGCGCCCGTGACGACGGATCACCTTGCAGTGGTCGCAGATGGGCTTGACGGAGGGGTTGACCTTCATGATGTTCCTGTTTCGCTGTCTTCGAGGCCGCGGGAGCGGCTCGTTACTTCTCGGCCGGACTCAGCGGTAGCGGTAGACGATACGACCGCGGGTGAGGTCGTAAGGGCTCAGTTCGACGACGACGCGGTCCTCGGGGATGATGCGGATGTAGTTCTGTCGCATCTTGCCCGAGATGGTCGCGAGCACTTTGTGCCCGTTCGTCAGCTCGACACGGAACATCGCGTTGGGCAGTGCTTCGGACACCGTGCCCTCGATCTCGATGACACCGTCTTTCTTCGCCATATACTCGCTCACGCTCAGTTGCAGACCGGCCGGTCTGCGGTGGATGGGGATTCGGTGCTTCGACACGCCAATGAAGGCGCAACGCACCAAAGATCAAGCATACGTGGTATCGCTTGACCCGGCAACTCGCCGGGAGTGTCGTCAGCCGTTGAGACGGGCGACGATGTCCTTCTGCGGGTCGCCGGTCAGATCGTTCTGGTTCGACAGCACGGTTCCGTCGACGGCGATCGTCGGGGTTGCAATGCCGCTCTGCCCCGGCTGGACCGGAGTCTTCTGCGTCATCGCGGTCACGAACTTCTCGTAGGTCCCGTCGGTGATGCACGAAGTCACGGCATCCGATGCACCCGCCGAGGTCGCGATCGAGGCCAGGGTCGCGTCGTCGAGCCCTGCGGTGTTCTCCGACGGCTGCTGCGCGTAGAGGGCCTTCACGAACGCCGGAACGTTAGCCGGGTCATCGACCGCCACGCAGTACGCGGCCGATGCCGCCCGGGTCGAGTACTGGGTTCCCTGCGATGCCCGGTCGAGGATCGAGATCGGGTGGATGTTCAAGATGATCTGGTCATCCGCTACGAGCTGGTCGAGCGTGGGGCCGTAGCTCTGCTCGAACTGGTTGCAGATGGGGCACATGAAGTCGATGTAGGTGTCCACCGTTTTCGGGCCGGTGCCCACCGCGATCGCACCGGTCTCGGTGTTGACGGCCGACGACTGGGGCAGCGTTCCCGGCGAGCCCGCCTGGCTGTTGGCGAACCACACCACCCCGCCGACGATCAGGACCACCACGACCGCGGCGGCCGTGACTCCGATCGCGAACCAGTTGGTGGACTTCCGCACAGCGGCCATCATCATCAGTCGATCTCCTTCGGCACCACGCCGAACGGCGCGAGTTTCTCGGCTCCGCCATCGTGCGCGGTCAGCACCCAGATGCCTCCATCATGCACGGCGACACTATGTTCCCAGTGGGAGCCGGCCGTGCCGTCGATGGTCGTGACGGTCCACCCGTCGCCTTCGACCTGGGTCGCCTGATCGCCGATGACCACCATCGGCTCGATCGCCACGGCGAGACCGGGGCGCACTTCGGGACCCAGATCGTCGACCGCGTAGTTGAACACGCTCGGCGCCTCGTGCATCTTGCGGCCGATGCCGTGCCCGACGTAGTCGCGCAGGATGCCGTATCCGCCGGCGGGGGCGTTGTCGTCGATGTAGTGCTGGATGGCGGCTCCCACCTCGGCGAGGTGCGAGGCACGGCTGAGTGCCGCGATACCCGCCCAGAGCGACCCCTCGGTGACCTCCGAGAGGCGGCGACGCGGTGCCACCATCTCTTCGGACGCTTCACCCGGCACGATCACGGTGAACGCCGAGTCACCGTTCCATCCGCGGAACTCCGCGCCGGCATCGATCGAGAGGATGTCGCCCGCCTGCAGGGGGCGCTCGTTGGGGATCCCGTGCACCACCTGCTCGTTCACCGACGCGCAGATCGTGTGCCGGTAGCCGCGCACCATCTGGAAGTTCGACTTCGCACCGCGGCTGCCGAGCACCCGCGCGGCCTCGGCGTCGAGCTGGAGCGTCGTCACGCCCGGCTCGATCATTCCGCGGACGGCGGCCAGCATGTCTGCGGTGATGAGCCCCGGCTCGATCATCGACCGTAGCTGAGCGGGCTTCTTGTAGATGGAGGAGCGCAACACCACGTCAGGCAGCCGACGTGGCGACGATGCCGCGCGCCTCGAGCGCCGCGAAGATGCGCGCGGTGACCTCGTCGAGGCTGCCGACGCCGTCGATCTCGTCGACGATGCCGCGCGTGCCGTACACGTCGAGGATCGGCGCCGTCTCACGCTCGTAGATCCCGAGGCGGGTCGCGATGGCCTCTTCGGTGTCGTCCGCACGGCCCTGCTCCGTGGCACGGGCGGTGAGACGCGACAGCGACTCCTCGCGCGGCACGACGAGGGCGATGACGGCGTCGAGCGCCTCGTCGCGACCCTCGAGGAACTCGTCGAGATGCATCACCTGAGCGAGGTTGCGGGGGTACCCGTCGAGGAGGAAGCCTTCGGCGGCGTCCTCCTGCGAGAGGCGGTCGCGCACGACCGCACTTGTCAGCTCATCAGGAACGAGATCGCCCGCGTCGATGATCGACTTCACCTGGAGGCCGAGCTCGGTGCCGTCTTTCACGTTGGCACGGAAGACATCGCCCGTGGAGACGACCGGGATGCCGAGGGCCTCCCCGACGCGGACGCCCTGGGTTCCCTTGCCCGAGCCCTGCGGGCCCACGATCAGAAGACGCGCGGTCATCGCAGCAGCCCTTCGTAGTGACGCTGCTGGAGTTGCGCGTCGATCTGCTTCACCGTCTCGAGACCGACACCCACGATGATGAGGATCGACGCTCCGCCGAACGGGAAGTTCTGGTTGGCACCCACGGTCGCCAGCGCGACCAGAGGCAGGAGGGCGATCAGGCCGAGGTAGATCGAGCCGGGCAGCGTGATGCGGGTGAGCACGTAGTCGAGGTACTCGGCCGTCGGGCGACCCGCGCGGATGCCGGGGATGAACCCGCCGTACTTCTTCATGTTGTCGGCGACGTCGACCGGGTTGAAGGTGATCGCGACGTAGAAGTAGGCGAAACCGATGATCAGGAGGAAGTAGATCAGCATGTACAGCGGGTGGTCGCCGCGCGTGAGGTACTG
This sequence comes from Microbacterium sp. P26, assembly GCF_023712585.1. Classification (NCBI taxonomy): domain Bacteria; kingdom Bacillati; phylum Actinomycetota; class Actinomycetes; order Micrococcales; family Microbacteriaceae; genus Microbacterium; species Microbacterium sp. P26. The sequence goes on along the minus strand of NZ_JAMAXZ010000002.1, from coordinate 518,652 downwards.
CGAGATCCACGTGACCCAGGGAGCGGGCTCCTGGCCGGCCTGCGGCTGGTTGAACTGCGCGATCAGGGCGGGGATGTACAGCAGCGACGAGGCGAAGATGACGGGCACGACACCGGCCATGTTGACCTTGATCGGGATGTAGGTGTTCGTGCCGCCGTACGTACGGCGTCCGACCATGCGCTTGGCGTACTGCACGGGAATGCGACGCTGCGACTGCTCGACGAACACCACCAAGGCGACGATGACGATGCTGACCGCCAGCACGAGGAGGAAGACCTCGACGCCACGGGCGTTGAGGATCGAGATCATCGCGCCGGGGAACGTGGCGGCGATGGAGGTGAAGATGAGGATCGACATGCCGTTGCCGACACCGCGCTCGGTGACCAGCTCGGCGAACCACATGACCAGGCCGGTACCGGCGGTCATCGTGATGATCATGAGCAGCTGCGCCCACCAGATGTCGTTGGTGAGCAGCTGCTGGCACTCGGGCACTCCGGCCGAACCGAAGAGCTGACCCGACCGCGCCACGGTGACGAGAGTCGTCGACTGCAGGAGCGCGAGAGCGATGGTCAGGTACCGGGTGTACTGGGTGAGCTTGGCCTGACCGGCCTGGCCCTCTTTGTACAGCGTCTCGAAGTGGGGGATGACCACGCGCAGCAGCTGCACGATGATGGTCGCCGTGATGTACGGCATCACTCCCAGCGCGAAGATCGACAGCTGCAGGAGCGCGCCGCCCGAGAACAGGTTGACCAGGGAGAGAAGGCCCTCGGTCCCACCCGACTGATTCAGACACTGCTGAACGTTGGGGAAGTCGACGAAGGGCGTCGGCACGTGGGCACCCAGCCGGTAGATGGCGATGATGCCCAGCGTGAAGGCGATCTTCCGCCTCAGGTCGGGCGTGCGGAAAACCCGCGCGATGGCGCTGAACAAGGGAGAATCCTCCAGAACGATCTCGGCGCGCGACGGGGCGCACACCAAATCAGACTAACCCAGAAGGGGCCGACGGCCGGAAGGCCGCCGGCCCCTTCGGGGTCGGGCGTCAGTTGACGGAGCCGCCTGCGGCGACGATCTTCTGCTCAGCGGAGCCGGAGACCTTGTCGACCGAAACGGTCAGCGCGACCGAGATGTCGCCGGTGCCGAGCACCTTGACCTTCTCGTTCTTGCGGACGGCGCCCTTGGCCACGAGGTCGGCGACGGTCACGTCGCCACCCTGCGGGTAGAGCTCGGCGAGCTTCTCCAGGTTCACGACCTGGTACTCGACGCGGAACGGGTTCTTGAAGCCGCGGAGCTTCGGGGTGCGCATGTGCAGCGGCATCTGCCCACCCTCGAAGCCGACCCGGACCTGGTAACGGGCCTTGGTTCCCTTGGTACCGCGACCAGCCGTCTTACCCTTCGAGCCCTCACCGCGACCCACGCGGGTCTTGGCGGTGTGAGCACCCGGGACGGGACGCAGGTGGTGGACCTTCAGCACGCCGGGGCGCGCCGCGGGGGCTTCCTTCTTGGCGGCCGTCTTACGGGCCGTTGCCTTCTTCGGGGCGTCGACCGTGGCGGTCTCGTCCTTCTTGGCAGCCATTAGTCGATCTCCTCAACCTTGACGAGGTGGGCGACGGTCTTGACGTAACCGCGCGTCTGCGCGTCGTCGGGACGGACGACCGAGTCGCCGATCCGCTTGAGACCGAGTGAACGCAGCGTGTCACGCTGGTTCTGCTTCTCGCTCACCTTGGACTTGATCTGCGTGACCTTCAGACGCTCGGCCATCAGGCACCTACCTTCTGGGCGGCGGCCTCGGCGCGCACGAGGCGGGCCGGGGCGACCTGGTCGAACTCCAGGCCACGGCGAGCGGCCACGGCACGGGGCTCCTCGAGCGACTTCAGAGCCGCGACGGTCGCGTGCACGATGTTGATCGTGTTCGACGAACCGAGCGACTTCGAGAGGACATCGTGGATGCCTGCGCACTCGAGGACGGCACGGACGGGACCACCGGCGATAACACCGGTACCGGCAGCGGCGGGGCGCAGGAGCACCACACCGGCAGCGGCCTCACCCTGGACGGGGTGGGGAATGGTCGAGCCCGAGCGGGGGACGCGGAAGAAGTTGCGCTTGGCCTCTTCGACACCCTTCGAGATGGCGAGGGGGACTTCGCGGGCCTTGCCGTAACCGACACCCACGACGCCGTTGCCATCGCCCACGACGACGAGCGCCGTGAAGCTGAAGCGACGGCCACCCTTGACCACCTTGGACACGCGGTTGATCGTCACGACGCGCTCGAGGAACTGGCTCTCGTTGCGGTCGCGCGAACCACGGTCGCGCTGGTTGGTGTTGCGCTCGCGACCACCGCGACGCGGCTCACGCTCACGCTCGGCGGGGGCCTGAGCCGCAGCCGCACCCTCAGCCGGTGCAGTCTGCTCGGTGGTCACTTCGGTCTCCTTGTTGTCACTCACAGGTTCAGCCCTCCTTCGCGAGCTCCGTCGGCGATCGCGGCGACGCGGCCGGCGTAGCGGTTGCCGCCACGGTCGAACACGACGTCGGACACACCGGCAGCCTTCGCACGCTCGGCGACGAGCTCGCCGACCTTGCGGGCCTTGGCGGTCTTGTCACCGTCGAAACCGCGCAGGTCGGTCTCGAGGGTGGAAGCGGAGGCCACGGTGTGGCCCTTGCTGTCGTCCACGACCTGGACGAACACGTGGCGGGCGGAACGCGTCACCACGAGGCGGGGGCGCAGCTCGGTGCCGACGATCTTCTTGCGAAGACGCAGGTGGCGACGCGAGCGGGCTACGGACTTTGTCTTGACAGCCATGGCTACTTACCACTCTTTCCGGCCTTGCGGCGCACGACCTCGCCCGCGTACCGCACACCCTTGCCCTTGTACGGCTCGGGCTTGCGGATCTTGCGGATGTTGGCGGCGGCCTCGCCGACGGCCTGCTTGTCGATGCCGCTCACGGTGACCTTGTTGTTGCCTTCGACCGTGAGGGTGATGCCGGCGGGCGGCTCGATGAGGACGGGGTGCGAGAAGCCGAGGGCGAACTCGATCGAGCTGCCCTTCTGCGCCACGCGGTAACCCGTACCGACGACCTCGAGGCCCTTGGAGTAGCCCTGGGTGACACCGATGATGTTGTTGTTGATGAGAGTGCGGGTCAGGCCGTGGAGCGACCGCGACTCGCGCTCGTCGTCGGGGCGGGTGACGAGAACCTGGTTCTCTTCGACCGCGACCTCGAGGGGCTGCGCAACGGTGAGCGCGAGCTCGCCCTTGGGGCCCTTGACGTTGACCTCCCGACCGTTCACCGAGACGGTGACTCCGGCGGGGATGTCGATGGGAAGACGTCCAATACGCGACATGTCAGATCACCACACGTAGGCGAGGACTTCCCCGCCGACGCCCTTCTGCTCGGCCTGACGGTCCGTGAGGAGACCGGAGGAGGTGGACAGGATGGCGACGCCGAGGCCACCGAGGACCGTGGGGACCTCGGTCGACTTCGCATACACGCGAAGGCCGGGCTTCGACACGCGCTTGATGCCGGCGATGGACCGCTCGCGGTTCGGGCCGTACTTCAGCGTCATGTTGAGGGTCTGGCCGACGCGGGCGTCTTCGACGTTCCAGTCGGCGATGTAACCCTCCTGCTTGAGGATGGCTGCGATGTTGGTCTTGAGCTTCGAGCTCGGCATCGACACGGAGTCGTGGTGCGCCGAGTTCGCGTTGCGCAGACGGGTCAGCATGTCTGCGACCGGGTCTGTCATCGTCATGTCTTGCTTCTTTCTTTCATGAGGTTTCGGCTGCCGTTACACGACAGCCGACCTTCGATGACGGGCCCCCGGAAACCCGGGGGCCCGAAGGGTCAGGCCTGCGCGTCGGCCGACTGGAAGGGGAAGCCGAGCTGGCGGAGCAGCGAGCGACCCTCGTCGTCGGTCTTGGCGGTGGTGACGATCGTGATGTCGAAACCACGCACGCGGTCGATGCGGTCCTGATCGATCTCGTGGAACACGGACTGCTCCTGGAGACCGAAGGTGTAGTTGCCGTTGCCGTCGAACTGCTTGGCCGACAGACCGCGGAAGTCGCGGATGCGGGGCAGTGCGAGGTTCACCAGACGGTCGACGAACTCCCACGCGCGGTCGCCACGAAGGGTGACGTGCGCGCCGATGGCCTGGCCCTCGCGCAGCTTGAACTGCGCGATGGACTTACGGGCCTTGGTGACGACGGGCTTCTGACCGGTGATCTTGGTGAGGTCGTCGACCGCACCATCGATCACCTTGCTGTCACGAGCGGCCTCGCCGACACCGGTGTTCACGACGACCTTGACCAGGCCGGGGATCTGCATGACGTTCTCGTAGCCGAACTCGTCCTGCAGCGCCTTCTTGATCTCGGCGTTGTACTTCTGCTTCAGGCGGGGCTGGATCTTGCCAGCCTCCGCGGCAGTCACGGTGCTCATGTTCAGAGGTCCTTGCCTGACTTCTTCGCGAAGCGCACGCGGACGGTGCGCTTGACGCCGTCCTTCACCTGCTCCTCGACACGGTGACCGACACGGGTCGGCTTCTTGGTCGAGGGGTCGACGAGCGCCACGTTGGAGATGTGGATCGGGGCCTCGAAGGTCTCGATGCCACCGGTCTTCGTGCCGCGCTGGGACTGGCCCACGCGGTTGTGCTTGGTGACGTAGTTCACGCCTTCGACGATGACGCGGTTCTGCTCGGTCAAGACCTCGAGGACCTTGCCCTGCTTGCCGCGGTCGCCGCCACGCTCGGGCTTGGCACCCGAGATGACCTGAACCAGGTCGCCCTTTTTGATTTTCGCCATGATCAGATGACCTCCGGGGCGAGCGAGACGATCTTCATGAACTTCTTGTCACGAAGCTCACGACCGACCGGTCCGAAGATACGGGTGCCGCGGGGCTCCCCGTCGTTCTTCAGGATCACGGCGGCGTTCTCGTCGAACTTGATGTACGAGCCGTCGGGACGGCGGGTCTGCTTGACGACACGGACGACGACGGCCTTGACCACGTCGCCCTTCTTGACGTTTCCACCCGGGATCGCGTCCTTGACCGTGGCGACGATGACGTCGCCCAGGCCGGCGTAACGGCGGTTGGAGCCGCCGAGCACGCGGATGGTGAGCAGCTCCTTGGCGCCGGTGTTGTCGGCGACCTTCAGCCGGGATTCGTTCTGAATCACTGTTTACTCCTTGGATTCCAAGTAAGCCGCGAGGCTTACTTGGCCTTCTCGAGGATCTCGACCAGGCGCCAGCGCTTGGTGGCGCTCAGCGGACGGGTCTCGTTGATGACGACGAGGTCGCCGATGCCCGCCGAGTTGGACTCGTCGTGCGCCTTGACCTTCGAGGTGCGACGGATGACCTTGCCGTAGAGCGGGTGCTTCACGCGGTCCTCGACCTCGACGACGATCGTCTTGTCCATCTTGTCGCTGACCACGTATCCACGACGCGCCTTGCGGTAACCGCGGGCGTTCTCGTCACGGACGTCGTTCTCGGCGTGCTCGTGGCCGGCGACCTGCGCCTCGGCCTTCTTCGCGGTAGCCATTACTCCGCCTCTTCCTTCGTGGCGTCGTCAGCGGCATCCGCCTTCTTCGCCTTGCTCTTCTTCGCCTTCGTCGCCTCGACCGGGGCCGGGGTGGCGCGGATACCGAGCTCGCGCTCACGGATCACGGTGTACAGACGCGCGATGTCGCGCTTGACTGCACGGATGCGACCGTGGCTCTCGAGCTGGCCGGTGGCCGACTGGAAGCGCAGGTTGAACAGCTCTTCCTTGGCCTTGCGCAGCTCCTCGACGAGGCGCTGGTCTTCGAACGTGTCGAGCTCGCTCGGAGCGAGCTGCTTGGTGCCGATCGCCATTACGCGTCGCCCTCCTCGCGCTTGATGATGCGTGCCTTCAGGGGCAGCTTGTGAATGGCACGGGTCAGTGCTTCGCGAGCGAGTTCCTCGTTCACACCCGCGACCTCGAAGAGGACGCGGCCCGGCTTGACGTTCGCGACCCACCACTCGGGGGAACCCTTACCGGAACCCATGCGGGTTTCGGCGGGCTTCTTGGTGAGGGGACGGTCGGGGTAGATGTTGATCCACACCTTTCCACCACGCTTGATGTGACGCGTCATGGCGATACGAGCGGACTCGATCTGACGGTTGGTCACGTAAGCGGGGGTCAGCGCCTGGATGCCGAACTCACCGAACGACACCGTGGTGCCACCGGTGGCCTGGCCCGAGCGACCGGGGTGGTGCTGCTTGCGGTACTTGACCTTGCGGGGGATGAGCATTACGCCGACGCTCCTTCTGCCACGGGGGCCTCGTTGCGCGGGCCACGACGGCGGTCGCCACCGCGGTCGTCACGACCGCGCGACTTCGGTGCGTTGGCCTGCTCGCGGGCGAGCTCCTTGTTGGTGAGGTCGCCCTTGTAGATCCAGACCTTCACGCCGATGCGGCCGAAGGTCGTCTTGGCCTCGTAGAAGCCGTAGTCGATGTTCGCGCGGAGGGTGTGCAGGGGCACACGGCCTTCGCGGTAGAACTCCGAGCGGCTCATCTCGGCGCCGCCGAGACGGCCGGACACCTGGATGCGGACACCCTTGGCGCCGGCGCGCTGCGCGCCCTGCAGACCCTTGCGCATCGCGCGACGGAACGCCACGCGAGCAGACAGCTGCTCGGCGACACCCTGCGCGACCAGCTGAGCGTCGGCCTCGGGGTTCTTGACCTCGAGGATGTTCAGCTGGATCTGCTTGCCGGTGAGCTTCTCGAGGTCGGCGCGGATGCGCTCGGCCTCGGCGCCGCGGCGACCGATCACGATGCCCGGACGGGCGGTGTGGATGTCGACGCGAACGCGGTCACGCGTGCGCTCGATCTCGATGTTGCTGACACCGGCGCGGTCGAGCGAGGTGGTCAGCAGGCGACGGATCTTGATGTCCTCGGCGAGGTAGTCGGCGTAACGCTGACCGGGCTTCGTCGAGTCCGAGAACCACCGCGACACGTGGTCGGTGGTGATGCCGAGGCGGAAGCCGTACGGGTTGACCTTCTGTCCCATTACTTGCTCGCCTTCTTGTTGGCGCGAGCCGGGGCCGCCTCAGCGGTCTCGGGCGTCGCGAGCACGACCGTGATGTGGCTCGTGCGCTTCTTGATCTGGAAGGCGCGACCCTGAGCGCGGGGCTGGAAACGCTTGAGCGTCGTGCCCTCGTCGACGTACGCGTTCTTCACGTACAGGTCGGCGTCATCCAGGTATTCGTTCGTCTTGTCGGCGGTGACGCGAGCGTTCGCGATCGCCGAGGCGACGAGCTTGTAGATCGGCTCGCTCGCGCCCTGCGGCGCGAACTTCAGGATCGCGAGGGCCTCTTCGGCCTGCTTGCCCTTGATGAGCGCGACGACGCGACGAGCCTTCTGAGGGGTCACGCGGATGTGTCGCACACGTGCGATGGACTCCACCATTTCTCTCTCCTCCTCGGTCGCCTTAACGGCGACGGCCCTTCTTGTCGTCCTTCACGTGGCCGCGGAAGGTGCGGGTGGGCGAGAACTCGCCCAGCTTGTGGCCGACCATGGTCTCGGTCACGAACACGGGGATGTGCTTGCGACCGTCGTGCACGGCGATGGTGTGTCCCAGCATGGCGGGGATGATCATCGAACGGCGCGACCAGGTCTTGATGACGTTCTTCGAACCGGCTTCGTTCTGCGAGACGACCTTGCGAAGCAGGTGCTCGTCGACGAAGGGGCCCTTCTTAAGGCTGCGAGGCATCTTCCTCTACTCCTACTTGCGCTTCTTGCCGGCGGTGCGACGGCGGACGATGAGCTTGTCGCTCTCCTTGTTCGCGTGGCGGGTGCGGCCCTCGGCCTTACCCCACGGCGAAACAGGGTGACGACCACCGGAGGTCTTACCCTCACCACCACCGTGCGGGTGGTCGACCGGGTTCATGGCGACACCACGCACGGTCGGGCGAACGCCCTTCCAGCGCATGCGGCCGGCCTTGCCCCAGTTGATGTTCGACTGCTCGGCGTTGCCGACCTCGCCGATCGTGGCGCGGCAGCGCACGTCGACGTTGCGGATCTCGCCGGAGGGCAGACGCAGCTGCGCGTAGGGGCCGTCCTTCGCGACCAGACGCACCGAGGCGCCGGCCGAACGGGCCATCTTCGCGCCGCCACCGGGGCGGAGCTCGATCGCGTGGATCACGGTACCGGTGGGGATGTTGCGCAGGGGCAGGTTGTTGCCCGGCTTGATGTCAGCGCCGGCACCCGACTCGACGACGTCGCCCTGCGACAGCTTCGCGGGAGCGAGGATGTAGCGCTTCTCGCCGTCCGCGTAGTGCAGCAGCGCGATGCGCGCGGTGCGGTTGGGGTCGTACTCGATGTGAGCGACCTTCGCGTCGATGCCGTCCTTGTCGTTACGACGGAAGTCGATCAGACGGTACTGACGCTTGTGTCCACCACCGATGTGACGCGTGGTGATGCGGCCCTGGTTGTTGCGGCCACCGGTCTTCGACAGCGGGCGCAGCAGCGACTTCTCGGGCGTCGATCGGGTGATCTCGGCGAAGTCGGCCACCGACGAGCCGCGGCGACCGGGGGTCGTGGGCTTGTACTTGCGAATAGCCATTGTTGTTGTCCTCTATCCCGACCGTCAGCCGACAGACGTGAAGATGTCGATGGTGCCCGACTTGAGCGACACGATGGCGCGCTTGGTGTCCTTGCGCTTGCCGATGCCGAAGCGGGTGCGACGGGCCTTGCCCACGCGGTTGATCGTGTTGACCGAAGCCACCTTGACGCCGAAGATCTTCTCGATCGCGAGCTTGATCTCGGTCTTCGACGAACGGGGGTCCACCAGGAAGGTGTACTTGCCCTCGTCGATGAGCGAGTAGCTCTTCTCGGAGACGACCGGCTTCAGGATGATGTCGCGCGGGTCCTTGTTGACGGCGGTCATGCCGAGACCTCCTCGGTGGCCGCAGCCTTCGACGCGACGAACGCGTCGTAGGCGGCCTTGGTGAAGACGATGTCGTCGGAGACGAGCACGTCGTAGGTGTTCAGCTGGCCGACGGTCAGCACGTGGACGTACGCGAGGTTGCGCACGCTCTTGATCGTGAGCTCGTCGTCGCGGTCGATGACCACGAGGACGTTCTTGACGGCACCGAAGGCCTTCAGCGCGGCGGCAGCAGTCTTGGTCGAGGGCGCGCCCTCGATGGCGAAGCTGTCGACGATGTGCAGACGCTGGCCACGAGCACGGTCGCTGAGCGCACCCAGGAGGGCGGCGGCGATCATCTTCTTGGGGGTGCGCTGGCTGTAGTCGCGGGGCTTGGGGCCGTGGACGATGCCACCACCGGTCATGTGCGGCGCGCGGATCGAGCCCTGACGGGCGTTACCGGTGCCCTTCTGCTTGAAGGGCTTGCGGCCGGCACCGGAGACCTCGCCACGACGCTTGGTCGAGTGCGTGCCCTGGCGAGCCGCGGCGCGCTGCGCCACGACGACCTGGTGGATGAGGGGGATGTTCGTCTTGACGTCGAAGAGAGCGGCGGGCAGCTCGACGGAGCCTGCCTTCTTGCCGTCTGCCTTCACGACGTCGAGCGCGAGAGTCGAGTCAGCCATGTTCAGGCACCCTTCACTGCGTTGCGGACGTAGACGATGCGGCCACGAGCACCGGGGACGGCGCCCTTGACGAGCATCAGACCCTTCTCGGCGTCGACGGCGTGCACCGTGAGGTTGAGGACGGTCACGCGCTCGCCACCCATACGGCCGGCCATGCGCATGCCCTTGAAGACGCGGCTCGGGGTCGACGATGCGCCGATCGAGCCGGGCTTGCGGTGGTTGCGGTGCGAACCGTGCGAAGCGGAGACGCCCTTGAAGTTGTGACGCTTCATGACACCCGCGGTGCCCTTGCCCTTGCTGGTGCCGACGACGTCGACCAGCTGGCCGGCCTCGAAGAGGCCGTCGACGGTGAGCTCCTGGCCCAGCGCGTATTCGGCGGCATCCGCCGTGCGCACCTCGGTGAGGTGGCGGCGCGGGGTGACGCCCGCGGCGTCGAAGTGAGCCGTGAGGGGCTTGTTCACCTTGCGGGGGTCGATCTGGCCGTAGCCGATCTGAACGGCGTTGTAGCCGTCCTTCTCGAGCGAGCGGAGCTGGGTCACGACGTTCGGGGCGACCTCGATGACGGTGACGGGAACGAGCTTGCCGTTCTCGTCCCACACCTGGGTCATGCCGAGCTTGGTGCCGAGGAGGCCCTTGGAGATCTTGGAGTTGATGTCAGCCATGTCGAACCTCAGAGCTTGATCTCGATGTTGACATCGGCAGGAAGGTCGAGGCGCATCAGCGAGTCGACGGCCTTGGGCGTCGGGTCGATGATGTCGATGAGGCGCTTGTGGGTGCGCATCTCGAAGTGCTCGCGGCTGTCCTTGTACTTGTGGGGCGACCGGATGACGCACACGACGTTCTTCTCGGTCGGCAGGGGAACCGGGCCCACCACGGTGGCACCGGCACGGGTCACGGTGTCGACGATCTTGCGCGCCGACGAGTCGAGCCCGGCGTGATCGTACGACTTCAGGCGAATGCGGATCTTCTGTCCCGCCATTGTCTGCTCTCTCTCTTTCTCGCGTCTTACCCGACCTGGGGCATTGGACGCACGGTGGCGCTCTCGCGCCCTGGCACTTCCCCTCGCTTGCGCGAGAGATGCTGCACCGCTGTTCAGCTGTCAAACCGGATGCCATGGCTTCCGGCCCACCCCTCGTGCGCACGCGCACGAATCCCGGGAAGGATGAGGGGTTCGGTGTCTGTTCTGCTGCCCGCGGCCCAGGACCCTGCGCTTCCGCGCCGCCTGTGCACTGCCGAGACAGTGATCCTGGCGCGCGCCGAGCGCGCACCGGAATGTGGAACTGAACTAGTCTACGGACCGCCCGCGCGTGTCGCAAACCCGGGCGTGTCGCGTGCGGCGTATCCTCAGCAATTCTTCCCCGAACGCGACGACGCCGCCCCCGATTCCCCGGGGACGGCGCCGATCGTAGGACGTGACGTCAGGCGTTGCCGATGTTCTTGTCGACGTTCTCGCGGACCTCGTCGACCTTGGCGTGCTGCTCGGCCGGAACGACCTTCTTGATGGCCTCGGTTGCACCGTCGAGGATCTTGTCGCTCACCTCTTCGGCCTTCTCGCTCTTGAGCGCCTCTTCGATTTTGTCGCGGTTCTCGTCGAGCAGCTTCTTGCCCTTGGCGATGATGTCGTCCACACCCATGGTGATCCCCCTCGCTGACGGGGCCGACGGTGGTGTCGGCCGTGCCCTCATTCTGGAGGGACCGCCCGGCGCGGGGAAGCCCCTTCCGGTCAGTGCGCGGTCTCGCCCGGCGCGACGACGGCGCGGAACGTGCGCAGGAGGATGACGATGTCCTGCGTGAACGACCAGTTCTCGACGTAGTAGAGGTCGAGGCGCAGCGAGTCCTCCCACGACAGCGTCGAACGCCCGCTGACCTGCCACAGGCCGCTCATTCCCGGCTTCACGAGCAGACGACGGTGAGCGGCGTCGTCGTAGAGCTCGACCTCGGCTTGGCGCTGGGGTCGGGGACCGACGAGGCTCATGTCGCCGAGCAGCACGTTGATCAGCTGGGGGAGCTCGTCGAGCGAATATCGGCGCAGGATGCGCCCGACGCGCGTGACGCGCGGGTCGTTGGCCACCTTGAACAGGGGCTTGTCGGTGGTGCCCTGCTGGTCGAGCAGGCCCGCGAGCTGATCATCGGCGTTGGCCACCATCGAGCGGAACTTCAACATGCCGAACGGTCGTCCGCGACGCCCGATGCGCTCCTGCGAGTAGAAGAGGGGCCCGGTGCTGGTGAGCTTCACCGCGAGCGCGACGACGATCATGACGGGCGAAAGCAGGAGGAGCAGCAGCGCGGAGCCGACGATGTCGAAGGAGCGCTTCGCCATGCGATTGATGCCCTCGAGCTTGGGGAAGGAGACGTGCACGAGCGGCAGACCCGCGACGGGGCGCGCGTGGATGCGGGGGCCGGCGACGTCGGTCAGTGCGGGCGCGACGATCCATGCCACGTCGCGGTCGGCCATGGCCCATCCCAGCTCGCGCATGGCCTGCGGGTCGAGGTCGTCGGCACCGGCGACGATGACGGTGTCGGCCTTGACGCTGTCGACCGTCTGCTCGGCCTCGGCGTACGAGCCGAGGACGGGGACCGATTCGATCTCCGCCCGGGTCCCGCGCTCGGTGACGGCGCCGACGATGTGGTAACCGGCGCGCGACGCGCGCTGGATGGACCGGATGACGTGCCCCACCTTCGCGCGCTCGCCGATCACGACGGCGCGGTGGACGTCTTTGCCCTGCAACTGTCGGCGGTGCAGCCACCGGCGCCAGAGCGAACGCGACACGATCAGCAGCACCGCACCGATGGGGAGGGCGAGCACGAACAGCGATCGAGCGAGATCGATGCGCAGGAAGAACGCGATGACGAGAGCCAGGCCGAACGCGAGCAGGGATGCCCTGACGATGCGCTGGTACTCGGCGAACCCCTCGCTGACCGTGTGGCGGTCGCGCGAGTCGACGACGTCGAGACAGATCAGCCAGATGACGCCGAGGACGACCAGCGCCAGCGCGTACGAGATGCGCGGACCGCCGTCCCAGGCCACGGGGAGACTCAGCTCGGGCAACGCGAGGAGAGCGTAGATCGAGAACGACAGCGCGATCACGAGGGCGTCGCTGTAGAAGAGCCTGCTCGCGTAGCGCTCGGGCCACCGGGCGACGCGCTTGCCCGACGGGCGGTGCTCGCCCGCCCCGGGGGCGGGATTCCGTGCATCGTCGACCCCGGCGCCGGGTACGGCCGAGGATGGATCTCGATGCTGCATTGCCGGTGCGGCGTGTCGCGTCACGATGGGCTCCCATGTCGTCGGCAGACGTCAATCATACGTCGCGCTAAGCACTCCCCCAGGCTCGCCGCGCGACGGCGGCGGACCAGCCCGCAGAAATACACCTCACAGACGAGGAACCCGCACGTTACGCTCACCCCATGTCCTGGGGGAGAGAAATCAACACGACGCGCCGTCGAGCACTGCTCGGCATCGCCGCAGCGGCCACGGCCGTCACCGTCGCCGCACCCGCTCAGCGCGCATCGGCGGCCGACCCCGCCGACGTCGTGACCAAGCAGCAGGTGCACGGTGTCCGCAACATCCTCGAGTTCGGCGACTCGAGCATGACCGACGAAGCACGCCTGCGCCTGGCGCTCTCGAGCTTCGTCTCGTCTCGCGAGGAGGTGCGACTGACGATCTCGCGCCGCATGGTGATCACCGACACGATCACCGTGGACACCTCCTACGTCTCGCTCGACTTCACCCAGGGCACCGTCGACGCCCGCGGGGTGAAGAACAAACCCGCCTTCGTCTTCACCGGCAGCAGCAACGCCGGCTACCCCAACACCCGTTGCACCGTGACGGGTCTGCGCATCCTCGGCCCGGGCTCGGCGGCGACGACGGCTCCGGGAGTCGTCTTCGAAGGGACAGCCACCACCGACGTGCGCGGGGTCGGGATCTTCGGCATGGAGCTCTCCGGCTTCGCGACGGGGATCGAGTTCCGCTCCAACGCGTTCCTGCTCAGCTTCTTCAACTGCCACGTCTATCGCTGCAACGTGGGCATCTCGATGCCCGGAGGACTGCGCAACTACGGCGAGAACATCAAGTTCATCGGCGGCGGCATCGGCACCTGCGATCTCGCGGTGCAGAACTCCAACCCCGACGGCAATTTCCACCTGATCTCCACCTCGATCGACTTCTGCCGACGTGCCGTCGAGGCCCTCGCCGGCGGTGTCTTCATCGATGCCCCGCACATCGAGTTCAACGAGACGGGGGCGCGGTCCACCGACGCCCACTTCGTCACGGGCTCCGACTCGAGCGCGAAGATCATCCTGACCAGTGGCCACATCTTCTTCCACGAGGACCCCGTGGCCCCCGCGATCTTCGAGACCCGCAACCCCAGCTGGGGTGGCGGCATCCACCTCATCAGCACCGCCCTCATGCGCACCAGCACGACCTCCGGCTTCCTGTGCGGGGGAACGGGTCAGATCACCATCAGCGATCCCGTCGTGTACGACGGAGGCGCGTCCGGCTCCTCCATGGGCGCCCTCATGCCCAGCCCGCAGGCCAACGTCCTCGTCGACGGCAGCTTCGAGCAGAGCACCGTCGTCGAGGCCTACGTCAACAACACCGACCGGACCTCGCGCACGGCCAACCCGGGCATCTCCCTGCGCGTGGCCTCGGGCAACCTGGTCGTCAAGAGACTCAGCACCACCAAGCCCGGCACGGTGGCGTTCGACGTGCCGGTCGCTTACGGCAAGCTCTACGCGATGGCCATCACCTTCGGCTCGACGACCTCGACCGGTTCGCTCGAACTGATCGAGTCGTTCGTCGCCCTGCGCGGCGAGACGACGGCGGGAGTGCCGAACGTGCTGCGAAATCAAGCGCGGGGAGCCACGTCGATCCCTCTCAAGACGATCGCCGGCACGGCCAACTATCGGCGCGTCTTCGGCGCCGGCACGTGGGACCGCCGTGCACCCGCCTGGGCCACGCACTTCCGCCTGCGGTTGCTGTTCGACAAGACCGGGCTGGGTGAGACCCAGATCCAGGAGATCGTCATCACGGCGTTGTGACCGCGAAGCCCCGTTCACTCGGGGCGTCGAGCGGCTGACCTTTGAGCCCGCCCTCGGGCAGGAGATCGGTCGGCGGCGCCTTGGCGGTCGGCGTCGTGGCGAGCAGGGCCACCGCGAACCAGATGGGCAGCACCGTCCACGACGGCGCGGCGTTCAGACCGACGGCGAGGAAGACCGCCATCGCCAGCACGCTGCGGGGCGATCGCAGGTTGCGCAGGATCAGCGTGAGGATGAGTCCGATCAGACACGCGACGGCGACCACGCCGACCTCGGCGAGGACCTGCGCGTAGGCGTTGTTCGCGATACCGCGGTTGCCGATGGCCGCCGCGGTGTCGCTGAACGCATCGTCCCAGTACCCGTACCGACCCGGGCCCACGCCGAGCCACGGGAAGACCTCGGACATGTCGATCGCTCGCTGGATGGACGACGTGCGGTTGTTGAGCGAGTATTCGATGCTCGCGCCGAGTGACGCGTCGCTGATGAGGCCGAGCTTGCCGAGCTGGCGCGTGATGTACACCGCGACCACGTCGACGGTGGAGACCACGATGATCCCGACCAGGGCGACGAAGGCCAGGACGCCGACGACACGACCGGCCGGTCGCAACACCGCGACGGCCAGCACGCCGACCACCACGCCCACGAGGGCGACGGTCGACTGCGAATACAGGAGGCAACCGGCCGCGGCGGCGACGCCCCACCAGTCGCGGCGACGGAGAACGACGAAGAGCGCGATACCCGCGAAGAAGCCGAGGTAGTTGCCCTCGAGGAAGGGGCCGTTGCGCGGGAGGCCCACGCCGTACGCGGCGCCGATCTGTACCGTGGCGTGGACCTCGCGCAGGATCGACGCGGCTCCCACGAAGTAGAGCGCCACCTGCAGCAGGCTCCAGGCCGCGGCGAGCTTGACGGCTACGCCGAAGCCGCGGGCGATCCAGTCCGGTCCGAGTCGCGTTCCGGCGAAGTAGGAGAGGACGATGACGAGCGCCGCATAGACGAAGTACAGCAGCATGTCGGCGTTCATCCCGCGCTCGTACCCGAGTGCGGTCTCGCGGGGCGGTCCCATGATCAGCCACAGCGTGGTGGACAGGTAGACCAGGGCGAGCAGGGCCCACTGCAGCGGCGCGCCGAAGTACCGCCGACGCTCACCCGTGCGCTCACTGGTCATGTAGAGCACGACCGCCAGGATGCCGGTGATCTCACTGATCTTCAGCGGGAATCCGGCGTCGATGGTCAACGCCTGCTGGAAGGGCACCGCGCACACCGCGATGAACATGAGCTTGGACGCGAGAGTCGGGGGAAGGCGCTCCGCCAACGCTGCTCTCACATCACTCACCGCGTCAGCGTACCCAACCGGGCGCGGATCGGACGAATGACGTCGCTCATATCAATGCGCTGACGTCCATTGCTCAGAAAGGCGCCCGACGTGGGAGCACATAGACTGGAGGCCATGACCGAAATGCCTGGCCCCGGCCATTGCTCGGGGACAGATCGGTGAGGGTCGTCTTTCTGAGCCACACGGCGCCCAGTGGTGTGTTCCGTGTCGGAAGCCACCATCTTTCCCGCGAGATCGCGCGTCTCGGACATTCCGTGGCGCACGTCGCGACGCCCGTGTCGCTCGCCCACCTCGGAAAAGCGATGCGTGATGAGGACGTGCGCGCGCGTCTCGAATCGGCGCGCGCCCCTCGGTCCGACGCCGACGGGGTCCGTCAGTTCGTCCCCCTCGTCCCCGCACCACTCGGCTCGGTGCCCACCGCCGTGAACGAGGCGCAGTTGCGCCTGACAGGTCCCTGGCGTCGCCGCCGTCTCGGTGCCTTCCGATCAGCCGACGTGGTGTTCGTGGACCAGCCCCTGCTCGGCCCGGCGATCGCGGACTTCCCCCGGGCGAAGATCATCTACCGCCCCACGGACGCGCACCACGACCCGCGCGCCCGCGCGGCCGAGGTGCGGCTGCTCGAGCGGGCCGACGGGATCTCCGCCGCCTCCGCCTCGACCCTCGAGCAGGTCACCGCGGGCACCGGATGGACGGGACCCTCGACCGTCATCGAGAACGGCGTGGAGTACGACCGGTTCGCTTCCGCGGGCGACGGTGGAGACCGATCAGGTGTCGTCTATCTGGGCGCCCTCGACGCGCGCTTCGACTGGGCTCTCGTGGCCGACCTCGCCCGGGCGCTTCCCGACGTGTCGTTCACCATCGCCGGCCCCCGCCCCGCGGTCGTCCCGGCGCTCCCCACCAACGTCGCCCTGGTCGGTGCCGTCCCGTACGCGCAGGCGCCCGCGCTGCTCGCCCGTCACGCCATCGGACTGCTCCCGCTCTCGGACCACCCTGGGAATGCCGGTCGCAGCCCGATGAAGTACTACGAGTACCTCGCCGCCGGTCTCTCCGTCGTGGCGCGCTCCTCCGACGAGCTGCGCCGCCGCGCCGACACGAACGTCCACCTCTACGACGACGTCGTCGGCGCCGCGCGCGCCGTCACCTCGGCCGCGGCGGCCGGCGAGGCCGAGCGCGCGGCCGGGCGTCGCGCCGCTCAGGACATGGGCTGGGCCGACCGGGCGAAGCGTCTTCTCACCTTCGCGGACTCGGCGCACAGGGGTTCGGCGACGTGAGCACCTCCTCTGCGCCGTTCTCTCGGCGCCGCTCGATCAAGAGCGGCGTCTGGGCGACGATCCAGCAGTTCGTCACCCTCGGCAGCACGGCCATCACCGGCATCATCCTCGCGCGCACGGTCAGTGTGTCGGATCTGGGGGTGTTCAGCTTCGCGACGAACCTCGCCAGCATCGGCACGGCGATCCTGACCGCGGGTCTCGCCGGTATCGCCATCAAGGCGTTCGTCGACAAGCCGGCATCCGCCCATCGCACGATGACGGCGCTGATCCTCATCCGCGAGTTCTTCGCGATCCTGGCGTACCTGGTGCTCCTGCCGATCTCGGCCCTGGTCGGCGACGCCGCCGTCGTCGGTGCCACGGCGATCGCACTGCTGGTGCTGTTCGCCCGCGCCCTCGATGCCAGCGAACTGTGGTTCCAGGCCCAGGCGCGCAGCGGGAGTACCGCGCCGGTGCGCATCGCCGTCGTCCTGGTGATGCTCGGCATCCGACTGGTCCTCGCCTTCACGGGCGCCGATCTGATGACCTTCGTCATCCTGTACGTCGTCGAAGCGGTCGTCGTCTCGAGCCTGCTCCTGGTGCGGTACGCCCGTGACCGCGACTCCCCCAAGTTCGCCAAGCCCGAGATCGAGACCCCGCGCGCTCTGCTGGGCAGCTCGTGGATCCTGATGCTGGCGAGCCTGGCCACCCAGATCAACTCCCGCGGCGACGTCGTGGTCATCCAGGCATTGCTGGGCAGCTCGGCCGTCGGCCTGTACTCCGCCGCGGCACGCCTGTCGGAGATGGCGTACTTCCTCCCCGTCGTGTTCATGACGGCGACCTTCCCCCGCCTGCTGCAGGTGCGGCGGGAGTACGGCCAGAAGAGCCGGCAGTACAAGCAGGAGCTGCAGGCCAGTTACGACCGCGCGTTCTGGGCCGGGGTGCTCATCGCCGTGGTGATCCTGCTGATCGGCCCGTGGGTTCTCACCACCCTGTACGGCGCGAAGTACGAGGCATCCGGTCCCGTGCTGCAGATCCACGTGCTCGCTCTGCCGTTCGTCTTCATGGCGGCGGTGTTCAGCAAGTTCATCATCGCCGAGAACGCCCTTTTCGCCTCGCTGACCAGAAATACGCTCGGCGCCGTCCTCAACATCGCCCTGAATTTCCTTCTCATCCCGCATTGGGGAATCCTAGGAAGCGCGTGGGCGACGGTGTTCTCGTATTTCGTCGCCTCCTATCTTTCGTGTTTCGCGACGAAGACGACACGTGTCGCGGGCGTTCAGATGACGTTGGCGTTCATTTATCCGCTCCGACTCCTCGCCTCCGCTGTGCGCGGAACGCGAAAGAAAGGCAGCCATGAAGAAGAAGCTCCGTAAGGCCGCAGGTCGTCTGCGGGAGCGCCTGCGCGTTCGCCTTCGCAAGGGCAACGCCCTCGAGCGCTCGATCTACTTCACGTTCTGGAGCGACGCCTACCGGCGCGAGCGCCTCGTGGTCGCCCGCGGCAACCAGGAGTACTGGCGCCGCCTCGAAGACGGCAAGCTCGAGTTCCTCCTGCGCCGCAACATCCACATGGCTGAAAAAGGTCTCACCATGCGCCCCCGGCGCGAGACCTTCGCCGTGGCGTACATCGAAGAGACCGTCACCCTCGCCGGCCGTCTGACCCAGGCGATGCCCCCGATCATCTCGGCCGAGGTGGAACTGTGGGCGCGAGAGGTGCTCGAGCGCTACTTCGAGGCGACGGCGTCGAGCTCCGACCCCACGATCGCGCGTGCCCGCGAGAACTTCGGCCGCATCTCGTGGAACATCGAGCGCGACAACACCAGCGGCCCGCACGCCCCCTTCGTGGACGCCCCGCCGGTCGAGATCGAGGCGCTGACCGCTCTCGCCAAGCGCCGCAAGTCGGTGCGGTGGTTCGAGCAGCGGCCCGTTCCGCATGAGGTCGTCGACAAGGCCATGCTCGTTGCCGCCGAGGCCCCCACCGCGTGCAATCGCCAGCCGTTCTCGTTCCGCTTCTTCGACGACCCCGAGCAGGTCGCCAAGGTCGCCAAGGTGCCGATGGGCACCGCCGGATACGGCCAGAACCTCCCCGGCATCGCCGTGATCGTCGGCGACATGTCGGCCTTCATCGACGAGCGCGACCGCCACCTCATCTACACCGACGGCTGCCTCGCGGCGATGTCCTTCATCCTCGGCCTCGAGTCGCAGGGCGTTGCCTCGGTCTGCATCAACTGGCCCGACATCGCCTCGCGCGACGAGAAGATGAGCCGCCTTCTCGGCCTCCAGTCCCACGAACGGGTGGTCATGCTGGTCGGCTACGGCTACGCGGACGAGCAGGGCACGACGCCCTACTCCGCGAAGCGCCACCTCGACGCCCTAAGGAGCTACAACTCGCTATGACCGCTGAGTGGATCGAACTGCGTGGCGTCAACACGCACAACAAGGGTGCCCATCTGATGATGATCGCCGTGGCGAATCGACTGCAGGGTCGGGCGAAGCTGACCGTCTCGCCCAACGGCAGCGACTTCGACGAGCGCGGGGCTCTCGGCTTCCACCAGACCCTCCTGCTGAACCAGCTGCCCGCCGTGTCGGGCGCCGTGGGCGGTCTGATCCCGGCCTCGGTCAAGGACGCGTTCGGCCTGGTCGCCTCGAAGGACGTGGGTGGTGTGCTCGACGCCGCCGGCTTCGCGTACAGCGACTCCTTCAGCATCCAGCGCAGCAAGCGCGAGGCCAAGATCAGCGCGGCCTGGAAGAAGCGCGGCGTTCCGCGTGTCTTCCTCCCGCAGGCGTTCGGTCCGTTCACGAATCCCGAGCAGGCGAAGTGGACCCGCGAGCTGCTCGACGGCGCCGCCCTCGTCTACGCCCGCGACCGGCAGAGCCTCGACTACGTCACGGCCCTCGGCGCCAAGACCGAGGTGCGCCTCGCCCCCGACTTCACCATCGGCCTCAAGCCCGGTGGCATCCCCTCGCCCCTCACCGGCGAGTTCGGCGCCATCGTGCCCAACGCGAAGATGCTCAGCCACACCAAGCTCTCGCTCGAGGAGTACACCCAGTTCCTCGCCGACGGTGCGGCGGAGTTCCGCGCTCAGGGGCTGCGCGCCGTCGTGGTCGTGCACGAGCACAACGACCGCGCCCTCGCCAAGGCGCTGTCCGAGCGCAGCGAGGTCGAGATCTTCGAGAGCCCCGACCCCCTGGTGCTCAAGCGCGTGCTCTCGGACGCGCGGATCGTGGTGGCCAGTCGCTTCCACGCGCTCGTCAGCGCCCTCTCGTCGCGCACGCCCGTCGTCGCGCTGGGGTGGTCGCACAAGTACGCCGAGCTCCTCGAGGACTTCGGGGCCGGTGCGTGGATGACGGACGGGTCGGATGCCATCGCCGCACGCATCCGCCACACACTGACCGACACCGAGACCGCCGCCCGCCTGGACGAACGGGTGCCCGAGCTGCTCGCGCAGAACGAGCGCATGTGGACCGAGGTCGAGTCGGTCCTCGGGATCCGTTCGTGACCGCCGGGAGCGGCTCGTCGCGCCTGCGCGTGCTGATGCCGTCGCGCTTCGTCGACCGTCACGTCGGCGGCAACACGACCTACGCGCGGTACATCGCCACGGGCCTCGAGGCTCGGGGGGTGCCCGTCGGGCGCATCGCTGCCGCCTCGCACCCGGTCGCGACCGCCGCACTCGAGACCGCCGCGGGGCTGCGCCGGCACGCCGCGGGCGATGTGCTCCACTACGTCGGAGACACGGGGCCCCTGCTCGGCACCCGGACCCCGACCGTGGTCACGGTGCACGGCGTCGCCAGTCGATGGATCGACGTCGCACGTCGTCCCGCGCAGGAGAAGGCGTGGCGTTTCCGCGTCGGCCGCGCGATCAGCGCCGCCGACCACGTCATCACGGTGTCGAACTCCAGCGCGCGCGATGTCGCCGAGGTCTTCGGCGTCGAGCCCGAGCGTCTGACGACCATCGAGCACGGCATCGACGTGGAGCGGTTCTCGACTCCCGTGGAGCTGTCAGCCGAGGTGCGCGCGAAGCTCCCCGAGCGTTTCGCCCTGTACCTGGGCAACATCGAGCCGCGCAAGAACCTCGTCTCGCTGGTGCGGGCCTTCGCGACCCCCGAGGTGCGCGCGCTCGGCCTGCCCCTCGTCATCGCCGGCAAGGCGGCGTGGAACGCCGACGACTCGCTCGGCGAGATCCGCGACTCCCCCGACGTCATCTCGCTCGGGTTCGTCAGCGACGAGGACCGCGCCGCTCTCATGCAGGCGTGCGAGGTCTTCCTCTTCCCCTCGCTGTACGAGGGCTTCGGCTTCCCCGTGCTGGAGGCCCTCGCCGCCGGCGCCGTCGTGGCCACCTCGGATCGCGGATCGCTCGCCGAGGTCGCGGGCCCGTCGCTGCGCCTGCCGGGTCTGGAGCCCGAGGCGATCGCCGCCGGCATCGTCTCGGCGGTCACCGACGACACCGCCCGCGCGCAGTGCCGCGCAGAGGGCCTGGCGTGGGCGAGCCGCTTCACGTGGGACGCCAGCGTCGACAAACATCTCGAGGTCTACCGGCGGGTGCTGCGATGAACCGTTCCCCTCGCGTGCTGATCCTGCACGCCTATTCCGCCGACAATGCCGGCGACGGTCTGCTCGTGCGCGAGACGCTGGCTCTGCTCGAGGACGCCTTCGGTGCGGTGGATGCCACGATGCTCGCCTCGCGCCCGGACAGCTTCGCCGACCTGGGCATCCCGACCTTCCCCACCGTGCCGACCCGACGCGGATGGGACCGGCGCACGCGCGCCGTGCTCTCGCGCATCGACGACTTCGACCTCGTGGTCGGCGTCGGCGGTGGATATCTGCGCGCGGGCACCCCCGTCGAGTTGCTGAAGTCCGCACTCGTCATGGGACCGCAGCTGTGGGCGGCCTCGCGCTCGAGCACGCCGTCGGTCTACCTCCCGCAGAGCATCGGGCCCGCCCGTTTCGGCACGCGCCGCGTGCTGACGCGCCTGCTCCGCGACATCGACGTGGTCATGGTGCGCGACGACCGCACCTTCCTCGAGGTCGCGGGACCCACCCTCGTTCGCACGCCCGATCTGGCCGCGGCGTCCATCGCCGACGCCCGCAAGGCCGGCACCACGGTGGAGCCCCGCCCCGTCCTGTCGATCCGCAGCGTCCACGGTCGCATCAACCCCGACATCTACGCGCTGGCCGAGCGCATGACGCCCTACGACGGGTACATCCAGAGCACGATCGGCGGTAACGACGACCGCCCGGCATCCGCGACCCTGAGCCCCGCACGCACCCTCGAGCGCAGCGAGCTGATGGGCGCCGGGAGCGCTCCGCGTGTGGTGGTGGCCGTGCGTCTGCACGCCGCCCTGATGGCTCTTGCCGCGGGTCACTACGTCGTGCACCTCGCGTACGAGCGCAAGGGCTTCGGTGCCTTCGACGACCTCGGGATCTCGCCCTGGGTGCACCGCGTCAACGGCTTCGACGTCGACACCGTCGCCACCCAGGTCGCCGACCTGCTGAACGATGCGGCGGTGCGCGATGACTACGACGCGCGCCTGATGAACTCGTCGGCGCGCATCCGCGATGCCCGCGCGGACATCGTCCTCGCCCTGCAGAACGCGATCGGAGACTAAGTGCGCCGGTCCGACCCGGCCGACCCCTCCTCCGTGCGGCGGCGTCCGCGTACGCGCCTCGCCGCAGCGCTCGGCCTGCTCGCGGCCGTGGCCGTCGGTGCTGCCGGGTGCGTGGCGGGTCCGCCCGCCCCTCCCGAGCCCGCTCCCTCGACCGAGATCGTCGCCACGATCGACGACGCCATCCAGGAATGGTGGATCGGTCCCGTCGTGCAGCAGCAGTCGGACTGGTACTCCACCGCGGCGCTGAGCGAGACCGGCGAGGTGGAGGCCGTCGACATCGACGACACGGGCGCCACCTCCCGCACCGTGGTCGCCACCGCCCCGGTGGACGACCACAACGTGCCGGCGCGCATCATGCTCCCCGGACGCGGATCCCTCGTGCAGTGGACGCACCACGGCACCGAGGAGGGCTTCTACGTGTCCGTCGCCCCCGGGTCGGGACGCGCCGAGACGTTCGCCGACCGTCCGGTGACCGAGATCACCGTGGGCAGCAAGGTCTCGTACGGCCAGATCCTGCATATTCCCGATGCCCAGACCGCCGACACCGACACGTTCTGGGTGCTCCTGCGCAACGACCTCAACTGGGGCATCGCGGAACTGGTCGTGAACTGGTCCACCGGCGAGGCGAGCTACTCCGGCAAGTACCGCCGTCTGGTCACGTTCCCCGAGCAGGCGTACCTCACCTCGACCTTCGACGACACGTCGGCGGGGACCGTGCGCATCGCCGCGGGGTACAACCCCGCCGTCGGTCGCAGCGAGGTCTATCTGCTCGAACTCGACCTGCGCACCGGCATCCTGACGGATCTGATGAAGCCCCGCACGACGCACGACATCACGTCGTCGACCTACCTGTCGGCGGAGGAGCTCACCCCGGTGCTCGGGCAGACCTCCGGCACCCGCCGTCTCCTCGACGTCCGTCCCTCCCCCGCCGCACCCGCGGTCCTGACCGTGGAGTACCCGGGAGACGTCTCCCCCGACGGCGTGTACACCGAGACCGCCGTCGATGAGAACGGCCTGACGACGTCGCGCACCTTCGGGAAGACGGGTGCCCACCTCGAGCGCTATCCGTGCGGTGCGTCCTATGGCGTCGACGGTTCGGTCTGGCACTGCGGCGAGGACGGGGGGACGTCCTCCCTGTGGCGCGACGACCGGAAGATCCTCGACTCCGAAGCGCCGCTGTTCCGTCCGATGCCGACTCCGGGCGGGCCGGTCTCCGTGCTCGTCGGAAGGATCGAGCGGTACGAGGACTACACGAGCTGGAGCGGGAGCTCACTGCTGGCCGTCGCGGTGCGCTGACCGCACGACGAGGGGGGCGGATGCCGCGGGGCTCAGATCCCGCGCCAGACTGCGTCGAGCGCGTCGGCCTGGGTCGTGGGGTTCATCTGCGCGAGCATGCGTTCGCCGCGCTCCTGCGCGTCGCGCAGCGCCGCCGGATCGTCGAGGAGTCGGCGCACGGCGGCCGCCCCGTCGGAAGCGGAATCGAAGGTGAGCAGACCCACCTCGTCGAGCGAGGGGATGCGGCGTCCGAGGACCGGGATGCCGCGAGCCGCGGCATCGAGCACGCTGAGGGGGAAGCCCTCGTACGAGGCCGTGTGCACGTAGAGCGAGAGGGCGTCGAGCTCGCGCGTGACCTCGTCTTTGCTTAGCCACCCGGTGACCCGCACACCCGCCTCCTGCAGACGCTGCGTCCAGGCGTCGTCGCCGCCGCCGATCCAGACCGCCTCGACGGGAGCGGGGCCTGCGGCAAGTTCGCGCGCGAGAGCCATCAGCATCGCCGGGTCCTTCTGCCCCGCGAGGCGCCCGACCATGCCGATGCGTCGGGGAGCGTCCTCCGCGTGCGCACGAGGCGCGCGGGGAGGCACCGAGGCGGTGTTGGGTACGCGCGCCACGCGCGCCCCTGCGCCCAGCTGACGGGCCAGATCAGCCTCGTGCCCGGACAGGACCGCGAAGACGTCCGTCCGGCGCGCCAGGAGGCGCTCAGCGCCGCGGACGGCGGTTCGCAGCGCCCGCGACACGCTCGGGTCGTCGAACTTGAAGCAGTGCGGCGAGTAGACCACGGGGATGCCGGACGGCCTGACCAGTCGCACGAAGGCACCGGGGAAGCTCGAGTGCGCGTGGATCACATCGGCGTCGCTTCCGCGCAGGGCCGCGCGCGTGCGCACCGGCTGGCGCAGACGCGATGCGCCCAGGTCGAGATGCGCCGCGTCGACGTCGTCCCAGATCGGCGACGGCCGGCCCTCGACCCACGGCGACAGGATCGTGTGCCGGATGCCGCGGGGCGAGTTGCGGATGTAGTCGCACACCGCGACCGGGACGCCGCCGGTAAGACGATCGACCACGTGCACGACGGACGTGGAGTGATCGACCTCGGAACTCACTTCGCGGAGACCTTGCGCTTCTTCTTCGGACGCGACGAGGCGCGCTTTCCCGAACGCTTCGACGAGGAGCCCGACGAGGAGCCGGTCTCGGCGTCGCCGCCGTAGGAGTAGGCGCCGTAGCCGTAGCTGTCGGGGCCGCGGGTCGGGAGCATCGTCATGATGACGCCGACCAGGCGGCCACCCGCCGTCTGCAGAGTGCGCAGCGCGCCCTCGAACTCCTGCTTCTTGGCCTTGCCGGACGCGGCGACCATGATCGCCCCGCGCGTGACCTTGCTGAGGACGGCGGCATCGGTGACCAGCAGCAGCGGGGGCGCGTCGATGAGGACGTAGTCGAAGTGCTCGGTCAGGGTGGCGAGCAGCTGCGACATCGCGGCGGAGCCCAGGAGCTCGGCCGGGTTCGGCGGGACGGGCCCCGAGGGGAGCACGAACAGCTGACCGCGACCCCACTTCTGCAGCACGTCCGCGACGTCGACGCGGCCAATGAGCACGTCGGTCAGGCCGACGCCACCCTCGATGCCCATGTAGTCGGCGATACGCGGCAGGCGCAGGTCGCCGTCGAGCAGAGCAACGCGCGCCCCGGTCTCGGCGAGAGCGATCGCGAGGTTGGCCGTGGTGGTCGACTTGCCCTCACCGGGGCCGGAGCTGGTGACGACGAAGAGCTTGGGGCCGCCTTCGACGTTGAGGAACTGCAGGTTGGTGCGCAGTGCGCGGAAGGACTCCGACCGCGGGCTGCGAGGGTCTTCCTGCACGATGAGCGGACGCTTGGTCGCCTCGGGGTCGAACGCGATGCCACCGAGCAGTGGTGCCTCGGTGAGCGACTCGAGGTCTTTCAGCGTGCGCACGCGGGTGTCGAGGGCGTTGCGAAGGATCGACAGCAGCACGGCGACGACGAGGCCGAAGAGGGCCGCGACGACGACGATCACCGGGATGCGCGGGCTGAAGGGGGTCGAGGGCTCGACCGCGGGCTGGACGACCGTCAGACGCACCGGGCTGGCCGCCCCCTCGCTGACCGGCGGCTCGAGCGTGGTCTGGACGGCGTCCACCAGGCTCGAGGCGATCGCGTCGGCGAGCGTGGCGCTCTGCGCGCCGCTCGTGGAGGTGACGGTGATGTTGATGTTGACCGTGTTCAGCGGGGCCTCGGCCGTAACCTTCGAGGCGAGCGCGCCCACCGAGGTGTCGAGGTTGAGGTCGTCGATGACGGGCTGGAGCACGAGCGCGCTCGTGACGACGTCGACGTAGCTCGCGACGATCTGCCGGGCGAACGTGGTGCCCTGCACCAGGTCGCCCGTGGCGGGGTCGGCGCTATCGGCCTGCACCGACACGTACAGGCGCGTGGTGGACTGGTACTGGGGCGTCTGCGTCGCCGCGTAGCCGAATCCGCCGGCTCCGCCGAGGATCGTGAGCACCAGGATGAGCACCCAATTTCGGTGCAGGATCCGGATGTAGTCGCGCAACTCCACGGTGAATTCCCTCAATCACAGTCGTGGGGCACAGCTGTCGCGCCCCTTTTGTATCCTGTCATACCCCCATCGGGCAGACGTCATGCGTCGGTCGGCTGGTGCGTCATGCCGTATGTGTAGGCGCCGTACCCGTAGGTGTCGGGCCCTCGGGTCGGCAGCTTGGTCAGGATGACGCCGAGCAGGCGGACATCGGCCGCCGCCAGCGCCTTCGCGGCATCGGCGAGCTGGGGCTTGCGGGTGGATCCGGATGCCGCGACCAGGATGGCCCCGGTGGCGAAGCGCGCCAGCACGGCGGCGTCGGTCACCGGCAGCACCGGCGGGCAGTCGACGATCACGTAGTCGAAGGCCTGACGCAGCGTGTC
Organism: Microbacterium sp. P26; assembly: GCF_023712585.1. Lineage (NCBI taxonomy): Bacteria > Bacillati > Actinomycetota > Actinomycetes > Micrococcales > Microbacteriaceae > Microbacterium > Microbacterium sp. P26. The sequence goes on along the minus strand of NZ_JAMAXZ010000002.1, from coordinate 491,687 downwards.
GAGCGTCGCCTCCATCGTCGGCGAGCCCACCAGCTCCGCCGGGTTCGGCGGCTGCGCGCCGGCGGGGAGCACGAACAGACGCCCGGAGCCGTACGGCTGCAGCAGGGCGGACAGCGGCGCGGCACCCGCCAGGACGGTCGACAGTCCGGCGCCGCCTTCGATGCCAAAGATCTGCGCGGTGCGCGGCTTGCGCATGTCGGCGTCGACGAGCGCGACGCTCGAGCCGTCTTCGGCGAGGGCCAGGGCCAGGTTCGCGCTGGTGGTCGACTTGCCCTCGCCCGGGTTGGCGCTGGTGACCACGTAGACGGGCGCGCGTCCGTCGAGATTGACGAACTGCAGCGCCGTGCGTGCACGACGGAACGCCTCGGACCGTGGATCGCGGGGCGACTCCTGCACGATCAGGGGCCGCTTGGAGGCGTCGGGGTCGAAGGGGATGCCGCCGAGGATCGGGGCCGACAGGATCGACTCGACGCTGGCGGCCGTGTGGATGCGGGTGTCGATGATCGTGCGGATGATCGCCAGGATGATGCCGGCGCCGGCTCCGAGCGCGAGGCCCAGGAGCAGGTTCAGACGGTAGTCCGGGGCGGAAGGCTCCAGCGGAACGCGCGCGGGGCTGACCGTCTCGACGCGGAGCAGTCCCACGCCCTCGGTTCCGCGAGGAGCCTGGAGCTGTTTCTCGACGACGGTCGTGAAGCTCTCGGCGACCGCATTGGCCAATTGCGATGCCTCGCTGGGAACGGCATCCGTCGCCGTGATGACGATCGTCTGCGTACTCGGCGGATTCTCAGCCGAAATGCGGCTTTCGACATTGTCGTCATTGCCGGAGAGCCCGAGTTGAGCGATGACGGGGTCGACGACGACGGCGCTCGAGACGAGGTCGACGAAGCTCTCGAGCGACTGGCGGACATAGCTGCGTCCCTGGATCAGGCCGTTCGGCGTGCCATTCGTCTCGGCCGCCACGTACAACTCGACCGAGGCCTTGTAGGTGGTGGGCGTCAGCACGGCGAGAGCCGTGCCGGCCGCGGCGCCGATCGCCATGCAAGCGACGACGAGCAGCCAGCCGCGCCGAATAGCAGCGAGCACGTCACGCAAAAGCAAAAGCAAATCCTCCGAGCGCTGAACGGGACCGTCCGCCCCGGTTAGCATTGAATGCCGACGCACGATCTTTTCACACTACGCGCCAAGAAAATTCTCATGACTCGAATGCAGGACCTCTTCGCTTCTCAGCGGCGACGCGACGAACGCGTCCGCACCACTCTCGGCGACCCTGCGACCGATCGGCGCCTCGAGGAGATGTTCGATGGCGCGCCCCGCGTCACCTCGGCGCCCACCGACTTCGCCGACGAGGTGCAGGCGTTGACCTCCCTCATCGGCAGCCGTCGCGTCGCCGAGCCCGAGCTGCGCGGAGTGAAGAAGCCCGGCCGCCTGCGCCGCAGCCGCAGCAGCCGCGACTGGCTGTCGATCGGCGCCGCCGCCCTCGCCATCGTCTCGGTCGTGTCGGCCTCGACCCTGGTGGGCATCTCCGTGGCGTCCGCCTCCCCCGCCTCGGATGCCCTCAACACCCTCACGGCGAACGAGGCGGTGCTGGCCAACAGCATCGAACGGGTGAACAGCAGCATCTCGGCCCTCGAGCAGTCCCGCCAGACGGCGAAGAGCGACGCCGAGGCTCTCGCCGCGCCTCTCGCCTCACTCGCCCAGATCGCCGAGATCCCCGCCGTCGCCACCGCCGAGACCGCGCGTGAGGCGCTGCTGGCGGAGATCGACGGCGTGAAGATGCCCGATCAGCTCGCCGCGTACCGACGTCCCGCGATCGACGGCGACTCGCTCGAGTCCGTCGGAACCGCGATCGACCTCGTCGACACCCGCACGCGCGAGGCGCAGGAGGCGTCGGCGCAGCTGGACGACCTGCGCACGACGCTGGAGAAGACGGTGCAGCCCTTCGAGGAGGCCGTCGCCGGAGTCGGCCGCGAGCTGCCCGCCGTGGCCACCACGCTCGTCACCGAGAACGACCTGGCCGACGAGACGCTGCGCACCAACGTCACCAGCCTCGCCGCGCGCGTGGCCACCGTCGAGAGCCACACCTCGCCCAGCGCCATCAGCGACTTCGTGAACGCCGTTGCCGCGCTGAAGACGGGGCAGCGCACGGCGGAGATCGAAGAAGCCGACCGACAGGCCGCCGCCGAAGCGGAGCGTCGTCGTCAGCAGGAGCTGCAGCGTCAGCAGCAGCTGCGGGAACAGCAGGAGCAGCAGGAACAGCAGCCGCAGCCGTCGACACCGCCCGCGTCACCCGCTCCCAGCCAGCCTGCGCCGGACCCGGTCGAGTCGACGCCGGAACCGTCGCAGCCGTCGACCGACCCCGGCACTGGCACCGGAACCGGAACTGGAACCGGAACGACTATCGGTCAGTAGCCCCCGAACGCCACGCCACTGCGGCCCGCACCCTCACCGAGGGTCGCGGGCCGCAGTCGTCTGACGGTGGTCGGGTCAGCGCGTGAGCGCGAGCCGCACGACGCGGACGACCTGCTCCACGGCGGGGGCCAGCTGCGACGCGGTGAGCTCGTAGGTCTCCCACGACCGGCGGTACGGGTCGACGATGTCGTCGTCGGCCGGGTCCGCGGGAGGAGGCGTCAGACCGCGCACCCCGGTCACCGCGTCGATGGCCGCCTTCAGCCGCCGCGAGTCGTCGTCGCCCGCGGCAGCCGCATCGCCGACGATGTCGGCATCCGGAACCTCCGCCGCGAGCCGCGCGAACTCACGCAGCGTCAGCGTCGACCGCAGCCGTGCCGGGTTGAGCTCGACGATGCGGCGTCGGTGCTCACGACTCATCGCGAGGATGAGGTCGGGGGCGCGCAGGTGGGCTTCGGTGAGGTAGGTCGCCCGGTGGCCCTCGATCAGCGCGGGATCGACGGCCAGCTGCGCCGCGAGGCGCTTCGTCTCGTCGGTCATCGACTCGCCCTGCAGTCCGTACGTGCCGGCGCTGGTGACCTGCACGTCGAGGTCGGCGAGCCGGGTCGCCAGCATCGTGGCGGCCAGGGGCGAACGGCACACGTTGCCCGTGCACACGGTCATGATCTCGATCATCGGAACTCCGTCTTCGTTCGCGCGCGATTCGATCGGCGCGCGGGGATGGGGGTGGGGGAAAAGGCACGCGCGGATGCCGAGAACGAGGCCGTCATCGGCGATCCGCCCGCGGCGCACCGGGGCGGGGGCCCGCGGCATCCGGTCGAGGAGGGACGGCGGCGCGCTGGGCATTCATCATCGCGACGTTGCGTTCCCACAACGCCCGGGCCACGATCTTGCGGTCACGACCCTCGACGAACACGCGCAGCACGATCACGATCGCGACACCGATGTACCCGCCGATCGTGTTGGCGAGCACGTCGAACACGCTCGCGAAGCGCTGCGAGAGGAAGAGCCCCTGCAGCACCTCGATCACCGTGGAGGTCGCCGGCACGATCACGAGCGCGAGCCAGAAGAGCCGGCGCGGGACCAGGAGACCGACGAGGAAGCCCAGGGGGACGAACATGGCGATGTTGGCGCTGAACTCCAACTGCGGGTACCCGAACCACTCCGGCACACCGTTGCGGTGCAGCACGGCGAGGAAGCGCGAGATCGCGCCCTGGTATCCGCGGTCCAACGGCGTGGGCGACATGGTCATCGCCGCCACGACCGCCGCGTAGATCAACAGCAGCACCGACGCGCTCCCCACGCGCGCGTGGCTGCGCGGCGGGGCCTGTCCGGGGAGGGGAAGCAGAGCAGCCTCCATCATTCGGGAGCGGGTCGAAGCTCGCTGGCGTACGAGACAGTCACACTACCGGCCCGCCGGGAGCGACCCGCGCACGCCGGTGCACGCGTCACTGCCCGAACAGCGAACCGCACGAGGCGTCGACGGTCACCGAGGTGTCGGTGGCGGTCGGCGAATGCCGCAGCTCGAGCGGGCCGAGCGGACCGTCGGGCAGCTTCACGGTCGAGGTGAGCGTCCGGGTCTCCCCCGTCGGCAGGACGACCAGTCGATTCACCGCGGTGTTGCCCTTCTCCGTGCCCGACCGGTCGAAACCACCCCGATCGCTCGACGCGGGATCGGTCGAGACGATCTCTCCCCCGGGAGGGGCGAAGAACAGCACGTTCAACATCATCGAGGTCGCGGGCAGACCGTTCGCCGCGTTGCGCTCACCCAGCGTGTAGGCGCTGCGCCCCTCGGTCGGCACGGAGCTCGACAGAGTGGTCGTGGTGGTGATGGTGCGCGCAGCGGGGTCGCAGACGGCGGACACGGACTGGGTGAGGTAGTACTCGAGCTTTCCGACCGAGTAGTCGTTCAGATAGGTCCCCACCTGCGTCTTGACCGTGTTGTCGGTGCGCAGGCCGCCGTCGAGGCCGACCTCGGTGACCAGCTGCTGCGCCTCGGGAGAGGTGAAGGAGAGGTTGATGCGCTTCTCTTCGGCCGACTGCGTGAGTGCGTCGAGCATCTTCGTCGGGTCCCACTTGGTCGACGTCAGATGACGGAAGACCTTGTCGGACACCGCGGCGAAGAAGGCGTCGGAGCTGCGCGCCGTGGGGAACTTCTGGTATGCGTCGCTCAACAGCACCTTCACGGCGTTGTCGCCGTTGATCTGCTGACCCGCGACGTCGACAGGGCCTGCGACCTGGAGCATGTGCGAGAGCACGACGGGGTCGATCGAGATGACACCGTCGAACCGACCCCCGTTCACCTCCGTGTAGGCGTCGCTGAAGAGCTGCGCCGTCGTCGGGAAGTCCGGCGTCATGGTGTTGTCCTGCGAGTAGTGCGCGAACGACGAGGGGTACAGCGACATGGTCTCGGCCGGGAGGTCGGTGAACTGCACGCCGGCGCCCTCGGGACCGTAGAACGTGCTCGGTCCGCCCTGGTCGAGCAGCGAGAACGCACCCTGGTCGACGTCCATGATGATGTTCGCGGAGGGGTTTCCTCCGGTCGCGCGGCTCTCGGCGTTGTTCTGGAAGACCACGAGGTACTTCTTCGGACCGTTCGCCCCCGCGATGTCGAGAAGGGTCGGCAGATACCGGTTCGCGATGTCGAGGGCGGGAGCTGCGCGATCGACCACGTCGCGAATCTCGTCGACGGGACCGCTGACGGGCGAGAGAAGCTGGTCCGAATCGATGCCGTCGGTCTCGGCCTTGGCCGCGCTGAACGCCTGCGACATCGCCGGCAGGGCGTCCTGCGCCTGCACGAAGGGCTGCAGGTTGATGCCGCCGCCGTCGAGGGTCAGCTTCGACAGGTCGGTCTGCGCCAGCATCTGGATGCCGGGCGGAAGGGCGTCCTGCACCAGGATGTCCGCGGCGCGGGTCACGCGGGAGACGGCGTCGATGTTCACGCCGACGACGGGGAACTGCGCCGCCATGTCCCACAGCGGGGTGTTCACGGTGGCTGCCGCACGCGACGTGCGCTCGCTCAGGTCGGCGGCCGCCTGCTGGAGCCCGGCCTCGTCACGGGCCTCGGCGAGCGGGCCGAGGCTCGAGATCGACAACTTCGCCGCCAGCAGGTCGTCACGCACGTCGAGTGCCTGCACGGCAAGGGTGGCGCCCAGGATGCCGGCGAAGGCGGCGGCGCCGCCGACGACCCCGAACACCCCGCCGACGACCCAGGGCCACACGCGGCGTCGGGGGGCGTCGTCTTCGTCGTCGTACCGCGACCGACGCGGGGGGTCGTCCGTCGGCGTCGAGTCGAAGACGTCGAGGTCGGAATCTCCTCGCGTCGCCTGACTTCTCGCATCTCGTCGCAGACGTTCACCCATGGGATGAATTCTAGTTGAGGCTCCCTGGACGTCCTTGGGGCGCGATTGCGCTCCGCGGACACCAGCGGGATCGCACACGGACCGGGCTCGCGTCGGCCTCCCGTTCGAGACGGCTCAGACGAAGGGCAGGGCGATCAGGATGCCGGCGGCGACGCACGCCGACGTGAGCCCGCCGACCACCGGCATGGCCGTGGCGCGTCCGCGGCGACCGACGAAGAACCCGATGACCGCGAGGACCACGCCCACTGCAGCGATCGCGAGGCCGGTGCCCACCGCCTGCGCGACGACGGTGCCCGAGCCCGCGAGCAGGAGCACGGCGACACCCACGACGGGTACCGCGACGGCGGCGATCGCGAGGAGCAGGGACAGCACACCGAGCAGACGGGACAAGGAATTCACCCGAGCGACTCTACCGGGCGGCTCGCATGCGCCCCGGCCGGGATGCTGTAGGGGGAAGCGACGTCCCCCGGGAACGACAAAGGCCGGGCCCGAAGGCCCGGCCTGTGCCGAGTGAAGTCTGGAAGGACTTACTTGACGATCTTGGTGACGGTACCGGCACCGACGGTGCGGCCACCCTCACGGATCGCGTAGCCGAGGCCCTCTTCCATGGCGATCGGCTGGATGAGCTCGACCGACATCTCCGTGGTGTCACCGGGCATGACCATCTCGGTGCCCTCGGGCAGCGTGATGACGCCGGTCACGTCGGTGGTGCGGAAGTAGAACTGCGGGCGGTAGTTCGTGAAGAACGGGTTGTGACGGCCGCCCTCTTCCTTGGACAGGATGTACGCCGTGCCCTCGAAGTTGGTGTGCGGGGTGACCGAACCGGGCTTGACGATGACCTGGCCGCGCTCGACGTCGTCACGCTTGGTGCCGCGGAGGAGCAGACCACAGTTCTCGCCGGCCCAGGCCTCGTCGAGCTGCTTGTGGAACATCTCGATACCCGTGACCGTGGTCTTCTGCGTCGGGCGGATGCCGACGATCTCGACCTCGGAGTTGATCGCGAGGGTACCGCGCTCGGCGCGACCCGTGACGACCGTTCCACGACCGGTGATGGTGAAGACGTCCTCGATGGGCATGAGGAACGGCTTGTCCTTGTCACGCACCGGGTCGGGGATCGACTCGTCGACGGCTTCCATGAGCTCGACGATCGAGTTGACCCACTGCTCGTCACCCTCGAGAGCCTTGAGGCCCGAGACGCGCACGACGGGGGCGTTGTCGCCATCGAAGTCCTGCGACGACAGCAGCTCGCGAACCTCGAGCTCGACGAGCTCCAGGATCTCCTCGTCGTCGACCATGTCGCTCTTGTTCAGCGCGACGAGCAGGTACGGCACGCCGACCTGCTTGGCGAGCAGAACGTGCTCACGCGTCTGAGCCATCGGGCCGTCGGTGGCGGCGACCACGAGGATCGCGCCGTCCATCTGAGCGGCACCGGTGATCATGTTCTTGATGTAGTCGGCGTGACCGGGAGCGTCGACGTGAGCGTAGTGACGCTTGGGGGTCTCGTACTCGACGTGCGAGATGTTGATCGTGATGCCGCGCTGACGCTCTTCGGGCGCCGAGTCGATCGACGCGAAGTCGCGCTGAACGTTGGTGGCCGACGGGAACTTGTCGGCGAGCACCTTCGAGATGGCAGCGGTGAGCGTGGTCTTGCCGTGGTCGACGTGACCGATCGTTCCGATGTTCACGTGCGGCTTGGTCCGCTCGAACTTGGCCTTAGCCACTGGGTCCTCCTCAGGACGTTGGTTGCGACGTCTCGGGCACTGGATTGCGACCGATTCTTCGCGGGGATGGTTCTCAGATTACTAGAGAGTCGGTATTCAGTTTGAGCGGATGCCGGGAACCCGAGCAGAACCCGGGATTCCCGGCATCCGTGAGAGCGGTGTTACTCGCCCTTGTTCTTCTGGACGATCTCGTCAGCGACGGCGCGAGGAACCTCGGCGTAGCTGTCGAACTCCATCGAGTACACGGCGCGGCCCGAGGTCTTCGAGCGCAGGTCGCCGATGTAGCCGAACATCTCGGACAGCGGGACGAGCGCCCGCACGACCTTGACACCCTGGGCGTCTTCCATCGACTGGATCTGCCCGCGACGCGAGTTCAGGTCGCCGATGACGTCGCCCATGTACTCCTCGGGAGTACGGACCTCGACCGACATGAGCGGCTCGAGGATGACCGGGTTGGCCTTGCGGATCGCTTCCTTGAAGCCCATGGAGCCGGCGATCTTGAACGCCATTTCCGAGGAGTCGACATCGTGCGACGCACCGTCGAGCAGGATCGCCTTGACGCCCACCATGGGGTAGCCGGCGAGCACGCCGACGTTCATGGCGTCCTGGAAGCCCTGGTCGGTCGGCGAGATGTACTCGCGCGGGATACGACCACCGCTGACCTTGTTCTCGAACTCGTAGGTCTTGTCGGCCGTGACCTCGAGGGGCTCGAGCGCGAACTGGATCTTCGCGAACTGTCCCGAACCACCGGTCTGCTTCTTGTGGGTGTAGTCGTGACGCTCGACGGTCTTCTTGATCGTCTCGCGGTACGCCACCTGCGGCTTGCCGACGTTGGCCTCGACCTTGAACTCGCGCTTCATGCGGTCCACGAGGATGTCGAGGTGCAGCTCGCCCATGCCCTTGATGACCGTCTGGCCGGTGTCGTTGTTCTGCTCGACACGGAACGTCGGGTCTTCTTCGGCCAGCTTCTGGATCGCGAGACCCAGCTTCTCCTGGTCGGCCTTGGTCTTGGGCTCGATCGCAACCTCGATGACCGGCTCGGGGAACGTCATCGACTCGAGGACGACCTGGTTCTGCGCGTCGCAGAGGGTGTCGCCGGTCGTGGTGTCCTTCAGGCCGATGACCGCGTAGATGTGGCCGGCGGTGACCGAGGGAACCGGGTTCTCCTTGTTGGCGTACATCTGGAAGATCTTCCCGATGCGCTCCTTCTTGGACTTCGTCGAGTTGACGATCTGCGCGCCCGAGTCGAGGTGACCGGAGTACACGCGGATGTAGGTCAGACGACCGAAGAAGGGGTGCGTGACGATCTTGAACGCCAGCGCGGTGAAGGGCTCTTCACGATCGGCGTGCCGCTCGATGATCGTCTCTTCGTTCTTCGGGTCGTGCGCCTCGATGGCCGGCACGTCGAGGGGCGACGGCAGGTAGTCGATGACGGCGTCCAGCATGGGCTGCACACCGCGGTTCTTGAACGCCGAGCCGCAGAGCACCGGGTAGATCTCCGAGTTGACCGTCATCTTGCGGATGGCGGCCTTGATCTCGGCGACGGTGAGCTCTTCGCCACCGAAGTGCTTCTCGAGAAGCTCCTCGTCGGTCTCGGCGACGGTCTCGAGGAGCTCTTCGCGGTACTTCGCGACGACGTCGGCCATGTCGGCCGGGATCTCCTGGATGTCGTACTTGGCGCCCATGGTGACATCACCCTTGGCGTCGCCCGCCCAGACGAGTGCACGCATCTCGACGAGGTCGACGACACCGATGAAGTCGTTCTCGACGCCGATGGGCAGCTGGATGACCAGCGGCTTCGCCTTGAGCTTGTTGATGATGGTGTCGACGGTGAAGTAGAAGTCCGCGCCGAGCTTGTCCATCTTGTTGACGAAGCAGATGCGGGGGACGTTGTACTTGTCGGCCTGACGCCACACGGTCTCGGACTGGGGCTCGACGCCCTCCTTGCCGTCGAAGACGGCGACGGCGCCATCGAGCACGCGGAGCGAGCGCTCCACCTCGACGGTGAAGTCGACGTGACCGGGGGTGTCGATGATGTTGATCTGGTTCTTGTCCCAGAAGCACGTCACAGCAGCGGAGGTGATCGTGATGCCACGCTCCTGCTCCTGCTCCATCCAGTCGGTCGTCGAGGCACCGTCGTGGGTCTCGCCGATCTTGTGGTTGGTTCCCGTGTAGTACAGGATGCGCTCGGTGGTCGTCGTCTTGCCGGCATCGATGTGCGCCATGATGCCGATGTTGCGGACCTTGGTCAGGTCGGTGAGCACGTCTTGTGCCACGGGTGTCTTCCTTACCTGTTGGGAGGTTGATGCCGGGCCCATCGGGGGGTCCGTGACCGGGATGCGGTCACGGACCCCCCGCGGGTTTTACCAGCGGTAGTGCGCGAAGGCGCGGTTCGACTCGGCCATCTTGTGGGTGTCTTCGCGGCGCTTGACCGCGGCACCGAGGCCGTTCGAGGCGTCGAGGATCTCGTTCTGCAGACGCTCGGTCATCGTCTTCTCACGACGACCCTTCGCGTAGCTCACGAGCCAGCGCAGCGCGAGGGTGTTCGCGCGGTGCGGCTTGACCTCGACCGGAACCTGGTAGGTCGAGCCACCGACGCGGCGGCTCTTGACCTCGAGGGTGGGACGGACGTTGTCGAGCGCCTTCTTCAGCGTGGCGACGGCGTCCTGGCTGTTCTTCGCCTCGACGCCCTTGAGGGCGTCGTAGACGATCGACTCGGCGATGGACTTCTTGCCGTCGACGAGGATCTTGTTGACCAGCTGGGTGACGATGGGAGCGCCGTACACCGGGTCGTTGACGACGGGACGCTTCGGGGCGGGACCCTTACGAGGCATTGTTCTCAGCCCTTCTTCGCGCCGTAGCGGCTACGAGCCTGCTTACGGTTCTTGACAGCCTGGGTGTCGAGCGCACCGCGGACGATCTTGTAACGGACACCGGGGAGGTCCTTCACACGACCACCGCGGACGAGCACGAGCGAGTGCTCCTGCAGGTTGTGGCCCTCACCGGGGATGTACGCGGTGACCTCGGTGCCGTTGCGCAGCTTCACGCGGGCGACCTTGCGCATCGCCGAGTTCGGCTTCTTGGGGGTCGTCGTGTACACGCGAGTGCACACGCCGGCCTGCTGGGGGTTCGACTTCAGCGCGGGAGCCTTGGTCTTCGAGACCTTCGGCGAGCGGCCCTTGCGAACCAACTGCTGAATGGTTGGCACGTTCTCTCCTTGATTGGCTGGGCGATCCTCTCGGGCGCCCAGGGTGCTGCACGGTGACAGCGTCGTGTCTCCCCCGTCATGTCGCTCGTCTTGCGATTCGTGACGTGTCGGGCTCACGTGTGATCCACCCCGCGACAGAATGATCTGACGCGATTCGTGGTGGATATGCCGTGGGGGCGACCTGTTCGCAGGCCGATCCCTGAGATGGTGCGAGCGTTGATCCGCACGACCCGCCCGAGGGCATGACGCACGGCGCGCGTGAACGCACACCCGGTCAATGATACGCGTTCTCCGGGGGTGCGGCAAACGTCCGCGGGTCCCCCGGCTGGGAGTGTGCCGGATGCCGCTCCTCAGCCGAGCAGCATCGCCGCACCCACGACGGCCGCCGCGACCATCACGACCACGACGACGGCCAGCACCACGACGCGACCGGCTCCGCGGCGCTCCGAGCGCGGGCGGACGACGGGGGCGTCGGTCGCGGACGCACGGGGAGCCGGGAGCGCGCGTTCGACGCGCACGGGTCCGTCGGTGCGGGGCGCGTAGACGTCACTTCGAAGAGCGGCGGGTACGCGCGCTTCGCGCGACACGACGGGTGGCAGGGGCGCCTCGGAGGGGGCCGGACGTGCCGCCGCCTCGCGCCGACTCCGACGGGACCCCGCGGCGGTGTCGTCGTCGCCGCTCGCGGGCGCGGCGCGCGGGCGGGTGTCCTCCTCGATGCCCGCCGGCTCGGGGCCGGGGCGGAGCCGGGTGGCGTCGTCGAGGTCCGTGGCCGCCGCCGGGGCGGGGCGACGGATGGTCTCGTCGTCGAGGTCCTCGACCTCGGCCGGCGCACGGCGCAGGGTCGCGTCATCGAGGTCCGGGACCGCTGGGGACGCGGGGCGACGGATGGTCTCGTCGTCGACGCCGTCGGCCCCGGTCGGGGCACGACGCACTGTCGCGTCATCGAGGTCCGGGACCGCTGGGGACGCGGGGCGACGGACCGTCTCGTCGTCGAGGTCGGGCGCGGCAGCGGAGGACCGCGGTGCACGCCGCGGTGCGGTCGTGCCGATCCCGTCGTCGTCCGTCGTCGAGACGACCGTGTCATCGGCGGCTCGAGCGCGGCGGGACAGCACCGTGTCGGCATCCGGTTCGGCATCCGGTCCGGCGGCATGCACCCGCACCGTGTCGTCCTCGACATCGACCTCCACCGCAGCGGCGTCGTCGTTCGCCGGTGGAGTCGGCCACGCGCGCAGACGCCCGGCCCAGAGCGTGACCTCGTCGGGATCGTCGGGACGATCGTGCGGGCCGCTCACACGCTGCTCCGCGCGAGCCGCACCTCCGCGTCGCCGAGGAAGAACCGCTCCCCCGCCTCGATCTCCTCGCCGGGAGGGGCTTCGACCTCGGTGCCCATCAGCGTCGCGAACAGAACGCCGTTGGTGGAGTCGAGATCGGTGACGAACCACGTCTCGCCGCGCAGTTGCAGGCGCGCGTGGGTCTTCGAGACCGTTCGGGTCTCGTCGGCGATCGACACGAGCTGCGCGTCGGGGAAGGCGTTGTCGGCAGCGGGGCGGCGCCCCAGGATGACCACGGTCGAGGTCAGATCGATGGGCGCCCCGCTCGGCGGCACAAGGGCCCACGGGATCCGCTTGCGCTTGGTCACCACCGTGCGGTCGAGGGCGTCGAAGTCGTCGTCGTCGGATGCCACGGCCGGCACCTCGGGTCGCGTGTACAACGACGACACCGACGTGCGTGCGGAGCGCGGGGAGCCGGCATCCGGAGCATCGGGAACCGCGGAGACCGCCTCGGAGAGCTCGGGGAACTCGTCCGCCGGTGCGGGTGCCGACGCGCGCGGCGCGGGCACGGGCTCGGGGGCGGGCCGGGTCAACGGCACCTCGGCGATCGGGGCCGCCGCGTCGGAGTGGGTGGTGCGGCGCGCGGGCGTCGCCCACGGGGCGATCGGGTCGGACTGCTCGTCGACGGCCGGGGGTGCGGGCTCGGCCGGCGCGGGAGTCCACGTCGAGGGCGCGCCGGGGACCACCAGCGCACGGGTCGACGCGTCGTCGTCGGCCGCGGACGGGACGGCACGGGCGGCGCTGCGGGACGAGGCGTCGTCGTCGGCACCGTCGCGGAGGGCGTCGAGCACCTCGAAGACCGAGGATCCGGATGCCGCGGCGACGGCCGGCCGCTCGGCGGGCGCGATCTGCTCGTCGGAGACGGCGGGCGTGGGGCGACGGTGTTCGTCGAACTCCGCGGGACGCAGACCGGGCGGAGGGCCCCATCCACCGGACGCGGGCACGGCATCGGCGAGCGAACCGGTCGGAGCGGCGAACGGCACGATCACCGGCTCGGACACCGGAGCGGGCTCGACGGGCGCGTCAGCGGCATCCGGAACGTGGTCTTCGGCGTCGCGGCCCCCGTCACCGGGACGGGACTCGGGCGCGGGGGTCCATCCCCCGACCAGCGGAACGTACGGCCCCTGGAAGTCCTGCCCGCGGCGCACGGGCGCCGACTGCTCGTCGGGACCGCGGGGCGCTTCGCCCTCCCACCGCGCGGAGCCGAAGCCGAGGATGCTCGCCCACACGACGGGGAAGATCGCGCCGACCACGGTCATGCCCGCACCGGCGCCGAAGCCCACCGAGATGCGGTGCACGGCGATGATGAAGAGGATCACGAAGGTGAGCGTTCCGAAGAGCGGAGCCAGGTTGATGAGCACAAACCATGGCGAGAACCCGCCGAGCTTCAGCACGGTGGCCACGTTGACGATCGGGACCCAGGCCTTCCAGACCGGCTCGCCGGTCTTGCGGAACACCGCGGCGAGGGCGAGGGCGAACCACACGTACACGACGACGACGAGAGCGAGAGAGCTCGCGCCGAGAACCACCATGGTCGAATCGGTCATGTCGTGTCGCGTCCTCCCGGGGCGGTGGGACGCTTCCCCCTCTCGTCGCGATGCGGGGATCTCGTGCGCGCGGAGCGCGGAGCGAGGAACCGCAGGAACGATCTCAACGATACGGCCGCGCGCACGCGCCGCCAGAAGCCTCGCTGACGCACCAGCACACGCCGCTCGGCGTCGACGATGCTCCAGAACTCCGCGACCTCGTCGGCCGTCACCGCTTCACCCGCGAACACGGCGCGGTCGGCGTCGGCTGCGAGCCGTGCCCCCGACGGGGTCGCGAACGCGTCGGCGACCTCGCGACGGGTGGGGGCGCGCGGCACGGTGCGACCGGCATCCACCCCGGCGTCGACGTACTCGTCCCATCCGCCCGCGATCGCGGAGCGGGGGTCGGGGTCGCGGCGCCGACCGCGGCGGCGCACGGCCTTGGCGATCACGACGGCGAGGAAGGGACCGAACACGATGAGAAGGGCGAGCAGCGCGAGACCCGTCACGCGCAGGATCGGCCAGAGCCACGCCAGATCGACGCCGTCGTCGGCGCGCTGATCGTCGTCGAGGGAGTTGTCCTCCTGCACGGGCTCGGGCGGAACGACCTCGTCCACCGTGTCGGGGCGCACCTCCGTCACGTTCTCGGGATCCTGCTGCTGGGTGACCTCGAGGCTCGGCGACTGCTCCCACTGCGGGGTCACGTCGATCGGCGTCCACCGACCGTCGTCGCCCTCGACCTCGGTCCAGGCGACGAGATCGCGCGCGCGGCACTTCCCCGCCCCGCACGTCGGAAGCGCGCTGTCCGGCGACGACAGACGCGTTCCCACCACGACGCGGGCCGGGAAGCCGAGTTCGTGCGCGATGAGCGCCGTCGCCACGGCGAACTGCTCGTCGTCGCCGACGGCGGCCACGTAGTTTCCGGATGCCGCGGCCCGGGGGTCGTCTTCGCGTTCGAGCAACCGCTCGAACATGCGGTCGATGCGCGCCAGCGAGTGACCGGAGGCGCTGGGCTGCAGCTGGTACCCGGGTAGGTCCGCGGTCCAGGCCGGGGGCGCGGCCCCCTCCGGCGCGAGACTGTGGCTGAGGTAGCCGCGCTCGCGGAGCAGCTGCACGAGCGCCTGCAGGGCCGCACCGTCGGATCCGTCGGCGTGCTCCTCGACCCAGCGGCGGAGGTTGTCGCCTCCGGCCATCGCGCCGACGGCACCGGGAGGCGTCAGGGAGGCGAGATCGTCGGGTGCGGCTTCGACCGCGTCGATGCGATAGGAGTCGCCCGGTTCGAGTCCGCCGTCGGCCGTCTGCACGCCCGCCTCGGCATCGGCGCTGTAGTAGAAGCGGTCGGCGAGCTGCGCGCGGCGCTCGCCCTCGAAGGTCGCCGCCGCCAGGCTGCCCGCGGTGGGCATCCAGATACCGCCCAGATCGACGATGTCGACGTGGGCGGAGACGGAGCGCCCCGTGCCCGCGTCGCGGGTGGACGGCAGTCGCACGAAGCCCGTCCCCTCGTCTCCCGAGGCGCGGAAGATCTCGCCGTCGTACGCGTCGAGGGTCGCGATGCGGATGCGCTCGGGCAGGGCGCCGTCGTCGCTGCGGACGCGGAACAGCACGTCGTCGCTGCGGGCGTCGGAGAACATCGCCCGGTACTGCGCGAGCGGGCTGACCGCCTCGGCGATCAGACGCTGCGGACCGGCCGCCGATCGCAGCACCTGGCGGTCGGCGTCGCGGGAGGCCCACGGCACCACGGCGACGGTGGCGACGATCGCGACGACGATCATCGCGACGCCGAGCGCTCCGCGCCGGGAGTCGGTGCGCGAGCGACCGCGCGACACCTGAACGGCGGTCACGTCGGCGGCCCTCCGCAGCGCGCGGGCGCGTTCGTCGCGCGCACGCCAGGCGAGCCAGAGCACGGCCGACAGCAGAGCGCCGAGTCCGACGGCGGTCTCGACGGGGGCCGGCAGCGACAGCGCCCCGATCGAGAGCGGAGCACTGGTGGAGGTCCGGCCGAAGAACAGCCCGAACCCGGTCATCGCCAGGCCCGGCACCACCGCCGCCGGAGCGCGACGGTCGGTGCGAGCCGCGAGGGCCAGCGTGAGCGCGGTGCCCACGAGGAACACCACGAGCGCCGGGACGAGCAGATTGCGGTACGCGCCGACCGGCAGGTCGACGGTGACCAGGTCCTTCCAGGCGACGATGACGCCGGCGAACGCCTCACCCAGCCCGCGCAGCACGTCGAGCGGCGAGCTCAGTCGCGAGGGGACGGCCAGCGGCACGGCGAGCACGGCGAACGCGCCGACCAGCCCGGCGGCGAGCACCCACCCTCCGGCGCGACGCCACGCGGCGAGCGCCACGACCGCCGTCGCCACCAACGAGGACACCAGCACCAGCAGCAGGAACGACCCGGAGGCGTACACCGGCCACGCCGCGACGGCCGCGAGGGCGACCGACACCGCGGTGTACGCCGACGCGGCCACCCACCGGGGCACGGAGGACTCCCGCGTGCGCGCCGGGCGCTCGCGACGACCGGCGCTCACGAGGTGGCTCCGCGCACGAGCAGGCCTGACAGGTCGTCGAGGGTTCCGATGGTGAGGACGGTGAGTCCCGCGATGCTCTGCATGCGCGGGTGCGCCCGTTCGTCGCAGATCACGGCGGCGACGGCGGTGTCGACGGGGAACGCCAGGGCCGCCTGGCGCAGGCGGGCGAGGGGAACGGCAGATCCGACGACGACGAAGGCGATCGACAGGCGCTCGTTGGCCTCGGCGGCGAATCGGCAGACGTCCTCGACCGGCATGGTGTTCTCGTGCCGCTGGACGGCGCTGAATCCGTCGAGCATCGCCCGAGGCGAGACGATCGGCACGTGGCGGATGGCGCGCAGGCGCCCCTTGACCACGCGCGGGATCTCCGAACCCGTGACGATGTCGATGTCACGGGCGTCGCGCACGGCACGCAGACCCAGCGAGGCCGCGGCCGACACGGCGAGCTCGTACTCGTCGGCATCCGCGTACTCCTGCGTCGCGGCGGCGAACACGACGGCCATGCGCGAGCGTCGCGACTCCTCGTACTGCCGCACCATCAGCCGGCCCGTCTTGGCCGTCGACTTCCAGTGGACCTGACGACGGGAGTCACCCGGGACGTATTCGCGGATGGCGTGGAACGACATGTCGGCGTCGACGAGGCGACGGGTCGCATTGCCCTCGAGGTCGCGGACGAGACCCGCACTGGTGGAGGGCAGACCCACCGTGCGGGGGTGCACGAACAGATCGTGCACGTCGTCGAAGGCGTGCTCGCGGCGGAGCAGCCCCACGGGGTCGCTGCGGACCGTCGTCACCGGCCCGACGCGCACCACACCGCGGGGCAGGGGCGGGATCTCGAGCGGCTCGGTCGTGCTCTGATCGGGGCGCAGCAGGGGCACCCCGAACTCCACGAGCCCGCGGCCGACGGGGATGTCGAGACGACCGGGCAGGGCGGGACGCGCGCTGACGTTGCGAACGACGATCTCGCCGGTCACCCCCGTGCCCGCGACGACCCGCTCATGGGTGAGCGAGAGATCGACCTCGTACGCACGCGCACCGAAGAGGAAGGGCACGGCCATCGCCAGCAGCAGCAGCGCCGCGGTGCCCGCGACCATCCACTCCACCCATCCGAAGACGATGCCCAGCAGCAGACCGATCGTCGCGGCCGCGACGACCACGGCTCCGGCGGGGCGCACGGTGCGTCCCGCCCAGCGGACCGCGGCCCGCACGGCATCCGTCGCCACCCGCCACCACTCGGCGATCCGCACCACCGTCCGCACGATGCGACGCTGACGGCGCGCGGCCGTCGAGGTGATCGAGGTGCGCGAGCCCGTGGCCATCGTGGTCGCGGAGGCGCGCGTCAGACGGGACTCGGTGAGGTTCACATCGGGCACGGGTCACCTAGCCGGCTCGCGGATGCCACGGCGACGGTCACGTCAGGCGCTCTCGCGCTGCGAGGGCGGAACCGTGTCGAGCAGGACCTGGCCGATGACGGCCTCCTGCGTCACCCCGTCGAACTCGGCCTCGGGGTGCAGGATGAGGCGGTGGGAGAGCACCGCCACCGCGAGCGCCTTGACGTCGTCGGGGGTGGCGAAGGTGCGTCCCTGGGCGGCCGCGCGCGCACGGGTGGCGCGGGTGAGCGCGAGGGCCCCGCGGATGGACACGCCCAGACGTACCTCGTCGGCCGTGCGCGTGGCGTCGACCAGGCGCGCGATGTAGTCGAGCACGAGGGCGTCGACGTACACGGATGCCGCGAGGTCGGCCATGCCGACGAGGGCCTGGGGCGTGATGATCGGGCGCAGGTCGGCCGTGGCCGTGGCCGCGCCGTCGAGGATGCGGACCGTCGCCGCATGATCGGGGTAGCCGAGCGAGGTGCGCAGCAGGAAGCGGTCGAGCTGCGCCTCGGGCAGGCGGTAGGTGCCGGCCTGCTCGACGGGGTTCTGCGTCGCGAGCACGAGGAAGGGCACGCCGACCTCGCGGGAAACGCCGTCGATGGTGACCTTGCCCTCCTCCATCACCTCGAGCAGGGCCGACTGCGTCTTGGGGCTCGCCCGGTTGATCTCGTCGGCGAGAACGATGTTGGCGAAGATCGGGCCGGAGTGGAACTCGAACGATCCGGTCTTCTGGTCGTACACGGTGATGCCGGTGATGTCACCCGGCAGCAGGTCGGGGGTGAACTGGATGCGGGTGTTGGTGCCCTGCACGGTCTGCGCCACGGCCCGCGCGAGGGAGGTCTTGCCCGTGCCCGGCACGTCTTCGAGCAGCACGTGCCCGTCGCTGAGCATCGCGGTGAGCACGAGCTCCACGACGTGACGCTTGCCGAGGACGGCGCGCTCGACGTTGTCGGCGATCTGCGAGAAGGTCTGGGAGAACCAGGTGGCCTGCTCCTGGGTGATCGTCATGGCGGTGCGTTCTTCCTGTCGGGGGATGGACGGGTGGCGGCGCTCAGCCGTCGCCCTTCGGCGGTTGCGAGGGCGAGGTCTTGCCCGGGTCGCAGCCGCCGCTGGTGACGAGCGTGGCCGGGTCGAGGTCCCACCCCTGGTCGCCCCAGTGCACGGCGATCTTGGCGTTCTCGACGCGGGTCGCCCCGTTGGGAACGATCGAGGGGTCGGTGGTCGCGATGGGTCGGTCGTTCTTGTCGAAATAGCGGACCCCGCTGATGTCGACCGTGGTGCGGCCGGCGTCGTTGGTGGTGTCGCCGCGCACGGTCAGGGGGTTCCCCGCGACGCACGACCCGATGCGCGCCGATGCCCGCACCTGGAAGGGGGCGCTGCCGGCCGCCGCCTTGACGGTGCCGCGGTCCGACCTCGTCTGCCACAGATTGTGCTGGAAGAAGACGCCGATATCGGGGTCGCGTCCGAACACGTCGGTGCCGGGCCCCCACCCGTCGTAGACCACGCGGTTGTTGCGCGGGGGCTTGTCGCCCTCCTGGATGTCGCTGATCGTCCAGGTCGCCTTGTCGCCGTTCACGGCGGGGCGCGAGTCGACGCGGAAGGTGTAGCCCTGGGGAGCCGCGGAGTCCTGGGTCGCGTCGATGCTCTTCTCCGTGGCATCCGACCCGAAGACCGTGCCGTCGTACACGGAATCGACGCACATGCGCACGGCGTAGGTCTCGCCGTCGTCCTGGTTCGGGAACTCCGCGCGCGCCTGCGACCCGCTGGTCTTGCACGATCCGTTCAGGGCGAAGCCGTAGCGCAGCTCGGAATCGTCGCCGTTCTTCGACGCCGACCCCTCGGCCACGATCGTGACCTTGCCGTTCCCGGTGGGCTTCGAGGTCAGCGTCAGCGCGAGCTGCTGCGGCTTGCCGACGCCGTGGGCGGTGAAGGTGAGGGTCTGCCCGGTCTGCGAACCGCCGAGCCCGGGCGGCACGGTGAAGCGCGAGATCGGCGTCACCGAGATCTGCGTCGACGAGTTGCTGCCGACGCCGAAGCCCTTCAGCGAGACGGTGTCTTGATTGCGACCGATCGAGACGGTCTTGGTCTCGCCTGCCGCGCTCTTGACCTCGAGGGTGCCGGTCTCGGCCGAGTCGATGCCGCGGATCGTCAGATCGGCGACGCCGCCCTCTCCCCCGTTCGAGACGGGGGCGAAGTCGCCTCCCGACGGGCGACCGGGGGCGTTGTACGACCACGCGGTGGTGCGCACGGCGCCGCGGGACTCGCCCACGCTGTTGACCGCGGTGACGACGTACTCGCGCTGCTCGCCGTTGGGCGCAGAGATGGCCGGGCACGAGCCGTCGGGGGCGCACCGGGCGACGACGTCTCCCCCGTACCGCACGACGAAGCCGCTCAACGCGGGGTAGGCGCGACGCGCCTCGCCGGCGTCGACGCGCAGTGTGAGGGAGCCGTCGGCGTACGCCGTCTGGCGCACGCTCGCGGGGGCACGGGGGTAGCCGAGCAGGTCGAGCACGACCCGGGCGTCGCGGGTGGATGCCGTCGTGCGGCCCTGCGCGTCGCGCAGGGTGACGCTCGCGCTGCAGGTGCCGCCCGGGGTGTCGTCGCTCCACGAGGCGACGACGGCGGAGTCCGAGGCGACGGCGAAGCTCACGCCCGTGCATGCCGCCGCGGCGCGCACGCCGACGACCTCGAGCGGGGTGCGCGGCAGGGGGTTCACCTCGCCGCTGGCACCGACCACGTCGATCGCGCAGCTCTTGCCGGACGCTTGGGAGCACTGCTCCGACGTCGTACCGCCCTGGGGAAGCGTCGAGGGGGCCGCGCCCACGCGGATGACGAGCCGGGCGGGGGCGACCGCATTGTGGCTGGTGACCGAGATCACGGCCGCCTTCTCGGTGCCCGGGACCGCCCGGTCGTCGCCGACGACCGTCACCGTCGAGCCGTCGAGTCGGACGTCGAACGCGGAGCCCGAGTAGTCGACGGCGTACCGGATGCCGTCCCAGTCCTCCCGACCGAGCTGCCACGTGGTCATGTTGCGCAGATCGAACGTCTCGGTCTCACCGGGGCCGACCGTCAGGGCTCCCGGGCGCAGCTCGGGCTGAGGGTCGCGCGCGACGACGCCGATCGGCACCGAGACGATGGTCCAGTCCTCGGTGCCGGCCACGCGCACCGGCACCTGGCACGAGTCGGTCCAGGGCGAGCCGGTCCCCGCGTCGTAACGCACGACCGAGCCCGACACCGAGCACTTCCCCTCAGCCCGCGCGCCCGACGACGCCACGTCGGGGCCGACCTCGAGCGTCGCCCGCCGCGGCACGGCGACGAGCGAGGCCATGTCGAATTCGACCGAGGCGAGCTCGTCGACACGCTGCGCCGAACCCGGGCGCAGCGACAGGCTCACGTCGTCGTCACCGGGCACGCGCAGGAAGGCGTAGGTCGTGACGTCGGTGTCGCCGGTGCGCCCGGTGACGGCGAAGGGGATGACCCGCCGGGTCGCCGGGAGCTCGCCGGAGATGCGGCGGCCGTCGAGCTGCACGCCCTGCGGCGTGCCCCACAGCGACACGTCGAGGTCACCGACCTCGCCGCCGGCCCAGGCCGCCCGACCGGCGAGCACGTCGACGCCGCCGGTGAAATCGTCGCGATTCTCGACCGTCAGCACGGTGTCGGTCACCACCGGGTAGTCGGGCACGCTCTCGCGGACCACCTTCACGACGATCAGGCCCCGACCGGTGTTGCCGGAGTCGCTGGCGACGTCGTAGAGGAACGACATCGTGCCGGGCTGCTCGCCCGCACGGAGCACGACGCCGGTGTCGGTCACGGTGTCGATGAAGCCCGCGATGCGCGCGTATTCGGGGTTGGCGCTGTCGTCGACGAGGGTCTCGGGCAGGTCGGGGCGCACGCCCGTGAGCGTCAGCCGCCCCTGCGTCGGGTCGATGTCGTTGGCAAGGGGGCTCACCCGGATCGTGCGGTCGGCCCCGGCCTGCACCTGCACGTAGTCGGTGAAGGTGACGGGGCTGGGGTTGGCCTCGGCGTTCAGGATGCCGATGCGCACGGTCCCCTCGCCGGTTGCGCCCGCCGAATCGGACACCCGATAGCGGAACGACACCTGCCCGCGATCGCCGGGGATGGAGGAGTAGACGATCGACGATCCGTCGGGCGCGACGGTGGCGGTGCCGCGGTCGGGCTGGGCGACGATGCGGTCGAGGGTGACGGCGTCGCCGTCGGGATCGACGCCGAACGCCGAGAAGTCGACCGTGGTGGTGCCCCCGCTGAGCACGCGCCCCTCGAGGGTGTCGGGGAGCGGCGCGCGGTTGGCCTCGTCGCCGAGCACGGTGATGCGCACCGTCGCCTCATCCCACAGCGCCGGGGTGCCGGTCGTGTAGACGCGGTAGGTCACCTCGTACGAACCGGGTGCGGTGGGCGCGAGGTAACGCAGCACGCCGCCCGAGGCGAAGGCGAGCGCGTCGCTGGCGGGCTGGGCCTGGATGCTCGCGGGATCGAGCGTCGGCCGCCCACCGGCGGGCGAGATGTCGTTGTCGAGCACGGGGATGTCGATCTGCGCCCCCGCGCGCACGGTCACGGTGTCGTCGACGGCGATGGGGGCGATCTCGGGGGCCGGAGGGAGCAGGTACACCGTCGCCTCGCCCACCACGCTCGAACCCTCGTCGTCGGTGCCGTCGCTGACGGTGTAGCCGACGGTGCCCAGGAGCCCCGCGCTCCCGTCGGCGGTGCTGCCCGAGACGCGCAGGTCGTTCTGGGCGACCGTGTCGACGGTGAGCGACGCCCCGTCGGAGGCCGCGGGGGTCACGTCGCTGAGCAGCAGCACGCGACCGGTGGGGTTCGACACCGCGCTGAAGACGTCGAGGGTCGCATCTTCTTGCGGGCGCACGAAGGCCACGACCGGGGAGGTCGACAACTGCGCCGGCGCGTCAGCGGGCAGGAGTGTGATGCGCGCGGTGCCGGTCGCATCACGCCCTCCGCCGTTGACGGTGAAGTCCACGCGGTAGACCCCGGGGGCGGATGCCGTGAAGTCGAAGGTCGTGCCGCCGCCGACGACCGTCGCGGTGGCGGCGGCGTCATCGAGCACGCGAACGGAGGTGAGCGAGACGTCGCCGGCGGTCCCGGTGACGTGCGGGCCGACGTCGACCGCGAGCGAGGTGCCCACGGTGTCGATCCGCGCGAACGACTGCACGGCGAGCGCCGGATCGGGCAGGACACGGATCACGAGGGGCTTCGTCGTGACGGCGCCGTCGGTGTCGGCGACGGTCACATCGAGCTGCACGTTCTGCTCTCCGCCCGAGCCGTCGTCGGCGTGCTGGTAGACCACGTCTCCGCCGGGGGTCGAGGCCACGGTGCCGACGTCGCCCGGGTTGTCGACCGACAGCAGCAGCAGGGGGTCGCCGTCGGGGTCGACCCACCCGGGGAGCACGGGCACCGTGATGGTCCCGCCGCGCTGCACCTCGGGCGTGGGCCACTGCTGCAGGCACCCCTCGACGCCGCACCAGGCGGGCGCCGCGTTGGTCTCGGGGGGTGAGACGGTGAGGGTGACGGTGGTGGGCGCCGACGTGAGCCCGTCGACGGCGGTGCCGTCGGTCACGGTGTAGCTGAAGGTCGCGCTGCCGGTGGCGCCGGCGGCCACGCGCACCGCGAGTCGTTGGCCGGAGTCGGTGACGGTCAGCGTGCCGAAGCCGGGGTCGAGACCGGTGACGCTCTCGGCGACGATGCTCAGGACGTCTTCGTTCGGATCGTGGTCGTTCAGGAGCACCGGCAGAGTGGTGAGGCGTCCGGCGCGCACACCGAAGGCGTCGGGCTCGGCGATCGGCGGCTTGGGATCGAGCACCACGCTCAGCTGCTCGTCGCTCTGCACGGCGGTCTGCTCGGTGCGGTCGTCGAGCGACCAGTTCTGGCTCGAGGCGACGAGCGCACCGTCGGGCACCGTCCACACCCAGCCCGTACGGGTCTCGTTGAGGATGACGGCGTGATCGGTCGCGACGAACACCGGGCGACGCTGATCGGGCATGGTCTGGCCGGCGTAGTCGAGTTCGGTCTCGCCCTGATCCGAGCGCCACAGCGTGCCGCGCGCATCGCCGGGCAGAAGCCAGGCGGCGTATGCGACGCCCTCGTGCGACAGCGGCCGCGCGGGCTGACCCAGCACGTTGCCGCCGCCGCCGACCTCGCGCCGCGGCTCCGAGCCGTCGGCCGGGATGCTCCACAGCGACTGGTCGTCGGCGACGTAGACGGCTCGGGCATCGGCATCCGCGTCGGAGACGACGAGCTGTTCACCGGCGTCGACGTCGACGGGATCCGCGCCGCGTCTCCAGGTGCGGCCGGAGTCCGCGTCGACGAGAACCCAGGTGTCACCCGCCGCCGAGAGCAGCGGCGTGGTCACCTGCGCGTCGAGCGCATCGCGGCCGCGGAGCTCATCGGCCTCGATGTCGTAGCGGATGACGGAGCCGTCGGCGGACGAGTAGGCGAACAGCATGCCCCGCGCATCGAGCGCCATGGCATCGGCCGTGTACGCCGGCGCGTCGTCGTCCGACGACGTGTCGAACGGGTCGAGCTCGGTGGCCGCCTGCCCGGCACGGCTGAGTCGGCTGGCGAACAGCGTCCCCGAATCGGTGCGGTAGACGACGTAGTCGCCCGCGGTGACGACCGAGGTCGTTCCCGGAGGGGTGTCGGGGGCGGCCTCGAGCTGGTCCTCCTGCAGGTCGACGGGCTGGGCCTCGTCGATGCGGGTGAGTTTGCTGAAGCTGTCGGTGAAGAGGAACGCGCCCTCGGGCGACTGCGCGACCTGACTCGGGTTGCCGGCGCTGCGCACGGTGTCGAGCTCGCCCACGGCGGTGTTCACCCGCGCGTAGCGCTGCCCGTCTCCGGTCTGCAGGGCCCACACCGAGGTGTCGACCTCGGGCGTCTGCTGCGCGTCGAGACCGGGCCAGACGATGCTCGCCGTCACCACGAGCGCGGCGGCGGCGATGGTGGCCCCGAGGCCGGCGATCGTGCGGCGCTTCACCGCAGCACTCCCGTCGCGAACAGCGCGGCGACGACGACCGCTCCAGCGGTGACGAGGGTGGCGGATGCCAGGATCCACGGCAGCGCGCGCGAGGCGCCCGCGTTGCCCGAGGCGATGTCGGTGTCTTCGTCGCGGGCATAGCCGGTGATGCCGGACGAGCTGCGCAGTTTGCGCGAGCCCTCTCGCTCGATGCGCGAGCGGGCGGGACCGCGCAGCGTGCCGTCGGCGAAATCGACGGCGCGCGCCGTGGCCGTCCATTCCGCGGCGGGCACCTCGAGCGGTGTCGCCGACAGCCCCACCTCGGTCTGCACGGCCTGGAGCGCCTCGCCGAAGGCGCGGGCGCTCGCGTGGCGGTCGGCCGGATCGCGCGACATCGACCGGGCCAGCACCGCCTGAAGCGAAGCAGGGACGTCGCCGCGGCCGATGTCGGTGTACGAGGCGCGGGCGATGCGGCGGCGCAACTGCTCGCGGGAGTTCTGGCCCTTCTCGCGCCGCTCGAACGGGCTCTGTCCCGCGAGCAGCGAGTACACCGTCGCGCCCAGGCTCCACACCTCGCTGGCGACGGTGCCGGCGGTCTGCTCGGCGACGACCTCGGGAGCGCTCCACGGAACCGACATCGCGAGCATCTCGTCGGCACCCTGGCGCACGAGCGACGACGAGATGCCGAAGTCGGCGAGAACCGGCGCCCCGAAGGTGGTGACGAGGATGTTGCTCGGCTTCACATCGCGGTGGATGAGGCCCGCGTGGTGCGCGGACTCGAGCGCGCCCGCCATGCGCACCCCGATCGACAGCACCTCGGCCACCGGCATGCGCTCGACGCGATAGCGCTGCGAGAGCGAGCCCGGGCAGAACTCCATGACGATGTAGGGCCGACCGTCGGCGGAGATCCCCGCCTGATAGACGGTGACGATCGACGGGTGCGCCGACAGGTGGGCGAGCACGTCGGCCTCGGCGTTGAACATGCGCAGAAGATCGGGGTCGCGCACGTCGCTCGGCAGCACCTTCACCGCGACGTCGCGACGAGGCATGTCCTGGCCGTACAGGAACACGTCGGCGAACCCGCCGGAGCCGAGGGGACGGATGTAGGCCAGCCCGGGCAGGATGGGCGGCGACGACGGAAGCCGCTGCGGCATCGAGCCCCCTCCCCCGCACGACACGCCCGCACCGACGCGGCGGACAACCCGTCGATGCTAACAAAGCAGTCGATGAGACCCGCGCGACCGTCCACAGGGGTCAGGTCGCCGACGGCCCCGGTTCGCGTGGATCGAAGGGAGCGTCGAGAGAGCGCGTCAGTTCGTCGAGGAGGGCCGCGATCTGCGGCTCGACGTACTCGGCGACCGCAGCCTGGATGCGGAGTCGGTGGTGCAGCAGCACCGTGCACACCTCTCGCCCGATCATGTTGGCGTAGTCGTCGGCGAGACCGACCTCCTGCCGGAGCGCGGCCTTGGCGGCATCCGACAGGGGAGGAAGGGCGGGGAGCGCCGCATCCTCCTCGGCGGCGAGACCCGACAGGG
This sequence comes from Microbacterium sp. P26, assembly GCF_023712585.1. Classification (NCBI taxonomy): domain Bacteria; kingdom Bacillati; phylum Actinomycetota; class Actinomycetes; order Micrococcales; family Microbacteriaceae; genus Microbacterium; species Microbacterium sp. P26. The sequence goes on along the minus strand of NZ_JAMAXZ010000002.1, from coordinate 465,715 downwards.
TGAACAGGAACGGCGAACCGGGCTCGGGGTCGGGGTCGAGCGGCATGCCCTCGAACTCCGGCTCGAGGTCTTCGGCGGGGCGATAGGTGCGGCGGCGGTTGCGCTCAGCCTGCTGGTCGAGCTCGGCCTGCAGCATCGGCAGGTTGCGCGAGGTGTACTCGGCCACGGCGTGGTCGACGATGCTCTTCACGCGCGTCGACAGACCGTGCTGCACACCGTGCGGCACGTCGGCTCCGAGCCCCGCCGCCGACAGGACCGGCGAGCCGAAGCACCGGCGGCACGGGGCGATGCGGCCGCGGTGGTTCGCGGGCTCCCAGCGCGGCAGCCAGCGCAGCCAGGCGTCGACCGCCTGGCTCACCTGCGACTCGAGGGAGCGCTCCACGGCCCTAAGGCTAGTGCGACACGCCCGGAAGTACGCGGATGCCGTGCTGCGCGCCGTGCCGGCGACACCGTTTCACGCGGAGATCAGGGCGCGTCGTCGTCATCGTCCTCCCAGCGCCAGCGCGGGCCGCTGGTGCGGGAGCGCACGAGGAAGACGCCGAAGAACGCCGCCAGGAGCGCCGCGAGGGCGACGACCGGCCCGGCGAATCCGATGGCCACGCTCCCCGCCGCCGAGAGCCCCCGCGCCGGATCGGCTCCGCTGACGAGCGCTCCGACGACGATGCCGAGGATCTCGCCCACGTAGGCGCCGATCGCGCACGGCACCGCCGTCAGGTACGACGGCGGGTCGGCCCGGACGCCCCACAGCAGCACGCCCGCGAAGGCGGCGAAGGCGAACACCTGCCCGATGACACCCGGAACGACGCCCAGACCCCGCACCGGGATGACGTCGGCGTCGAGCACGAGACTCGCCACCCCGAGCCCGCCGATCGACAGGGCGACGCAGACGACCGTCGCGAAGACGACGGCGACCGGCGGGGTGACCCCCGCCGGTCGCGGCTCGTTCGTCATGGCATCCGGTCTCAGCGCTGAGAGAGCTGAGGGCCGGCCTCGAGGGTGCGCTCGTACTCGCGCTGCGCCTCGGCGTTGATCTCGGTGACGCGGCGACCGCGGGCCGACACCCACGCGCCGAACCAGATGGTGAGCTCCCGGCCGAGGACGAAGGCCACGATTCCGAGCGGCGCGAGGAGGTTGTCCTGCAGCAGCTCGAACGACTGACGCGCGGTGATCATCCAGAACGGGGCACCCAGGAGCACACCCAGCAGGTGACCGGCCCAGGCGACGACGCCTACGAGTAGGCCCCAGACCACCCAGTGGCCCCAGCGTCCGCGGTTGATCAGCGCGCCGAGGAACCAGAAGCCGAGGTAGAAGGCGACCGTCGGCACCCAGAGGCCCGCCGTGGCGAGGGTCGCGAGCGCCTCGCGACCGAGGTCGGCCGCGGCGAAGTCTCCGGAGAGCAGGCCCAGACCGAGAGTGGCCGCGAGGTACAGCACGGCGAAAACGAGGGCGGCGAGCAGACCGATGGCGCCGGCCGCGCCGCGGTTGCCGCGCGGACGGGGTGCCTCGGGCGCCTGCACGAAGATCGGCTGCGCTCCGCCGCCGACGCGAGCGGGTTCGTCGTAGACCGGCGCGGTCGACGCGGTGGCGGCACCGTTACCGGCGGCCGCACCGGCCGCGGCTCCGGCGACCGCGGGAGCGGCGGTGGTCGCCGCCGTCTGGTCGACGTGGTCGGTGTGCGCGACGGGTGCGGCGTACGCGGTGGTGCGCGGCGCCGCGTTCTCGGACTCGGCGGAGGCGGCGTAGGCGGCCCAGCGAGCGTCTTCGTCGTCGAGATCCGTCTGCGAGGTGGACTGCGGCGGCACCGGCGAGGCGTCGTGGACGACGGGAGCCGTGTGCTCGCTGCGCGCGGCGAGCGGGGCCGCTGCCTCGCGCTCGTGGTCTTCGCGCTCGTCCCAGGCGGCCTGCGCCTCCTGCGGGTCGACCGCATCGCGGCGCGCCGCCTCGGCGTCGGCGAGTCCCTCGTGGGCTCGGCCGACGACGTCGTGCCCTTCGTCCTTGGGTTCAGCGACGGGGTCGCCGTACGACTGGTGGTCGCTCATGGGGTCTCCTCACGCGGTGCTTGCGGCGCAAGGCTATCCCGGGTCGTGCGGGCCGCCGCGCAGGCGTGCCGGGCATTGTCGTCTCGACCGTGTCGGCGGTGGGCGCTTAGGGTGTCAGCATGGCTCGTCGACCGCTCCGCCCGGCCCTGATCGCCGTCGCGCTCGGCGCGGCGATGCTCGCCCTCACCGCGTGCGCGCCCGCCGCGGACGAGGCCGCTCCCGCGCCGTCGGCGACCGTCTCCTCGTCGCCGACCCCCATTCCCACGATCACTCAGACGGCGACGGCCGTGCGCATCCCCGCGGACTGCCGGTCGATGCTCACGACGGACGTGCTGGCGCAACTCGGCGACACCCCCCTGAACGATCCCGCGATGGGCCCCTCGGGTGCGCAGTCCGACGGCTCGCTCACCTGCATCTGGCGCGACCCCGCCGCCGACACCACCGGACTCGTCACCCACATCACGCGCATGGACCGCGGACCCGCCCTCGACATGCTCAACGACCTCGTCTCTACGCAGGGGTTCAGCTGTTATACCCCCGACGCGGGCACGCGCTGCGAAAAGACGTGGATCAACGACACCTACCCCGTCAACGACGGGCGCACGCTTTACTGGCGCGACGACGTGCTGATCGACACGCAGTACTCGAACCTGGCGCCCACGGGGTACACGGCCAGCATCATCTCGTCGATCTTCGGGTCGTAGTCCCGCCGCCGGCCCCCGGACTGCTCACTCGCCGAAGAAAGCGTGCGATGCCACGATCGCGGCGTAATCCCGGGGTTGCCAGTCGACCAGAGTGGATGACACCCATCGGTCGGCCCGCAGGTCGTGGATCTCGACCACGCCGCCCGCATCGCGCTCGCAATGGACGGTGTCGGCTTCCGTCGCGCATGTGAAGCCCTGAGCGGCCAGCGTCGCCTCAACGGCCGCGGATCCCTGCGCCGACACCGTGGAGACGGTCGTCTCGAGCGAGCGATCCCCCTCTCCGCGCCAGTGGCACGTCACGACCACCGTCGCTCCGGCGGCGGCGACGGCCTCCGGCGTCGAGGCGGCGGACGTGTGTCGCTGCGAGAGCAGGGCCCCCGGCGACCACACGAGCGACGACCAGAGCGGCTGGGAGTAGAGGTGCCGGCAATCCGAGGCCGGGGTCGGCGGCGGCTCCCCCGTGTCGGACGTGACCGTCGAGGCGGCGCGCAGGGTCTCACCGACGAAAGAGACCGCCACCGGCACACCGGGCATCGCGAGCACGACGAGTCCGCCGACGGCGGCCGCGCACAACAGCCCCGCCGGCCAGGCCAGCCACAGGCTGCGTCCACCGATCCGGGCCATGCGTTCCTCCGCATCCACGGTAGGCGCACCACCCCTCGCCAGCGGGTCCCCGACACGCCGCAACCCCGGCTTGATACCTCGTCGACACCGGCGTGACACGACGAAGGCCCCCGGCGTGAGCCGGGGGCCTTCGGGGTGATCGTCTCGGGTGAGCGAGCGAACTCGCTCACCCGAGACTCGATCAGTTGTACGTGCCGGGCGTGAAGTCGTCCGTCGAGAAGCTGTCGAAGTCGACGTAGCTCAGGTCGGCGTCGCTGTACGCGCCGTCCGAGGCGAAGATGCGGTTGGGGTACCGCTCGCTCTTGGCCTCTTCCGTCGCCTCGACCGTGACGTTGCGGTACTTCGCAAGTCCGGTTCCGGCGGGGATGAGCTTTCCGATGATGACGTTCTCCTTGAGGCCGACCAGCGGGTCGCTCTTGCCCTCCATGGCCGCCTGCGTCAGGACGCGGGTGGTCTCCTGGAACGACGCGGCCGACAGCCACGACTCGGTCGCGAGCGACGCCTTGGTGATACCCATCAGCTCGGGACGACCCGACGCGGGGCGCTTGCCCTCGCCGACCGTCTCGCGGTTGATGGTCTGGTAGCGCTTGAAGTCCACCAGCTCACCGGGCAGCAGGTCGGTGTCGCCGTGGTCGACGACGGTCACCTTGCGGAGCATCTGTCGGACGATGACCTCGATGTGCTTGTCGTGGATCGGCACACCCTGCGAGCGGTACACGCCCTGGACGCCGTTGACGAGGTACTTCTGCACCTCGCGGGCACCCTGCACGCGCATGACCTCCTTGGGGTCGAGCGTTCCGACCAGGATCGGCTCGCCGACCGAGACGTGCTGGCCGTCCTCGACCAGGAGCGTCGCGCGCTTCAGGACGGGGTAGACCACCGGCTCGTCGCCGTTGTCGGGCGTGAGGATGACCTTCTTGGCCTTGTCGGTCTCGTCGATCGTGATGCGGCCGTCGGCCTCGGCGATCGGCGACGCACCCTTGGGGGTACGGGCCTCGAAAAGCTCCTGCACACGGGGAAGACCCTGCGTGATGTCATCCGCCGATGCCGAACCACCGGTGTGGAAGGTACGCATCGTCAGCTGGGTACCGGGCTCACCGATCGACTGGGCCGCGATGATACCGACGGCCTCGCCGATGTCGACGATCTTGCCGGTGGCCAGCGAACGGCCGTAGCACTTCGCGCAGACACCCACGGCCGAGTCGCAGGTCAGCACGGAGCGGACCTTGATCGACTCCACGCCACCTTCGACCAGCTTGTTGATGAGCACGTCGCCCACGTCGTCGCCGGCCTCGGCCAGCACGGTGCCCTGCGCGTCGACGACCGCCGTGGCGAGCGTGCGAGCGAACACCGAGTTCTCGACGTTGGCGTCCTTGACCAGCGAACCGGTCGAGTCGGCGGCGGCGATCGGGAGCTCGAGGCCCTTCGACGTGCCGCAGTCCTCTTCGCGGATGATGACGTCCTGCGAGACGTCGACGAGACGACGCGTCAGGTACCCCGAGTCGGCCGTACGGAGGGCCGTGTCGGCCAGACCCTTACGGGCACCGTGCGTCGCGATGAAGTACTCGGCGACCGACAGACCCTCGCGGTACGAGGAGATGATCGGACGCGGGATGATCTCACCCTTGGGGTTGTTCACCAGGCCTCGCATACCCGCGATGTTGCGGATCTGCAGCCAGTTACCACGGGCGCCCGACGAGACCATGCGGTTGATGGTGTTGTCGGCGGGGAAGTTGTCCCGCATCGCCTTCTGGACCTCGTCGGTGGCCTCGGTCCAGATCTTGATGAGCTCCTGACGACGCTCGGCGTCGGTGGTGAGACCCTTCTCGTACTGGCCCTGGACCTTCGCGGCCTGCTTCTCGTAGCCCGCGACGATCTCCGCCTTGTTCGGCGGGGTGAGGATGTCGCTCAGCGCCACCGTGACACCCGAACGGGTGGCCCAGTAGAAGCCGGCGTCCTTGATGCGGTCGAGCGAAGCCGCGACCTCCACCTTCGGGTACTCCTCGGCGAGTTTGTTGACGATCTGCGACAGCTTGCCCTTGTCGGCCTGCTCGCGCACGAACGGGTAGCCCTTGGGGAGCGTGTCGTTGAAGATCGCCTGACCGAGCGACGCGTCGACCAGACCGTGCTTCTCGTAGCCCTCGGGCGCCTGGCCCTCGAGGAACGTGAGGCCGGGGATGCGGATGCGCGCCTTGGCCTGCAGGTCGAGGGTGCCCTCGTCCTTGGCCAGGATCGCCTCGCCCACCGAACCGAACGCACGGCCTTCGCCCTTCGCACCCTCCTTGAGGGTGGTCAGGTGGTGCAGACCGATGATCATGTCCTGCGAGGGCAGGGTCACCGGACGACCGTCCGACGGCTTGAGGATGTTGTTCGAGGCGAGCATTAGCACGCGCGCCTCGGCCTGAGCCTCGACCGACAGGGGAAGGTGGACGGCCATCTGGTCACCGTCGAAGTCGGCGTTGAACGCCGCGCACACGAGCGGGTGCAGCTGGATCGCCTTGCCCTCGACGAGCTGGGGCTCGAACGCCTGGATGCCGAGACGGTGCAGGGTGGGTGCACGGTTCAGCAGCACGGGGCGCTCACGGATGATCTCCTCGAGCACGTCCCAGACCTCGGGACGGTAGCGCTCGACGGCGCGCTTGGCGGCCTTGATGTTCTGCGAGTGACCGAGGTCGATCAGGCGCTTGATCACGAAGGGCTTGAACAGCTCGAGGGCCATCTGCTTGGGCAGACCGCACTGGTGGAGCTTGAGCTGGGGTCCGACGATGATGACGGAACGGCCCGAGTAGTCCACGCGCTTTCCGAGCAGGTTCTGGCGGAAGCGACCCTGCTTTCCCTTGAGCATGTCGCTCAGGGACTTCAGGGCGCGGTTGCCGGTACCGGTGACGGGGCGACCACGGCGACCGTTGTCGAACAGTGCGTCGACGGCCTCCTGCAGCATGCGCTTCTCGTTGTTGACGATGATCTCGGGGGCACCGAGGTCGATCAGGCGACGGAGGCGGTTGTTGCGGTTGATCACGCGACGGTAGAGGTCGTTCAGGTCGGAGGTGGCGAAACGGCCACCGTCGAGCTGGACCATCGGACGAAGCTCCGGCGGGATCACCGGGACGACGTCGAGCACCATCGAAGCCGGGCTCATGCCGGTCTGCAGGAACGAGTTGACGACCTTCAGGCGCTTGATCGCGCGGATCTTGCGCTGACCCTTGCCCTCGGAGATCTGCAGGTGCAGGTTGTCGGCCTCGGCCTGCAGGTCGAAGGCCTCGAGACGACGCTTGATCGACTCCGCGCCCATGTGGGCCTCGAAGTACTGACCGAAGCGGTCCTGGAGCTCGTGGAAGACGTCGTCTTCGGGCTTCAGGGCACCCACCTCGAGCGTGCGGAAGTCCTCCCACACGCGCTCGAGCTTGGCGATCTGCTCGTCGGCGTTCTTGCGGGCCGCCGTCATGTCCTTCTCGGCGGCGTCCTTGACCTTCTTCTTCTGGTCGGCCTTGGCACCTTCGGCCTCGAGAGCCGCGAGCTCCTCCTCCAGCTTGGCCATGCGCGCCGCGATGCGGGCGTCACGACGGTCGCCGAGCGTCTTGAGCTCGAGACGGATGTTGTTCTCCTGCGTCGCCAGGTCGCGGTGACGAGCATCCTCGTCGACCGAGATCACCATGTAGGCGGCGAAGTAGATGACCTTCTCGAGGTCCTTCGGCGCCATGTCGAGCAGGTAGCCGAGGCGCGAGGGCACGCCCTTGAAGTACCAGATGTGCGTGACGGGCGCGGCGAGCTCGATGTGGCCCATGCGCTCGCGACGGACCGAGCTCTTGGTGACCTCGACGCCGCAGCGCTCGCAGACGATGCCCTTGAAGCGGACGCGCTTGTACTTTCCGCAGGCGCACTCCCAGTCGCGGGAGGGTCCGAAGATCTGCTCGCCGAAGAGGCCGTCCTTCTCGGGCTTCAGCGTGCGGTAGTTGATCGTCTCGGGCTTCTTGACCTCACCGAAGGACCAACGACGGATGTCGTCGGCGGTGGCCAGACCGATACGGATCTGATCGAAAGTGGTTGATTCGAGCACTGGTTCTCCTGTGTCGGAATTCTCTGAAATCTGAGCTGGGTCGCTGAGCTGGGAGCTCAGATCTCGTCGATCGACGAGGACTCGAAGCGGCTGGAGATGTTGATGCCGAGCTCCTCCGCAGCGCGGAAGGCGTCGTCATCCGTGTCGCGCAGGTTGACAGCCGTGCCGTCGGCCGAGAGGACCTCGACGTTCAGGCAGAGCGACTGCATCTCCTTCATGAGCACCTTGAAGGACTCGGGGATGCCGGGCTCCTGGATGTTCTCGCCCTTGACGATGGCCTCGTACACCTTGACGCGGCCGAGGATGTCGTCGGACTTGATCGTGAGGAGCTCCTGCAGCGCGTACGCGGCACCGTAGGCCTCGAGCGCCCACACTTCCATCTCACCGAAGCGCTGACCACCGAACTGCGCCTTACCACCGAGCGGCTGCTGGGTGATCATCGAGTACGGGCCCGTCGAACGCGCGTGGATCTTGTCGTCGACGAGGTGGTGCAGCTTCAGGATGTACATGTAGCCGACCGAGATGGGCGCCGGGAACGGCTCGCCGGAGCGGCCGTCGAACAGCAGCGTCTTACCCGTGGAGTCGACCAGGCGGTCGCCGTCGCGGTTCGGGATCGTCGAGTCGAGCAGACCCGCGATCTCGGCCTCGAACGCACCGTCGAACACCGGGGTGGCGACCTTCGTGCCGGGAGCCGCCTCGCGGGCGACCTCGGGCAGCTGGGCGGCCCACTCGGGGGTGCCCTCGACCTTCCACCCCTGCTGGGCGATCCAGCCGAGGTGGAGCTCGAGGACCTGACCGAAGTTCATTCGACCCGGGATGCCGAGCGGGTTGAGGATGATGTCGACCGGCGTGCCGTCGGACAGGAAGGGCATGTCCTCGATCGGGAGGATCTTGGCGATGACACCCTTGTTGCCGTGGCGGCCGGCGAGCTTGTCGCCCTCGGTGATCTTGCGCTTCTGGGCGATGTAGACCACGACGCGGCGGTTGACGCCCGAGCCGAGCTCGTCGTCACCGTCTTCGGCGTTGAACTCCTTGACGGCGATGATCGTGCCCTGCTCGCCGTGGGGCACCTTCAGCGAGGTGTCACGGACTTCGCGGCTCTTCTCGTTGAAGATCGCGCGGAGCAGGCGCTCCTCGGCGCTCAGCTCGGTCTCGCCCTTGGGCGTGACCTTGCCGACGAGGATGTCGCCGGGACGCACCTCGGCACCGATGCGGATGATGCCGCGGTCGTCGAGGTCCTTCAGCAGGTCGGGGCTGACGTTGGGGAGGTCACGGGTGATCTCCTCCTTGCCGAGCTTGGTGTCGCGCGCGTCGACCTCGTACTCCTCGATGTGGATCGACGACAGCGTGTCGTCCTTCACGAGGTCCTGGCTGAGGATGATCGCGTCCTCGAAGTTGTGGCCTTCCCAGGTCATGAACGCCACGAGGAGGTTCTTGCCGAGGGCGAGCTCGCCGTTCTCGGTCGCAGGACCGTCGGCGATGACCTCGCCGGCCTCGATGCGCTCGCCGGCCGAGACGACCACGCGCTGGTTGTACGACGTGCCCTGGTTGGAGCGGTCGAACTTGCGCAGGAAGTAGTCCTGCGTGCCACCCTCGTCGAGCTGGATGGTCACGACGTCGGCCGAGACCTCCAGGACCACACCGGCCTTGTCGGCGGTGACCACGTCACCGGCGTCGATGGCTGCGAAGCCCTCCATACCGGTACCCACGACGGGCGACTCGCTGCGCACGAGCGGCACGGCCTGGCGCTGCATGTTCGCACCCATGAGGGCGCGGTTGGCGTCGTCGTGCTCGAGGAACGGGATGAGCGAGGTCGCCACCGACACCATCTGGCGCGGCGAGACGTCCATGTAGCCGATCTCGTCGTTCGGGAAGAGGTCGACCTCGCCACCCTGGCCACGACGGGCGAGGATGCGGTCCTCGACGAAGTGTCCGTCGGCCTGGAGGGCGACACCGGCCTGGGCGACGATGTGGTCGCTCTCTTCGCTGGCGGTGAGGTAGTCGATCTGGTCGGTCACCCGGCCGTCGACGACGCGACGGTACGGGGTCTCGATGAAACCGAAGGCGTTGATGCGGGCGAACGAGGCCAGCGAGCCGATCAGACCGATGTTCGGGCCTTCAGGGGTCTCGATGGGGCACATGCGGCCGTAGTGCGACGGGTGGACGTCGCGGACCTCGACGCCGGCGCGCTCACGCGACAGACCGCCGGGGCCCAGGGCCGACAGGCGGCGCTTGTGGGTCAGACCCGCGAGCGGGTTGTTCTGGTCCATGAACTGCGACAGCTGCGAGGTTCCGAAGAACTCCTTGATCGCGGCGACGACCGGGCGCACGTTGATCAGGGTCTGCGGCGTGATCGCCTCGATGTCCTGCGTGGTCATGCGCTCGCGGACGACGCGCTCCATGCGCGACAGACCGGTGCGGACCTGGTTCTGGATGAGCTCGCCGACGGCGCGGATGCGACGGTTGCCGAAGTTGTCGATGTCGTCGGTGTCGAGACGGATCTCGGCGGCCTGGCCACCGCGGACACCGTCGAACGTGACGTCACCGCGGTGCAGGCGCACGAGGTACTTGATCGTGGCGACGATGTCGTCGACGGTCAGCACCGAGTCGCTCAGCGGCTTGTCGAGACCGAGCTTCTGGTTGATCTTGTAGCGACCCACCTTGGCCAGGTCGTAGCGCTTGGAGTTGAAGTAGAAGTTGTCCAGCAGCGCACGGGCGGCCTCGGCGGCGACCTGCTCGCCCGGACGGAGCTTGCGGTAGATGTCGCGGAGGGCGTCTTCCTTCGTGAGGATCGTGTCCTTGGACAGCGTCTCTTCGATGGAGTCGAAGCCGGAGAACTCGGCGAGGATGTCTTCGCTGGTCAGGCCGAGGGCCTTGAGGAAAACGGTGACCGACTGCTTGCGCTTGCGGTCGATGCGCACGCCGACCTGGTCGCGCTTGTCGATCTCGAACTCGAGCCAGGCTCCGCGCGAGGGGATGACGCGCGCCGACACGATGTCCTTGTCGGAGGTCTTGTCGGGCGTCTTGTCGAAGTAGACACCGGGCGAACGCACGAGCTGCGACACGACGACACGCTCGGTGCCGTTGATGATGAACGTGCCCTTGTCGGTCTGGAGCGGGAAGTCGCCCATGAAGACCGTCTGGGTCTTGATCTCACCGGTCTGGTGGTTCATGAACTCGGCCTCGACGTACAGCGGGGCGGCGTAGGTCTTGCCGCGCTCCTTGCACTCTTCGATCGAGTACTTCTCGGGCTCGAGGTACGGGTTCGTGAACGAGAGCTGCATCGTCTCGCTCAGGTCTTCGATGGGAGAGATCTCTTCGAAGATCTCCTCGAGTCCGCTGATCTCGGGGACGTCGGTGCGCCCCTGTTCCTGGGCCTCGGCGACGCGCGCCTTCCAGGCCTCGTTACCGACGAGCCAGTCGAACGACTCGGTCTGCAGTGCGAGCAGATCGGGAACGGTCAGCTTGTCGGAGATCTTCGCGAACGAGAGGCGGGATGCTCCGCGTCCGCTCTTGGGGGTGGTGGTGGTGGATGCGTTGCTCGCAGCAGCCAAGGGAATAACCTCCAGAAGCCCGGGCGAGGGGCTCGTGATTCCTTGTCGTCAGGTGGAGTGCGTTCCTGCCCCGATAACCTGCTCGCCGCACACCGCGATGAAGCGGGGACGGGCAGGCTCAGCCGACCACCATATGAGGGCAGGGGGAATCGAGGAGCGCAAAGTCCAAGCATACGCGGGAGGACTCGCCGTGTCCAGTCCAATTCTTGACGCGTCTGCGGACCTGCGGTATAACCGCGTGCGCCCGTCCGGCATTCCCCTCGCGGGCGCCGTTCAGCCGCGCCGGAACCGCACCCGATCGCCCGGCCGCACCTGCGCGAGCGCGTCGAGAGCGGCATCCGGAACCACCCCGATCACCGGGTAGCCGCCGGTCACGGGCCCGTCGGCCAGCAGGATCACCGGGCGGCCGTGCGGGGGGACCTGGATCGCCCCGGGGCGCATGCCCTCGCTCGGCAGCTCTTCGGGGCGCATGCGCGCGAGGGCGGGGCCGTCGAGGCGGATGCCGATGCGGTCGAGGTCGGGCGAGACGGTCCAGGTCGCCTCGACCACGGCGTCGACGGCGGCGGGGGCGAACCACTCCGCGCGGGGTCCGGGCCCGAGACGCACCTCGAGCACGGACGGCGGCACCGACCAGGGGAACCCGTCGATCGCGGGGACCTCGCCGACCGCGGCTCCGCTGTGCACGACGGCGTCCGCCCGCAGCGGCGCGGGGCCGAGACCGGCGAGCACGTCGGTCGCTCGGGAGCCGAGGGCGGTGGGCGCGTCGACTCCCCCGCGGATCGCGAGGTACAGCCGCAGGCCCGCGCGAGCGGGCGCGATGGACAGCTCGGCGCCCGCGGGCAGCAGCAGGGGCGCGTAGGCGTCGGCCGCGCGGCCGTTGACGGAGACGTCGGCGAGCGCGCCCGTCACGGCGACCCAGGTGTCGCTCTCGACCCGCGCGCGGAAGCCGCCGAGGGTGATCTCGATGCCCGCGGCCGACTCGGCGTTGCCGACGAGGCGGTTCGCGATGCGCAGCGCTGCCCGGTCGAGGGCGCCGGAGCGTGCCACGCCGAGTGACGCGCGGCCGGAGCGCCCGAGGTCCTGCACGGTGGCGAGCGGGCCGGGGGCGAGGATGCGCAGGGCGGGGGTCGCCTGCGGGGAGGGCGTCGCGGCTGCCGATGGTCCGCCCGCCGGATCTGCGGCGCCGACCCGCACCCGCTCCCGCGCGGGCACGAACCGCACGCGTGCTCGGGGAGGCAGCAACACGGGCTCGGCGGCATCCGGATCGAACAGCACCGCGTCGGTCGACGCGATCAGCCGCCACCCTCCCGGGGTGTCGCGCGGATACGCGCCGGTGAAGGCGCCCGCGAGGCCGACGGCTCCGGCGGGGACCCGCGTGCGCGGTCGGGCGAGGCGCGACACGTCGAAGGGCCAGTCCGGGCTCACGAGATAGGCGAAGCCGGGTGCGAAGCCGGTGAACGCCACCGTCCACTCCGCGGCGCGATGGCGGGCGACGAGGTCGTCGGGGCGGATGCCGAGGAGCTCGGCGGTGCCTGCCAGGTCGACGCCGTCGTAGCGGACAGGTACCTCTACACGGGGGCCCGGGGGCGCGGCATCCGGAACCGCGGTCTCGGCCGCGCGCACCCAGGCGCCCACGACCGCCGCGGAGGTGCGGCGCGGTTCGAAGGACACCAGCACCGTGCACGCGGCCGGCACGAGATCGTCGACGCCGGGGAGAGGATCCGCGGCGAGCGCCGCGTGCAGACGCGTGACGGCCGCGAGGTCGGCCACCTCGGCGAGCACGGCGCGCTCCCCCATCGGCCGCAGGATCACCATGGGGCGCGCACCTCGACACCGGCGTCGTCGAGGGCCGAGCGCACCGCCCGCGCCATCGCCACCGCGGCGGGGGTGTCGCCGTGCACGCAGAGCGACGCGGCGCGCACCTCGAGCATCGTGCCGTCGATCGCCTCGACGAGGCCGTCGCGCACGAGGCGCACCGCGCGTTCGGCCACGACCGCGGGATCGTCGACCAACGCACCCGGTTCGTCGCGCGGGACGAGGCCTGCGGCACGGGTGTAGCCGCGGTCGAGGAAGGCCTCGTGCACGAAGGGAAGATCCGCGGATGCCGCGGCCCCGGCGATCGCACCGGGCATGCCCAGCACGGGCAGGGCACGGCCGAGTCGCGCGGAGAGGTCGGCGACGGCGGCGACGACGGCCTCCGCCTGCCGGTGGTCGACGGTGACCGCGTGATAAAGGGCGCCGTGCGGCTTGACGTAGCGGAGGTCCGCCCCGGCGGCGGCGAGAGCGGAGAGCTGGCGGGAGACACCCGCGCGCAGATCCGCGGGGTCGGGGTCGCGGCGGATCCGTCCGAAGTTCGCGCGATCGTCGTACGAGGGGTGGGCCCCCACGGCGACGCCGAAGCGCGCGGCGCGCTCGACCGACGCCCGCATCGACGCCGCATCTCCCGCGTGCCCGCCGCACGCGACGTTCGCGCTCGAGATGACGGCGAACATCGCCTCGTCGTCGGCCGTGGGTACGCCGTCGACGGTCTCGCCGAGGTCGGCGTTCAGGTCCACCCGCATGCCGCCACGGTACCGGCGGGCGGCCCGACCCGGGCGGGTGCGGGGCGGGCCGCGGGTTAGCGTTGACGCATGGCACGGATGCGCGTGGAACCCGACGATGCTCCGACGGCGCGCCTGTCGGACGGATCCCTCGCCCGCGTCACGCCCTCGGGCTTCGTCTCGGGCTTCGAACTGGTGGTCGACGGCACGCCGCAGTCGCACGTCGACCTCGACGATCCCACGCACCTGCACTTCGAGTACGTGGCGCGCATGGGCGCCGTCATCGACAGACTCCGGATGCCGGGGCAACCCCTCACCGCCGTGCACCTGGGTGCGGGGGCCCTGACCCTGCCGCGGTACGTCGAGGCCACGCGGCCCGGATCGCGCCAGCAGGTCATCGAGCTCGAGCCGGCGCTCTGGGACCTCGTGCGCGAGAACCTCCCCCTGCCCCGCGGCGCCGCCGTACGCGTGCGCATCGGAGACGCCCGCGCGGGCGTCTCGCGATTGCCCGCCGGGCTCACCGGAGCGGTCGACCTTCTGGTGAGCGACGTCTACTCGGGCGCGCAGACGCCGGCCCACCTGACCACCGTGGAGTTCTACCGCGACGCCGCGCGACTGCTCGCCCCCGACGGCGTGCTGCTGGTCAACGTGTCGGACGGGCCCGGCCTCGCCTTCGCCCGCCGACAGGTCGCGACCGTGCGAGCGGTCCTGCCCGAGGTGATCGTGCTCGCCGAGGTGCAGGTGCTCAAGGGGCGCCGCTTCGGCAACCTCGTGGTGGCCGCCTCCGCCGCGGCGCTCCCCGTCGAGTGGCTCCCCCGGCTCATGGCCGCCGGACCCCACCCCGCGAAGGTCGCACAGGGCGCCGAGATCGACGAGTTCATCCGCGACGCCCGACCGGCCACCGACGCCGACGCGACGCCGTCGCCCAAGCCCTCGGCATCCATCTTCGAGAGGTGACCGCGTGGCGCGCCCGCCCGCGGGCCGCGGGCATCGCAGACTGGAACCCTGCCTGACCGAGAGGAGCGACGGTGAGCTTTATCCACGGGTACGACCCCGACACGTTGCGTGAGATCACCGACTCTCGTGAGTGCGCGGACCGTCTCGAGGAGATCGGTTCGCAGCGCAGTCTGCACGCGCTGCTCGAGCGCGTGTGGTTGCTGAAGGTGCTGGACCGCTTCGACGAGGCCCTGAGCATCTCCGAGCAGTCCGTGCGCGTCGCCCGCATGGCCGGCACCCGCCGCGACCTGCTGCGCGCGCGCATCCTGCACGCCACGATCATGCAGTGCCGCGGCGCCTACGCCGCCGCCGAGCAGGAGCTCACCATGTGCGCCGAAGAAGCCGAGGGCCAGGGCTGGGCGAGCATCGCCGCCTTCGCGCTGCAGCACCGCGGCAAGGTGCACTACGACGAGGGCGACTACGAAGGCGCCCGTCGCGACTTCAAGCAGGCCCTGTTCCTGCGCCAGAACTCCGGCGCGACCGACAAGCAGCTCGAATCGACCCTGCTCGCGATCGACGCCGCCGACCGTCGCCGCGCCCGCGAGGTCGTCGCGAGTTGAGTGTCGGAGCTTCGGCTTAGTCTTCCGGTCATGTCCGACCTGCAGCGAGTGCGCATCTGGGCCGAGGCGCTGATCGCCCTCCACCTCGATGCGTCGTGGACGTTCGCCTTCGACAACGCCAAGCGTCGCGCGGGGCTGTGCGACTACACCCGCAAGCGCATCAGCGTGTCGCGCTACCTCACCGCGCGTTACGACGACGACACCAACCACCAGACGCTGCTGCACGAGGTGGCGCACGCCCTGGCGGGTCCGGCCGCGGGCCACGGCCCGGGCTGGAAGCGGGTCGCGCTCGACCTCGGTTACGTCGGCGGAACGACGCACGCGGGCGAGACCGCCAACGAGCTCGCGCCGTGGGTGGGCACCTGCCCGGCCGGACACGTCGCCTATCGGCACCGCCGGGCCACCCGGCCGACCTCGTGCGCGCGCTGCGCCCCGTCGTTCGACCCGCGCTTCGCGCTGACGTGGGAGCACCGCGAGATCAGCACCGCGACACGTCTGGCGGCGGCGACGCCGCGCTGAGCCGGGTTCTGCGCGGGCGACCTGCTCAGGCGGGGCCGAACACCCCGTCGCGCAGCACCGGGACGACGGATGCCGCGTCGCGGGCCGCCGCGTGCAGCACGCCGTCGCGGCCGCCGTCGGCCGCCAGCGCCCGGCCCGTGCCGCTCGCGGTGAGCAGATGCCGCACGGCGCCCCCGAGGGCGCGGAAGCCCTCTCCGGCGACTGCGGCGTCGGGCGAGGCGTGGTCGACGCCGAGGTCGCCGAGCGCCGCGATCACCGCTCCCGCCCCGAGCAGGTCGTCGACCGCGAAGCGGAGGGCCTCGTCGCCGTCGGGGTATCCGGCCGCGACGATCGCGATGCTCGTGCGCTCTCCGCGCGATCGCTGCACGGCGAGCACGTGGTCGGCGACCGCGGCGGCGTTGCGCAGACCGCCGACGACGACGTGGGCTCCCGTCGCCTCTGCGGCGAGCGCAAGAGCTGCCGCGGGGTCGTCGTCGCCCGCCAGGTCGAGGGCAGCGCCGTGCTCCACCGCCGAGAGGGCGTGAGCGGTCAGGCCGAGGGTCTGCACCACGACGACGACGTGCGCCGGGGCGAGGCGGTCGAGGCCACGCCGCCCCCAGTCGAAGCGGACCTGGTAGTCGGACTGCGCGTGGGGATCACTGCTCGGCATCCTTCGAGCCTAGAACGCCAGGCTCCGGCTCCGCCGCGTCAAGCCGGGGTCGATGCCGAGGGTCGTCGTGCAGCATGGGCCGCATGCGAATTCTGCTGAAGTTCGTCGTCGACTGCGACCCGGATGCCGCCTGGCGCGCCCTGCACTCGCCGCGCGCCGTGGCGGAGCTTTACGGTCCCCTGCTCGATGTGGAGGCGCTCGGCACTATGCCCACGTCGTTCGAGTCGGGCGACGACGTGCCCGTGCAGATGAGCGTGGCAGGGCTCGTGCCGGTCGGACGCCAGCTCATCTCGGTGGCCGATCGGGAGACGCGCGACGGAAACGGCCGGGTGCGCGTGTTCCGCGACTGGGGCGTGCCGCTGACTGGTCCGCTCGCCGCGCTCGACGTGTGGGATCACCAGATGGCGGTGTCGGCGGCCCCGGGCGACGCATCGAAGACCCTCTGGCGCGAACGACTGACCATCGGCGGCGCCGCTGCTCCTGCGCTCTGGCCGGGCCTGTGGGCGACGTGGCAGTGGCGCGCGACGCGCATCAAGGCCCTCGCCCCGACGTGGGCGCACGACCCCGAATCCGAGAGCACCGCTTCGTCGTGACCGCCCTGTCCGTGCGTTCCGCGATCCCGGCTGACGGTCGGCGCATCGCCCACGTGCACGTGCGCAGCTGGACCGAGGCGCACGCCGGAACCGTGCCCCAGTCGCTGACGGATGCCTTTGACGAAGACCTGTCGGCCTGGCGCTGGGAAGTACGCCTGGCCGGAGGCACCCCTGTTGGCGCCGAACGACTGGGTGACGCCTGGGTCGCCGATGTCGACGGACGCGTCGTCGGGTTCGCCTCGGCCGGCCCCACCCGCGATCCCGACCTCCCCGCGAACCAGCGCGAGCTCTACGCGCTCTACGTTCTCGCGCAGCACCACGGCACGGGGGTCGGGCCCGCGCTGCTCGATGCCGCACTGGGAGCCGACCCCGCAAGCCTGTGGGTGCTCGACGGCAACGACCGTGCCGTCGCGTTCTACCTCAAGCACGGGTTCCGCCCCGACGGTGCCCGTCGCGACGACGAGCGCTGGGGAGATCCCCTTCACCAGGTACGCTTCGCGCGCTCCTGACAGGCGGTGCGCCTCAGGCCAAACCGTGCCGATAGGCGAAGACCACGAGCTGCACGCGGTCGCGCAGGGCGAGCTTGGTGAGGATCCGGCTGATGTGGGTCTTCACCGTCGCCTCCGACAAGAACTCCCGCTCCGCGATCTCGGCGTTGCTCAACCCCGCGGCGGCGAGGGCGAAGATCTCGCGCTCGCGCTCGGTGAGCGCGCCGAACGACGCGGGCACGGGCTCCGTCGACCCGGCGTCGGCGATGTGCGCGAACAGCTCCCGCGTGGCCTGAGCCGCGATCACCGCGGATCCCGCGTGCACGGTGCGTACCGCCGACAGGAGGAATTCCGGTTCGGAGTCCTTCAGGAGGAAGCCACTGGCACCACCCTGGATCGCGCGCGCCGCCGCCTCGTCGAGATCGAAGGTGGTCAGCACGATCACGCGCGGCGGCTCGGGCTCGCGCAGGATCTCGGCGGTGGCGGTCAGGCCGTCCATCACCGGCATCCGCACGTCCATGAGCACGATGTCGGGCCGCACCTGGCGCATCACCTCGATCGCCTCGCGTCCGTCGGAGGCCTCGCCGACGACCTCGAGGTCGCTCTGCGAGTCGATCACCATGCGGATGCCCGCTCGGAATAGGGACTGATCGTCGACGAGGACGATGCGCACGGGTGCGGTCATGACGACGCCACCTCTCTGGAATCGCGAAGGGGTCGGCATCCACTCTGCCCCGACGACCCTCGCGGCGTCGACGCCGCGCTCACGCCCGTGCGCCGATCGGCAGGCTCGCCCGCACGGCGAACTCGCCGTACTCCGGCCCGGCCGTGAGCCACCCGCCCACGAGCTGCGCGCGCTCGCGCATGCCGATGAGCCCGTGTCCTCCCGACGCGACCGGGGCCGTGGAGGGGGCGGATGCCGCGCCCCGGGCGTTGCGCACTGAGAGGTCGACGCGGTCGGGCCACCAGCCCAGGTGCACGCGCACCTCTCCCCCGGCGCCGTGTCGGAGGGCGTTGGTCAGGGCTTCCTGCATGATCCGGTAGACCGCCAGCTGGATGGCCGCGGGCGGCTCCCCGGGCGGTCGCGGGTCGACGTGCACGTCGAGGGCGAGTCCCGCGGCGCGCATGCGGTCGAACAGCGCGTGAAGGTCGGCGAGCGTCGGCTGCGGGCCCTCGCCCTGACTGTGGCGGAGTTGGGTGAGCAGGAGACGCACGTCGGTGAGCGCTGCGCGGGCCGTCGACGAGATCGTCGTGAGCGCCTCCGCCGTCGCGGTGGGGTCGGAGGCCGCGGCGTACCGCGCCCCGTCGGCCTGCGCGATGACCACCGCGAGCGAGTGGGCCACGACGTCGTGCATGTCGCGGGCGATGCGCACGCGCTCCTGCTCGGCGATGGTCTGCGCCTCGGCCGCCCGCTGGGCCCGGCTGGTGTCGGCCGCGCGCATCGCCGTGCGCACGAGCGCGCCCGACACCCACGACAGCATCAGGGCGAATCCGGATGCCAGCAGCAGGGCGACCAGCGCGAACCACTCGTTCGGCGAGGGAAGCGCGGTCATTCCGCGGCCCACGAGGTACAGCGGCACGATGACCGCCCCCGCGATACCGGACGCGAAGCCGCTCCAGAACACGCGCCGTGACCCGTAGGCGGCAGTGGTGTACAGCACCGCGAAGATCGCCACGTCGGTGGGCGAGGGTTCGCGACCGAACCCCATCTGCAGCAACGCGCCCGCCCACGCGAGGGACAGCCCCAGCGCCGGATGGAGGCGCCGGAAGGCGACCGCGCCGGTGAAGGCGAGGGTGACGAGCACGGCGCCGACGATTCCGCCGAAGCTCGTGCCGCCCGAGGTCTCGATCGCCAGAGCGATGAGGAAGAACGCCGCAGCGACCGAGAGATCGGTGATCAGCTGCGCGCGAGTGAGAGAACGGAGGACGAACATCACCGCAACGCTACGCGGGGCCCTCCGACACGGCATCCGCCGCACGATGTATCCGCGCGTACCTCGCGAGGATCAGGCGGGGAACTCGGCGGGTTCGATGGGCCGCGCCTCGAAGAAGGTCTGCAGCACGACCGTGGTGCGCGTGTTCACCTGGGCTGCGGCTCGGATGTCGCGGATCAGCGCCTCGAGGTCGCGCGGGGTGGGCACGCGGACGAAGAGCATGTACGCCGCCTCACCGGCGATCGAATGGCAGGCCTCGATCGCGCTCAGGTGCGCGAGCAGCTCGGGGGCGTTGTCGGGTTGAGCGGGATCGAGCGGGGTGATCTCGACGAACGCGGCGAGGGGGCGGCCGAGGGCCTCCGCATCGAGGATCGGCCGGTAGCCCTGCACGATCCCCCGGGCCTCGAGACGCCGCAGCCGCGACTGCACGGCCGAGACCGACAGACCGACGCGATCGGAGAGATGCGACAGGGTGGCGCGCGCGTCGATCGAGATCTCGCGCACGATCGCGGCATCGACGGAATCCTCCAGTCGCGGTGCGCGGGAGGGGGCCTCGGTCATGCGCTCGACAGTACCAGTGCGGCAAAACGGCGCTCTGGCGCATGCCGTAAGTTTTCCGTTAGCATGACGTTTTAACAGGAATATTTCCACCCTCGATCGGAGGATGCCATGACCATCGCGACGCCCACCCGTGCCGGCCACGAGCTGCTCGACGGACACACCGTCGACACGGTCGAACGGACCCCCGCATGGACGCAGCTGAAGACGGCCGCCACCGCCCTGCAGGCGCTGCAGGCGAAGGACGGCTCGATCGAGGACACCGCCGCCGCCTCCCCCCTCATCGACGAGGTCATCCAGTCCCTCGACGCGCTCGCGCCGCTCTTCCCGCACGATGAGGCGTATCTCGCCGCTTCGGTCGTCGACTTCCGCCGCTGGCGCGACGAGGGGCTCGGCGTGCCCGACTTCCTCGACTCGCTCGTGGCGTTCCAGCCACAGGAGCACCGCGTCGACGGCATCCGCCACCTCGTCGTCTTCCCGATGTACACCCAGAACGGCTCGAGCGACCGCCACGTCGAAGCCCTCATCGTCGAGGCGATCTGGCCCGAGTTCATCGCGCGGCTCGAGACCGAGTACACCAACCGCCTGTTCGTCTCGCTGCGTCTGGTCGACTTCACCTCGGGCTACGACACGAACTCGGCCGTGCTCTTCCCCGAGACCGTGGCGATGCGCGAGATCCCGACCTTCACCTGGGGCGCGATCTTCCAGGACCGCGAGGCCGCGCGATACCGCCGGGTGACCCGCGCCGCCGCCGACATCACCAAGCTCGACCTGCCCGCCGCCGCCGCCCGCATGCTCGACGACCAGGCGCTCACCGAGCAGACGTTCGTGATGTGGGACCTCATCCACGACCGCACGCACATGCGCGGCGACCTGCCGTTCGACCCGTTCATGATCAAGCAGCGGATGCCGTTCTTCCTCTACTCGCTCGAGGAGCTGCGTTGTGACCTCACCGCGTTCCGCGAGTGCGTCTCGCTGCAGGCGCGCCTGTCCCTCCGACAGGCTGAGGGAGCGGAGCTGGATGCCACCGAGAAGGCGATGCTCGAGCACGCCGAACTCGTGCAGTACGCCGTGATCTTCGACCGGATCTTCCGCTTCGCCATCACCGGCTCGCGCGTGCGCAACTACGACGGCCTCGGCGGACAGCTGCTGTTCGCGTGGCTGCACCAGCACCGCGTGCTGCACTGGACCGACACCTCGCTCGCGTTCGACTGGGACGAAGTGCCCGCCGCGGTCATCGCCCTCGCCGACGCGATCGACGAGCTGTACTGGCGATCGATCGACCGCCCGAAGGTCGCCCACTGGCTCGCGGCCTACGACCTCGTGCGCGGGGTCGTCACGCCCCACCCCGCCTCGGTGTGGGCGCGCGGACTGTCCGACGAGGTGCTCGCGGGATTGCCGAAGGGGTACACCGACGCAGTGCTCGACGACGAGTTCCCGCTGTCGATGTTCTTCGAAGCGCTCGAGAAGAAGATGCGCCCCGTGATCGCCTCGACCGAGGGCATCCGCGGCACGGACTGACGAAGGGGCCGACATGACCGATCGCACCGACGAAGGAGTGAACGGGCGGCTCGTGCTGCTCGCCGGCGGAACGAGCGCGGTGGGCCGTGCGAGCGCCCGCGCGCTCGTCGACGCCGGGGCGCGGGTGGCGATCGTCGGCTCCGACGCCGAACGGGTGGCCGCGGCGGCGGCCGAGGCGCCGGGGGCGTTCACCGAGGTGTGCGATCTGACGGATCCGGATGCCGTGACCGCCCTGCGTGATCGCGTGCACGCCGCGCACGGCAGCGTCGACGGCCTGTTCCCCCTCGTCGGGGGTTGGCGCGGCGGGGGCGGACTGGCCGGTCAGAGCGACGACGACCTCGCCTTCCTGATGCGCTCGTTCACGGCGTTGCGGCACGTCACGCGCGCATTCGACGCCGACCTGCGCTCATCTACCGCGGGCCGCCTCGCGATCGTCTCGTCGACCGCGGTCGCCCGCCCCCTCGCGGGCGGAGCGAACTACGCGGCGGTCAAGGCGGCCAGCGAGGCGTGGGTGCGCGCTGTCGCGCAGGGGTATGCGAAGGCCGCGCGGGATGACGCACGTGAGGTGTCGTCGGCCGCGGTGATCCTGCGGGTGCGGAGTCTCGAAGGACTCGAGTCCGCCGTCGCCTCGGCCTTCATGGCGCTGTGGGACGACGCGGCCGACGCATGGAACGACGTCGTGATCGAGATCGGGGCCGGCGGCTAGGACGCGGGCCGGTCGGGGCCGGAAGGGCGCTCGGCGGGGGCGTGTCGTTCGGGCGAGACGTGTCGTTCGGGCGAGGCGAGTCGTTCGGGCGAGGCGTGTCGTTCGGGCGAGGCGGACAGCGCGGAGGCGGGTCGTTCGGCGGCGGCGAGTTCAGCGGCGATGCCCGGCTCGCCCGGACCGACGGGGTGCTCAGCGGCGGCGGATCGCTCGGCTCCGGCGGCATCCGTCCCGTTCGTCTCGGCCACCTCGGTGTTGACCGTCGCCTCGCTGTACTGGCGCGAAAGAATCCGGTACGAACGGGTCAGAAACGCGAGCGCGCCGATCACCACCATGACGAGGCCCGCGATGAGGAAGACGAGGGCGATCCCCCGCGACTGCCCCTCGCCGAGCAACCAGCCCCACGTGGCCCGGCCGCTGTCGTCGTTCATGTAGGGGATGATCAGGAACTGCGCGATCGGGGCGATGAGGAACGACGTGACCGGCGCAGCCGCCGACTCGAACGCCGCCGCGAAGCCGAAGACCCGCCCCTGCGTCGCGAAGGGCACGACCTTCTGGATGACCGTCTGCTCGGCAGCCTCGACGGGCGGGATGAGCGCCATGTAGACCCAGATGCCGAGAGCGTAGAGCCACCACCATTCGCGAAGGGTGAACACCGCACCGAGGACGCCCATGCCGATGACGATCCACAGCATCGTGCGGATGGGGTTCTTGCCGAGGCCGAACTTCGCCACGAGCCCGCCGCCGATGATGAACCCGGTGGCCGTGACCCCCAGCACGATGCCCCAGATCTGCACGTCGAACAGCTCGAGTCCGTAAGGATCCATCAGCGCCATGTAGACGCCGCCGATGAGGTTGTTGAACGTCGAGAAGATGATCAGCGCGAACAGGCCCGGCGCGGAGCGGACGGCGCGCAGGGCCCCGCGCAGATCGACCATCGGCCCGGGCTCATCGGCGGCCGCGGGGCGGTCTTCGGGGATGCGGATGGTGAGGAGGTGCAGCAGCGCGAGCGCCGTGCACACCACGGCGATCGCGAGCGTCCACCCCATGCCGAGGAAGCCGACCGACAGGCCGCTGAAGACGCTGGTGACGACGAAGGCGAGGCCCTGCACCGTGCCCACGAGCCCGTTGGCGTTGGCGTGCCGTTCCACGGGGACGAGGAGCGTCACGGCCGTCGAAAGCGCGATGTTGCGCATGTTCTCGACGACGGAGCCGGCGAGGATGATGCCGGAGAACAGCCAGAACCACGGCTTACCCAGATCGAGCAGCGCCGCCTCGGGGAAGGCGAGCCAGAGCGCGCCCGCCAACAGGAACGCCGTCAGAGTGATGACGCCCGAGACCACCATGACGCGGTGCTTGCGGTGCCGGTCGACCAGCGAGCCGAACAGCATCGCGAACACGGCGAGCAGCAGCATGTAGGCACCGCCGACGATGCCCGTGGCCAGCACCGACCGGGTTTCGAGGTAGACCCAGAAGGTCAGGGCGAACCACAGGAAACTGGTGGTCACGTTGGCCGCGGCCGTGTTGACGAGCACGGCGAGGAAGGTGCGGTTGCCTCCCGCCGGGGCGGCGATCGCACCGGCGCCGACGGCGGCGGACGGCTGCGGTTCGGACATGGGGGTCACGTTAGACCGAACCTCCGACATCGACCAGGGCACCACCGTCACCGGGCATCGCGCGTGCCCGGGCGGCCGGGCGCGCGCGGGCGGCACCATCACCGGGCGTCGCGCGTGCTCGGGTGGCCTGGGGCGCTGCGGCGGCCCGGCGCGCTCGGGCAACCCTGCGCACTCCACCAGTCGGGCGCGCTCGCCCAACCGAGTGCGCTCAGTCGATGAGGCGGCGGATGTCGGCGGCGGTGAGGCGCGGCCCACCGGCGACCGACTCGCCCGCGAAGGTCTCGCCCTCGGCACCGTCGAGCACCTTGGCGAACAGCTCGGCCTTCGCCTCGCGCAGGGCCACGACCTTCTCTTCGACCGTGTCGGACGCCACGAGTCGATAGACGATCACCGGGCGCGTCTGACCGATGCGGTGCGCGCGATCGATCGCCTGCTCTTCGACGGCGGGGTTCCACCACGGATCGAGCAGCACGACGTAGTCGGCCTCGACCAGGTTCAGACCCACGCCTCCCGCCTTGAGCGAGATGAAGAATGCGGGGTCGTCGCCGTCCCGGAAGCGATCGATCTCGGCCTGCCGGTGCGTCGTCGCTCCGTCGAGGTAAGCCGAGCCGAGTCCCGCATCGGTGCACCGCTGCCGCGCCGCCCGGAGAAATCGCGTGAACTGGCTCAGGACGAGCACGCGGTGCCCCTCGGCGGCGGCCTCGGTGACGAGGTCGACGAGGGCGTCGAGCTTGGCCGACGGCGCCTCGCCCTCGTCGGTCAGCGCGGGATCGAGCGCGAGTTGCCGCAGCAGGGTGAGCGACCGGAAGATCGCGAAACGATTGCCGTCGACGTCTTCGAGCAAGCCGAGCAGGCGCTGGCGCTCGCGATGGAAGCGCCGATCGTAGATCTTGCGGTGCGCCGGGTGCAGGGTCACCTCGATCACCTGCTCCTGCTTGGGGGGCAGCTCGGAGGCGACGAGCTCCTTCGTGCGCCGCAGGAGGAACGGACGGATCCGGCTGCGCAGCAGCTCGAGGCGTGCGGCGTCGGAGTTCTTCTCGATCGGCGAGCGGTACCGGGCGGAGAAGGATTCGCGCGTTCCGAGGAGACCGGGGGCCACGAGCGAGACCAGCGCCCAGAGCTCCTGCAGGTTGTTCTCCATCGGGGTGCCGGTGACCACGAGCGTGAACGGCACCGACAGCGCCCGCGCCGCGCGGTAGCCGCGTGAGGCGGGGTTCTTGATCTGTTGGGCCTCG
This sequence comes from Microbacterium sp. P26, assembly GCF_023712585.1. Taxonomy (NCBI): domain Bacteria; kingdom Bacillati; phylum Actinomycetota; class Actinomycetes; order Micrococcales; family Microbacteriaceae; genus Microbacterium; species Microbacterium sp. P26. Next base: position 440,825 of record NZ_JAMAXZ010000002.1, on the reverse strand, counting down.
TCGAGAACGACCCCCGACCACGCGACGTCGGCGTACTGCTCCTGCTCGAGTCGCAGGAGGGCATAGCTCGTCACCACGACGTGCGCACCCTGGGCCACCTCGGCGATGGGTGCGGTCCGCCGAGCCTGCGTCGCGGTGACGACGGCGACGCGGAGTCCCGGCGCGAAGGTCGCGCACTCGCGAGCCCAGTTGCCCACCACGCTGGTGGGCGCGACGATCAGGAACGGCGGCGCGTCCGCGTCGGCGGTGCGCACGGTCTCCATCAGTGCGATCGTCTGCACCGTCTTGCCGAGTCCCATGTCGTCGGCGAGGACCCCGCCGAGGCCGTTCGACCAGAGGAAGGACAGCCAGTCGAGCCCTGCACGCTGGTAATCGCGGAGCGTCGCGCGCAGCCCCGGGGGCGGTTCGACCGGCACGATCGCCGCCTCGTCGGTCAGCCCGCGCACGCGCAGCCACCAATCGGCCTCTTGCGCCGCGATCATGCCGAGCTCGGCGAGGTCGTCCCACAGCCCGACGTTGTAGCGGTTGATCGACAGATCGGCACCCGGCCGATCGGCGAGGGCGCGCGCTTCGTCGATCACCTCCCGCAACCGGTCGAATGCCTCCGAGTCGAGTCGCACGTACGAGCCGTCGCCGAGGAACAACGCGCGATCGCCGTTCACGAGAGCCGTGTAGAGATCGGCGAAGTCGACCTCGATCTCGCCCACGCTGACCCGCGCATGCAGATCGAACCAGTCGCTGCCGTCGTCATCACCCGTCGAGAGGTGGACGGACGGTTCGGCGTCGGCCGGTCGATAGCGGACGGTCTCGCCGGAGACCGTCACCCGGACGTCCTCGAGATCGCGGAGTCGCGGAAGCACCTCGCCCTCGAGGATCGCCGCGACCGGGGCGGGCAGGATCACGGGGGACGACTCCCCCACCGCCCGCGGATCGGGGAGCTCGAGGCCGAACTCGTGCGCCGTGGTGCGAACGGCGGCGCCGACGCGGGCCTCGTGATCCTCGTCACGTCGCCCTCTCGTGGGGGTGCGGTCCCAGCGCATCCGGACCGACGCCCGACCGGCCCCGTGCTCGACGAGCACCTCGAGCACGTTGCGCGGGGCCGGCGGGAGGTCGACGGAGCCGCTCGGCGAGACCACCGGGCCCTCGAGCTGCAAGCGGGGCAGATACTCGCTCACGAAGGTGTCGGTGGCGGCGTCGATCGAGAGGGCGTCGGGCTGCGCCAGGAGGGCGCGGACGGGGCCTGCGACCGGGGACGCGAACCGAGCCAGCGTGATGCGTTCGTCGACGCCGTCGCGGTCGTCGACGACGGCGACGGCGACCGCCGGGTCGCCGATCACCCACGACGGCAGGCCCGCAGCGTCGTCGGTGAGGCCCTGCACCACTCCGCGCACCTCCAGCGCGTCGCCGATGCGGTCGACGGACACCGCGGCGGTGACGGTCTCCTCCGGGATGTGCACGGGGTGGTGGGCTCCGCCGCCCGAGACGAGCGGCACCCCCGCCGCGATGACGGCCTCGAGCTGCAGCCAGAGCGAGTGCGGAGGGACCGCCGACAATGGCATCCATTCATCGGAGAGGAAGACGCCGTTCGCGGAGCGGCCCAGGCGGCCGAGGCTGTCGAGGGCCGCGCGGGCACGCGGTTCGGCCGGGAGAGAGGGCAGGCTCGACCACCCGGCGCGGCCCTTGATCCACGTGCCGCGGGTGCCTCGGATTCCGGGGCGTACGGCCGGGGCGAGAGCCGCCCCGCGTCCGAAGCCGCCCGTACGGCGCACCGAGAGGAACAGGCAGAGGTCGGCGGAGGGCTCTTCGAGAGCCGGGGGGACGACCTCGAAGAGCTCGTCGAGCGACCGCTGCCACGCGAGCCGGCGCGGGCGGCCGACCGCGAGCATGCGATCGAAGAGCACCAGGGCCGCGGCGCAGGAGTGCTCGCACTCGGGCCCGCGCCCGCACGAGCACCAGCCCGAGACGCGGGAGAAGTCGGTCGGCACACGCAGTTCGAGGTGCTCGTATCCCGTCGGACCGAAGGACTGCGCCGTCGCCACCACCACGCCGTCGTACGCCTTGGCGTCGCCCACCTCGACCGAGCCGTAGATGAGCAGCCGGTCGGCCCGGGTCATCGCGCCCGACGAGAACATCTCGCCGGCGATGCTGATCGCCTCGGGGTCCATGTGCATCCCGTCATTCTCTCCGGGGCGGACGACATCGGGCCGCCGCACCGTCGGAGAAGTGGACAGTCCGACCACATCTCCCGATGGGGAGGAGGGGTGGGCCCGACGGTCGTTACGCTGGAGAAGTGACCACCCTCCACGACTCCTCGGTGCGCGGTTTCGCCTCCGACAACTACTCCGGCATCCACCCCGATGTCCTCGCCGCGATCTCCGCCGCCAACGAAGGCCACCAGGTCGCCTACGGCGAAGACGTCTACACCGCCCGCCTTCAGGAGCTGTTCGTCTCGCTCCTCGGCGACGGCGTCGAGGCCTACCCGGTCTTCAACGGCACGGGCGCCAACGTGGTCGGCCTGCAGTCGATGCTCCCCCGCTGGGGCGCCGTCATCTCGGCATCCACCGCGCACATCAACGTCGACGAGGGCGGAGCCCCCGAGCGCGTCGGCGGCATCAAGCTGCTGACCGTTCCGACCGACGACGGCAAGCTGACCCCCGAACTCGTCGACCGCGAGGCCTGGGGATGGGGAGACGAGCACCGCGCGCAGCCGCTGGTCGTCTCGATCACGCAGTCGACCGAACTCGGCACGCTCTACACGGTCGACGAGATCCGCGAGCTCGCGGCCCACGCGCACGGCCACGGCATGCGTCTGCACATGGACGGTGCGCGCATCTCGAACGCCGCCGCGGCCCTCGACGTTCCGCTGCGGGCCTTCACGCGCGACGCCGGCGTCGACGTGCTGAGCTTCGGCGGCACGAAGAACGGCGCGATGATCGGCGAGGCCATCGTCGTGCTCGACCCCGAGGCCTCCACCGGCCTCACCTACCTGCGCAAGCTCGACATGCAGCTGTCGAGCAAGATGCGGTTCGTGTCAGCGCAGCTGGTCGCCCTGCTCGAGAACGACCTGTGGCTGACGAACGCGCGGCACTCCAACGCGATGGCGCAGCGGCTGCGCCAGGGCATCGAGGCCGGTCTCGCCGACGGTTCCATCCAGGGTGTCGAGTTCACCCAGCCGACGCAGGCCAACGGCGTGTTCGCGATCCTCCCGGCCGGCGTCGCCGACCGCCTGCGCCAGAGCTTCCGCTTCTACGACTGGGACGAGCTGCGCCGCGAGGTGCGCTGGATGTGCTCGTTCGACACGACCGAGGCCGACATCGACGCCTTCGTCGCGGCGATCGCGCGCGAGACGACGGCCTGAGCCGCGTCAGCGCCCCCTCCCGTCGGACCCGAGGGCCGCGGCATCCGCTCGAGGATGCCGCGGCCCTCGTCGTTCACGCTCCCGCGAGCCAGGCCCGGTAGGCGTCGAACGTCGACTCGCGACCGAGGAACGACTGCACGAGGTCGCGGGCGTCGCGGGTGCCGCCCGGCTCGAGGATCTCGCGCCGGTACCGCGCGGCCGTGTCGACGTCGAACAGATCGTCGCCGAAGGCCGACAGCAGGTCGCGGGCGATCACGAGGCTCCACTGATACGTGTAGTAGCAGGCGCCGTAGCCGGTCAGGTGCCCGAAGCCCGCGTACGAGTGCGAGCCGTCGAGCGGGGTGACGGGGCTGGCGGCGCGATAGTAGCCGTCGACGGCCCCGGCGAGGTCGGCGGGGCGGTCGACGTGCAGGCGGTACGAGGTGGTGGCGTGCCCGAGCTGACGCGTGACCTCCAGGGCCCGGCCGAAGGCGTCTGCCGTGCGCATGCGCGCGACCAGATCGGCCGGGATCGGCTCGCCCGCGTCGTTCACCGCGAAGGCGGCGAGCGCCTCGGCGTCCCACGCCCACTCCTCGAGCAGCTGGCTGGGGGCCTCGACGAAGTCCCACTCGGTCGCCACGCCCGTCCACCGCGCCCACTTCTGGTGGCCGCCGAGGATGTCGTGCACGAGGTGACCGAACTCGTGGAAGAACGTCACCACCTCGTCGTGCTCGAGCAGGCCGCGCGAGAAGTTGCACAGCAGCACCGACTCGGGAAGCGACCGGTCGGTGATGCCGGGCGCCAGGCCGAAGCACGCCGCGTGGTTGTACTTGCCGTCACGCGGATGCAGGTCGAGATGGATGCGCCCGAGGCGCTCCGCTCCGCGCACGACGTCGTAGGTGCGCACGTCGTCGTGCCACGAGGGGGCGTCGACGGGGACGTACTCCACATCGAGAAGGCGAGCGGTGGTCGCGAGGACTCCCTCGAGAACGCGGTCAAAGCGGAAGTACGAGCGCACGAGCTGTGAGTCGACGTCGTACTCCTCGCGCTTGAGGGCGCTGAGGACGTACCAGAAGTCGGCGATCGTGACGGCGTCGGCGGTGGGCTCGTCGCGGCGGAGACGCTCGAGGACGCGGTCGTACTCGACGGCGGCGGCGGGAGCCACGGCATCCGCCACCTTCTCGAGGAACGCCTTCACCGCGGCCGACGACCCGATCATGCGGGTCTCGGTCTCGTAGTCGGCCCAGTCGCCGTACCCGAGCAGCTTCGCGCGCTCGGCGCGCACCGCCAGCAGCTCGGCGAGCACGGGCTCGTTCACGGGCCACGCGAGGTCGTTGTAGGCCCCCATGAGCTCGTGGCGAACCGCGCGGTCGCGCGCGTACTCGCGCACCGGCATGAGGTCGGTGTACTCGGTGGTGAGCGTCACCATCCCGTCGGCGTCGACCGGGTGCTCGGCGATGAAGTCGTCGGGGAGCCCGTCGAGCGACGACGCGGGCACCCGGATCTCGCGGCGACCTTCGCGGATGTTGCGCGAGAAGGTCAGCGAGAGCTCGGTGTCGCGGTCGGTGAGCTCGCGCACGCGCTCGCGGTCGGCGTCGTCGAGGTCGACGCCGCCGCGACGGAAGTCGCGCTGGATCTGGGCGAGGAGGCGCTGCTCGTCGGCGTCGAGTCCATCGGCGGCGGCGTCGGCGAAGACGCCCCACAGCGCGCGGTCGAGCAGCCGGCGCGACTGCACGGCGTCGACCGCCTGCGCCTGCTTCTCGGCGGCGTCTCGCACCTCGGCATCCGGATGCGATTCGCTCACCAGGTGCGAGGGCGCCGCGGCCTCGCTCAGGGCGATCTCGGCCTCGTTCCACAGCGCGAGACGCTCGCGCAGTGGGAGGTCGGACTCGGCGGTGAGTCGGGCGTCGATCTCGGCCACGCGCGCGAGGCGCTCGGTCGGACGGTCGTCGGCGAACGCTCGCCAGCCGTCGAGATCGCGCGGGAGGGTCAGGGGTTCCAGGGGAGGATGCGGCATGCTTCGACCCTAGGCAGGGCCTCCGACACAGGCAATGATCCGGCGCACGGGCCCGGGCCCGAGGGGTCAGCGCAGGGCGCCCACCGAGGCGAGCGCCTGACGGATGAGGGTGCCGCGGCCGCCCTCCATCTCATCGGACAGGGCGTCGGATGCCGCCTCCTCGGGCGAGAGCCAGGTGACCTCGAGCGCGTCCTGGCGCGGTTCGCACGTGCCCGTGACGGGGACGACGAAAGCGAGCGCCACGGCGTGCTGGCGGTCGTCGTGGAACGCGCTGACCCCGGGGAGGGGAAAGTACTCGGCGACCGTGAAGGGTGTCGGCGAGGGCGGGAGCAGTGGGAACGCCATCGGTCCGAGGTCGTTCTCGAGGTGACGGAAGAGTGCGTCGCGGACCGTCTCGCCGTAGCGGACGCGGCCCGAGACGAGGGTGCGGGTCATCTCGCCGAGCGGCGTCGCCCGCAGCAGGATGCCGACCTGGGTGACGGCACCCATGCCGTCGGTGCGCACGGGCAGCGCCTCGACGTAAAGCATCGGCAGGCGTCGCCGCGCCTCCGCGAGTTCGACCTCGCTCAGCCACCCCGGGTTGGAATTGGGCGCCGCGGGGGCACCCGAGAAGGAGGCTCCGAGCGACTCGCGCTCATCGCCGTTGTCACCGGGTTCGGGATCGGGGGTGCGCACGGGCATGCTCCCTGTATATCAACCGACCGGCCCGGGTGCCGCGTGTCCGGCCCACGGAGACCGGAACGGTACCGTCCGCGGGCCGCGCGCCGGAGCAGATCGCGGGCCGCGGTGCGGGCGATGTCGGAGGCCCTTGCCACAATGGCCGCATGAGTGTTGAGTCCTCCCTCGACCCGTCCGTCGTGCGGTGGTCGGTACCGCCCGCAGAGCGCGTCGGCCGGCCCGTCCTGCTGTTGCTGCACGGCTACGGCTCCGACGAACACGACCTGTTCGGTCTGGTGCCGTACCTGCCCGAGGCCTTCGTGGTGGCGAGCCTGCGCGCACCGCTCTCGCCGCCCTGGCCCATGCCGGGCGCGTCGTGGTACCCGATCGAGGGTCTCGACGGTCGTGATCCCGACGCGGTCACCCGCGCCGCTCAGGCGGTGCTCGCCTGGATCCGCGACGCCGTGGGTGATGGCCCCGTCGGACTCCTCGGTTTCTCGCAGGGCGGTGCCGTCGCGCTGCAAACCCTCCGGGCGAATCCGGATGCCGTGCAGTTCGCGGTCGTGCTGGCGGGGTACGTCGCAGGAGGTGAGCTGCCCGGCGACGCCGTGCTCGGCGAACGACGCCCGCCGGTGTTCTGGGGCCGCGGGGCCGCCGACGACGTCATCCCGACGCCTCTGATCGACGCGACATCCCAGTGGCTCCCCGCTCACAGCGACCTCCGCGGCCGGGTGTACCCGGGGCTCACGCACTCGATCTCGCAAGACGAGCTCGACGACGTGCGCGCCTTCCTCGACGAACGGCTGGCCGACCGCGCCGGTGACGACGCGACGTGACCAGAGGGGTACCGCACGAACCGACCGTCGGTTATCGTGAGTGCTCCTGTCCCCGAGAACGAGGTCTCCTCCGGTGAAGAACGTCGACGCTTCCGCGCCCCTGTCCGCGCGCTGACCCGTCGACCCGCCGTCTTCTCGGCATCCCTCCGCTGATGCGGACGGGTCCGGTGTCCGCGCACCCCGCGTCATCGGAGTTCCGTCTTGTCATCTCTTCCTCCTTCCCTCGTTTTCGACCGTGTCCGCCTCGTGTGGCCCGACGGAACCGTCGCCCTCGACGAGATCTCGGGGGCGATCGGCGTCGGCCGTACCGGCCTGGTCGGTCGCAACGGGGCCGGTAAGTCGACGCTGCTGCGCGTGGCCGCCGGTCTGCTCGTCCCGACCTCGGGGCACGTCTCCGCCTCGGGTGCGGTCGCGATGCTCCCCCAGCGTCCGATCGTCGACCCCCATCGTCCCGTCGCCTCGCTTCTCGGCGTGCAGCAACCCCTGTCCGCGCTGCGCGCGATCGAGAGCGGCGACGTCGATCCCCGCCACTTCGACGCCGTGGGCGACGACTGGGACGTCGAGGCGCGCGCCCACGCCCTGCTCGCCGAGGCGGGTCTGCCGCCCGAAGCCCTCGAACGCACGGTCCGACAGCTGTCGGGCGGGGAGGCGATGCTGGTCGCCCTGCTCGGCGTGCGCGCCGCGCAGGCAGCGGTCACTCTGCTGGACGAGCCCACGAACGATCTCGACCGCGACGCGCGCGCTCGGGTCGCGGAGCTGGTGCGGTCGTGGCCGGGCGCGCTCGTCGTGGTCAGTCACGACGTCGGTCTGCTCGAGCTGATGGATGCCACCGCCGAGCTGTACACGCACGAGCTCAGCGTCGTCCGCGGACCGTACAGCGTGTGGCGTGCCCACCGCGACGCCGAGCAGGAGGTCGCCCTCCGCGCCGAACGCGACGCCGCCCAGGCAGTGCGTCGTGAGCGTCGCGAACGCATCGAGGCCCAGGACAAGCTCGCCGCCCGCTCACGCACGGCGCGCAAGGCGCAGGTCGAGAAACGTGTGCCCGGGATCGCCGCGGGCCTTCGCGCCAGCGCCGCCCAGGTCAGCGCGGGGCGGCTGCGCACCGAGACACGCGCAAAAGAGGAGTCCGCTCGGTTGGCCCTGGCTGAGGCGTCGGCTCGGGTCCGCGACGACGACGTCGTCCGCATCGACCTGCCCGATCCCGGCAATGCCGCCGGGCGGCGCGTCCTCTCGCTCGGCGACGACGAGCACGCGTGGATCGTCACCGGTCGCGAACGCGTCGCGGTGGTCGGGCCGAACGGCGCCGACAAGACCACGCTGCTCGAGTTCCTCGTGCGCGGCGGCGAGCCCACGGCATCCGTTCGCTCCCGGACGCACGTCGATCGGCTCGGCTATCTGCCGCAGCGACTCGACGGGTTGGACGACGACCGATCCGTGCTCGAGAGCATCCGGGCGGCGGCGCCCGGCGTGTCCGACGCGGAGCTGCGCGATCGTCTGGCGCGGTTCCTGCTCCGCGGCGACACCGTCGCGCGGCCGGTGTCGTCGCTGTCGGGCGGCGAGCGCTTCCGGGTGGCGCTCGCCCGGCTGCTCTTCGCCGACCCGCCCCCGCAGCTGTTGGTGCTCGACGAGCCGACGAACAACCTCGACCTCGACACCGTCGACCAGCTCGTCACCGCTCTGCAGGCCTATCGCGGGGCGGTGCTCGTCGTGAGCCACGACGACGGCTTCCTCGCGCGCCTCGGCCTCGACCTGCGGCTCGAGCTGAGGGAGGGGAGGCTCCGCGAGGAGCCGGTCTGAGCGGGTGTTTCCGCGGCGGGCGAACGTCAACCCCGACCCGATGTCGGAGGTCCGGGAGAGGATGTCGGCATGGCCGACGTGTTGGAGAGATTCGGTCCTGCGACGCAGGACTGGTTCCGTGGCGCCTTCTCAGCGCCGACCAATGCGCAGAAGGGCGCGTGGGAATCCGTGTCGTCGGGCCGCAACGCGCTCGTGGTCGCGCCCACCGGTTCGGGCAAGACGCTGTCGGCCTTCCTCTTCGCGATCGACCGGGTGTTCCGTGAGAAGGGGCCCGAGGTTCCGGATGCCGCTCCCGCACGCCGCGGCAAGAGCGCTGCCCCGAAAGCGCCTCCGACCACTACCCGCATCCTCTACATCTCACCGCTGAAGGCCCTCGGCGTCGACGTCGAGCGCAACCTCCGCTCGCCGCTCGTCGGGATCGGGCAGTCCGCGCGCCGTCTCGGGATCGACGTGCCCGCGGTGACGGTGGGCGTGCGCTCGGGCGACACGAGTTCGAGCGACCGACGCAAGCTCGTGACCGCGCCTCCCGACATCCTCATCACCACGCCCGAGTCGCTCTACCTGATGCTCACGAGCCAGGCGGCCGAGACGCTGCGCGGCGTGCACACGGTGATCATCGACGAGGTGCACGCGGTCGCGGCCACCAAGCGGGGCGCGCACCTGGCGGTGAGCCTCGAGCGGCTCGACGCCCTGCTCGACAAGCCGGCCCAGCGCATCGGCCTCTCGGCCACCGTGCGTCCCATCGATGAGGTGGCGCGTTTCCTCGGCGGGGCTCAGCCGGTCGACATCGTCGCCCCGCGGGCGACCAAGGCCTACGACCTCTCGGTCGTGGTGCCGATCGACGACATGCTCAACCCGCCGCCGCCCCCGGGCTCGCCGGCCCCCGACGAGGCCGTCGACGGCGAATGGTTCTCCGAACGCCCCGAGAGCACCGAGATGGCCGGGTCGGTCTGGCCGCACGTCGAAGAGGCGATCGTCGACCGCATCCTCCAACGGCGCTCGACGATCGTGTTCGCGAATTCGCGTCGCCTGGCCGAGCGTCTGACGGGCCGGCTGAACGAGATCTACGCCGAGCGGCAGGGCATCGACGTGCCCGAGCCGACTGTTCCCGCGGCGACCATGGCCCAGGCGGGCTCTTCGGCGGGCGTCGCGGCGATCCTCGCCAAGGCCCACCACGGCTCGGTGTCGAAAGAACAGCGCGCCCAGGTCGAAGACGAACTGAAGTCGGGCGTGCTGCGGTGCGTCGTCGCGACCAGCAGCCTCGAGCTCGGCATCGACATGGGCTCGGTCGACCTCGTCATCCAGGTCGAGTCGCCGCCGAGCGCGGCCTCCGGCCTGCAGCGCATCGGGCGCGCCGGCCACCAGGTCGGAGAGGTCAGCCGGGCGGCGCTCTTCCCCAAGCACCGCAGCGACGTGCTGCACACCGCCGTGGTCACCGAGCGCATGCTCGCCGGGCAGATCGAGGCGATCTCGGTGCCCCAGAACCCGCTCGACATCCTCGCCCAGCAGACCGTCGCCGCCTCGGCCCTCGGCGCGATCGACGTCGAGGAGTGGTTCGACACGGTCAAGCGCAGCGCGCCGTTCCGCTCGCTCCCCCGCTCGGCGTACGAGGCCACGCTCGATCTCCTGGCCGGCCGCTATCCCTCCGACGAGTTCGCCGAGCTGCGCCCCCGCCTGGTCTGGGACCGCGACGCCGGCACGCTCACGGGCCGACCCGGAGCGCAGCGCGTCGCTGTCACCAGCGGCGGCACCATTCCCGACCGCGGTTTGTTCGGCGTCTTCGTCGCGGGCGAGTCGCAGAACGCCCGCGTCGGCGAGCTCGACGAAGAGATGGTCTACGAATCGCGCGTCAACGACGTCTTCACCCTCGGCACCACGAGCTGGCGCATCGTCGAGATCACCCACGACCGCGTCAACGTGCTGCCCGCCTTCGGCCAGCCCGGCAAGCTCCCGTTCTGGCACGGTGACGGCATCGGCCGACCGGCCGAACTCGGCGAGGCTCTCGGAAAGTTCTCGCGCGACATCGCGGGCATCGACCGAGGCAAGGCCGAGGAGCGCCTGCGAGAGTCGGGGCTCGACGACAACGCCATCACCAACCTGCTGGCGTATCTGGCCGAGCAACGCGAGGCCACAGGGAGCCTTCCCACTGACAAGACGCTGACCGTCGAGCGCAGCCGCGACGAGGTCGGCGACTGGCGCATCATCCTGCATTCCCCGTACGGCATGCAGGTGCACGCTCCGTGGGCTCTCGCCGTCAACGCCCGCATCCGCGAGCGACTCGGCGTCGAGGGGGCGGCGGTCGCGAGCGACGACGGCATCATCGCCCGGGTGCCCGATGCCGCGGCCGAGCCGCCCGGCGCCGACCTGTTCGTCTTCGAGGCCGACGAGCTCGAGCAGATCGTCACCGACGAGGTGGGCGGTTCCGCGCTGTTCGCCTCGCGCTTCCGCGAGTGCGCCGCGCGCGCCCTTCTGCTGCCCCGGCTGAACCCCAACCGGCGGTCTCCGCTCTGGCAGCAGCGGCAGCGCTCCGCCCAGCTGCTCGAGGTGGCCAAGCGACACCCCGCGTTCCCGATCATCCTCGAGACGCTGCGCGAGGTCCTGCAAGACGTCTACGACCTGCCCGCCCTGCTGCGGCTGACCCGGCAGATCGGCGAGCGCCGCATCCGCCTCGTCGAGATCACCACGTCGCAGCCCTCGCCCTACGCCCGCGATCTGCTCTTCGGCTACGTCGGGGCGTTCATGTACGAGGGCGACTCTCCGCTCGCCGAGCGTCGCGCGGCGGCGCTGTCGGTCGACCCGGCCCTGTTGAGCGAGCTGCTCGGCAAGGTCGAGATGCGCGAGCTGCTCGACCCCGACGTCATCGCGCAGTTCGAGCGCGAGGCCCAGCGCCTCGATCCCGACCGCAAGGCCCGGGGCGTCGAGGGCGTCGCCGACCTGCTCCGCATCCTCGGACCCCTCGATGCGGGCGAGGTCGCACAACGCCTCGACACCGAGGGCGACGCCCTCGCCGAGGCGGAGTGCCATCTCGCGGCCCTGGTCGACGACCGCCGCGCGATCCGCGTGACCATCGCGGGCATCCCGCGAGTCGCGGGGATCGAAGACGCCGGCCGACTGCGTGATGCCCTCGGCGCGGCCCTTCCCGTCGGCATTCCGAACGCCTTCCTCGAGCCGCTCGCCGATCCACTCGGCGACCTGGTCGCCCGCTTCGCGCGCACGCACGCCCCCTTCACGACGGATGCCGTTGCGCAGCGCCTGGGTGTCGGCATCGCGGTCGCGCGACTCACTCTGCAGCGCCTCGAGTCGCAGGGGCGCCTCTCGAGCGGGTTCTTCCTTCCCGCCTCTTCGGCGGGCCCAGGGGCCGGTGATTCCGGACGCGGCGACGAGATGGAGTGGTGCGACGCCGAGGTGCTGCGTCGGTTGCGCATGCGCTCCCTCGCGGCGATCCGCGGCAGCGTCGAGCCCGTCTCACCGGCGGCGTACGCCCGCTTCCTCCCGGTGTGGCAGCACCTCGGCCGCCCCCTCGAAGGGGTGGATGGGGTGCTCGCCGTGGTCGAGCAACTGGCTGGAGTGCCCATTCCCGCCAGTGCGTGGGAGTCGCTCGTGCTGCCGTCGCGCGTCGCCGACTACACGCCCGCGATGCTCGACGAACTGACCGCGACGGGTGAGGTCGTGTGGTCGGGGCACGGCACCCTCCCCGGCCGCGACGGGTGGATCGCGCTGCATCCCGCCGAGGCGGCGCCCTTCACCCTGCAAGACCCCGAAGACGCCGACGACCCGGCGCCCGACTCGCTCGAGGCGCGCGTGCTCGCGGCGCTCGCGGGTGGGGGCGCGTACTTCTCGGCGCAGTTGCGGCAGTTGGCGGGGGCCGAGAACGAGCAGTCGGTCAACGACGCGCTGTGGGCCCTCACGTGGGCCGGACGCGTCACCAACGACACCTTCGCCCCTGTACGCACCCTGCTCAGCGGTGGAGGGCAGTCGCACCGGGTGGCCCGCCGCGCCCCGCGCGCCCGCATGTACCGCGGCGCGTCCATTCCGCGCGCGACCTCCGCTCCCCGCCCTCCCTCGCTCGGCGGGCGCTGGTCGCTCCTGCCCGAGCGGGAGGAGGATGCCGCGGCCCGCGCGACGGCGACCGCGAGCCTGCTGCTCGACCGCTACGGCGTCGTCACGCGCGGGGCCGTGCAGTCCGAGGGCGTGCCGGGCGGGTTCGCGCAGGTGTACCGCATCCTCGCCGGCTTCGAAGAGGCCGGTCACTGCCGCCGCGGCTACGTCATCGAGAAGCTCGGCGCCGCGCAGTTCGCCGCGTCGGCGACCGTCGATCGTCTGCGCGAGTTCGCCGCCGTCGCCGATCCGCCCCCGCTCCGGGCGGTCACACTCGCCGCCACCGATCCGGCCAACCCTTACGGCGCCGCCCTCGGATGGCCAGCCATCGAGGGTGTCACGCATCGACCCGGCCGCAAGGCCGGCGGACTCGTGGTGCTCGTCGACGGCGAATTGACGCTGTACCTCGAACGCGGAGGCCGCAGCGCCCTCGCCTTCAGCGACGACGAGGCGCGACTCCAGGCGGCCGGGCGCCACCTCGCCGAGACGGCGAAGAAGCGGCGCCTCGACACCCTGACCGTCGAGCAGGTCAACGGCGAGTTCGTCTACGGCACCGCCGTCGGCCGATCCCTGCGCGAGGCGGGCTTCGTCGAGTCGCCCAAGGGCCTGACGCTGCGCAAGGTCACCGCGGGAGACACCCTGCGAGAGGCCGCCCGTGCCTGAGCAATCGCCCGCGACCCCCACCCACCGAACCGACGGAGTCACCTGTGCCCGAGGGTGACACCGTCTACCGCGCCGCAGCGAAGCTGTCGGCCGCGCTCACCGGCAAGGTGGTGACCCGTTTCGACATCCGCGTTCCCGGAAGCGCCACCGCCGATCTCCGCGGCGAGACGGTGCACGAGGTCGCCGCGCGCGGCAAGCATCTGCTGCACCGCATCGGCGGCTACACCCTCCACTCGCACCTGAAGATGGAGGGCCGGTGGGACGTCTATCGCCCGGGCGAGCGCTGGCGTCGCCCGGCGTTCAAGGCCCGTGCGATCGTCGGCGTCGCGGGAGCCGACGCCGTCGGGTTCGACCTCGCCATGGTCGAGGTGCTGCGCACGAGCGACGAGCACACCGTCATCGGTCACCTGGGCCCCGACCTGCTCGCCGACGACTGGGACGAGGCCGAGGCGGTGCGTCGAGTGGCCGCCGACACCCGCCCCGCGCACGTCGCCCTGCTCGACCAGCGCAACGTCGCCGGATTCGGCAACGTCTACGCGAACGAGCTGCTGTTCGTCCGAGGGATCGCACCGACGACCCCCGCGACCGAGATCGATGCTCAGGCCACGATCGCCCTCGGCGAGCGCATGATCCGCGCGAACCTCCCGCGCCCCGAGCGCACCTTCACCGGCGACAGCCGGCCGGGCCGCCGGTTCTGGGTCTACGGGCGCGAGGGGGCGCCGTGCCGCCGGTGCGGCACGCCCATCCGCGCCACGACGCTCGGAGCCTCGGCCACCAGCGAACGCAACGTCTTCTGGTGTCCCACCTGCCAGCCCGGTTGAGCCCTGCCCCGCTCCCCCGCGCCGACGAGCCGCGCCGACGAGCCGCGCCGACGAGCCGCGCCGACGAGTCTTTCGCCTCCCCGTGTCAACCCGTCCATCACGCTCGGCGCGACGTGCGAGAACGTAGGGACAACTTGAACCACGGGCCACGCCGACGTTCTCTCGACATCGAGGAAACCGATCGGCTAGGGGGCGACGAACAACTGCCAGAGGGAATGAAGGGCATTCCCGACCCGTTGTCATACATGTCGGCGGACCCGAGAGCCGACCGGAGGGGATCGTGGGAAAGAACTACATCGACATCGAAAACGACCACGGCGAGATGCTGCGTTACCGCAAGCACGTCAATGGTCGCGGACTCGTCGCGCACGGCGCGAAGGTCCACCCGTCGGCGCTGGTCGAGAACGGCGCCTACGTCGAACCCGGCGTGCAGATCGCCGCGGGTGTTCGTGTCGGTCGCGGCGCGTGGATCGAATCCGACGCCGTCATCGGCCCGGAAGCGCGCATCGAGCCTCACGCCCACATCTGCGCGGGTGCCGTGATCGGCGCAGGCGCGCACATCGGCGTCCGCACCCAGGTGGGTCACAACGCTCGCATCGCGGTGGGTTCGCTCATCGGCGACGACGAGATCATCAACGACGGTGAAGCCGTCGCCACCGATCGGCGGGGCCTGCGCCTGGCGGCGTGAGCACTGCCCGTCGGGCACAAACGACCCGCACGACTCTTCGGAGCGTGCGGGTTTTCGTTTGTCCGGGGTCGCCGCCTGCCCGGATCCCGCGGTAGGCGATCCCGCCGTGCCCGCGCGATTCTGCGAGGACAGGCGGAGACCGCGCAGCGTCAGGCGAAGATCGCCAGCACGAGTCCGATCAGCGGCAGGGTGCCCTGGATCGATGCGGGGCGCAGGTATTTGCGGCCCGAGGTCACGAGCACGAGTGCGGCGGCCACCATCGACCCCAGCGAGAAAATGAGCAGCGTGCGTCCGGCTACGTCGCCGATGCCGTTCACGAGCCAGAACACGATTCCGACGAACGCGCCGATGGCGAGGAACAGGTTGTAGAAGCCCTGGTTGTACGCCATCGGCTTGGTGACGTCGGCCGCCTGCTGGTCGGCGATCCCGAAGGTGCGCCACGTCTTCGGCTGGGTCCACCGGACGCTCTCGAGCACGAAGATGTACACGTGGAGCAGGGCCGCGAGGCCGGCGAAGGCGAGCGCCAGGATGCCGATCATGCCCCCACGTTAGCGTCGCGGATAGCCTGGGGACATGGCGAACGGCAGCGGGGCACGAGGTCGCGGCGGAGCCCCCCGTCGCGCACAGGGTTCGAAAGCCGCGCCCGCGAAGCGGGGTTCCGCTCCGAAAGCGAAGCCGAAGCCCGCCCCGAGGCCCCCTCGCGAAGCGCCGCGCACCTTCGTGCTCGGCGCGATTCCGGGCGCCACCCCCGGCAAATGGATCGGCCTGTGGCGCGATCGGATGCCGCGGGTCGCCCTCGAACTGCGCGAGATCGCGGTCGAGACGCAGGTGGCCGCCCTCGACGAGGTCGACGCCGCTCTGGTGCGCCTGCCGCTGGCGGCATCCGACGACCTTCACGTCATCGCGCTGTACGAGGAGCGGCCGGTGGTCGTGATGTCGACGGAATCGCATCTGACCGCGGCCGACGAGGTGGATCTCGCCGACCTGGCCGGTGAGATCCAGATCACTCCGGCCGACGACGTGCTGCATCTCGAGATTCCGGATGCCGTGGCCCCGAGCTTCGCGCCACCTTCCGACACCGCCGAGGCGATCGCGACCGTCGCCGCGGGTGTCGGGATCGTCGTGGTGCCGATGTCGCTCGCCCGGGCTCACCAGCGGCGCGATGTGGAGTACCGCGTGCTCCGCGACGGACCGGTCTCGACCGTCGCCCTCGCCTGGCTGCGCGAGCGGACGACGCCCGACGTCGAGGAGTTCGTGGGCATCGTGCGCGGACGCACCGCGCGCTCGTCGCGCTGACGATCGACCCCCGCGCCGGGAAAACGCCCGGGAGGGGATTCGTTCGCCCGCAGGACGAATCGAATTCACCCGTCGCGTCCCCGCCGGCCACGCCGCGCTCGTAGCGTTCCTCCGTCTCACGTCGGCCGTTCCGGTCGCCCCTCCCGAGAGACCCGAGAGGAAACCATGTCATTCCCGAGCCTTTCCGCCGGCCGCACCGTCGCCGGACTCGCCCTCGCCACGGCCGCGGCCCTCACGCTCGCCGGCTGCGCGGGCGGCAGCGCCGACTCCTCCGCCGACGGCGGCGTCGACGCGAAGACCGCGACGAGCGTCGCCGCCTTCGGCACCCTCGCCGACCTCGAGACCGCGGCCAAGGCCGAGGGCCAGCTCAACGTGATCGCGCTGCCGCGCACGTGGGCCAACTACGGCGAGATCCTCGACCTGTTCGCCCAGCGCTACCCCGAGATCACGATCAACGAGCAGTCGCCCGACGTCTCGAGCGCCGAGGAGATCCAGGCCGCGACCGCCAACGAGGGTCTCGACACCGCGCCCGACGTGTTCGACCTCGGCCTCGCCGTGGCCCTGCAGAACACCGACAAATTCGCCGCGTACAAGGTGCAGACCTTCGACGAGATCCCCGATGCGCTGAAGGAGTCGTCGGGTCTGTTCGTCGGCGACTACGGCGGATACATGTCGATCGGCTACGACTCCGCGCGCTTCCCCGCGCCCACCCAGCTCAGCGACCTGCTGAAGCCGGCCTACAAGGGTGCCGTGGCGATCAACGGCGACCCGACGCAGGCGGGTTCGGCCTTCGCCGCGGTGGGCCTCGCGACCGTGCAGAACGACGGCAGGCTCGACGACTTCACCCCCGGGATCGAGTTCTTCGGCGAGCTCAACAAGGCCGGCAATTTCCTCAAGGTCGACCCCACCGACGCCACGATCGCCAGCGGCGAGACCCCCGTGGTCTTCGACTGGGACTACCTCAACGCCGCGCAGGCGTCGGCCGTGCCGACGTGGAAGACCGTGGTGCTGCCGGGCACCGGATACGCCGGCTACTACAACCAGGCGATCAACAAGGACGCCCCGCACCCGGCCGCCGCGCGCCTGTGGCAGGAATTCCTCTACAGCGACGAGGTGCAGAACCTCTGGCTCAAGGGCGGCGCCCGCCCCGCGCGCATGGAGGCCATGACTGCGGCCGGCACGATCGACGCGACGCTCGCCGCGGCGCTGCCGACGGCGCCGAGCGACACCGTCGTGCCGACCGAGGCCCAGTCGACCACGGCCGGCGAGACCCTCGGACAGAAGTGGGCGACGGCGGTCCAGTGACCGTTCTCGACCAGGTCGTCGTCCCCGCGGCGTCGGAGCAGCCCGCTCCGTCGCCGCGGGGCGCGGCGCGTCGAAGCTGGGCGTGGCTCGGACTCGTCCCCTTCGCCGCGTACGTGGTGCTCTTCCTCGCCCTGCCCACCGTGCTCGCGGTGGGCTCGGGCTTCGTCGGTCGCGGCGGTGCCCTCACCCTCGACAACGTCGCCGCGCTCGGTGATCCGCTCGTGCTGGCGACGTTCGCCAACTCCGCGTGGGTGTCGCTCGTGACCGCGGTGATCGGCTCCGTCGTGGGCGCCCTGGTGTGCTGGGCCCTGCTCGGGCTCGCCGAGACCGGAGCCGTGCGGACCGCCGTCGACGCGGCATCCGGGGTCCTCGCCCAATTCGGCGGCGTGATGCTCGCTTTCGTGCTCATCGCCGCGATCGGTGCGCAGGGAGTGGTGACGGTGATGCTGCGCCAGCTCACCGGCATCTCGCTGTACGAGAACGGCGTGTGGCTCTACGACCTGCCCGGGGTCGTCGTGGCCTACCTCGTGTTCCAGATCCCGCTCATGGTGCTGACGTTCATGCCCGCCCTCGCCGCGCTCAAGCCGCAGTGGGTCGAGGCGCACCTGACGCTGGGCGGCACGCGCGGCGGCTTCTGGCGCCACGTCGGCATCCCCGTGCTCGCCCCGTCGTTCCTCGCGAGCCTGCTGCTGTTGTTCGCGAACGCGTTCTCGTCGTATGCGACCGCCGCGGCCCTCGCGAGCCAGGGGTCGCAGATCGTGCCCCTGCAGATCCGCACCGCCCTGACCAGCGAGACCGTACTCGGGCGCGAGAACCTCGCGGGGGCGCTCGCCCTCGGCATGATCGTCGTAGTGGCCGGGGTCATGGTGGTCTACGCGCTCATCCAGCGCCGTGCGGCGAGGTGGCAGGCATGAACCCGCTCGCTCCCCCGCGCACCGCGCGCTGGATCATCGCGGTCGTCGTCGGCCTCGCCTTCGCCGTGCCCTTCGCCGCGACCGCACTCTTCACGCTCACGCCGCTGCCCGGCGGTTCGGGACTGTCGTTCGATCGCTGGGCGGGCATCTTCGACCCGGCCAACGCCGCGAAGTACCGCCCGATCTGGACGGGTCTCGGCAACTCCCTGATCCTGGCCGCCGTCACGGTCGCCCTCGTCCTCGGGCTCTTCACCCCGACCCTCGTGCTCGTCGCGCTGGCCTTCCCGCGGCTCCGGCGGGTGTTCGAGTTCGTCGCCCTCCTGCCGATCTCGATCCCTGCCATCGTGCTGGTGGTGGGGCTCACGCCGATCTATCTGCAGATCGGACGCACGCTCGGCACCGGAGCGTGGACGCTCGCCTTCGCCTACGGCATCCTGGTGCTGCCCTTCGCCTACCGCTCGATCCAGGCGTCGATCGACGCGATCGACATCACGACCCTGTCCGAAGCCGCCCGCACGCTGGGCGCCGGCTGGGGCTCGGTGCTGCTGCGGGTCATCGTGCCCAACCTCCGACAGGGTCTGCTGGCGGCGGCTCTCATCTCGGTCGCGGTCGTGCTGGGCGAGTTCACGATCGCCTCGCTGCTGAACCGCCAGACGCTGCAGACCGCGCTCGTCGTGGTCAACAAGCAGGACGGCTACGTCGCGGCGATCTTCACCCTGCTCGCACTGGCGTTCGCGTTCGTGCTGCTGCTCATCATCGGCCGTGTCGGACGCATCGGCGCCGGCGCCGGAAGGAAGACCTCATGACCACCGCCGACACCCCCGCTCGCGCCCTTCCCGACACCGCAGCGACCGCCCTGGCGCCGAGCGCGAGCTCGGGAGTCGAGCTGCGCGGGGTCGTGAAGGACTACGGCTCCGCGCGCGTGCTGCACGGCGTCGACCTCGACGTCGCGCCCGGCGAGTTCGTGTCGCTGCTCGGGCCCTCGGGCTGCGGCAAGACGACGGCCCTGCGCGTGCTCGCGGGACTCGAGCAGGCCAGTGCGGGCGAGGTGCGCATCGGCGGGCGCGATGTCTCGGGCGTGCCGACGAACAAGCGCGACATCGGCATGGTGTTCCAGTCGTACTCGCTGTTCCCCCACCTGCGCGCGCTCGAGAACACCGCGTTCGGCCTGCGTCGCCGCGGCGTGGGCACGGCCGAAGCTCGCCGCCGAGCGGGCGACGCGCTCGACCTCGTGGGCCTCGGCCACCTCGCCGATCGGTACGCGCATCAGATGTCGGGCGGCCAGCAGCAGCGCGTGGCGCTGGCGCGGGCCCTGGTGACAGAGCCGCGCGTGCTGCTGCTCGACGAGCCGCTGTCGGCTCTCGACGCCAAGGTGCGCGTGCAGTTGCGCGACGAGATCCGCCGCATCCAGCAGCGCCTGGGCACCACGACCGTCTTCGTCACGCACGACCAGGAGGAGGCGCTGGCCGTGTCCGACCGTGTCGCCGTGATGGGCGCCGGCCGCATCCTGCAGGTCGGCAGCCCCGAAGAGCTCTACACGCGCCCCGCGAACGCCGAGGTGGCCGCCTTCGTCGGGTCGTCGAGCCTCGTGCCCGGCGTCGTCACGGGCGACACGGTCGAGGTGTGGGGCCGACGCCTCCCGCTGCTCGCCGCGGCCGACGACGGACCCTGCGAGGTGTTCGTGCGTCCCGAGAACGTGCGGCTCGTCGGCGCGGGAGATGAGGGGACGGATGCCGTGGTGGAGCAGACCACGTTCCTCGGCAGCATCCGCCGCTCGCTGGTGGCCACCGCCGAGGGCTCCCATGTGCACGTGCAGCATGGCGCCGACCTCGGGCTGGCGGTCGGTGACCGCGTGCGCGTGCGCCTCGACGACATCGCCGTGCTCACGCGTCCTGTCGCCGGCTGACGCTCCGGGCGATCGGCATCCGCCCCCCCCGGACGATCCGACGCCCCGCGGGCTCGAGCACCCCGCGACCCGCAGGTTTCCCCGCGTTTCCACCCCTGCTCGGCGTCGGCGCGAGCCGAATAGAATCCCTGGGTGACTCCGCTGCCCCTGCTCTACGTCTGCGCCCGCCCGCAGCGCGATGCGGCCGTGGCGGAGTGGGCCTCGTTCCGCGACGGACTGGGGGTGCGAGACGACGACCTCGTGCACCACGACCTCGTCCGCGAGCCCCTCCCGGCCGACCTCGAGAGCTACGCCGCGGTGGTCGTGGGCGGCAGCCCGTTCAACGTCACCGCGACCGACAAGACCGATGAGCAGCTGCGCCTCGAGCGCGACCTCGAGCGTCTGGCGGCGGCCGGCATCGAGGGCCGCACGAACGTCATGTTCACCTGCTTCGGCATCGGCGTGGTCACGCGCCTACTGGGCGGAGTCGTGACTCTGGAGCACCCCGAAGACACCGGACCCGCCGAGATCGCGCTGACCGCGGCCGGGCGGGCCGACGAGCTCTTCGGCATCCTGGACGCCCGCTTCCAGGCGTACACCGCGCACAAGGAGGGCACCGCGGCCGTGCCGCCCGGCGCCACGCTGCTGGCGTCGAACGACGCGTGCCCCGTGCAGGCCTACCGGGCCGGGACGGGTCTGTGGGCGACGCAGTTCCACCCCGAGCCGACCGCCGACGCCTTCGTCGCCCGCATGCGCGTGTACCGCGAGGCCGGCTATTTCGACGCCGACGCCTTCGACGAGGTGTCGGCGCAGGTGCGTACGGCCACGGTCGAGCAGCCGACCCTTCTGCTGCGGTCGTTCGCCGCCCGCGCCGTCGCCGCCTGAGCCTGCCGTCGCACGAAGGCCGAGCGCGGCGCCGCCCGCAGCCGCCGTCCCGCGGATCCCGACCACGACACTCCGTCCCGACGAGCGTCCACACGGCGCGTCCCTCCCCCCGTCCGCACGACGGCATCCGACCGGGCGATGTCAACCCCGGCCACTCCATTTACCTAGCTTTTCTAGTGTTCTAGACATGAACGCAACAGCTCAGTGGCGGGGCTCGGACCTCGCGCGCCAGATCGTCGTCCTCTCCGCCGTGTCGTTCATGCTGATCGCGGCCGTCATCGGCGCGGGCGCCTTCGGAAACTCCGCCGTGCAGGACCAACAAGGGGGCGCGCTCAACACCGACGGCTCGTACCTCGCGCCCGCCGGCCCCGCGTTCTCGATCTGGTCGGTCATCTACCTCGGCCTGATCGTCTACTCGATCTGGCAGGCGCTCCCCCGACAGCGCACGAACCCGCGCCAGCGCGCCCTCGGCTGGCTGATCGCGCTGACGATGATCCTGAACGGGCTGTGGCTGGTGGCCGCACGCTTCGGGACGCTCTTTCTCACCGTCGTCGTAATCGTCCTGCTTCTCGCGGCTCTCGGCTGGACGTTCCGCGTCGCGGTCGCCACCCGCGAACCGCGCGGCGGCGTCCTGGACTCGGTGCTCATCGACGGCGTCACCGGCCTCCACCTCGGTTGGGTCACCCTGGCGACCGTCGCGAACACCGCGGCATGGCTGACGACCATCGTTCCGCCGAGCTGGGAGCAGGGGGCGGATGCCATCGGCGTCGCTGTCCTGATCGTGGTGGCCCTCATCGGACTCGCGATCGCCTGGCGCAGCTCGTGGCGCGTGACTCCCGCGATCGCCCTCGCCTGGGGCCTCAGCTGGCTCGCCGTGGAGCGCTTCTCCGGCGAGCCGCAGAGCGGCCCGATCGGGGTGACGGCGATCATCGTGGCCGTGGTCGTGCTGCTTCCGCCGGTGGTCGTCCGTGTGCTGCGTCTGATCCGCCCGAGCGTCGACTGACGGCTAGACCCGTTGCATCCGCCCCGCAAGAGGGGCGGATGCCATGGGCGTGGGGAGTGTAATCGGGCGGTGGACTCGCTACCGTTCTTCCTGCTCGTCGTGATCTTCGTCGCCGCGGCCGCGGTGGTGTGGGTCGCCGGGATCCAGCTGTCGAAAGCGACCGACGTCCTCGACGCCCGGCTGCACCTGGGCAGCGCGCTCGGCGGCCTCATCGTGCTCGCCGTCGCGACCAACCTGCCCGAGATCGCGATCACGGTGTCGGCGGCCGTCTCGGGCAACCTCGAGGTCGCGGTGGGCAACATCCTGGGTGGGATCGCCCTGCAGACGGTCGTGCTCGTCATCCTCGACGCCTTCGGCAAGCGGGGCCGCGGTGTGAAGCCGCTGACCTACCGCGCGGCATCCCTCACCCTCGTCCTGGAGGGCCTCGTCGTCGTCGCCGTCCTCGCCGTCGTCATCGCGGGAAGCCAGCTCCCGAGCGGACTCGAGGTGCTGCGACTCACCCCCGACGTCGTGCTGATCGCGGCCCTGTGGATCGTGGGATTGATCCTCGTGCAGCGCGCCGGAAAGCACCTGCCCTGGCACGAGGACGGTCGAGCCCCGGATGCCACGCCGAAGCCCCAGAAGAAGAACTCCGCCAAGGCGATGAGCACGAAGAAGGCCGCCCTCGTCTTCTCGGTCTCGGCCCTCGCCACCCTCGTCGCGGGCGTGGTGCTCGAGCGCGCGGGAGATGCCGCGTCGTCGCAGATCGGGCTGTCGGGGGTGCTCTTCGGCGCGACCGTGCTCGCCCTCGCGACCTCTCTGCCCGAGATCTCGACCGGGCTGCAGGCCATCCGCCAGGGCGACGACAACCTCGCGATCAGCGACATCTTCGGCGGCAACGCCTTCCTGCCGGTGCTCTTCCTGCTCGCGACCGTCATCTCGGGCGCGGCCGTGCTCCCGCAGGCCAACGGAGCCGACATCTACCTGACGGCACTCGCGGCCCTGCTCACGCTCGTGTACGTGGTCGGGCTCATCTTCCGCCCGCAGCGGCGGATCATCGGGATGGGCGTCGACTCGTTCGTCGTCCTCGTGCTCTACGCCGTGGGCATCGCCGGCCTGTTCGCCATCTCGGCCTGAGGGGCTCAGCGAGCCGTCAGCTCCACCACCACCGCCTGCTGGGGGTTCTGCACGGGCGGGCGGATTCCGGATGCCGCGAGCTGGCGCCCGGTGAGTTCGGTGTCGTGGTGGGCCCACGGCAGGGGCGACTGCGCGGGCTCCTGCACCAGGCCACCCGGGGTCACCAGGCGCACGCGGTAGGTGCGGTCGGGATCGAGGCCCGGCAGGCGCACGCGTCCCGCGGGTGAGGCGATGAGGGTCTGCGTCTGCGCGATGGTGAAGAACGCGTGGTCGCGATCGGCCGAGACGACTCCGCGCACGTCGAGGCCGGGGTCGGCGACGTCGACGTTCACGAGGCGCCCCGTCGCCACCAGCGGGCGCACGCGCCGCGCGAGGGCGACCCACTCCCCCACGACCGCGCGGTCGCGCTCGTCGAGCGTGGTGAGGTCCCACTCGATACCGAAGTGACCGAACAACGCGACGGCTCCGCTGAACGCGAGAGAGACGGTGCGCCCCGTCGAGTGCACGTGCGGGGTGGTCAGATGCATGCCCATCATCTCGGGCGGCACGACCAGCGCCGTGTAACGCTGCGTCTCGAGCCGCTCGATCGGATCGAGGCAGTCACTCGTCCAGATGCGGTCGGTGCGGTCCAGGATGCCGAGGTCGACACGCGCCCCACCCGAGGCGCAGCTTTCGATCTCCAGACCCGGGAAGGTCGCTGTGAGCTCGTCGATCAGCCGGTACACGGCGAGGGTGTGGGCGTGCACGGCCGAGCCTCCGCCGGGCCCGGTCGCGGCATCCACCAGATCGCGATTATGGTCCCACTTCACGTAGGCGATCGGATAGGCCCGCAGCACCTCGGTCATCCGCTCGAGGATGTAGGCGTACGCCCCGGGATGCGCGAGGTTCAGCACCTGCTGCTGGCGCGCCGAGGGCGGCAGCTCCTCGCGACCGCGCAGGATCCACTCGGGGTGCGCGCGGGCGACGTCACTGTCGGGGTTGACCATCTCGGGCTCGAACCACAGCCCGAACTCCATGCCGAGGCCCGTGACGTGGTCGGCGAGCGGGCTCAGTCCCTCGGGCCAGACACCCTCGTCAACGAACCAGTCGCCGAGGCCGGCGGTGTCGTCGCGACGGCCGCGGAACCAGCCGTCGTCGAGCACGAACCTCTCCACGCCGATCTCAGCGGCGACGTCGGCGAGCTGCAGCAGCTTCGGCAGGCGGTGGTCGAAGTACACCGCCTCCCAGGTGTTGAGGGTGATCGGGCGCGGACGCTCGGGGTGCTGAGGCCGGGCGCGCCAGGTGTCGTGGAAGCGCGCGGCGAGCTGGTCGAGACCGTGGCCCCACGACCCGTAGACGAGCGGCGACGAGACCTCGGCACCCGGTGCGAGCACGAGCTCGCCCCACGCGGCCATCTCGCCGCCGGCGAGCAGCGCCTCCCCCAGCGGCAGCCGCTCAGCGAACACGCGCTGGTTGCCGCTCCAGGCGACGTGGATGCCGTGCACCAGACCGGTCTCGAACCCGAAGCCCGGCCGTCCGGCGGCGAGCAGCAGCGTCGCGTCGGCGCCGGGGCGACCGCGGCGGCTCTCGCGCAGATGCGTGCCGAAGGCGAAGGCGTGGCGCTGCGACGAGCGCTCGCGAAGGTGCCGACCGGTCGTGTCGAGGATCTCGGTGGCCTCCCACGGCAGCGGGAAGCTCGGCTGCAGGGTCGAGACGACGAGGTCGTCGACACCGTCGTTGACCACGGTGAGCTGCTGCGAGAACAGGCCCGCGGCATCCACCCGCAGATCCGCGCGCAGACGCAGATCGCGCTGGACGTCGACGAGGTGCAGCGTCACGGCGTCGGGGGTGGAGTCGACGGATGCCAGAGAGAAGACCGTTCCCTGCACGACGCCGCCGCGCCCTCCCTCGTATCCGGGAGCGCCGGGCCAGCCGGCCGCGGCCGTCGGCACGATCGTGAGTCGGGGGGTCTGGTCGATGCCGCCCGAGACGCGTTGCGGACGCGCCGCCACGACCATTGACGAAAGCGCACCCTCGTCGAGGGCGCCGAGGTCGGGCCCCCAGTGGATGATGGCGGGCGCGGGCAGGGCAGTGAGGTCGATGACGACACTGGTTCCGCCCGCGCGGAGGTGCGCCGCCGGAGCGGTCTCGGGTGCGACGACGATGTGCGACATGGCATTATTTCTACCACGGAACAAATGTCCGCCTGATGTAGGCGAACGGGAGGGGCACGATGCTCACCGAGAGCGAAGCCGCCGTCGCCCGTGCCGTGCTGACCCACGGCCCCCTCTCGCGCACCGCCCTCGCCGCGCGCCTGCACCTGTCGCCGCCGAGCCTCACCCGCCTGACGCGCCCCCTGGTCGACGCCGGCATCTTGATCGAACTCGACGACGAGGTCGACGGCTCGGTCGGGCGCCCCTCGCGGCCCCTCGACATCTCGCCCACCGCCGGGACGTTCGTCGGCGTCAAGCTCACCGACGACCACCTCTACCTCGTCGCCACCGACATCCGGGCCGAGGTGCGCGAGCGCTCCGACCGCAGCCTTGCCGGTTCGACGCCGGAGGCCGTGATCGACGAGATCGCCGCCGCGGTTGATTCGCTCGGCCTGAGCGATGTGCGCGGGATCGGCGTGAGCCTGGGCGGCGCCGTGCGCGATGGGGTCGCCGTCGACGCCCCCTTCCTCGGCTGGCGCGACGTCGCCCTCGCCGACGCGCTCGCGGCGCGCCTCGACGTGCCGGTCGCCCTCGAGAACGACGTGGTCGCCCTCGCCGAGGCCGAGCGCTGGTTCGGGGTGGGCCGCGACCTGCCGGGCTTCGCGATCGTGACCGTCGGCGCGGGAGTGGGCTTCGGTCTCGTGATCGACGGGCGCACCGTGCGCACCCCCGATGCCGGGGTCGGCACCGTCGGCCACCTCTCGCTCGTCGCGGACGGACCCCCCTGCCCCGAGGGCCATCGCGGCTGCGCCGCCGCCCTGCTCACGACGACCGCGATCACCTCGCAGGTGTCTCAGGCACTCGGCCGGTCCGTCTCGTACGACGAGGCCCTCTCACTCGCCCAGGCCGGCGATCCCGCAGCCCGCACCGTGCTGGAGGCCGCGGGCGACGCCCTCGGCACCCTGTGCGCCCTCGCCGCCAACCTGTCGCTGCAGTCCGACATCGTCCTCGCCGGGGAGGGCGTCGAGGCGTTCGATCTGGTGCGCGACCGGGTCGAGGCGTCGCTCGCGCGCGGCCGCGAGCGCTCGGCATCCGCCGTCTCGATCCACCCCGACCGCTCGGGCTTCTCCGCCTGGGCGCGGGGAGCAGCTGCCGTGGCGATCCAGGCCGCGATGGGCCGCATCTCGCTCAGCGACTGAACGACGCCGTCCCTCGCACGCGCCGGCGCCAGTCTTCGACAGCCGAAAGAGAAACCCCGACCGTCACACGAGGTGCGCTGCGTCGGGGGCTGTTCAGTATCCTACTTCGACAATCCCCCGCCGGCAATGAGGTCTCATGCATCGTCTCCGCGCAACGATCCCCGTGGTCCGTATGCACCGCTACGACGACGCGTGCCGACTCGATCCGGACGTCGACGGTGTTGATCTGTATCGCTGGGCGAATTCTGTCGCACTCGCTGTTTTCGAGGATCTCGGTCATGTCGAGGTCGCCATGCGCTCGGCCATGGCGAGAGAACTCGCCGACCGGTACGGGCTGGAATGGTACGACGATCGGTCGCTTCTGGACGAGGACGGGACCGAACTTGTCGAGGAGGCCAAGGGACGCATCCGTCTCAACAAGCTCCCCGATGATCCCTCGCTGCGGCACGGCAAGCTTGTCGCTTCCTTGATGTTCGGCTTCTGGGTCAAACTCCTCGGACGCGGGCAGTTCGCCGAACGCGACGGCATTCGTGAGCGCCGGATTTATGACACGACGATCTGGAAGGCCGCCGTTCGTCGAGCCTTCCCCGGCGTGGGCGATGTCGAACGCCAGCGTGTGGAGAATGTCGCGCGCAGGGTCCAGGTTCTTCGGAATCGAATTGCTCACCACGAACACATCATCTGGGGCGTACCTCTCGTGGGCGAACGAAAGCACGCCGACGAGCCCGTGCGTCTGGACTTAGAAACGGCCCACGCGTCAGTCATCCAAATCGCCAGGTTCCTGGACGACGGTCTCGCGTCGTGGCTCACCGAGAACAGCCGAGTCGGACAGCTTCTCGACGCCTGTCCCATATATCCGGGAGAGCTGCTTCTACGGCAGGAGTGACCGGGGCTTGCTGAACGACCGCCTCGCTCAGAGTGCCGGTGCGACGATCGCGCTCGCTCCGGCGGGCACCGTCAGCGTGGTGCCGTCGAGCACGACGCCCTCGGCGGTGGCCAGCAGCACACGGGCGCCGGATGCCGCGGATGCCGACGTCTCAGCATTCGACAGGTTCACGACGACGAGGAGGTCGCCGCGACGCAGCTCGTACACGCGCCCACCGTCGGCCTCGCGGGCCGCGGCCGACAGGCCCTCGCGCGAGGGGTCGGTGAGCTCGGGGCGCTCGCGCCGGATCTTCGCGAGCTCGCGGTACAGACCGAGCAGCTGCGCGTGGTCGCCCTCACCGACCTCGTCCCAGTCGAGCTTGGAGTTCTCGAAGGTCGAGGGGTCCTGCGGGTCGGGCACGGTCGACTCGTCCCAGCCCATCTTCTCGAATTCGGCGATACGACCCTCGGCGGTGGCCTTGCCGAGCTCGGGCTCGGGGTGCGAGGTGAAGAACTGCCAGGGCGTGGTGGCGCCCCACTCCTCGCCCATGAACAGCATCGGCGTGCCGGGAGCCGTGAGCGTGAGCACGGCGGCCGCGGCGAGGCGGTCGTAGTCGAGCGTCTGCGAGAGGCGGTCGCCGGCGGCGCGGTTGCCGATCTGGTCGTGGTCCTGCGCGAAGGTCACCAGGCGCCAGTTCGGCACGTCGGCGGGAATGGGCTTGCCGTGCTTCTCCTCGCGGAAGGTCGAGTAGGTGCCGTCGTGGAAGAAGCCGCCCTCGCTCACCTTGCGGAACGCGTCGAGGTCGGCGAAGTCCTCGTAGTACCCGATCGTCTCTCCGGTCAGGGCGACATGAGCGGTGTGGTGCCAGTCGTCCGACCACTGCGCGGTGAGTCCGTAGCCGCCGGCCTCGCGCGGGAGGATCAGCTTCGGGTCGTTCATGTCGCTCTCGGCGATGGTCGTGAGCGGGATGCCGCGGTGCGCCGACAGGGCGTCGGTGCGCTCCGCGATCTCCTGCAGCACGTGCGGGTCGCGGTGATCGAGCAGCGCGTGCACGGCATCGAGGCGCAGACCGTCGACGTGGTAGTCGCTCATCCACATGAGGGCGTTCTCGACGATGTAGGCGCGCACGGCGTCTTCGTCGAGGTTGACCGAGTCGCCCCAGGTGTTTCGGCTGCCCTCACGGAGGTATTCGCCGAAGAGGGGCAGGTAGTTGCCCGAGGGTCCGAGGTGGTTGTAGACGACGTCCTGGATCACGGCGAGACCCGCGGCGTGAGCCGCATCGACGAAGCGCTGGTACGCCTCGGGTCCGCCGTAGGCCTCGTGCACGGTGTACCAGAGCACCCCGTCGTAGCCCCAGTTCCACGTGCCGTTGAAGCCGTTCACCGGCAGCAACTCGACGTGGGTCACGCCCAGGTCGACGAGGTGGTCGAGGCGGCCGATCGCGGCATCCAGGGTCCCCTCGGGGGTGAAGGTGCCGAGGTGCAGCTCGTAGATCAACCCGCCCGCGAGCTGCTTACCCGTCCACGCGGCGTCGTTCCACGCGTACACCGAGGGGTCGAACCACGCCGACGCCTCGTGCACGCCGCCGGGCTGGCGCCGCGACCGCGGGTCGGGACGCAGGTCGTCGCCGTCGCCGAGCACGAAGCCGTAGCGCTCCCCGTCGGCCAGGTCGACCGGAGCGGTCCACCACCCGCCGGCATCCGCCGACATCTCCACATCTTCGACGACGGTGTCGCCGCTGTCGTCGAGTCGGCGCAGCCGCACTCGCTCGGCCTTGGGGGCCCAGACGTCGATGCTCATGTGGGTTCTTTCCTTCGCGTGAGGAGTCGAGAATTGTCGCTGAGACGGGCGCGAGGCGACGGAAAGCGCCCCCTCACGCGCGGGACGGGTCAGGAGATCAGCAGAGCGACCGGGTACTTGGCGAGCAGCTCGCCGAGGCGGGTCGGACCGCCCTGGTACTGCGTGCCGGTGAGCACGTCGATGACCAGCGTGTCGGGCAGCAGCAGCACGGTGTCACGCCAGCCGCCCGCGGTGCGCAGGCCGTGGGGCAGGCGCGTCGCGACAGCGAACACCCCGCCGCGATCGAACGCGACGACATGATCGGATGCCACGCCCGCGGCCTCCAGCGGACGGTACACGTCCAGCGGCACGTCGCCCCGCACCCGGAGCGCGCGCGAGGTCACGAGCAGCTTCGCGGCGCCGGTCCCGTCGATGGGCGGGCGCACGGCATCCGTCCCGTCGATCGAAGCGAGCAGGCGCCGACGCTCGGCGAAGTCCACCGCGCGGCGGTTGTCGGGGTCGACCAGCGACTGCTCCCACAGCTCCGAGCCCTGGTACACGTCGGGGACGCCTGGGCCCAGGATCTGCAGCAGCTTGGCCGAGAGGCCGTTCGACCAGCCGTCGGCCGAGATCTCGTCGACGAACGCGCGCACGCGCTCGGCCGCGGGACCGGTCGCCGCATCGACCAGCGCGTGCATGCGCTCCTCGAAGGCCTCGTCCTGCTCCCACCAGCCGGTGACCTCCGACGCCTCGCGCGCGGCCTTCTCGGCGTAGGCGTGCAGGCGTTCGCGGTAGTCCTTCAGCCCCTCGGGGGTGGATGCCGAGGCCGGCCACGCCCCGACGATGGCCTGCCACAGCAACGCGTCGAAGGGACCGTGCCCGGTGGAGGCGATGCCGCGGAACTCTTCGAGTCGCGCGGCCCAGCGCTCGGGGATCTCGGCGAGCACGGCGATGCGCGCACGCGTGTCTTCGCCGCGCTTGGTGTCGTGCGTCGAGAGCGTCGTCATCGCGGTCGGCCACGACGCGTGGCGCAGCGCCTGAGCGGTGTGGAAGCCGTGCACGTCGAGCGCGAACTGGCCCGGGTCGCCGCCCACCTCGGTGAGCGAGCCGAGCCGCGTGTAGCGGTAGAACGCCGTGTCTTCGACGCCCTTCGCCATCACGGGTCCGGTCGTCTGCTGGAAGCGCCACGCGATCTCGAGGTCGGTGTCGGCGAGCGCCGGCACGAGCTTCTCGATCACGTCGTCGAGTTCGGGGCGGCGGATCTCGGCCTCGCCCGCGGCGGCGTCGAGGTGCGCGCGCCCCGCCGGCAGGTACGAGCGGTAGACGGGGAAGCACGCGAGGATCTCGGCGAGGGCGTCCTGCAGCACCTCGGCCTCGAACTCCTCGCGCAGCTCGGCGGGAAGGCCACGGACGATGCGGCGGATCTCCGACACCTGGATGGAGTCGGCGATCTTGCGCTTGGTGTCGTGGATGAGGTCGTGCCAGCCGGTCAGGGCGGGAAGGCCGCTCTCGGTGCGCAGACGCGCATCCAGGGCGTCGAGGGGCACCTCACCCGCGGGGTCGGTGAGCACGCGGTCGATCTCGGCGAGCGCGTCGTATCCGGTCGTGCCGGCGGTCTTCCACCACGAGGGCAGGGCTTCGCCGTGCTCGAGGATCTTCTCGCCGAGCACGTAGCCGACCTCGTCGTCGCTCGCCTCCCGCAGGGCGGCCGAGAGGCGGTCGAGGTACCCACCCGGGTCGACGAGGCCGTCGGGGTGGTCCACGCGCAGGCCGTCGGCGAGGCCCTCGCGCACCCAGCGCAGGATCTCGGCGTGGGTCGCCTCGAACACCTCCGGCAACTCGACCCGCACGCCCGCGAGGGTCGTCACGGCGAAGAACCGGCGGTAGTTGAGGTCGGCCGCTTCGTCCTGCCAGAAGCGCAGCTCGAAGTTCTGCGCGTCGAGCAGAGCCTCGATCGCGTCGCGCGAGCCCGAGGCCGCGGCATCCGTCCCCGTTCCCGGAGCCACCGGGAAGGCGTGGTCGTAATAGCGGATCAGCCCGTCGGGGGCGTCGTCGGCCGGCGTCGGGTCGTACGAGATCTCGTCGAGGACCTCGGCGAGATCGGCACCGAGAATCGGCACACGCACCTTGCCCGCGCCGAACTCCCAGTCGATGTCGAAGGCGGAGGCGTGGGCCGAAGCGCGTCCCTGGCGCAGCACGTCCCACCACCACGCGTTGCTCCGCGGTTCCGAGACGCCCATGTGGTTGGGCACGATGTCGATCAGGATGCCGAGATCCTTCGCGCGCGCCGCCTGCACGAAGCGCGAGAGCCCCTCGGCGCCGCCGCGGGCGGGGTCGACGCGCGTGACGTTGACGACGTCGTAGCCGTGGTCGGACCCGGGCGTGGCCTCGAGGATCGGCGAGAGGTACGCCCACGAGACCCCGAGGTCACGGAGATAATCCGTGACCTCGGCGGCGTCGTCGAGGGTGAACGATTCGCGGATCTGCAGGCGATACGTCGAAAGCGGATGCCGCATCTCGGTCACAGCTCCGGCTTGGGCGCCTGCCCGGGCAGGTCGTCGGTGCCGAGTGTCTGGATCTGCGCCGTGAGCGAGGCCGCGACCGAGTGGTCGACCTCGGGTTCGGGCAGGTGGTGCTCGCGGAGCACCATCAGCGACTTCGGCTCCAGCGGCAGCGTCTCGCCGGGGTTGAGCGGCTCGGTGTTGGCGCGCTCGCCCGCGGTGTCGACATACGCGTCCCACTTGGGGGCGTACTCGAAGTCGGGCAGCTGGAAGTCGACCTTGTCGTCACCCGCGTTGAACAGCACGAGGAAGTGGTCGTCGCTGATCGACTCGCCGCGGCGGTCGCGCTCGCGGATGCCCTGGCCGTTGAGGAAGATCCCCACCGCCAGACCGAAACCGTTGTCCCAGTCCTCGGGCTGCATGAGCGAGCCGTCGGGGCGCAGCCAGACCACGTCGGGGATCGGCGAGCCCTCCTCCATTTTCACGGGGCGACCGTCGAAGAACCGGCTGCGGCGGAAGGTGGGGTGCTGCTTGCGCAGGCGTGCGAGGGCCGCGGTGAACTCGATGAGCGGAGTGTCGATGTTCGACCAGTCCACCCAGGTGATCTCGTTGTCCTGCGCGTAGCCGTTGTTGTTGCCGCCCTGCGTGCGACCGAGTTCGTCGCCGTGCAGCAGCATCGGCACACCCTGGCTGAGCAGCAGCGTGGCGATGAAGTTGCGCTGCTGCTGCGCACGACGCGTGAGCACCTCGGGGTCGTCGGTGGGACCTTCGATGCCCATGTTGCTCGAGCGGTTGTGCGATTCGCCGTCGTTGTTGTCTTCGCCGTTGGCCTCGTTGTGCTTCTCGTTGTACGACACGAGGTCGCGCAGGGTGAAGCCGTCGTGAGCGGTGACGAAGTTGATGGATGCCACGGGGAAGCGACCGGAGTGCTCGTACAGATCGGCGGAGCCGGTCAGGCGCGAGGCGAACTCGCCCAGGGCCTGCGGCTCGCCGCGCCAGAAGTCGCGGACGGTGTCGCGGTACTTGCCGTTCCACTCGGTCCACTGGGGCGGGAAGTTGCCGACCTGGTAGCCGCCGGGGCCCACGTCCCACGGCTCGGCGATGAGCTTGACCTGCGACACGATCGGGTCCTGCTGCACGAGCTCGAAGAAGGCCGCGAGGCGGTCGACCTCGTAGAACTCGCGCGCGAGGGTCGAGGCGAGGTCGAAGCGGAAGCCGTCGACGTGCATCTCGAGCACCCAGTAGCGCAGCGAGTCCATGATGAGCTGCAGCGTGTGGGGGTTGCCCACGTTCAAGCTGTTACCGGTGCCGGTGTAGTCGGTGTAGTAGCGCTTGTCGTCGTCTTCGAGGCGGTAGTACGCCTCGTTGTCGATGCCGCGCATCGACAACGTCGGGCCCATGTGGTTGCCCTCGGCGGTGTGGTTGTAGACCACGTCGAGGATGACCTCGATGCCGGCGGCGTGCAAGGCCTTGACCATGGCCTTGAACTCCTGCACCTGCTGACCGTGGTCGCCGGTGGACGAGTAGGTGTTCTGCGGAGCGAGGAACGCGATGGTGTTGTAGCCCCAGTAGTTCGACAGCCCCTTCTCCTCGAGAGTGGAGTCGTTGACGAACTGGTGCACCGGCATGAGCTCGATCGCCGTGATGCCGAGCTTCTTGAGGTGCTCGATGACGACCGGGTGGGCGATACCGGCGTAGGTGCCGCGCAGCTCTTCCGGCACGTCGGGATGCAGCTGGG
This sequence comes from Microbacterium sp. P26, assembly GCF_023712585.1. NCBI lineage: Bacteria > Bacillati > Actinomycetota > Actinomycetes > Micrococcales > Microbacteriaceae > Microbacterium > Microbacterium sp. P26. Next base: position 407,293 of record NZ_JAMAXZ010000002.1, on the reverse strand, counting down.
TGAGGCCGCGCACGTGCGCCTCGTAGATGAAGGACTCGGCGTAGGGGATCTTCGGCTGACGGTCGCCCGACCAGTCGAAGAACGGATTGATGACGACGCCCTTCATCATGTGGGCGGCGGAGTCGTCGTCGTTGAACGAGTCCGGGTCACCGAACTCGTAGCTGAAGACGGGCTGGCCCCAGTCGATCTGGCCCTCGACGGCCTTCGCGTAGGGGTCGAGCAGAAGCTTCGCGGGGTTGAAGCGCTTGCCGTTCGCCGGGTCGTATTCCCCGTGCACGCGGTAGCCGTAACGCTGCCCCGGCTGGATGTTGGGGAGGTAGGCGTGCCAGACGAAAGCGTCGACGTCGATCAGCTCGACGCACGTCTCCGTTCCGTCCTCCTCGAAGAGGCAGAGCTCTACTTTTTCCGCTCCTTCACTGAACAGGGCGAAGTTCGTCCCGTTACCGTCGTAAGTGGCCCCGAGGGGATAACTGGATCCTGGCCATACCTGCTGCACGTCGCTCACGATAGACCAGCGTCGTTTCCGCGAACCTGCGTGGTCACGGCAGTTGACACCCACCCCACCCCCGACTATGCGCGCGGGTCTCTATGCCCGCTCGGGCGGATGCCGCAGCAGCTCGATGCGCTCGTCGAGGTAGCGCTCCAGGGGCATGTACCCGCCTGCGGCGCTCCAGCGCACGAGCACCTCGTCACCCCGGAGCGCGAGCGGTGCGGTGCGCTCCCCCAGCGCCGACACGTCAACCGGCGTCCACTGGATGTGGATCGTCTCGCCCTCGGGCACGCCTCCTCGAGCCGCCGCGGCCGAGAGCTCCGCGCGACGCCGCTGCGACTCCGCGGCGAATCCGCGGCGCACCTCGGCGCGCGATCGCACGATGTCACCGGTACTCAGCACCTCGTCGTCGGTGAGCAGCAGCGCCCCGAGGTGCCACGCCGTCCCCCGCGGGGCGATGCGCGCGGCCCGCGGGATGCCGAGCAGACGGCGCCCTTCCTGCAGTTCGCCCAGGCGCTCGCGCGGGGCGTCGGCCAGCCGCGTCCGCGCGGCGGCGAGGATCCCCTCCACGGCGGCGTTCATCCGCGCTCTCCTTCTTCGCAGGCGGCGCGGGCCTTCTCGAGCGTGCGAAGGCTCGACGCCACCGCCGCAGCGGCATCCGCCCTCTCCTTCTCACGCTCGTCGAGCTCGTGGGCGGCGGCGTCGGCCTCCGCCTCGGCACGCTCGAGATCGGCGCGGAGCCCGTCGACGCGCTCGCGCAGCCGATCCGACCGTTCCCGCGCCGAGACTCGTCGGCGCTCCGCCGCGGTCTGCTCCCGCTCGGCGGCGGCGTGCGCGCGCTCCGCTTCGCGTTCCGCACGTTCGGCGGCCTTGCGCTCCCGCCGTGCGGCGAGGTCGTCGCGCGGTGCCGGCGCCGGAACCGCCTCGGGGACCGACCCCGCGACGGCCGCCGCCAGCTCTCCCCCGCCGAGATCGGCGAGGTCGATCGGAGCGATGAGACGCCCCGTGAGCACGGCCGCCGCCACCGAATCGTCGACCACCGCGGCGTTGATCGTCTTCTGCACGGCATCCGCCACCGTCTGGCTGAGGGGTGTCCCGGCCTCGGCCGCGAGCTCTCCGGCCCGCCGCGCGAGCGCGGCCACCAGCTGCCGGCGTTGACGCCCCAGCCGAGACAGTTCGGCGGCGTCGAGGTCGTCCTGCGCCTCGTGCAGGGCCCGCGACAGCTCGACGGCCTCGCCGAGCTGCCCGTCGCGCACGAGCAGGTTGACGGCCCAGGCCGCCACCGTGGGCTTGCGCAGCTTCGCGATGCGTCGGCCCACCGCCCCCGACTCCGCCGCGGCACGTTCGTTGCGCGCCGCGGTGAAGTGCGCCGGTGGCAGCGCGAGCAGCTCTGCGGCGACCTCGTCGAGGCGGGCGGCGTCGTCGCTCATCCCTCCATTGTGACCACCGCGGCCTGCCCGGGCCACTCGGTGCCCTCAGAGGGAGACGACTCCCGGCCGCGGGCCCCGGATCTCGCGGTGGAGGCGCTCCATGCGGTGATCGAGTTCGGCGGCGATGTCGGCGGCGTCCTTCAGCTCGTCGAGGAGGTCGGAGGGGACGAGGCGGTCGTACTTGTAATAGATCTTGTGCTCGAGGCTCGCCCAGAAGTCCATCGCGATCGTGCGGAACTGCACCTCGACGGGCACGTCCACCCTGCCGGTCGACAGGAACACGGGCACCTCGACGATCACGTGCAGACTCTTGTATCCGTTCGCCTTGGGCTGGGCGATGTAGTCCTTCACGTCGCGGACGGTGATGTCGTCCTGCTGGGTGAGCAGATCGGAGAGCCGGTAGGCGTCGTCGATGAAGCTGCACGTGACGCGGATGCCGGCGATGTCGGTGATCGTCGAGCGGATCGACGCGAAGTCGGTGTCAATGCCCTTGCGGCGCACCTTGTCGACGAGGCTGTCCGGCGACTTCACCCGGCTCGAGACGTGCTCGATCGGGTTGTACGCGTGCATCTCCTGGAACTCTTCGCGCAGGATCGAGATCTTCGTCTCGACCTCGGCGAGCCCGAAGCGGTACTCCATGAGGAACCGCTGGAACTCGTCGCGCATCGCACGCAGCGCGGCTCCCGAAACGGTGATCTGCTGATCGTCCAGCGGGTCAGACATGGTCCGACCGTAACCAGCAGCGCTACGAGGTCGCTGGGAGCCTTACGCTCGCGGCGGCGCGGGAGCCCGCGGAACGAGCTCGCCGTCGACGACGTCGATCGCGGTGAGACCATCGAAGACGTCGGGAAGATCGTCGTCGTGGCCGTCCGCAGGTTCTGGGTGCCTAGGATTCGGGGGAGATGTCACGGCGCCCTCCTTCCGTGCATACCCCTCACGATGACACGCCCGGGGTGCACGACCCCCGCCCTTGACACTCGCCGACGCCCCGCGTACCCCACGGGCGTCCTGGCGTATCGTGGCCGCATGGGGACCATTCACTACGGCGGCAGCGGCACGATCGTGCACATCGAAGACCGCGCCCTCGCGCACCTCAAGGTCGTGATCTCCACCAAGTTGCGCCGCGGAGAAAGCTTCACGCTCTCGTGGCGTCACCGCGACGACGAGGAACGCGGCCGCAGCACGCTGTGGCTGCACCCGGCGATTCCGCTGCGCTTCGTCTTCGACGACGCCGAGCCGACGATGCTCAGCCGCGAGTGGATCGAGCGCCTGGCCGATTCGGCCAACTCCTCGGGCGGCATCATGCTCGTGCCCGAAGACATCACCCCGGCCGAAGAAGCCGAGAAGCACTGAGGCGGGTCAACCCTCTTCGACGAGGGCGTCTTCGCTGGGTTCGGGCGTGATCGCCAGACCGTTGGGGCCGGATGCCGCGAGCATGAGGTCTTCGACCCACACGCGGTTGATGCGCGGCTGACGGCTGCCGTAGAAGTGGAACTGGATGGGCACCGAGGGGTGCATCCAGAAGCTGCGACGCCCGCTGCCGTCTCCGACCTCGACGTCGAACATGAACGACTCCGACCGGCGCAGCTTGTTCATCACGACGATGCGCAGGTGCGCGAGCGTGCGGTCATCGATGTCGACCGCATTGGCGACGGTGTCGTAGATGAATCTGCCCATGCGCACGAGCCTATCCGAGGAACGCAGATGGGACCGCTTCCGCGGAACGACCGGTCGTTGCCACGTCAGCGGACGCGAATCAAGCCCCGCGATCGGCTCGCGGCGTCGCGACTAACGTTCCGGGTGTGGGAACGCTCTACTACGGCGACGTCGCGACGCCGATCGAGATCGAAGACCGCGCTCTCGCGCACGTCAAGGTCGTCATCGCCACCAAGCTCCGCCGCGGCGAGAGCTTCACCCTGTCGTGGACGCACGGACCCGACCAGGAGGTCGGGCGCAGCACCGTGTGGCTGCATCCGTCGATCCCGCTGCGGTTCGTCTTCGACGAACCCGAGCCTGCCCTCCTGAGCCGTTCGTGGATCGAAGCCCTCGCCACCTCGGCCAACTCCTCGGGCGGTCTGATGATCGTGCCCGAGCCCGAGCACCCCGGGTCCTGACTCAGACGAGCGGCGGGCCCAGGATCTCGCGGGCCCCGTCTTCGACGGCGGTCGGCACGACGAGCGGACGACCGGCCGAGAAGGCCTCCCACTCGCGCAACACGATCGCCTCGATGCGGCCGGGATCCTCGTCGGGGTAGTCCGCGCGCAGTCGACCGAGGACCTCGCGGAACGGAGCGACCAGCACGCCGTCGACCTCGCGGACGACGTCGCTCGGGCGCGCGGAGATCACCGCATCACGCGCATCCTCGTCCATATGTCCATGGTTTCACGCGCTCTCACGCCCGCCTAATGCTGCGAGGGAAAGAAGGTCGCCTAGCTACTCGCCTGCTTCGCGATCGACGCTCAGGGGGCGGCGTCGACCTCGACCGGGTGAGGGTCGACCTGGTCCACGGCATCCTGCAGGCGTCCGAGGCACGCGATGACCGCGGCGCTGTCCTCGGGCGACATGTCGACGACGGCAGCCATCATGCGGGTGTGCATCGACCCCAGCGTGGCGCGCACCTCTTCGTCGCTCTCGGTCGTGGCCACGATGAAGATGCTGCGGCGATCGGTGGGATGCGGAACGCGCGTGACGTGTCCGGTCTTCTCGAGTCGATCGACGATCGCGGTGGTGGACGCCGTGGAGACGCCGAGGTAGCGGGTGAGTTCGCTCGGCGAGACCTGTCGCTTCTGGCCGGCGGCCCGCAGCAGGTAGCGCAGCACGAGCAACTCGTTCTCGCCCATCGACATCGATTCTCGTGTGCGGCGTCGCATCGCCACCTCGGCGGCGCGGTACACACGGAAAGCCTGAAGCACGTCGACCGCTCGACGGCGGCGATCCTCGTCGCTCGCGCCGTACCAGTAGCGCGACGCTTCCGTCCCGTTTTCCACCTGGGCATCCTATGTCAGAGCCGCGCGTCCAGCCCCCTGCCCCTGCGGATCATGGACAGGTAGCATGGCGGATTAGAACAGTCGCCTACTTGATCGGCTTCCAAACCACTAGATCATCGAGACACCCGAGGAGGAGAGATGCGACACACGGCTTCCGCCGACGACGTCGTGAAAGCCCTCAACGACCTCACCGACTCGGGGATCGCTTCGGAGCGAGCGGCGCTGAACTCCCTGGGCATCGGCCCCAACGACGCGAAGGTGCTGCGCTTTCTTTTGCAGCGCTCCCCCGACGACGAACCCGTCACCCCTCGTCTGCTCGCCTCGATGCTCGGCATCTCGTCGGCGGCGACCACGGCGCTCATCGACCGCCTCGCCGACGCCGGCTGGGTCGCGCGCGAGCCGTACCCGGGCGACCGTCGGTCGATCGTCGTCCGCGAGACCATCGACCCCTCATCCCCCGCGCGCCGTGTGCTGTCGGTACGGCGCGCCTCGGCCGTGGCGGCGGCCGGACGCCTCGGCCCCGCCGAACGCCGCGTAGTCGCCGACTTCCTCGACGACATCGCGCGCGGAGAGCAGCAGGACATCGACGACATCTCCGCAGACGAAGAAGCGTCCCGCACGACCTGATCAGGTCGCGGGGACGCCTCGTCGTTCAGAGGGTGAGGGTCACTCGGTGGAGCGGCCGGTCTCGCCCTGCAGACGCTCGATCTGCTCCGACGCCTCGGCCTTCGTGAGGTCGGCGGAGATCTCCTCCCCGGCCTGGCGGGCGAGGGTGTCGAGGTAGCTGGCCTGCGGCGCGGTCATCGGCTCGTCACCGGTGAGCCAGTCCGACGGGTCCTTCTCTGCGGGGTTGTCGCCCTCGCGCTGTGCGCCGAGGGTCTCGTGTTCACGGGAAGTATCGCTCATGCAGGAAGGCTAGGCCGCGCCTGCGACGTCGGGTCCGGGATTGACAGCGGATGCCGTGGCGTAGGGCATCCTGGATCGATGGCCGACTCCTCCATCGACGTGCAGGTCGAGACGCACCGGCGGGGCGCTGTCCGCACGCGCGTCACCCGCATGTCGACCGGGGCTCGGGAGGACCGCGCCTTCGTCCTCATCGCCGGTATCGGCGTGGCCGCGACCTACTTCGAGTTCCTCGCTCCGCTGCTCGCCGAACGCGGAGAGGTGTTCGCTCTCGATCTGCCCGGTTTCGGTGGGGTCCCGGCATCCGGAGAGCAGCCCACCGCCGCGTTCTTCGCCGACCAGGTCGAGAGCGTGCTCGACCATTACGACCTCGCCGACCCCGTCCTCCTCGGCCATTCGATGGGCACGCAGGTGGTCACCGAGGTGCTCGCCCGGCGCCCCGACCTCTCGCACGCCGTTCTCGTGAGTCCGGTCGTCGACGAAGCGGAGGCCAATGCCCTGGTTCAGGCCGTGCGGTTCGTGCAGTCGACCGTGCGCGAGTCGCTGCACATCGCCCTCCTGGCCGTCTCGGCCTACCTGCTGTGCGGAGTGCTGTACTTCTTCGAGGCGCTCCCCCACATGCTCCGCTATCGCATCTCGGACCGCGTCGGCGCGGGCCACGCGCGACTGCTCCTGCTGCGCGGCGAGTTCGATCGCCCGTCGCCGCGGCGGTTGCACTCCCGTCTCGTCGCGCGCGCCCGCAGCGCCCGCCGATGGGAGATCGAGGGCGCCGCGCACTGCGTCGTCAACAGCCACGCGGTCGGCGTCGCACGGCTGGTCTTCCGACACATCGACGACGATCTGGGACCGAAGGGGCGGATGCCGGCGGCCGAAGCCGCAGTGCCGCCCGCGAAGCACGCCGACATCAGCATGGTGCTCGGAGCGGTGGTCAGTCGCCTCGCCGAGTGGATCAGCGCGGCCCGCAAGGACGAGCACGGCGTGGAGCGGGCCAAGGCCCGTCACGCCCGGGTGCTCTGGAGGGCCTACCGCCCGAAGGGGTGAGGGCTACCCGCCCCGTCGCGCCGCGGCAACCCCCGCGACGAGATCGGCGCGAGCACGCAGCATGGGGTGGTGTCGCCTCGCCCCCGCACGCTGCGCCTGTGAACGTTCGCCCCGCCCTCGACCCCCGACGGTGGTGGGCCGACGCGGTGACCGCCGACCGCCTGCTGCTCGCCGCCAAGACGGCCGTCGCCGCCGCCCTCGCCTGGTATCTCGCGCCGTACGTCCCGTGGGCCCAGAGCGAGTATTCGTACTATGCGCCGCTCGGGGTGCTCGTCAGCATGTATCCGACGGTCGCGCGGTCGGCCTCCAGCGGCGTGCAGGCCGTGGTCGGGCTGGGGATCGGCATCGGCCTGGGGCTCGCCAGCCTCGCCGTCGTCGGACTCGGGGTGCCGCGCATCGCCGCCGTCGCCGCCGTCATCCTGATCGGCGTGCTGCTCGCGGGGGTCCGCGCTCTCGGCGTGGGCCGCGACTGGGTGGCCATCGCGGGGCTCTTCGTGCTGCTGCTGGGCGGCGCCGACCCCGACGGCTACTCCGTGTCGTACCTCGTGACCATGGCGTTCGGCGTCGTCGTCGGCGTGATCGTGAACCTCGTCGTCGTCCCGCCCCTGCGCGTGAAGCGCGCCGACGACCGACTCGCCGAACTGCGCGACGCCCTCGCCGCGTCGCTGCGGAGCATCGCCGATTCGCTCGCCGGCCGCGCGTTCGATCCCGACGCCGCGGACGAGGCTGCGGCTCGCCTGCGCGGCACCCTCGCCGACGTGCGCGAAGAGGTCGAACTGGCCGACGAGAGCCGCCGCTACAACCCCCGCGGTCGCCGACTGCAGGCGCCGCGCGATCTCGGCCGGCGGCGCCTCGACGCCCTGACCGGTACGGCCGACGCCACGCGGGAGCTCTCCGCCGCCCTCGCCGGGCTCACCAGCGGTCCTTCCGTCGACGCCAAGCTTCCCCCCGACGCGCGCCGCGTGCTCTCCGAGGCGATCACGACGGTGGCGCACCTGGTCGAGACGCCGCCCGATCCGGTCGGCACGGCCGATCAGCTGCGCGCCGCCGACGAGGCACTGACGACCTTCACCGACCGCCTTCGCGCGCTCGAGGCGCACGACGAACCCCTCGACGCCTGGGCCGCGGCCGTCAGCCTTCGCCGCGTGATCGCCGCGTGCGGGCCGTTCTCCGATCCGGATGCCGACACCGGGGCGCACTGACCCCGCACGCCGTCGTGGGTCAGCGTCGGCCGCACGCCGCGTCGAGGGCCCGATCGAGGGCGACGGCGGTGGCGCGTCGGGCCGCAGCGGGCACCGCGGCGAGGAAGCCCCCGACGAAGGTATCGCCCAGGCCGATCGTGGTGGGGTGCGCCGTGTCGACGACGAAGGCCGCCACTCCCGTCGCGCCGAGCTCACGCTCTGCGGCGGCGACGACCGTCTGTCCACCGGAGTGTCGGCCCAGGCGCGCGGTGTCGTCGAGGTCGGCGGCCGTGCAGGCGTCACCGAGCCGGAAACGCGTGGCCGCCGTGCGCACCGCGCTCTCGAGGCCCGCGCGGTGCGCGGCCGCTGCGGGGCCGACCGCGATCGCCCAGTACCGGGTGTGCACGACCAGGGCCCGTGCGGGGATCAGCGCGTGCGCGTCGGCGAGGGCGGCGCAGACATCGGCCGGAGAGAGCAGGTCGACCGGGCGGGCGAGGTATTCCTGCAGCTCGTCCTCGTTCATCCCGTAGACGTCGATGCGCTCCAGGAGGCGCTCGCGCACGAGCGCCGACAGCTCGCGGCGGTAAAACCCCGCGTCCTCGTAGTAGACGAGGGCCTCGGGCGGGAGGCGCCGCATCGCCGCGACGAGATCGTCGAGCCGCGACGCGAGCAGGGCGGCATCCTGCATCGTGTTGAAGCCCGACACCAGGAACGCCGCCGCGTCGGCGAGGGCGTCACCGAGGCCGGTCGCGATCGCCATCTCGCGGTTCGGGGCGTCGTTCGCGAAGATGATGCGGTTCGACGCCGGCGCGGTCACCGCCCCGTCGACCAAGCGCACCGTCGTCGTTTCGGGGTACTGCACGATGAGGTGCGGGTCGAGGGTGTCGTGCCTGGCCGACGAGACGATGCTCATCGACGCGGGCAGCAGACGCCGCACGGTGTCGTCGATGCTCACGAGATGCTGCACCGTAGGCACGCCGATGCGGTCGAGGGCGATCCCCGCCCGCACCCCCGTCCCGCCGAGCGTGACCGTCTTGTCGAAGTGCGCCGCGAAGGTCTCCACGATCTCCGACGACAGCACGAAGCGCTCGCCTCCCCCGCCGGTGGCGAGGAAGGCGAGCACCGTGACGACGAGCGCACGCTCGTCGATGATCGGCGTCGTGGTGGTCAACTCGTCGACACGGATGCCGTGGCTCTCGGCGAGGGCTGTGAGCACGTCGGCATCCCACCGGATCTCGTAGTCGACGGTGCCGCCGAGTCCGAGCACGAGGTCTTCCGCCATGACGTCGATCACCGTCCGATCAGTAGAGGTCGGCCTTGCCGGCGGCGCCGAACAGGTCGATCTTCTCAGCGGCGGTCACCTTCATGGCGGCGATGCACTCGGGCTGGATGGCGTTCGGCTCGCGCAGGCGGCGGTCGGTGCCGAGCACCTCGCGCATGCGGTCGTGGTACGCCACCTTGATGTCGCTGGAGATGTTGATCTTGTTGATGCCGAGCGACACCGCGCGGGCGAGCTCCGCGTCGGGGTTGCTCGACCCGCCGTGCAGCACGAGCGGGATGCCGACGGCGGCCTTGATCTGCTCGAGCAGGTCATGGCGCAGCTCGGGGTTCTTCTCGGCCGGGTAGAGCCCGTGCGAGGTGCCGATGGCGATCGCGAGGCTGTCGACGCCGGTCTGCTCGACGAAGCGCACCGCGTCGTCGACGTTGGTGTAGATGATCTCGGCCGCACCCGACTCGCCGTAGCTGTCGTTCGCACCGATGGTGCCGAGCTCTCCCTCGACCTGCACGCCGACGGCGTGGGCGGCCTCGACGACCTTGCGGGTGAGCGCCACGTTCTGCTCGAACGGCTCGAGCGAGGCGTCGATCATGACCGAGGTGAAGCCGGCCTTGATCGCGGTGATGATCTGGTCGTACGTTCCGCCGTGGTCCCAGTGGATGGCCACCGGCACGCTCGAGCGGTGCGCGCGGGCGTGCATCGCCGGGATCAGGTCGGTGGTGATGTGCGAGACCTCGTCGGGGTGGATCGCGATGATGACCGGAGCGTTCTTCTCCTCGCTGATGTCCATGATCCCGGTGAACATCGCCCAGTCGCTGATGTTGAAGGCCGGGATGGCGAAGCTGTGGGCGTTGGCGACGTCGAGGATGGACTTGCCGGTGTAAAGCACGGATGACTCCTTGTTCGGGGTTGGGTAGGCGGCGGTCAGCTCTTCACCGAGCCGGCCGTCAGGCCGCTGATGAAGAAGCGTTGGAAGAAGAGGAAGAGCAGCAGCACCGGGATCGAGCCGAGGATGCTCATCGCCATGATCTGGTTCCACTCGTACGAGTGCTGGCCCATGAGCAGTTGGATGCCGATGGGCACGGTGCGCATGTCGATGGTGCGCGTGAGGGTGAGGGCGAACAGGAACTCGTTCCACGCGATCATGAACGTGTAGATACCCACCGAGACGATGCCCGGGATCGAGATCGGCACGAGCACGCGCCACAGCGCGGTGAAGGAGCCGGCGCCGTCGACGCGGACCGCTTCGTCGAGCTCCTTCGGGAGGGTGTTGAAGTACCCGGTCATCATGATGATCGCGTAGGGCAGCGTGAAGACCATGTAGGTGAAGATCAGGCCCGGATAGGTGTTGTAGAGGCCGAGCCCGACCATCAGCCCGAAGTACGGGATGAGCAGCGTGATCGGCGGCACCGCCTGGACGCTGACGATGATGACGTTGACGATGCGCTTGCCGCGGAACTCGAAGCGGCTGAACGCGTACGCCGCCTGGATCGCGACGAGGAGCGTCAGGATCGTCACCGCCCCCGCCACGACGTAGCTGTTGATGAAGAAGCGCACCGTCTCGGGGTTGGTGAAGATCGACACGTACGCGTCGAACGAGAAGGTGTCGGTGATCAGGCGCGGCGGGAGCTCGAAGATCTGCGTGTTCGACTTGAACGAGCTCGACAGCATCCACAGCACCGGACCCGCCGCGAACACGGCTCCGATGACGAGGCCGATGAGCACGCCGGTCTGGGCGAGCCGGCGACGCGTCTTCGTGGTGCCGACGCGCTGGCGCGGGGCGGTGGTGCCGACGCGCTGACGCGGCGTGGTGGTCGTCGAGGCCATGTCAGTCCCTCGCCTTCTGCTGGCGGACGTAGAGCACCGCGATGATCATCGACATCGCCAGGACCAGCACCGCCGAGGTGGAGGCCATCGAGAAGTCGTATTTCGCGAATGCGAGCTTGTAGGTGAAGGTGCTGAGCATCTCGGTGACGTCGATCGGACCGCCGCCCGTGGTCAGCCAGATGAGCGCGAACTGCTGCGAGGTCCAGATCAGATCGAGCAGCACGAGGCTGACGATGATCGGTCGCAGCTGCGGGATCGTGACGTTCCAGAACCGCTGGGCGGGGCTCGCCCCGTCGACGGTCGCCGCCTCGTACAGGTCGCTCGGAATGCCCTGGAGGCCGGCGAGCAGGCTGACCATGAAGAACGGGTAGCCGGCCCAGATGTTGATGAACGTGACGGTGCCCAGGGCGAGCTGCGGCGACGAGAGCCACTCGATGTTCGTGTTCAGGAGGAAGTTGACGATGCCGTTGGGGGCGAGCAGCATGCGCCACAGCACCGCGATGACCGCGACGGTGAACAGCCAGGGCAGCACGTACAGCCCGCGGAAGATCGCACGGGGCACCGCTCCGATCAGGCGGCTGTTGAGCAGCATCGCGAACGACAGACCGAGCACGAGGTGCGCGGCGACGCTGGTGAGGGTGAAGAAGAGGGTGTTGCCGGTGGCCTTCCAGAAGCCCGGGTCCGTCAGGATCGCGACGTAGTTGTCGACGCCGACGAGGTCGGGGCTCTTGTTCAGGATGACGTTGTCCTGGAAGGAGTACCCCACGACCATCACGATCGGAACGATCATCAGGACGAAGAGCAGGATCAGGGTCGGCGAGAGGAAGACGTACGCCTCGCCGGCCTTGCGGAGCTGGCGGGTGCGGCGCGAGGTGGGTCGTCCGGTGACGATGACCTCGGTGTCGGGGGGAGTGAGGGTGCGCATTGACATGGTGTGCGGCTTTCGATGAGCGGGATGCCGCACCGCCAGGCGGTACGGTGCGGCATCCCGGATCAGGATCGGATCAGAACTCCGAGGTCCATTCGTCCTGCGACTTCTTCAGCGCGTCGCTCATGGACTGCTGACCGTCGAGGGCTGCCTGGAACTGCTCGCCGAACTGGCGCATCAGGTCCTCGGCGACGGGCAGACCGGTGAACTCGTTCGCCGGGTAGCCCTTCTTGTAGATGTCGAAGGCGGTCTTGAACAGCTCGTCGTCTTCGACGAACGTGGGCACGCTCTCGGTGTTGCCCGGGAACGCTTTGGCCATCGTCGACAGCTCGCTGTTGACGTCCTTGCCCATCAGGAACTGCACCAGCTTGAAGGCGGCGTCCTTGTGCTCGGAGTTCTCGGCGACGCCGATGCCCCACGAGGCGTAGGGGATGCCGCGCTCTCCCGAGAAGCCGTCCTCGGCGGGGATCGCCGAGATCGAGAAAGTCAGGTCGGGGTTCGACTCGCGGATGAGGTTGATGTGCGCCAGCGAGTCGATCATCATGCCGACGCGGCCGTTGGTGAACTCCTCGACCTTGTCCTGCTCCTTCATGGTGAACGAGCCCGGCGCGATGACACCGTCCTTCCACAGCTGCTGGATGTAGTCGGTCGCCGACGAGACGTCGGAGTTCGTCAGGTCGGGCTGGCCGTCCTTGAGCATCGAGCCGCCCGAGGCCCACACCCACGACATGACGTCGTTCTGCACGCCGTTGGGCGCTTCGAGCGAGAGCGGCAGCACCCAGCCCGAGACGTCGCCGCCGAGGGCGGTGATCTTCTTCGCCGCGTCGGCGAACTCGGTGCGCGTCGACGGCGGGGCCGAAACCCCCGCCTGCGAGAGCAGTCCGTCGTTCGTGAACATCGGGTAGACGAAGTTGACGACCGGGATCATGTAGGTGCTGCCGTCGACCTGGATCTGGCTGGCGAGCTGACTGTCGTCGTAGCCGGAGTCACCCATGAGCTTCGTGAGATCGGCGATCACGCCCTGCTTGGCGAAGTCGCTGACCCATGCGCCGTCGAGACCGACGACGTCGGGCATGGTCCCGGATGCCGCTCCGGCGAAGAGCTGCTCCTTGGTGGAGGCGTACGGGCCGCTCACCAGGTCGACCTTGATGCCGGGGTTCTCCTGCTCGAACTGGTCCATGAGACCGCGGAACTGGCCGTCGCCCAGTTCGGGTTCCCACCACTGGGCGAATTCGATCGTGACGTCTCCGCCGTCCGCGGGGGCGGCGCTGTTCGACGAGCACCCCGCCATCGCCAGGAGGGTCGTGGCCGCTGCTGCGACACCGACGAGCTTGAAGGCGTTCCGACGCCGGCGCCCGCTGTTGTCCATCATTTCTCCTCGTTGAGATCTGCTGCATTTCGCGCTGTTCTGCGCGTTCTTGCATCTTTGAGCATGAGTATGCGCGTCATCGCGGGGACAGGTCAAGCGCTCGATGCAGATTCGTGACAATTCACGCATGAAAGCGCGCCAGAGAACGCAGATCAGTCGCTAAGGCTGCTGTTCTTTGCCGTTTTCTCACAAATTCTGCGGATGCCGCCGCAGAACCGTGCTAAAGATGACGCCATGGACGCAACCACAGCCACGACGAAGCGGCGGTTGCCGGCGGGCCGCAAGGCGGAACTCGCCGCCTACGTCGCCGACACCGGACAGGTGACGGTGGTCGACCTCGCCTCGCACTTCGGCGTCTCGATCGACACCGTCCGCCGCGATCTCGACCAGCTCGACCGTGAGGGCATCGTCGTCCGCACGCACGGCGGGGCCGTCAGCGCCATGTCGGTCCCCGGCCGCGATCGAGGACTCGACGTGCGCCTGCAGATGCAGATCTCCGAGAAGGAGCGCATCGCCGCCCTCGCCGTCGAGCTCATCGAAGACGGGTCGACGCTCATGCTGAACGCGGGCACGACGACGCTCGCCGTCGCCCGCGCCCTGCGCAACCACCGCGATCTGACCATCGCGACGAACAACCTGCGCATCCCCGCCGAGATCTCCCCCTCGGTGTTCCGCGATCTGTTCATCTTCGGCGGCGCGGTCCGCACGATCACCCAGGCGACGACCGGGCCGGTGACCCTTGCGATGAACTCGCACTCCCCCGAGGTCGACATCCGCAGCGACTACGCCCTGATCGCGGTGGGAGCGGTCGACGGGTCGGGCTTCTCCACCAGCAACCTCGGCGACGCCACGATGATGACCGAGATGATCCAGAAGGCCGACCGCACGGCGATCCTCGCCGACTCGTCGAAGCTCGACCGGCGACTGTTCGCGCAGATCGCCCCGCTCGAGAAGGCCGACTACCTCATCACTGACGCTCCACCGTCCGCAGAGCTGGCCGCCGCGCTGAAAGAGGCGGGCGTCACGGTCCTCACGCCCTGACGCTCACCCCGCGACGAGGGGCACGCGCAGGATCATGTCGGAGTCGCCCCCACCGCGATCGGTGTTGCTCGTGACGACCCACAGGGTGCCGTCCGGGGCTTCGACGACATCGCGCAGCCGCCCGTATGTGCCGACGAAGTACTCCGATGCCGCGCCCACATCGGCCGTGGGGACGACGCGCACACGCTGGCCGCGCAGGTTGGCGATGACCACCGCGCCGTCGATCACCGCGAGACCACTCGGACTGGCATCCGCCGGCGCCCATTGCTGCACGGGGTCGACGAATCCCTCCTGGCCGCCGACTCCCTCGACCTCTGGCCAGCCGTAGTTCGCGCCCGGTTCGATGATGTTCAACTCGTCCCAGGTGTTCTGACCGAACTCCGACGCGTACATGATGCCGGCGGCATCCCACCCGATGCCCTGCGGATTGCGGTGACCGAGACTCCACACCGGCGAGCCCGGGAACGGGTTGTCGGCCGGTATGGCGCCGTCGGGCTCGACGCGCAGGATCTTGCCGCCGAGCGAGCCGGGATCCTGGGCGGCACCGGGCTCGGAGGCGTCTCCGGCCGTGACGTACAGCAGACCATCGGGGCCGAAGGCGAGGCGCCCGCCGTTGTGGATGTTCGCGGAGGGGATGCCGGCGACGACCGTCTCGGCGGAGCCCAGGCGCAGCGAGCCCGGCTGGCCCTCCAGGGCGAATCGCAGCACGCGATTGTCGTCGACCGTGGTGGCGTAGGCGTAGAGGAATCCGTCGGCGACGGCGATGCCGAGCAGGCCTCCTTCGCCGCCGGGCGCGACCCCGGGTACCTCGCCGACCACGCGCGTGGATCCACCGACGATCTCGAGCACCTCGCCCGTGTCGCGCTGGCTCACGAGCGCGGTCTCTGCGTCGAAGGCGACCGACCACGGGGTCGTGAGCCCCTCGACCACCGTCGTCGGGTCTGCGGCGAGGGCGGGCGGTGCGCTCGAAGACGGCGACGTCGACGACTCCGGCGCGACGGATGAGGGCGGCGCGACGATCGGTGTCGCGGCATCCGTCTGTCGTTCGGCGGTGCACCCGGCGAGGGCGGCGAGCGCGAGCGCTCCGACGGTGGCCGCGGTCGCACGCAGCGAAAGGGTGGCGGTGGTCATGGCTCTCCTCGTCGGGTCTGTGAACCCTCTGAGATACCCGCTCGACCTGAGTTCCCGGTGAGGGTTGCGCTCGCCCGCCGCCGGCGAGCCACTGCGCGAACGGCCACCCCGACGGGTGACGCCGACCGAAGCGCCGGGTGAGAGGGCGGAGGACCGTGCGTCGAGCAGGACGCCGGCGGCGGCCACCGACCGTCCCCGGTGTTCTGGCCGGACGGGATCCCACCCGCCCGAGACGGTGTCGACACGACCGCGCGCCGGATCTCCGGGGCCCTTGTATGAGCGTGCCCAACCTTCACCTCGCCCGCTAAGGAGAACCCCGTGTCCTCGTCGTCTTCCCCCTCACCCGCACGCCGGCGGCGCCGCCTCGCGCTGCCCGTCGTCCTCGCCGGCAGCGTCGCGTCGCTCATCCTCGCCCTCGGCTTGTCCCCCACCGTCGCCGCCTTCACCGCGTCGATCCAGAACACGATCAACACCGCCGGCGCGGGCTCGCTGATCATGCAGGAGAACGACTCCTCCGGTCTGATCGTCTGCAAGAGCACCGACGGCGCGAGCGGGGTCTCCTCGAACTCGGCCACCTGTTCCACGATCAACAGGTACGGTGGCGACCTCGCGATGGCGCCCGGCCAGACGGTCACGACGAACGTCGCGATCCTGAACGCCGGCTCGCTCGACGCGAAGGGGTTCACGCTGACTCCCGGCGCATGTACCCAGTCGGCCACGAGCACAGTCTACGGTTCCGCCTCCGACCTGTGCTCGCAGATGAAGCTCAAGATTACCTCCGGCGCTTTCGACATCTACGACGGCACCGTCGACGGCCTCGCCTCCACGATCGACATCCTCGACAAGGTGGGCGCCTCGTCCCTCCCCGCCGGGTCTTCGGCGACCTTCACCTTCGCGGTGACGCTGCCGAGCACGCTCGGCCCGAGCTACTCGAACCTGAAGGTGTCGCAGCCTCTCACCTGGACGTTCTCGTCCTGAGCCCCGCCCCGTGACCGACACCCTCGAAGCTCCGCCCTCCCGGGGTCGTCGCGGATCCGCACTATCGGTGGCGATCGTGATCGCGTTGCTCGCGGTCGCGATCGCCACCGTCCTCGGGGTCACCGGGGCTCGACTCCTCGTCGTCGACACCCCGAGCATGGCCGAGGCGGCTCCTGTCGGCACGCTCGTCGTGACGGAGCCACACGCTCGCTACGCCGTCGGCGAGGTCGTGACGTACACGCACAACGACCGCACGATCACCCACCGCATCGTCGAGGCCGACGGCGAGGTCTTCCGCACGCGGGGAGACCTCAACGGCTCGGCCGACCCGTGGGACGTCCGTCCCGACCAGATCGTCGGGGCGGCCGTCCTCATCGTCCCCGGCCTCGGCTTCGCGCTGAAGGCCGCGCCCTGGCTCCTGATCGGCGCCGTCCTCGTCGAGGCGATCGCCCGAGCGCGCGGGGATCGTCGCGCCTGGGCGTGGAGCGTCCGGCTCACCGGCTGGTCCGTCGTGATCACGGCCGTGAGCCTCTGGCTGCGCCCGTGGTTCAACATGGTCCTGCTCGACTTCCGCGCCGCCGACAGCGGTGACGGAGCCCTCATGCACGTCGTGAACACCGGCATCCTGCCCCTGCTCGCCGGCGCGACCCGGTTGGTCAGCGGCGAGCAGGCCACCGTGCTGTCCACGCACCGCATCGCGTCGGGCGCCTACTCGCTCACTCCCGTGCCCGATCCCGACCTGCCGGTGCGGATTCTGTTGGTGCTGCTGTGTCTGCTGCCCTTCCTCGCATCGCTCGTGATCCACGAGAGCGATGTCGCACCCGATGGCGGCTTCCGCGTCCGCACCGATCGCCGCGCGCGCGCAGTGCTGCTGCCGCTGGCGATCGCGACGGTGCTCGCCGTGATCGCCCTGACCACGGTCGGCGGGAGCGACGCGGCGTTCTCGGCGTCCATCCGCAGCAGCGACGACACCGCGGGGGCTATGAACCAGAACTGCCGCTTCGCCGTGACTGATTTCGCCGCGAAGCACCCGTCCGACCTGTACGCGGCCTACGCGATGTCGGCGACGTCGACGGCATCCGAGACCGACATCTCCGGCAACGGTCGCACCGCGACCTGGCGCAAGCCGCCCACCACCTCGAGCTCGATCGGGTGTCGCCGCGACAGCCCCGCCGCGTCGGTGACCTTCGACGGCTCTCAGTGCCTGTACGTTCCCGGCCGGCTCGAACCGCAGACCTTCAGTCTCGAGGCCTGGTTCTCGACCACCTCCGCCCCGAGCGGCAAGATCGTGGGATTCGGCACCGACCCAGCACCCGAGAACGAGAACCACTGGGACCGCCACATCTACCTCGACGCGAACGGGCGCATCGTCTACGGCAACTTCCCCGACGCCTACGCCCTGATCACGACTCCCGCGGGCCGGAGCTACGCGGACGGGAAGTGGCACGCGGTGGTCGCCACGCTCTCGAGCTCGGGCATGCAGCTCTTCGTCGACGGGGCACTCGTCGGCACCGACGGCACGACCCGGGGCCAGTGGTACGACGGCTACTGGAAGTTCGGGTGCGGAAAGACCGACTTCTGGACGTCTCAGACCGGCCCCGCTGCGGGCGACCCCGCCTTCTTCACGGGCTCGATCCAATACGGCGCGATCTACAACCGGGTCCTGACGGCCGCCGAGGTCGAGGACCACTGGCGCTCCGGCACCGGGTGACCCCCGGGGGGGGCACGGGAGCCGGCCCGCGAACCGCGACATCGCGTAGCGTGGTCGAACCCGACCGAAAGGCCCCGCCGTGCCCCGGCCGACCCAGCCCAAGCTCTCGCGCGAGCAGATCGCCCGTGCCGCGCTCGCCCTCGTCGACCGCGACGGCAGCCAGGGGGCGAGCATCCGCCGCGTCGCCGACCGCCTCAAGGTGCACCCGACCTCGCTCTACAATCACGTGCCGAATCTCGCCGCGCTGGTCGAAGACGTCCGCGCGCTCGTGTCTGCGCGCATCGATTCCTCGTACCTTCGCGAGCGCGAGTGGGAGGAGGGCCTGCTGCTGTGGGCGCGCTCCTACCGTGACGCCTTCCGCCGGCATCCGAAGGCCATCCCCCTGCTGATGTCGCAGAGCTCGTCGGCCCCCTTGTTGATGTCGCAGTACGAGGACTTCGCGATCGCCGCTGAGCGCGTCGGATGGTCGAGCGACGACATCCTGCCGCTGCTGACGGCCTTCGAGTCGTTCATCATCGGCAGCGTGCTCGACATGACCGGCCCTTCGGTCATGTTCGACCCGTCGGGGCAAGAAGAGGACGTCCCTCGGTTCGCCGCCGCCTACGCCACCCTCTCGAGCCACGATCCGGCCGACCCTGTGGCCACGCGTGCGTTCGAGCTCGGTCTGTCGTTGCTCATCGCGGGAGCGCGTCCCCGCCCGTCCGCGTGAGCCCGGCTCACATGCGCGCGTAGCGCGCGCGGGCGAAGCAGAACAGGCCGTACACGACGAGTCCCGCCCCCACGAGCCAGAGCACGATCTGGCCGAACGGCAGGCCCGCCAGGGAGCGCAGCGCCGCGTCGAGCCCGCCCGCGGCGCTCGGGTCGTGCGCGAAGGCCGCGACGAGGAACAGGATCCCCGCGACGCCGATCGCGATGCCCTTGGCGATGTAGCCGACCATCCCGAAGGTCCGGATGCCGCGCCCCGCGGTCCCGCCGGGGCTGGAGATGTTCTTCATGAAGGCCTTGGTGATTCCGCGGACGATGAAGGCGACGCCGATGACGGCGACCGCCAATCCGACGATCACCAGGAGGACGATGCCGCCGGGCATCGCCATGAGCTGCGCGCTCATCGTCTGCGACTGCTCGGACGAGTCGGAACGACCTCCCGAGACGACGGTGAAGGCGGTGACCGCGATCGCCCCGTAAGCGATGGCGGTCCCCACGTCCTTGGCGCGGTGCGCCCAGCGCTTCTTCGCGTCGGTGTCGCGCTCGCCGACGGCCTCGGCGATCTGCCAGACGGCGAGGGCGGCGAGACCGATCACGATGACCCACAGCAGCAGCATTCCGGCGGGCGCCTTCGCGACCTGCCCGAGGGCTCCGCTCTGGTCGGCGCTGTCTCCGCCGCTCCCGGTGGCGATCGAGATCGCGATCACTCCGATCAGCAGGTGCAGCACCCCCAACACGATGTAGCCGATCCGCGCCGCCACTCGGAAGGCGGTGGAGTCCTGCGCCTTGTCGGCGGCGGTGGATGCGGAGGCGGAGGCGGAGGTCATCCGGGCACGATAGCGCTCACGCGGTCGCGTCGACCACCCGTTGCGCGCGACGCACCCGCCACACCTCGACGAGAGCCCACACCAGCGTCGACACGGCGATCCCCTCGAGCAAGCCCGCGGTCACGTCGGAGAGCCAGTGCGCGTGCAGGTACGTTCGGCTCCACATCATCAGAAGGACCCACACGACCCCGGCGCCCCAGATCCACCCGCGGCGCAGGATGAGCGCCAGGGTGATCGCGATGGTCGTCGCCACAGCGGTGTGTCCCGAGGGGAACGAGGTCGCCTGGGTCTCGGCGAGCGAGTCCGACGGTCGGGCGCGTGCGATCACGGCCGCGAGCGGAGCGCCGATCAGCACCACGAGGGCGATCGCCCCCGCGACGTTGAGGGCATCCCAGGGGCGTTTGCGCAGGAGGAAGACGATGGTGGTCGAGATGCCGATCACGATCATTCCGATCGTGCCGCCGACGGTGGCCGGGATCCACGCGATGATGACCGCGACCGGGTTCGCCAGGGCGGCCATCGCGTCGTCCCACCACTGGTCGAAGGCCAGCGGCGCTCCGCCGTCGAGGTCGACGGCCAGGCGCAGGGCCACGAACAGCACCGTGGCGATCACGCCCACGATGAGGGCGACCGGGCGGCGCGCGTCGACCCTCGGTCGGTCGGGCAGGATCGCGGGCTCGTCGGTCGTGGCATCCATCCGCGCATCGTCTCAGGAAGGAGGCGTCTCGGGATAGCCATTGCCCGGCGCAGGCGGAACACTTCTCGTACAAGTGCCTCTCGAAACCGTAAAACAAACAGTGTAGGTTTTTGCCATGACCTCCGAGGCCCTCACCGTCGTCGACGCCGACATCGACAGCCTTCGCCACGCCCTCGACGCCGGTCGCATCACCAGCGTCGAGCTCGTGGCCCGCTACCTCAACCGCATCGCGGCCTACGACCGCTCCGGCATCCGGCTCAACAGCGTCCCGGTGCTCGACCCCCGCGCGTTCGCCGCAGCCCGCGCGTCCGACCTGCGTCGCGCGCAGGGGCGCACGCGCGGCCCCCTCGACGGCATCCCCTTCACCGCGAAGGACAGCTACCGCGTCGAGGGCCTGCCCGTGGCATCTGGATCCCCCGCCTTCCGCGACCTGATCGCGGGCGACGACGCCTTCGCCGTCGAGCGCCTGCGCGAAGCCGGGGCCGTGTTCCTGGGGCTCACCAACATGCCGCCCATGGCCGCCGGCGGCATGCAGCGCGGGGTGTACGGCCGCGCCGAATCGCCCTACAACGGCGACTACCTGGCATCCGCCTTCGGCTCGGGCTCGTCCAACGGGTCTGGCACCGCCACCGCGGCGAGCTTCTGCGCGTTCGGACTCGGTGAGGAGACCTGGTCGTCGGGTCGCGCTCCCGCCTCGCACAACGCCCTCGTCGCCTATACGCCCTCACGCGGGGTGATCTCGGTGCGCGGCAACTGGCCCCTCGTGCCGACCATGGACGTCGTCGTCCCCCACACGCGCACGATCGGCGACCTGCAGCACGTGCTCGACGCGGTCGTCGTCGACGACGCCGAGACCGAGGGCGACCTCTGGCGCACGCAGCCGTTCATCAACCTCCCGCGCCCGTCGGAGGTGCGTCCCGCGTCGTTCGCGGCGCTCGAGCCGTTGCCGCTCGCGGGCCTGCGCCTCGCCGTGCCGCGCATCTACGTCAACGGCGACCCCGACAACGCCTCCCCCATCGTCACACGCGACAGCGTGATCGCGCTCTGGAACGACCTGCGCGCCGACCTCGAAGCCGCGGGTGCCGAGGTCGTCGAGACCGCCTTCCCCGTCGTCGAGCGTTACGAGAAGCTGCACGCGGGCGACGAGGACTTCGTCGACCGCGGGTTCGTCACGCGCACCTTCCTCGACGACGAGGTGGGCGATCTCGCGGTGTGGGCGATGGACACGTTCCTGCGCACGAACGCCGACCCGCGACTTCCCCGTCTCGCCGACGTCGAAGCGGCCCTGATCTTCCCCCACCCCCCGGGAGCGCTTCCCGACCGATACGGCATCTGGCACTACGACATCTCGTATGACATCGGCGAGTACGCCGACCGTGCGCAGCAGTGGAACCCCGACTGGCGCGACGTGCCGAGCCTCGAAGAGGGGCTGCGCGGCCTCGAGCACACCCGCCGCGTCGACTTCGAGGAGTGGCTGGAGGCCGAGGGTATCGACGCGGTCGTCTTCCCCACGCAGGCCGACGTGGGCCCCGCCGATGCCGACGCGAACCCCGCTTCGGCCGACATCGCGTGGCGCAACGGCGTGTGGGTCTCGAACGGCAACCTGGTCCCCCGCCACCTCGGCATCCCGACCGTCACCGTGCCGATGGGGACGATGGCCGACACCCGGATGCCGGTGGGCCTGACCCTCGCCGGACCGGCCTACAGCGACACGCGCCTCGTGCAGCTGGCCCAGGCGATCACCGCGCTCGGCGAGCGCCGCACGACCCCGCCGCGCACCCCCGCCCTGCCCGACGAGGCGCTGTTCGCCGACCCGCGTCCGGCTGCAGGGGGCGAGCTGTCGGTCACCGTCGACGAGGTCGTGCACGACGGCGAGCGCGTGCACGTCACCGCCACCGTGGCCGGCGCGGCGGCCGTCGAGGTCGCGCTCTTCGTCGACGGGGTGCGCGTGCCGGCCCGGGTCGACGGCGACCGCGTGAGCGGTGTGGCCGAGGTCTCACCCGACTTGTACGGTGAGGCCGTGAGCGAGTGGGTCCCGCCCTACGGCCCGCTCGTCGTCGTCGCCGTCCGCGATGCCGGTGGAGCCGTCGCCGGCGCCGTCGCCACGGCATCCGACTCTTCGCTCTGACACCCGAACCGCTCGAGGACACCATGACCGACATCGCGCCGACCCCGGTCTTCGACTACTTCAGCCAGGTCGACCTTCCCACTCCGACGCTGTCCGACGAGGAGGTGCAGCGTCTGTTCGTCGACGCGTTCGGCGTCGACATCGACGTGCAGGCGCTCGGCAGCCAGCAGGATCAGAACTTCCGCGTCTTCGCGCGGGGCTCGACCGAGCCACTCGGGGTGCTCAAGCTCAGCAACCCGGTCTTCAGCGAGGCCGAGATCGAGATGCAGGATGCCGCGGCGGCGCGCGTCGCCGAGCGCAGCCCGCAGGTGCGCATCCCGCGCATCGTCGAGGGGCCGCGCGGGGCGATGTCGTCGTGGTGGGAGTCGAGCCAGGGCCGCATCCACGCACGCGTGATCGAGAACATCGCCGGTCGCACGCTGATGGGCTCGGGCTACCTCTCCCCCGCGGCGGTGGAGAGCCTGGGCGCGCTGTCGGCGGCGGTGAGCCTCTCGCTCGCCGACTTCACCCACCCCGCGACCGGTCGGGTGCTGCAGTGGGACCTGCGTCACGCCGAGCGTGTCATCGATACCCTGCTCCCCCTCGAACCGGATGCCGGGGTGCGGGCGATCGTGCAGCGCGCGGCCGACGCGGCGCGATCCGCGCTCTCCCCGGTCCGCGATCTGCTCCCCATCCAGGCCGGGCACTTCGACGTGACCGACGACAACGTGCTGCGCGCCCCCGGCGCCGCGGTGCCCGACGCGGTCATCGACTTCGGCGACGTGTGCGCGTCGTGGCGCGTCGGCGAGATCGCGGTGACCGTCTCGTCGGTGCTGCACCACGACGATGCGACCCCCGAGGCCGCCTTCCCCGCCATCCGCGCGTTCGACCGGGTACGCGACCTGACCGATGACGAGCTCACCGCGCTCTGGCCCCTCGTCGTCCTCCGCGGCGCGGTGCTCGTGCTCAGCGGCCGCGCGCAGGTGCGCCTCGACGACGAGAACGCGTACGCCAGCGTCGCGCTCGACCGCGAGTTCCGCATCCTCGAGCAGGCGGCATCCGTTCCGATCCCCGTGATCACCGCCGCGACCCGGGCGGCCCTCGGGCGTCCCCGCGCCGACGAGCCCGCGTGGACCGGCGCGCCGGTGCTCTCGCTCGGCCGCCCCGTCGAGCTCGATGCCTCGACGGAGTCGCCGCTGAACGACGCGGGCGCCTGGCTCGACGCCGCCACCCTCGACGCCGCGGCGCTGGCCGCCCTCGACGCGGGAGCCGACGTCGTGACCGTGCCGGCGTGGCGCGCGCGCCTGACGGGCACGACCGACCCCCTGCCCTCGACGCCCGAAACCGTTCCGACCGACATCCTGGTGTGGCTCGCCCGACCGGCCACCCACGAACCCGTCACGCGTGACGGGCACGGGTCGCAGATCGTGACGACGGATGCCGGGACCCTGACGATCGACGGAGTGCCCGCCGACGCGGCATCCGGAACCCTTCCGGCGCGCACCCGTCTGTCGGTGCGCCGTTCGCTCGACGGACTCGTCCCCCCGTTGCGGACCACCCGTGCCCTCGCCGACGCCTGGCGCGGGGTCGCCGGCGATCCCGGTGCGGCGCTCGGCCTGCCCTCCCCCGCGACCGAGGCCGACGACGTGCTCGAGCGACGCCACGAGGTGCTCGCCGAGGTGCAGGAGCACTACTACGCCGTCCCGCCGCGCATCGAGCGCGGATGGCGCGAGCACCTCATCGACGTCGACGGTCGCGTGTATCTCGACATGGTCAACAACGTGGCCTCGGTCGGTCACGCGCACCCCCGCGTGGTCGAGGCCGGCGCCCGTCAGATGCACCTGCTGAACACCAACTCGCGCTTCCACTACCGCGCGATCACCGACTTCGCCGACCGGATCGCGGCGACCCTGCCCGACGGCTTCGACACCGTCTTCTTCGTCAACTCCGGCTCCGAGGCCACCGACCTCGCGATCCGCCTCGCGATGGCGGCGACCGGCCGGCCCGACGTCGTCGCGATGCGCGAGGCGTACCACGGGTGGACCTACGCCAGCGATGCGGTGTCGACCTCGATCGCCGACAACCCGAACGCGCTGTCCACCCGCCCCGCGTGGGTGCACACCGTCGACGCCGCCAACTCCTACCGGGGGAAGTACCGGGGGGCGGATGCCGGGAACTACGCCCCCGAAGCCGTCGCGGTGGTCGACGAACTCGCGGCATCCGGTCGCCCTCCGGCGGCACTGATCGCCGAAACCTACTACGGCAACGCCGGCGGAGTCGCCCTGCCCGACGGCTACCTCACCGACGTCTACGCCGCCATCCGCCGCCACGGCGGCCTCGCGATCGCCGACGAGGTGCAGGTCGGCTACGGCCGGCTGGGTGAGTGGTTCTGGGGCTTCGAGCAGCAGGGCGCGGTGCCCGACATCGTCGCGGTGGCGAAGTCCATCGGCGGCGGCCACCCGCTCGGCGCGGTGATCACGCGGCGCGAGATCGCCGACCGCTATCGCACGCAGGGGTACTTCTTCTCGTCCACCGGAGGCTCGCCCGTGTCGTCGGCGATCGGCATGGCCGTGCTCGACGTGATCGAGCAGGAGGGGCTGCAAGAGAACGCGCGGATCGTCGGTGGGCACCTCAAGCGACGCCTCGAAAAGCTCAGCGAGAAGCACGACCTCATCGGCACCGTGCACGGCTCCGGCCTGTACCTGGGCGTCGAGTTCGTGCGCGACCGAGAGACCCTCGAGCCCGCCACCGCCGAGACCGCCGCGATCTGCGACCGCCTGCTCGAGCGGGGCGTCATCATGCAGCCGACCGGCGACTTCCAGAACGTTCTGAAGATCAAACCGCCGCTGGTGGTCACGCAGGCGTCGGTCGACGTCTTCGTCGACGAGCTCGATCGCGTCCTGACCACCGGATTCTGACCCGCCCCGACCCTCGAGGAGCACGCCATGTGGCGCATGCCCGCTGAAACCGCCCCCCACGAACGCACGTGGATGGCGTTCCCCCGCGAGGGCTTCACCCTCGGAGACGGAGCCGAAACCCGCGAAGAGGGATACCGCGCCTGGACCGACGTGGCCCACGCCGTGGCGCAGTTCGAGCCGGTGACGATGGTCGTCGACCCCACCGAGACCGCGCGGGCCCGACGCATGCTCTCGGCCGAGGTCGAGATCGTCGAGGCGCCCCTCGACGAGTTCTGGATGCGCGACGTCGGCCCCACCTTCGTCACTGACCCCGATCGCCCGGGTGTCCTCGGCGCGGTCGACTGGATCTTCAACGGGTGGGGAGCCCCCGACTGGGCCGAGTGGCAGAAGTCGGCCGGCATCGCCCGCGTGGTCGCCGAACACGTCGGCGCCGAACGCATCGACTCGCTGCTCGTCGCCGAGGGCGGCGGCCTGCACGTCGACGGCACCGGCACCGTGCTGCTCACCGAGACCGTGCAGCTCGACCCGCGCCGCAACCCGTTCGCCGACCGCGCCCGCGTCGAGGCCGAGATGGGCCGCACCATCGGGGCGACGGATGCCGTGTGGCTCTCGCGCGGACTCACCCGCGATTACGACGACTTCGGCACGAACGGCCACGTCGACATCGTCGCGACCTTCGCGTCACCGGATCACGTGCTCGTGCACGAGCAGACGGATGCCGCCCACCCCGACTTCGAGGTGTCGCAGCTCGTGCGCCGCGAGCTGTCCGACGCGTTCGCCGCGCGCGGCCGCACGGTGACGATCACGGGCGTGCCCGCCCCCGCCACCCTCCGCGACGACGAGGGGTGGGTCGACTGGAGTTACATCAACCACCTCGTCACCAACGACGGCGTCGTGCTCTGCGGATTCGGCGAGGAGTCCGCCGACGCCCGCGCCCGCGCGATCATCGGCGACGCCTACCCCGGCCGCCGCGTGGTGACGGTCGACGCCCGCCCGCTGTTCGACCGCGGCGGCGGCATCCACTGCATCACCCAGCAGCAGCCGCGGGTGTGATCCCGCGCGCGGCGGGGCCGCGAGCCCACGCATCGCGGCGGGGCGCCTCAGGTGGGTGAAGAGCGCACCGCGCCCAGTACCAGCGGGTCGCTGCATCCTCGCGCGAAGCCGCGAAGCGCCGATCCATGTCGTGCTGCAGCAGGAGTGCGCCGATCCGTTCGGCGAGCGGCGCCAGCCACCGGGGCCGGCACGCGAAGTTGTAGCGCCAGACCGCGAGCGTGCTGCCGGGGTCGCCGGCGACGCAGCGGGACTCGATGACGGGCATGGACTCATCGTGGCAGGCCGCATCGGACCGCGCATCGCGGGGAGCACATGACGAAGGCCCCGCGTCCGTGAGGAATCGGGGCCTTCGTGGTGGCGGTGACGGTGGGATTTGAACCCACGGTAGGGGTGAACCTACACAACATTTCGAGTGTTGCACCTTCGGCCGCTCGGACACGTCACCGCCGACTAGCTTACGACACTCTCCGGGATGCCGCGAACCGGCCCGGGAACCCGGCTCGACCCTCATTCGTCCACCTTCGAACGATGCCGCTGGAAGCGGTTCCCGACCGCTGCCAGGATCGAGCCATGAGCGTGATCGAGAACTCGAAGCTGACGGTCGTGGGCGCGGGGAGCGTGGGGGCGAGCGTCGCCTACGCCGCTCTGATCCGCGGCTCGGCGCGGCACGTCGCCCTCTACGACATCGCCGCCGAGAAGGTCGAGGCCGAGGTGCTCGACCTCGCGCACGGCACGCAGTTCACCGGGTCGAGCGACATCACCGGCGGCGCCGACGTCTCGGTCGCCGAGGGCTCGCATGTCGTCGTCATCACCGCCGGCGCGAAGCAGAACCCCGGGCAGACGCGCACCGAGCTGGCCGCCACGAACGCCCGCATCATCGACGACATGATGCCGAAGCTCCTCGAGGTCGCCCCGAACGCGGTGTACGTCATCGTCACGAACCCGTGCGACGTGCTGACCGTTCTCGCCCAGAGGTCGACCGGGCTCCCGGCATCCCGGATCTTCGCCTCCGGAACCGTGCTCGACACCTCGCGCCTGCGGTGGAAGATCGCCCAGCGCGCCGGGGTTGCGACCTCGAGCGTGCACGCCTGGATCGTCGGCGAGCACGGCGACACGGAGTTCCCGCTCTGGTCGACGGCGACGATCGGCTCGGTCCCCATCACCCAGTTCGAGCTGCCCGACGGCTCCCGCTTCGACAAGGCGGAGCTCGACGCGATCGCCGTCGACGTGCGCGACGCCGCGTACAAGGTCATCAAGGGCAAGGGCGCGACGAACTACGCGATCGGCCTCTCGAGCGCCCGCATCGTCGAGGCCGTCCTGCGTGACGAGCACGCGATCCTGCCCGTCAGCACGGTGCTCGACGACTTCCACGGCATCAGCGGCACAGCATTGTCGGTCCCTTCGATCGTCTCCGCGCGCGGAGCCGTGCCCCTGGCCGCAACGCCCTTCTCGAGCGGAGAGCTGACGCTCCTGCGGCGCTCCGCCGACGCCCTGACGGCCGTCGCCGAGTCGCTGCGCGACTGATTCCGCATGCCCCCTCGCGTCGACCCGGTCCGCCCGCTGGGTGCGAAGAGGCAGATCCCGGATGCCGGAACCCCGGCGACCAGCGATGTCGGAGGCCCCGCGTAGCCTGAGCACATGGCATCCCGACGTCCTGCTGCAGCCCCCGCGCCCTACCGGTGCACCGAGTGCGGATGGACGACGGTGAAGTGGGTCGGGCGCTGCGGCGAGTGCCAGTCGTGGGGAACCGTCGTCGAGGCGGCGGAGCAGACGGGCATCGTCCGCTCGATCACTCCGGTCGCCCCGGGGGCCGGGCGCGTCGCACGCCGCATCACCGAGATCGACACGCAAGACGCCCCGCGGCGCACGAGCGGGGTCGGCGAGTTCGACCGCGTGCTGGGCGGCGGCATCGTGCCCGGCGCCGCCATTCTGCTCAGCGGCGAGCCGGGCGTGGGCAAGTCGACGCTGCTGCTCGAGGTCGCCGCGCAGAGCGCCCGCGCCGGGCGCCGCGTGCTCTACGCGAGCGGTGAAGAATCCGCGGCGCAGGTGCGACTGCGTGCCGAGCGCACCGGCGCTCTGCACGACGAGCTCTTCCTCGCGGCCGAGACCGACCTCGCCACGATCCTCGGGCACATCGACCAGGTCGAGCCGGGCCTGCTCATCGTCGACTCGGTGCAGACGGTGTCGTCGGCGCACAGCGACGGCGCCGCCGGTCAGCCCGCGCAGGTGCGCGAGGTGGCATCCGCCCTCATCCGCGTCGCGAAAGAGCGGGGCCTGCCGATCATCCTCGTCGGCCATGTCACGAAAGACGGCTCGATCGCGGGCCCGCGCATCCTCGAACACCTCGTCGACGTCGTCTGCCACTTCGAGGGCGACCGTCAGACGTCGTTGCGCTTCGTCCGCGCGCTGAAGAACCGGTTCGGGCCGACCGATGAAGTCGGCTGCTTCGACATGACCGGCACGGGCATCGCCGAGGTCGCCGACCCGAGCGCGCTGTTCCTCGGTCACGGCGAACCCGAACCCGGCACGTGCGTCACCATCGCGATGGAGGGTCGCAGAGCCCTCCCCGTCGAGATCCAAGCTTTGGCGGTGCGCCAGACCGCTCCGAACCCGCGTCGCATCGTCAACGGCGTCGACTCCTCGCGCGTCGCGATGGTGCTCGCGGTGCTCGAGAGCCGCATGGGGCTCACGCTGTCCGACCGCGACGTCTACGTCTCGACCGTCGGCGGGGTGCGACTGGTCGAGCCCGCCGCCGACCTCGCCATCGCGATCGCCGTCGCCAACGCGGTGAAGAACCGCAAGGTGTCGAAGCGTCTCGCCGCGATCGGTGAGCTCACGCTCACGGGCGAGATCCGCAACGTGACCCAGGCCGCCCAGCGCGCGTCCGAAGCCAAGCGTCTCGGGTATCACACCGTGCTCGACGCCTCGTCCCGCAAGCTGGCCCAGGCCCTGAACGAACTGCAAGTGCGCGGCATGCCGCGTGACGACAGCGAACCGGGGTTCTGACGCGGGGCTCGGGCATTGAGAGCCCTGCGGGTCTGAGCTCACCCGCGTCCGGCGACGGAAGACGTGAGAGACCCGCCGGTCGAGGGGCGCTCCGGCTCAGCGACCGGGAGGAGCAGACCGGCGACGGCGGTGCGGGGAGGTCATCCCCAGCACGGCGGGGATGACAAGTCCGGCGGCGCACACGGCACCGGCGATCAGGTACTCCATGGCCTCGAGTCTCGCACGGGCGTCTCACCCGCGCGACTTCAAACGTTCACCCGCGAGCCTTCAGCCCGCCGCGAGGCGCGACGCACCTCGTCGAGACCCGCAGATGGTCGACAAACCGTCCAGCGACTCAGGCGTCGAGCGCGGCGATCAGATCGGCGGGCGACGCCTGGATCGGGTGCGGGCCAGCGATGTCGATGAACACCGTCGTGATGGCATCCTGATGCGTTCCGAGGAAGGTGCGCAGCCACTGCGGCGACTGCAACGCCACGTGCGGAGGCAGCGTCTCGGGCTTGTGCGCCGCGTCACTGAAGAGCAGCAGAGCGAGTTGACCGGTGTTCGGGTCGCGGTACGTCCACACCTCGCCGACGCTGAGCGGGTTGTCGGCGTCGCCGGGGGTCATCAGCGGCACGACCGTCGGTCCGTGGCGGAGGGCGAAGGCGATCGCGGCCATGTCTTGGGTCTGCAGGGCGTCGATGAGCGCGGTGTTCTTGAAGTCCACGTCGAGCTTCTTCCCCTTGCGCTTCTTGCCTGCGGCCATCCTCCGAGCCTAATCGCGCGGGGCGCCGCGACCGCATCGCGGGTTCGGGGCGCATTCCGTCGGTCGGGGCGGACGATGTCCGCCCCGACGTGCAGAACCCGCCCCGAACCGCACCTCGCGCGACCTGCGACCCCTTACGCCAGGAAGCCCCGCAACAGCGCCGCCGACCCGGCGAGGTGATCCCGCATCGCCGCATGGGCGGCATCCGGTCGTCCGGCGAGGATCGCCGACACGATCGCCGCGTGCTGCGAGGTGGAGTGGTCGATGTTGCGCGGCAGCAGCGGAAAGGTGTCGAGCCAGGCGTTCACGCGCGCGCGGTTGTCGGCGACGAGGGGGACGAGCGACGGGATGCCGGCGAGCTCGGCGATCGTGAGGTGCAGCAGGGTGTCGAGTCGGCGGTAGTCCGCTCCCCCGGCGACCGCCGCCGCTTCGTGCCGCGCCCACAGCACATCGCGCTCCTCAGCGGGAAGCGATCGACCGGCCGCGGCCCAGGCGGCCCCGGGCTCGAGCACGCCGCGCAGGGCGATCACGTCCGAGAGCTCGGCGGGTGACACGACCGCCGGCTCTGACGGCCGCGGCACGGGGTCGACGACGAAGGTCCCGCCGTAGCGACCTCGCCGTGTCTCGAGCCACCCGGCATCCGACAATTCCCGCAGAGCCTCGCGCACCGTGTCTCGACTGACGCCGTAGAGGGCGGCGAGCTCGCGCTCGGCAGGCAACGACTCCCCCGGGGCGACGAGCCCGAGCCGCACGGTCTGCACGATGCGCGCGGTGGTGTCTTCGAGCGCGTTGCCGGTGCGCACGGGCCGGTAGACGGCCCGCCGCAGGTCGTCCAGGGGCGCCTCGCTCACCCTCTCAGCCTGTCACGTCAGGTTCAGAGCGGGGTCACGTAGGCGTTGGTGATACCGCCGTCGACCACGAACGCCGTGGCGGTGATGAACGAGGCGTCGTCGGATGCCAGGAAGGCCACGGCAGCGGCCATCTCCTCCGGCTCCGCGAACCGGCCCATCGGCACGTGCACGAGGCGGCGCTGCGCGCGCTCGGGGTCTTTCGCGAACAGCTCCTGCAGGAGCGGGGTGTTGACGGGTCCTGGGCACAGCGCGTTGACGCGGATGCCCTGTCGCGCGAACTGAACGCCGAGCTCGCGGGTCATGGCGAGCACGCCGCCCTTCGACGCGGTGTACGAGATCTGCGAGGTGGCCGAGCCCAGCAGCGCGACGAACGAGGCGGTGTTGATGATCGACCCGCGACCGGCCGGCACCATGTGGCGCAGCGCCGCACGCGAGCACAGGTACACGCTCTTCAGGTTGACGTCCTGCACCTTGTCCCACGCGGGCAGCTCGGTCGTCTCGATCGAGTCGTCGTCGGCGGGTGAGATGCCGGCGTTGTTGAAGGCGATGTCGACGCTGCCGAGGTCGGCGGCGACGCCGTCGAAGAGGGCGTTCACGGAGTCCTCGTCGGCGACGTTCACCTGACGGAAGACGCCGTCGACCGAGGCGGCGGCCGCCGTGCCGGTGGTCTCGTCGAGGTCGGCGATCACCACGCGGGCACCTTCGGCGGCGAAGCGTCGGGCGGTGGCGAGGCCGATGCCGCTCGCGCCTCCCGTGACGATGGCGACGCGGTCGCGCAGGCGCTGGGTGAGGTCGATGGTCATGGTGCGGTGGTTCCTTTCGAGCCGAACCTCGTCCCACTTATGGCTGGTTCAGGGCCTCTCGGGGAGCCATAAGTGGGACAAGGATCGTCATAACTGGGACGAGGGGGTCGGGCGGCGGGCAGTCGGGAGAGGGGCGGTCACTCGGTGGCGTAGAAGACGTTCTTGGTCTCGGTGAAGTGCTCGGCGGCATCCGGACCCAGTTCGCGACCGAGGCCCGAGGCCTTCATGCCGCCGAACGGGGTGGAGTACCGCACCGACGAGTGCGAGTTCACCGACAGCACCCCGCTGCGCACGCCACGCGAGACCCGGATGCCGCGACCCAGGTTCTCGGTCCAGATCGAGCCCGCGAGGCCGTAGGCGGTGTCGTTGGCGAGGCGAATGGCATCCGCCTCGTCGTCGAACGGCATGACCGCCAGCACAGGGCCGAACACCTCGTCGCGGGCGATGCGGTCGCCCGGCTGGGCGAGCACCACGGCGGGGGCGAACCAGAAGCCGTCGCCCTCGGGGGCCGATCCGCGGAACGCGACTTCGGTGCCGTCGAGGAAGCCCTGCACGCTCGAGCGGTGGGGTGCCGAGATCAGGGGCCCCATCTGCGTCGCCTCGTCGTGAGGATCACCGACCTTCCAGGCCGCGACCGCCGGCTCGAGCATCTCGAGGAATCGGTCGAAGACGCTGCGCTCGACCAAGAGGCGACTGCGCGCGCAGCAGTCCTGGCCGGCGTTGTCGAACACCGAGCCGGGGACGCCCGCCGCGGCCTTCTCGAGGTCGGCGTCGGCGAAGACGATGTTCGCGCTCTTGCCGCCCAGCTCGAGGGTGACGGGCTTGAGCAGCTGGGCGCACCCGGCCGCCACTTCGGTGCCGACCTCGGTCGATCCGGTGAAGACGACCTTGTGCACGTCGGGGTGGGTGACGAAGCGCTGGCCGACGACCGAGCCCGATCCGACGACGACGCGGAACAGCCCCGCGGGGAGTCCCGCCTCGAGCGCCAGCTCGCCGAGACGAACGGCCGTCAGAGGGGTGAGCTCGGCGGGCTTCAGCACGACGGCGTTGCCCGCGGCGAGCGCCGGCGCGAAGCCCCACGCGGCGATCGTCATGGGGAAGTTCCACGGCACGATGATCCCGACGACGCCGTAGGGCTCGTGATAGGTGACATCGAGTCCGCCCGCGACCGGGATCTGCGACCCGATCAGGCGTTCGGGAGAACCGGCGTAGTAGTTGAGCACCTGGGCGACGTGCTGGGCTTCCCACCGGGCCGAGCCGATCGGGTGTCCGGAGTTCTGCACCTCGAGGGCGGCGAGCTCGTCGACGTGCGTCTCGACGACGCGGGCGAACGAGCGGAGCGCATCGGCGCGGGCGACGGGGGCGAGGGCGGCCCACGAGCGCTGCGCGCGGACGGCGTCGGCGACGGCGGCGTCCACCTCGGCGACGTCGGCGCGCTCGAGCGTGGTGATCGGCGTTCCGGTCGACGGATCGATGACAGTGAAGGAACTCATGCGGTGGCTTTCTGGTGCTCGGGGAAACGTGCGGCCCGGTGTCGGGCTGCGGCGGCGACGAGTCCGAGGAAGAGTCGCCGGTCCTCGGCGTTCTCCTCGGGATGCCATTGCACGGCGACCAGGTAGTCGTCGCCGTCGACCTCGACGGCCTGCACGAGTCCGTCGTCGGTGCGCGCGGTGACGTGCAGGCCGTCGGCGACACGGTCGACGCCCTGGTGGTGATAGCTGTGGACGGTGAGCGCCCCGGCGCCGACGAGGCCGGCGAGCCGGGTGTCGGCATCCACCTCCACCACGTTCTCGGCGAAGACGCCGCCACCGATGCGGTACCTCTCGGTGCCGAGCGCCTCGGGCAGATGCTGGTGCAGCGTGCCGCCCATCGCGACGTTGATGAGCTGGAGTCCGCGGCAGATGCCGAAGACCGGGATACCGCGCTCGCGCGCCCCCGCGAGCAGCGCGATCTCCCACGCGTCGCGGTCGGCGCGCGCGGGGTCGGTCGTGGGGTGGCGCTCGGCGCCGTAGAGCTCGGGCTGCACGTCGAGGCCGCCGGTGAGGATCAGCCCGTCGAGCCCGTCGAGCACCGCCGCGGCGGCCTGCTCGGGCCGCGGCTGCGGAGGCAGCAGCACCGCGGTGGCGCCCGAGGCGGTCACGGCGTCGAAGTACTGCTGCGGCAGGAACGAGGCGCGCACGTCCCAGACTCCCTGTTTCGCGCGCTCGAGGTAGGTGGTGAGCCCCACGACGGGGGTCCTGCTCGGATCAGAGGCGCTCGAAACCACGCACCCGCTCCCAATCGGTCACGGCGGCGTCGTAGGCCTCGACCTCGATGCGCGCCTGGTTCAGGTAGTGCTCCACGACCTCGTCGCCGAAGGCGGCGCGGGCGATGCTCGACTCGGAGAAGAGCTTCGCGGCGTCGCGGAGGGTGGTGGGCAGGGTGTCGACGCCCGCCGCGTAGGCGTTGCCGGTGAGCGGGGCGGGCAGCTCGAGTTCGTCCTCGATGCCGTGCAAGCCCCCCGCGATGATCGCGGAGATCGCGAGGTACGGATTTACGTCTCCCCCGGGCACGCGGTTCTCCACGCGCAGCGACGACCCGCGACCGACCACGCGCAGCGCGCACGTGCGGTTGTCGACACCCCAGGCGACGCCGGTCGGCGCGAAGGACCCCTTGGCGTAGCGCTTGTAGGAGTTGATGGTGGGGGCGTACAGCAGCGTGAACTCGCGGAGGGTGGCGAGGATGCCGGCGATCCAGTGCTGCATCAGGGGGCTGAAACCGTGCTCCTCGTCGCCCGCCATGACGGCCGCACCGTCGTCGCCGCGCACCGAGAGGTGGATATGGCAGCTGTTGCCCTCGCGCTCGTTGAACTTGGCCATGAACGTGAGCGACTTGCCGTGGCGGTCGGCGATCTCCTTCGCGCCGTTCTTGTAGATCGTGTGGTTGTCGGCGGTCTCGAGCGCCTCGGCGTAGCGGAACGCGATCTCCTGCTGACCGAAGTTGCATTCCCCCTTCACGCCCTCGCAGTACATCCCTGCCCCGTCCATGCCGACGCGGATGTCGCGCAGCAGCGGCTCGAGCCGGGTGGTAGCGAGCAGGTTGTAGTCGACGTTGTAGTCGGTCGAGGGCGTCAGGTGCGTGTACCCCTTGGCCCAGGCGTCGCGGAACGAGTCGTCGAAGACGATGAACTCGAGTTCCGTGCCGGCGTAGGCGGTCAGGCCGCGTTCGGCCAGCCGCTCGCGCTGGGCGTTCAGGATGCCGCGGGGCGACTGCACCACGCGGGCGCGGTCCTCCCAGGCGAGGTCGGCCATCACCAGCGCGGTTCCGGGCTGCCAGGGCACGCGTCGCAGCGTGTCGAGGTCGGGCACGAGCAGCATGTCGCCGTAGCCCTTGTCCCAGCTCGACATCGCGTAGCCGTCGACGGTGTTGAGGTCGACGTCGACCGAGAGCAGGTAGTTGCACGCCTCGGCACCGTGGCCCTGCACCTCGTCGCGCCAGAACCGCGCCGCGACGCGCTTGCCGACGAGGCGGCCCTGCGCGTCGGGGAAGGCCACGACGACCGTGTCGATCTCTCCCGCATCGATCGCGGCATCCAGCTCCGCGGTGGTGAGATTGCCCGCCATGGTGTCCCTCTCGCCTCAACGACGCCCTCCCGAGCGGAGGACGTAACGAGGAACTTACACGCCAAAGGTAGACAGGTCGACCAATAGAAGGCCATGATCTTCCGCAAAGGCGAGCCCGAAGCCTGCCCGACACGTCTGGAGGCCCCATGTCCACCTCGAGCCACTCACGAAAAAAGGTCGCCGGAGCCACCTATACGGCAACCGACGCCACCTACTTCGAGAAACGCACCCTGAAACGCTCCGCCGGCGTGTGGGGGCTGTGGGGCCTCGCGGTCGCCGCCGTCATCTCGGGCGACTTCTCCGGCTGGAACTTCGGCATCGGCTTCGCCGGCTTCGGAGGCATGCTGATCGCCTTCGTCATCCTCGTGATCATGTACTACGGCCTCACCTTCTCGATCGGCGAGATGGCGGCGGCCATGCCGCACACCGGCGGCGCCTACTCGTTCGCCCGGTCGGCGATGGGCCCCTGGGGTGGCCTCGCGACCGGCCTCGCCGAGACCATCGAGTACGTCGCCACCACCGCGGTGGTGGTCTACTTCTCGGGCCAGTACGCCGACTCGGCCCTCGAGCTCCTCACCGGCGTGAGCCTTCCGTCGTTCGTGTGGTGGATCATCCTCTACGCCCTGTTCATCGCCCTCAACGCGGCGGGCGCCAACATCTCGTTCGGGTTCGCGATCGTCGTGTCGATCATCTCCATCGGCATCATCGTGGTCTTCGGGGTCATGGCGCTGGCATCCGGGGCCTTCGACTGGGGTTCGCTGTGGGATCAGACACCCGACCCCGGCAACACCGAGTTCCTCCCGTTCGGCGTCGGATCGATCCTGCTCGCCCTCCCCTTCGCGATGTGGTTCTTCCTCGGCATCGAGGAGCTCCCCCTCGCCGCGGAGGAGTCGCACGACCCGGCCCGCGACATCCCGCGCGCCGGCCTCTGGGCCCGCGGCACGCTCATCGTGACGGGCCTCATCGTGCTCTTCCTCAACACCGGCGTACTCGGGGCCGACGCGACCGGCGAATCGGTCGAACCGCTGCTCGACGGCTTCCGCGCGATGGTCGGCGATCAGGCCGCCGCGCTCTTGTCGCTGCTCGCCCTTGTGGGCCTGCTCGCGTCGCTGATGGGCATCATGTTCGCCTACGGGCGCAACATGTACTCGCTCTCGCGCGCCGGGTACTACCCGCGGTGGCTCTCTCTCACCGGAAAGCGCAAGACCCCGTGGGTCGCCCTCGTCTTCGGCGCCGTGCTCGGGTTCATCGCCCTCGTGGTGGTCCAGGCCGCGGGAGGTGACGCCAGCCCGGCCGGCGCGATCGTGCTGAACATCGCCGTGTGGGGCGCGGTGCTGGCCTACTTCCTGCAGATGGTCTCGTTCATCGTGCTCCGCCGGAAGTTCCCGAACGCCGTGCGGCCCTACAAGAGCCCATGGGGCCTGTTCGGCGCGTACTCGGCCGCGATCATCGCCGCCGTGGTGTTCTTCGGCCTGCTGCTGAACTCCGCGTACCTGCTCGCGATCGTCGCGATCATCGCGGTCTACGCGGTGATCTTCGTGGCCTTCGCCGTCTACGGTCGGCACCGACTGGTGCTCTCGCCCGAGGAGGAGTACGCCCTGTCCGGCGGCCTGCACGGCGACCCGCAGCAGGAGGGCTACGACGCCATGGAGGGCGAGGTGTTCGGCACCGACCGGCGCTCCTGACGAAAAAAGCGAGGGGCGGATGCCGCGGCATCCGCCCCTCGCCGTGCTCGGGTCAGCGCAGCACGAACGACGCCGTCCCCGTCGAGGGGATCCCGCCGATCGACACGCTCAAGTGGTAGGTCGCTCCGGCGCCGGGGGCGTACGGGCGCTCGCTCTCGCACGTGCCGACCGAGGAACGCGTGCGGTCCCAGGTCAGCGGCGCGGAGCTCGTGACGGTCTGCCCGGCCGACAGGGTGACCTCCATGTCGCTGGGCTCCGACTGGCAGTCGGTCGAACGCCACCACACGTCGGAGCCGCTGGTGACGGTGAACGACTGCGCGCTCGTACCGACGTTCATGATGCAGGGGTTCGCCGAGGTGTTGGTCAGGCGGATCGACAGCTGAGGGTTCTCGCCCTGCGCGTACTCCCCCTTGTCCGACAGCGCCTCGACCGTGATGTCCGAGGGCGTGCACTCCACCGGTCCGGAGGGCGCTGCCTGGGTGGGCGACGGCGACGGGGAGTCGGCCACCGCGGGCGCGGCGGAGCTCGGCGCGACGGCGGGCGCGCTCGCGACAGGGGTGGGCGGAGCATCGGCGGTGGGGGCGGTGCGCCACGGCGGAGCCGCGACGAGCCACACGACGAGGCCGATCACGATCAGGGCGAGAAGCCCGGCCGCGAGACGACGTCGACGGTAGACCGCCGGGGACTGCCTCCGCCTACGGGGGGCATCGGTCATGGTTCAAGGGTAGGCGCAGCAGAGAGGCGCCCCCGCCACGGCACGCTCACAGTTGCTTGAGCATGCGGGTGTTGCCCAGGGTGTTCGGCTTCACGTGCGCCAGGTCGAGGAACTCGGCCACCCCCTCGTCGGGGCTGCGCACCAACTGCGAGTACACGTCGGGGTCGACGACCTGCTCGCCGATCGGGGCGAACCCGCGCCGCGTGAAGAAGTCGACCTCGAAGGTGAGGCAGAACAGCCGCGAGACGCCCAGCTCACGGGCCCGGGCCTCGAGCACCTCGACGATCGCTCGACCCACTCCGTGATGCAGCCAGTCGTCGTGCACGATGAGCGTGCGGATCTCGGCGAGGTCGTCCCACATCACGTGCAGGGCACCGCAGCCGATGACGACTCCGTCGGCCTCGGCCACGACGAACTGCTGCACCGACCCGTAGAGCACGACGAGGTCTTTGCCCAGCAGGATGCGCTTCTGCACGAACGGCTCGAGCAGTTCGTGGATGCGGCGGACGTCGGCGGTTCCGGCGGGGCGGACGACGAACGGCGCGGAAGAGGTCATCCAACCAGCGTACGCCGCAACGACGAAGGGCCCGGATGCCGTGGCATCCGAGCCCTTCCTTCGCTATGCGATCAGCTGCCCGCGAGCGTGTCGGGGGTCGCTGCGATCTCGCCGGCCGTGCCGACCCCGATGGCGACCTTCTCACCGCGAGGGCTGGTCTCGAACGAGAACTGACCGTTCTCGACGCCGACCTTGACGTGATCGCCGGACTCGAGCTCGCCGTGCAGGATCTTCTCGCTGAGACGGTCTTCGACCTCGCGCTGCATGGCGCGGCGCAGGGGGCGAGCACCGAGCGTCGGGTCGAACCCGATGTCGATGAGCTTGTCCTTCGCCTCGTCCGACAGCTCGACGGTCATGTCGCGGTCGAGCAGACGGTCGGCCAGACGCTTCACGAACAGACCGACGATCTGACGCAGTTCGTCCTTGTTCAGCTGCGGGAAGACGATGACGTCGTCGACGCGGTTGAGGAATTCGGGCTTGAAGTGACGCTTCAGCTCCTCGTCGACCTTGCCCTTCATCCGCTCGTACGAGGTCTGGGCGCTGCCCTCGACCTGGAAGCCGACAGGGCCACCGGCGATCGCCGACGAACCGAGGTTCGTCGTCATGATGATCACGGTGTTCTTGAAGTCGATGACGCGACCCTGACCATCGGTCAGGCGACCCTCTTCGAGGATCTGCAGCAGCGAGTTGAAGATGTCGGGGTGAGCCTTCTCGATCTCGTCGAAGAGAACGACCGAGAACGGCTTGCGGCGCACCTTCTCGGTGAGCTGGCCACCCTCTTCGAATCCAACGAATCCGGGAGGGGCACCGAACAGACGCGACACCGTGTGCTTCTCACCGAACTCCGACATGTCGAGGGAGATCAGCGCACCCTCGTCGTCGAAGAGGAACTCGGCGAGCGCCTTGGCGAGCTCGGTCTTTCCGACGCCCGTGGGGCCGGCGAAGATGAACGAGCCCGACGGGCGCTTGGGGTCCTTGAGGCCCGCGCGCTGACGACGGATCGTGCGCGAGAGGGCCGCGATCGCCTCTTCCTGGCCGATGACCCGCTGGTGCAGGGCCTTCTCCATGAACATGAGGCGGCTGGACTCCTCCTCGGTGAGCTTGAACACCGGGATGCCGGTCGCCTGGGCGAGCACCTCGGCGATCAGACCCTCGTCGACCACCGCGTGGGAGGCGACGTCACCCGAGCGCCACTGCTTCTCGAGGCGCAGACGCTCGGCGAGGAGGGACTTCTCCTCGTCGCGCAGGGCGGCGGCCTTCTCGAAGTCCTGCTCCTCGGAGGCGAGCTCCTTCTGCTCGCGGACCTTGGCGATCTTCTCGTCGAACTCGCGCAGTTCCGGCGGGCTCGACAGGATCGACAGGCGCAGGCGGGCACCGGCCTCGTCGATCAGGTCGATCGCCTTGTCGGGCAGGAAGCGGTCGCTGATGTAGCGGTCGGCGAGGTTGGCCGCCGCGACGATCGCGCCGTCGGTGATCTGCACCTTGTGGTGCGCCTCGTACCGGTCGCGCAGACCCTTCAGGATGTTGATCGCGTGCGGCAGGCTCGGCTCGGCCACCTGGATCGGCTGGAAGCGGCGCTCGAGAGCGGCGTCCTTCTCGAAGTGCTTGCGGTACTCGTCGAGCGTGGTGGCACCGATGGTCTGGAGCTCACCGCGGGCGAGGAGGGGCTTGAGGATCGACGCGGCGTCGATCGCGCCTTCGGCGGCACCCGCACCGACGAGGGTGTGGATCTCGTCGATGAAGACGATGATGTCGCCGCGCGTGCGGATCTCCTTCGTGACCTTCTTCAGGCGCTCCTCGAAGTCACCGCGGTAGCGGGATCCGGCGATGAGCGAGCCGAGGTCGAGCGAGTAGACCTGCTTGTCCTTCAGCGTCTCGGGCACGTCGCCCTTGACGATGGCCTGGGCGAGGCCTTCGACGACCGCCGTCTTTCCGACACCGGGCTCGCCGATGAGGACGGGGTTGTTCTTCGAGCGGCGCGACAGGATCTGCATCACGCGCTCGATCTCCTTCTCGCGCCCGATGACGGGGTCGAGCTTGTTGTCGCGCGCGGCCTGCGTGAGGTTGCGGCCGAACTGGTCGAGCACGGCCGAACCGCCCTGGGCGGCTCCCTGGCTCTGCTCGCCGGCACCCGAGGCTACGCCCGCGGGCTCCTTGCCCTGGTACCCCGAGAGCAGCTGGATGACCTGTTGGCGCACCTTGTTCAGGTCGGCGCCGAGCTTGACGAGCACCTGTGCGGCGACGCCCTCACCCTCGCGGATGAGACCGAGCAGGATGTGCTCGGTTCCGATGTAGTTGTGGCCCAGCTGCAGCGCTTCGCGCAGCGACAGCTCGAGCACCTTCTTCGCACGGGGCGTGAAGGGGATGTGGCCGGTCGGCTGCTGCTGGCCCTGGCCGATGATGTCCTGCACCTGCTCGCGGACGGCGTCGAGCGAGATGCCCAGCGACTCCAGCGCCTTGGCAGCAACACCCTCACCCTCGTGGATGAGGCCCAGGAGGATGTGCTCGGTTCCGATGTAGTTGTGGTTGAGCATCTTCGCCTCTTCTTGGGCGAGCACAACCACACGACGAGCACGGTCGGTGAATCTCTCGAACATCCTCAGTCCCTCCAAAAATGGGCTGACAGGCACGCCTCCGCGCGCCGTACAACGAGAGTAACCAGCGGCCGGAGGCCTGAGACCCATGTTCGCCGTGGGCATACCGTCTGCACGGTCGACCTTGCGGAACCCATCGATAGTCGTTACCTTATCGATAACCGATAACAACGATCATCGATAAGGAGCGATCATGGCCTCCCCCCGACCTCCCCGCGTCCTCTCCCGCGGCGACACGATCGGCTTCGTGCTCTTCCTCATCGGAGGAGTGGCGATCGCCATCGCCGCCGTGGTGCAGTCCGTCATCGCTATCGCACAGGTCCTGCCCAACCGCGACATCACCCTCCTGGCGCCTTTCGTTGCCACCGAGGCCCAGGCGCCGCTCGGGCCCGACGGAGCGACGGTCGCCGTGCAGCTCGATTCCGCGTCGGTGACGGTGGCCTCGCTTCAGCCCGCGGCGCTCGGCGCGCTCGTCGTCAGCCACGTGCTGGTCGCAGTCGCGA
The DNA here is from genome assembly GCF_023712585.1 of Microbacterium sp. P26. NCBI lineage: Bacteria > Bacillati > Actinomycetota > Actinomycetes > Micrococcales > Microbacteriaceae > Microbacterium > Microbacterium sp. P26. Next base: position 365,633 of record NZ_JAMAXZ010000002.1, on the reverse strand, counting down.
TGGTGACGGTGGTGACTCTGCTCCTCATCCTGTGCTTCGGCATCCTGCGCGGGCGGATCTTCTCGCGTGGCCACACGGCCCTCGTCACGGCGGCGGGCCTCGTCGCCATCGCCGGCATGTACTTCGTTCCGTTCTTCCACAACATGGCCGTGAACGGCGCCCTAGCGCTGTTGTCCGACGGAACGTACGATCGCGCCGTCGTCGGAACGGTCGATCTCTTGTCCATCTTCGGCGTCGCCTTCGTCGTCGCCCTCGCCGGCACTGCCTTCGCGGTCGGCGACCGCCTGCAGCGCGACACCGAGGGCCTCGTATGACCCCGGCGGCGACGGACGACGGGCCCACCGGCATCCACTGCCGTCTCGACGAGCTGCTCGAGGCCCGGGGCATGACGCTGACCCGCCTGAGCGAGCTCGTCGGGGTCTCGGTGGTGAACCTGTCGGTGCTGAAGAACGACCGCGCCCGGGCGATCCGCTATTCGACGCTGTCGGCGATCTGCCGGGTGCTCGAGTGCGAGGTCGGCGACCTCCTGGTGATCGACCCGTCCTGAGCGACCATCGGTCGCCGCCTCGCGCTGACAGCGACCGGGGTCAGCGCGAGCCGAGGATGGCGATCGGCTCCGGTGCCTCGACGCCGCCGCCCGACAACGTGACCGAGGCGACCTCGGCGCTCGCGACGCCGGTCACGTCGGCCATCGTCACGCGAGGCGCGAGGTCCATGGTGCAGATCTGGTCGGCCGGCGGCGTCGCGAACTGCACCGACAGCTCGGACCCTGCCGCGGTGACCGATTCGACCACCGGCGGGCAGCCGGAGCTCCCGTAGGTGAGGACGGCGAGCAGGTCGCGGCCGACCCAGCCGGCGCTCGAGGTGAACTGTTCCGGGGTCGCGGAGGCCGCGGCGAGGCCCGGGAGCATCGCCGCGCCTTCGGCCGCACCGGTCACGCGGACCGCGAGTCCGGCCGTCGGATCCACCCCACTCGGCACGCTGACGAGGGTCGCCCGCGGGGCCATGTCGCGCGTGCACGTCGTCCGTGGCGAGTCGGCCAGTGCCACGGTCAGGGTGGTCCCCTCGACGCTCGGCTCCCCCTCCACGACCGGGGGACACGACGAGCTGCCGAGCGTCACCAGGGCGATCGCGCCGCCCCCCTCGAGCCAGCCGGCCTGGATCGAGTCGGCGGATGCCGTGCCCTCGGCATCCGGAGTCGATGACGACGAGGGGGTCGAACCCGGCGTCGATGCGGCCGTGGCGCAGCCGGTGAGGGCTCCGGCCGCGAGCAGACCGGCGCCGATCACGGCGATGAGCGTCAGACGGGGACGGGACATGAGAACCTCCGGGGGCGAGTTGCGCCCATGATGGCGGAGTTTCCTGGACGGCGTCGGCGAAGCGGGGTGTGTCCTGCCCGCGGGCGCGTCGACGCGGCGCACCCTCGGGCGGTCATTGGAGGGCCGAGGTGAGGCGCGCGAGGTTGTCGAGGATCGTCGAGCGCAGCGGCTGGTGACGCCACTCCTCGACGGTGAGCTGGCGGCTGAGCCCTCGATACACGTCTTCGACCGCGCGCATGTCGCGCACGAACTCCTCGCCCCGCACGAGCATCGACACCTCGAGATTCAGACCGAACGAGCGCATGTCCATGTTGCTCGAGCCGATGACGGCGACCTCGTCGTCGATCGTGACGCTCTTGCTGTGCAGGATGAACGGCTTGCGGTACATCCAGATGACCACGCCGGCACCCAGCAGAGCTTCGTAGTAGCTGCGCTGCGCGTGGTAGACCATCGCCTGGTCGCCCTCTTCGGAGACGAACAGCTCCACGTGCACGCCGCGCTGGCATGCCGTCGTGATGGCGAGCAGCAGCGCCTCGTCAGGAACGAAGTACGGGCTGACGATGATGATCTTCCGCTGGGCGGCGAAGAGCAGTCCGAGGAAGAGCTTGAGGTTGTTCTGGAAGTCGAAGCCGGGGCCCGACGGCACGATCTGGCAGTCGAGATCGCCCGGGCCCGAGGTCACGCTGAACAAGTCGATCTCGTGGCGGAGGGTCTCGTCGGTCTCGCTGTACCAGTCGGAGAGGAAGACGGCGTTGATGCTCGCGACCACGGGGCCCTGCACGCGCACCATGAGGTCGACCCAGTGCAGCCCCCGACGGATGTTCTTGCGCAGGTTGTACGACGAGTCGGTCACGTTCTGCGAACCCATGTAGGCGACGTCGCCGTCGATGACGAGCAGCTTGCGGTGATTGCGCAGGTCGGGACGTTGGTACCGGCCGCGCAGCGGCTGCACGGGCAGCATGAGGTGCCAGTGCGCGCCCATCGCGTCGAGGCGGCGCATCGTGCGCTTGTAATGCGGTTTGCCGCGGTTGGCCCAGTGATCCATCAGGACCCGCACGATCACACCGCGCTCCGCGACCTCCTCGAGGGCACGGAAGAAGTTGTCGGTCGACTCGTCGGACTGCAGGATGTAGAACTCCACGTGCACGTACCGCTTCGCCTCGCGGATCGCGTCGGCCATGGCATCCAGGCTCTGCTGGTAATCGGAGATGAGGGTCGCGGCGTTGTCGCCGGCGATCGGCATGGCTCCCAGGTTGCGATTGAGGCTCACGAGCGAGCGGAACCACTGCGGGGCGTTGGGGCGCAGCGTGCCGAACTCGAGCGAGGCGCTGGTGTCGTGGATGTACTCGTTGATGGCCGCCTGCTTGCGTCGCCGTTTGCGCGGCAGACGCGGGTTTCCGATCAGCAGAAACAGGAAGACCCCGACGAACGGGATGAAGTAGATCGCCAGCAACCACGCCATGGCGGCCGTCGGGCGGCGGTTGCGCGGCACGATGATGATGGCGGCGATGCGCACCACGAGGTCGACGACGAACAGCGTGATGACGAGCCAGCTCGCGTCGAACGTGGCGTTGATCACGGATCCTCCTGGGCGGGTTGTGCACCCAGCGTAGCGACGGCCCCCGACACGGGGCCGCGCCGGTGTCAGTTCGCGGGTCCGTCGCCGGCGCGCGCGACCGGCGGGAGACCGCGCTTGGCGCGCTCCTGCGCCTCGATGCGGGCGTAGGCCTTGCGCTCGGTGCGATCCATGCGGATGACGTTGCGGAGGATGAAGAAGAAGACCACCGACACCACGAGGGTCGGCAGGATCGCCCACAGCATCGCGGTCCAGGTCTCGTCCATGTGTCCAGGATACCCGCGGTGCTCCGACATCCGGCCGGCTCCCCCTTCTCCCCAGGAGCGGGTTCGGTGGATTCGTCCACGATCGAGGTATCCACCGCCGCGCGCGCCCCGCGCATCCCGGCACTCTCGTGCCCATGACCACCATCGTCCCCGCGTCCACGCCCGCCTCGTTCCTCTCCCTCGTCCCCCACCTGCTCGGGTGCGTTCCGCGCCGGAGCCTCGTGCTCGTGCCGTTCGCCCGCGGACGCTCGCTCGGCGCGATGCGCGTCGACCTGCCCCCGAGCAGCGACCCCACCGCCTGCGTCAGCGTGGCCTCCACCGTGATCGGCATGGCCTGCAAGGTCGCGACGGCCGATGCCGTGGCCGTCGTCGTCTACGCCGACGAGCCCCTCGCCGAGGCGGCCGCGTCGGCGCACGGCCCGCTCGTCGACGCGACCATCGCGCGAGCCGAGATCTGCGGCCTGCGCATCACCGAGGCTCTGATCGTCGGTGCCGACGGGTGGGACGATCACCGCGCACCGTCGCCGACCGGGCCGTATCCGCTCCCGGAGATCGACGAGTCGCAGGCCGGGCTGCCCGACGCCCGCATCGACGACGACCAGTACGCCGCCGCCGAACTGCCCGGGGTCGACGACGACCTCACGGAGGTCGTGGCCGAGGCGATCGACGCGATGGAGCACGTGCTCGGAACGGTGGCGGAACGCCGCCGCCTGCCCCTCGATCGGGTCGCCGTCGCCACGGCCACGGCGTCGCTGCTGGCCGAACCGCCCCTTCTCTTCGAAGACGCGATCTCGCGCGCCCCGTCGGAGCTGACGCCGCGCGAGCTCGCCGCCGTCTCGTTCTGCCTCGAGCGCCCGTCGTTGCGCGACGTCGCCCTCATGCAGTGGGCGGGCGACATCCGCGACGGATACGCCGTGCTGGGCGCTCAGACGGCGTACCACGCGGGCGCCGCGTTCCCCGAAGACCTCGCACGCCCCATGTGGGGCGAGGGGGCACACCCCGATCCGGACCGCCTGCACCGCGCGCTGGCGTTGTGCCGCCTCGTCGCCGCGACCGTGCCGTCACGTCGTCGCCCGGGATCGCTCTCGGCGTGCGCATGGCTCGCCTGGGCGGTGGGGCGCTCGACGCACGCCGCCACCTACGCTGAGCACGCGCTCGACATCGACAGCGCTCATGGCCTCAGCGGCATCATGCTGAGCATGATCGACGGAGGCCGCCTGCCCGAGTGGGTGTTCGAGCGGCCTACTTCACGAGCGGGAACATCACCGTCTCGCGGATTCCGAGACCGGTGATCGCCATCAGCAGACGATCGATGCCCATGCCCATTCCACCGGTCGGCGGCATGCCGTGCTCGAGCGCCCGCAAGAACTCCTCGTCGATCGGCATCGCCTCGTCGTCACCGCGCGCGGCGAGCTTCGCCTGCTCCACGAACCGCTCGCGCTGGATGACGGGGTCGATCAGCTCCGAGTACCCGGTCGCGAGCTCGAAGCCGCGGACGTACAGGTCCCACTTCTCCACGACTCCGGCGATCGAGCGGTGCTCGCGCACGAGCGGGCTCGTGTCGAGCGGGAAGTCCATGACGAAGGTCGGTCGGGTCAGGCCACCCTTGACGAAGTGCTCCCACAGCTCTTCGACCCACTTGCCGTGCGTCTCGTGCGGGGGCGCGTCGACCCCGGCCTCGGCGCCGACAGCGCGCAGTTCATCCAGCGAGGTCGAGGGGGTGATCTCGTGACCGGATGCCGCAGACAACGAGTCGTACATCGAGATGCGGTCCCACTGCCCGCCCAGGTCGTACTCCGTCCCGTCGGCCCAGGTCACGGTGGTGGAGCCGGCGACCGCGATCGCGGCGTCCTGGATGAGCGTCTGGGTCAGATCGGCGATGCCGTTGTAGTCGCTGTAGGCCTGGTAGGCCTCGAGCATCGCGAATTCGGGGCTGTGCGTGGAGTCGGCGCCCTCGTTGCGGAAGTTGCGGTTGATCTCGTACACGCGGTCGATGCCGCCGACGACGGCGCGCTTGAGGAACAGCTCGGGCGCGATGCGCAGGAACAGCTCGGTGTCGAACGCATTCGAGTGGGTCGTGAACGGGCGCGCGCTCGCGCCACCGTGCTGCACCTGCAGCATGGGGGTCTCGACCTCGACGAAGTCGCGCTCGGTGAAGGTGCGACGCAGGCTCGCGTTGACCTTGGCGCGGGCCAGCACGGTCTCGCGCGCACGGTCGCGCACGATCAGGTCGAGGAAACGGCTGCGCACGCGGCTCTCTTCGCTCAGCTCGGTGTGCAGGTTCGGAAGGGGCAGAACGGCCTTGGCCGCGATGCTCCACTCGGCGACCATGATCGACAGCTCGCCGCGGCGGCTCGAGATCACCTCGCCCGAGACGAACACGTGGTCGCCGAGGTCGACGAGCTCCTTCCACGCCTGCAGCGACTCCTCGCCCACGCTGGCGAGCGACACCATCGCCTGAATGCGGCTGCCGTCGCCGGCCTGCAGCGAGGCGAAGCAGAGCTTGCCGGTGTTGCGACTGAACACGACGCGGCCCGCGACGCCGGCGGTCTCACCGGTCTCGGCTCCCGCCTCGAGGTCGCCGAAGCGCGCGCGCAGCTCGGGGATGGTCGTCGTGATCGGAACGCTGACCGGGTAGGGCCCACCCGCGGCGTCCGTGCGCTCGGCGAGCAGACGCTCGCGCTTGGCCAGGCGTACCGCCTTCTGTTCGAAGACCTCGTCTTCGGTCGGTTCGGCGGCGTCGTTCGCGGGCGCGTCGGTCATCAGAAAGGCTCCTCGGGGTCTGCTCCAGTCTATTCGCCGCGCTCGAGGGCCCCGTGGCCCACCGACGTCCCGGCGCTGACCGGCCAGAGGTCAGCGCAGCGAGATCTCCGCGTTGTCGATGAAGCGGTGCCCGCCCACGGTCGCGGCGATCAGGGCGAACGCCCGGCCGTGGTGGCCTTCGTCGACGGGCAGGAACGTCTCGGTATCCACGACGCTGAGGTACTCGAGCGTGATGCGCGCCTCGCCCATCAGCGACGACTGCGCCGCCGCGATGCACGCGTCGACCCCGAGGTCGGCGTTGGACGCCGCGGCCTCCAAGGCCCGGGGCAGGGCCGCCGCCGCGCGGCGGTCCGCCGGCTCGAGCAGCGTCACACGGCTCGAGACGGGCAGCCCGTCGTCGGTCCGCACGGTCGGCACGGTCGCGACCGACACGGCGAAGTCGAGATCGCGCACCATCTTGCGCACGAGGAAGATCCGCTGCAGATCGCGCTCCCCGTAGACGGCGACGTCGGGCCGCACGAGGTGGAACAGCTTCGCCTCCACCGTGAGCACGCCGTCGAAGTAGAACGGACGCACCCGGCCCTCGTAGCGCAGGCCCACATCGCCCGCCGAGACGCGGGTCGTGGCGGTGCCGGCGGGCAGGAACTCGCTCGCGCTCGGGGCGAAGACCACGTCCACACCGAGATCGCGCAGCACGATCTCATCGGCCTCCGGCGAGCGCGGGTAGCGCGCGGTGTCGTCTGCGGTGCGGAAGCGCAGCGGGTTGACGAACGTCGAGACGACGACGACCTCGGCCTGCGCGCGCGCCTCACGGATGAGGTCGATGTGGCCGTCGTGCAGGGCGCCCAGAGTCGAGACGAGCGCGACGCGGGGGCCGCCGGAGGATCGGTCTGCGCCTCGGATCTCGCCGAGTCGGGTGCGCAGATCCTCGAGGGTGCGGATCATTCGTCGATCGTAGCGTCGCCGACGAGTCCGCCCCGCCCGGCGCCCTCCACGAGCGCCTGGTCGACGCTGGAACGCACCAGGGCCGACAGGTATCCGCCGGGGTTCTCGACGCCGACGCGCCTGAGGAGCTCCGACGACTGGCGCACGATCGAGCGCGAGAACTCTGTGGCCGTCGCGATCGCCTCCGCATACGTCGCACGGTCGTCCTCCGCCACGACGACGGGCTCGCACCCGAGCTCGACGGCCAGGGCCTGCGCGATCGGGAGCACCGGAGCGGGGGCCGTCACCGCGGCATACGACTGGGCGAGCTGGCGCAGGTCGACCGACGAGACCCCGGTGAAGACGATCGCCGGGTGGATGGCGAGCGGGATCGCGCCGAGGCGGGCGGCCGGATCCAGTACGCGCGAACCGTACGCGGGGTTGGTGTGCAGCACGAGCTGACCGGGCTGCCAGGCACCCATCTCGGCGAGTCCGGCGACGAGGCCTGCGAGCTCGTCATGCGGAACGGCGATCACCACGAGTTCGCTGCGGCGTACGACCTCGTCGGCCGCCAGCACCGGCAAACCCGGCAGGATCGCTTCGACGCGGTCGTCGTCGGAGCCCGAGGTGATCCCCGTGAGCGCATGCCCGGCACCGGCGAGGGCGGCCGCGATCACCGGGCCGACGCGTCCCGCGCCGATCACCCCGACGCCCAAGCGCCCGTCGCGACCGCCGCTCATCCGGCCCACCGGTGAGTGCGATCGGTGGCCGCGGCGGCGACGCCGCCTCGCGCCGCGCGCGCGAACATCTCCAGCGCGTCGGCGCGGTCGATCGCGCCGATCGAGGTCTGCACATTGCCGGCGATGACGTGTCCGGTCACGGTCGCGGTTCCCGCGGCGCGCGCGATCGGACCCTGCTGCAGCCCCACGGACTGCAACCGGGCCAGGGGCAGCACGCTCAGCGAGCGCCAGATCCACCCGCGGCGCATCAGCAGGGCATCGGCTGTCACGAGCAGGCCGTTGCGACGCCATGAGAAGGGCCGCAGCCACCGCGCGCGGCGAGGGGTCGTGACGTAGGGGTCGTTCTCCACCGGACCCAGGATGCCGTCGCGGAACACGAGTGTCCATTCGTCGTCCGACAGCCCCGGCGCGAAGATCCCCAACACCCGTTCGACGTCGGCGCGGGTGCCGATGGGCAGCACTGCGGCCAGCTGGTCGTTGCTGGTGTCGGTGGACGCGCGGCCCGAGAGGCGGTTAATCGAGACCGACCACCATCCGAAGGGGCGCCACATCAGCGGCTGACGCACCTCGATGGCGTGCACGCGGCCCGGCGGGACGATCTCGGACACCGTGGTGAACAGCCCGAAGGTGACGCGCACGCCGTCCGGGGTGGGGGCGATCGAATACCGGAGCCCCCGGGCGACCGAGCGCACGTAATACGCACCGAAGGCGAGGAACATCGGGACGACGGTGAACAACAGCCACAGCGTCGACACCGACGCTGCCACGATGATCCCGACCACGAGGGCGATGAGCACGATCGTCGACCCGCTCAGCACGCGAGAGGCCACCAGGCGCCCCAGGGGGATGCGCACGATGCTCTGCGGCTCGGCGTCGGAGAAGTCCTCACCGTCGACGATGCCCTGCAACCCGGAGCCGACAGCCTCGGCCGCCTGGCGCACGAGTGACGACCGCTCGCTGCCCGCCTCGCGCGCTTCGGCGAGCCGCCGACCGGAAGCGAGGCGGAGGATGTCGCCGCGGATCGCCTCGGCGTCCTTGCCCGAGAGGTACTCGAGCTTCACGTTCGCGTCGAGGCCCGCGCCGACGACCTCGAGTTTGGCGAGCCCCAGCAGACGGGCGAGCATCGGGCGCGTGAGGTTCACGCCCTGCACCCGATCGAGCGGGGCGCGCCGATGTGTGCGGAAGAGGACGCCCGAACGCACCTCGACGTCGTCGTCGCCGATGCGCAGGGTGTGGAACCGCCACGACAGGCGGAAGAGCGCCAGCAGCACGAGCACCACGGCGAGAGCGACCCCACCCGCGATGAGGATCAGATTGTGGGAGAACAGGAAGTCGACCGGGTCGGGCGGCATGCCGCCGGGAGGCAGCTCGGTGACGACCGGGAAGAACCACTCGATCAACCGTTCCCGGAGGTTGGCGACGAGCACTCCGATGATGACGAGCAGTGAGAGACCGCCGCGCAACAGGGGCGTCAGCGGATGCAGCCGGTGCCACTCGCCGTCGCTGTACGGCGATCGCACGCTGACGCGCGGCACCGCTGGGAGCGGGCCCGACGGACGGGCGGCGGCGGCCGGGGCGGCTGCGGGCGGACGGGCGTCGGCGCCCGGCGCGCCCACGGGGCTCGGCGGCGTCAGGCCACTCGGGGGGCCGGCCGGAGGTGCCGGGTCGCTCACAGGCCGGTCCGACGGGTCTCGGCGACAGCGACGAGGGTGTCGCGCAGGTGCTCGGCCGCCTCCTGCGTCAACCCGGGGATCGTGACGCCCGTCGAGGCGGCGGCGGTCACGAGCTTGAGCTGCGCGATGCCGAAGCCGCGATCGAGCGGCCCGTGGGTGATGTCGACGAGCTGCATGCGGCCGTAGGGCACGGCCACGACGCGCTGCCACAGGATGCCGCGACGGAAGACCAGGTCGTCGTCGCGCAACTGGTACCCGACCGATCGCGCCTGCCGCGGCGTGATGATCAGCCCGATGGCGGTGACGAGCAGGATCACTCCCGCGGGGATCCACTGCCACATCACCCCGGTGAGCAGCTGCGCGACGAGCGCCGCGGCGGCCACCAGGACGAACACCGCACCCTGCGAGATGAGCTGCACCCGTACGTAGGCCCGCGCGAGCTGGTACCAGGTGCCGTCGCCGAGCGGCAGCCGTCGCTCCGAACGAGGCTCGAGGATGCGGTCGTAGGTGCGCTCGCTCAGCACGGCACCCTGCGTCACCGCCTCCGGCGAGGACGCGGGGGCGTCAGATCCCGACGGGGCCGGCGGGGAGGTCTCCGGGGGTGTCGTCATCGTCGTCCTTCCGGATGGTGCACAGCTGCTCGGCCACGAGTCCCGCGACGACCAGGACGACAGCGCACACGAGCGTCGCGATGATCGTCCCCATCGAGCCTACCGATGGCGTCACCGGACGGCTCAGCAGAAAGGCAAGCAGGCCGAGCGCGAACCCCGCCGCCGCAGCCCCCAGCAGCGACGACGCCTTGGCGAGCATCGCGATGCGCAGCGCCCGGAACGGGTCGATGCGCCGCTCGCTGCGACCGCGGCTCGCGCGGAAGACCGGCACCGCGAGCACCACGATGACCGCGCCCAGCAACGCGAGGATCGTGGGCAGGCTCACGGCCGGCGAGAACGTCGCGCGCCCCATGGCCGTCAGCGCGGTGTCGAGGACGAAGCCGCAGACGAGCCCGATGATGACGGCGATGATCAGGATGCCGGCTCCCGTACGCTTCATCGGTCGCTCCCCCGGAGTCCGGCGAGCAGGTCGGCGACGCGGCCGCGGCCCGGGATCTCGGCATCCGGATCGATCTGCACCCACGGCGCGAGGACGAACTCGCGCTCGTGCGCCCGGGGATGCGGTACGACCAGGTCGTCGCGGTCGATCATCTCGTCTCCGTACGCGATCAGGTCGAGATCGAGCGTGCGATCGCCCCACCGCTCGCGACGCACGCGACCGTGGCGCGCCTCGATGCGGTGCAGCGACGCCAGCAGCTCGGCGGGCGAGAGCCGCGTCTGCAGCACCGCGACCGCGTTGAGGTAGCGGGGGGCGTCCTCGTCCTCGCCGTCGAGGGTCACCGCGACCGTCTCGATGGGGTGCGACACCCGCACGTCCGAGGTGAGGGTCAAGCGCCGCAGCTCGTCGACGGCGGCGGCGAGTGTCTCGGCGCGCTCGCCGAGGTTGGCGCCGAGGGCGACCACCGCGGGCACGGGCGTCGAGCGCGGAGCCGCGTCGAGGCCGTGGGCCAGACGCACGTTCACGACCGCCCCCTCGTGATCGTCACCGACACGTCGCCGAACGGCACCGTGATGGGCGCTTTCGGTTTGTGGACCGTGATCGTGACGGTCTCGACGCGTCGGTCGGTCAGCACCTCGTCGGCGAGGCGCTGCGCGAGCGTCTCGATGAGGTCGACCGGCTCCCCCTCGACGACGGCGACAAGGCGTTCGGCGAGCTCGCCGTAGTGGACGGTGTCGACCACGTCGTCGGTCTCGGCCGCGCGACGCAGCGACAGGTCGAGCGCAGCGTCGACGACGAACTCCTGTCCGTCGCGTTTCTCGTCGGGATACACGCCGTGGAAGCCCACGGCCCGCACCCCCGTCAGTGTGATGCGGTCAGCGGCATCCATCAAGCCTCCCAAGCGCGGGCGACGGCGAGCGCGTCGCGGGTGGTCGGTACGTCGTGCACGCGCACGGCCCAGGCGCCGTCGCGCGCCGCCAGGACGCTGGTCGTGGCGGTGGCCAGATCTCGGCGGGCGAGATCGGCGTCGTCGCCGAGCGCGTCGCCGAGGAATCGCTTCCGACTCGTGCCGACGAGCACGCGGTACCCCGACGCGACGAGGTGCGGCAGCGCGCGCAGCGTCTGCCAGTTCTGCGCCCCGCGCTTGCCGAAGCCGATGCCCGGGTCGACGACGATGCGCGCCGGATCGATGCCGGCTGCGCGCGCCGCCTCGACCCGCTCGGCCAGTTCGGCGGCCACCTCTCGACCGACGTCGGCGTAGTCCGCCCGCGCGTACATCTCGGCCGACGGGCCGCGCCAGTGCCCCAGGGCGATCTCGGCGTCGGTTCCGGCGACGGCGGAGAGCATCTCGGGGTCGGCGAGGCCGCCCGAGACGTCGTTGATCAGCCGCGCACCCGCTCGCGCCGCGGCGGCGGCCGTCGAGGCGTTCATCGTGTCGATACTGACCCACGCGCCCTCGGCGGCCAGTGCCTCGACGACCGGGAGCACGCGCTGCTGCTCGACCCGCGGGGCCACGCGCGATGCCCCCGGGCGCGTCGACTCGCCGCCGATGTCGAGGAGATCGGCGCCCTGGCCGCGCAGGCTCCGCGCGTGGGCGATCGCGACGTCGGGGTCGATGTAGCGGCCCCCGTCGCTGAACGAGTCGGGGGTGACGTTGACGATCCCCATGATGAGGGTCACGCGCGCGCCCCGATCAGAGCGACCAGCTCGGATCGGGCGGCGGGCTCGACGTACACGCCGCGCGCGGCGATCGTCACGGTCGACGCGTCGAGCTGGCGCCCTCCCCGCATCGTCACGCACTCGTGCGTCGCATCGAGCACCACGAGTACGCCACGCGCGTCGAGGGCCGAGGCGATGGCATCCGCCACCTGCTCCCCCAGTCGCTCCTGCACCTGCGGACGGGCGGCGAGGATGTCGATGACCCGGGGCAGAGCCCCGAGACCCACGACCTCTTCGCCCGGCAGGTAGGCGACGTGCGCGCGGCCGCGGAACGGGAGCAGATGGTGCTCGCACATCGACCGGAACGCGATGTCGCGCAGCATCACCGCGCCCGAGGGCAGCGTGTCGGGCGCAGGTCCCTGCGACACCGAGATGGTGTGCCACAAGGGCTCCCCGGCATCCTGGTTCACGCCGGAGAAGAACTCCGCCCAGGAGTCGGCGACACGCGTCGGGGTCTGGCGGAGGCCGGGGCGGTCGGGGTCTTCCCCGATCGCCTCCAGCAACTCACGTACCAGAGCGGCGACGCGCTCTCGATCGACGGCCACGGCGCCTCAGGCGGTTGCCGGGCGCGTCTGTCCGCTCGGACGGTGCTGCGCCTGAGCCGTCGCCTGCGACTCCGCTTCGGCGGATGCCGCGATGCCGGCGGGAGCCTGGCGACGGGGGACCTCGACCGGAGGCTGGGTCGAGACCGGGCGATCGCCCGACGACAGCCACTGCGGGCGCGGCGTCAGACGCTTGACGTCCTTGAAGATCTCGGCGAGCTCGAGGTGGTCGAGGGTCTCCTTCTCGAGCAGTTCGAGAGCCAGACGGTCGAGAACCTCGCGGTTGGCGTTGATGACCTCGTAGGCCTCGTTGTGCGCCTGCTCGATGAGAGCGCGCACCTGCGCGTCGACGCGCTCGGCGATGCGCTCCGAGAAGTCCCGGCCGTGTCCCATGTCGCGGCCCATGAACACCTCGCCCGACGACGAGCCGAGCTTGACCGGGCCGACCTCGTTGGTCATGCCGTACTCGGTGACCATCTTGCGGGCGATGCTGGTGGCCTTCTCGATGTCGTTCGACGCGCCCGTGGTGGGGTCGTGGAACACGATCTCCTCGGCGACGCGGCCGCCCATCGCGTAGGTCAGCTGGTCTTGCAGCTCGTTGCGGGTGATGGAGTACTTGTCGTCGAGCGGCAGCACCATCGTGTAGCCCAGCGCCTTGCCGCGCGGGAGGATCGTGACCTTGGTGACGGGGTCGGTGTGGTTCATGGCCGCCGCAGCGAGGGCGTGGCCGCCCTCGTGATACGCGGTGATCAGCTTCTCTTTGTCCTTCATCACGCGCGTGCGGCGCTGGGGACCGGCGATGACGCGGTCGATGGCCTCGTCGAGGGCGCGGTTGTCGATGAGCTGCGCGTTCGAGCGCGCGGTGAGCAGCGCCGCCTCGTTCAACACGTTCGCGAGGTCGGCACCGGTGAAGCCGGGCGTCTTGCGTGCGACGACCTCGAGGTCGACCGAGTCCGACAGCGGCTTGCCGCGGCCGTGCACCTCGAGGATGCGCTGACGACCCTTGAGGTCGGGCGCGTCCACGCCGATCTGCCGGTCGAAGCGGCCCGGGCGCAGCAGCGCGGGGTCGAGGATGTCGGGGCGGTTGGTGGCCGCGATCACGATGACATTGACCTTGGGGTCGAAGCCGTCCATCTCGACGAGCATCTGGTTGAGCGTCTGCTCACGCTCGTCGTGACCGCCGCCCATGCCGGCGCCGCGGTGGCGGCCGACGGCGTCGATCTCGTCGATGAAGATGATGGCCGGGGAGCTCTCCTTGGCCTGGTTGAACAGGTCGCGCACGCGGCTGGCGCCGACGCCGACGAACATCTCGACGAAGTCCGAACCCGAGATCGAGTAGAACGGCACGCCCGCCTCGCCGGCGACGGCGCGCGCGAGCAGGGTCTTACCGGTTCCCGGAGGGCCGTACAGCAGCACGCCCTTGGGGATGCGGGCACCGACCTCTTCGAACTTCTTCGGGTCCTTGAGGAACTCCTTGATCTCGTCGAGCTCTTCGATCGCCTCGTCGGAGCCCGCGACGTCTTGGAAGGTGACGGTCGGCGTCTCCTTCGTCACGAGCTTCGCGCGCGACTTGCCGAACTGCATGACCTTGCTGCCGCCGCCCTGGGCGCTGGAGAGCAGCCACCAGAAGAGCAGACCGAGCAGCACGAGCGGGAGCATCAGCCCGAGGAAGCCGTCGAACCAGCTGGGCTTGGGCACGACGTCGTTGAAGCCGTCGGAGGGGTTCGCCGAGTCGATCGCGCTGGCGACCTCACTGGCGCGCGCCTGGCTGAAGTAGAACTGCACGTCGTTCGCGCCCTCGAAGGGCGTCGACAGCGTCAGATCGACACGCTGGTCGGGATCGTTCGTGACCGCCTGGGTCACGGTGCCGCCCTTGAGGAGCTCCAGACCCTCCTTGGTCGACACCTGACGGGCGCCGCTGAGGTTGGAGATGAGCGAGAAACCGATGACCAGAAGCAGACCGACCAGCAGAACGTAGACGATCGGATTACGCGTGATCTTCTTGAAATTCATGGTGGGCGAGCCCAGCCCTTTCGTGTGCTCCGCAGAAAAGCGGTCGCATCAGGCTAACGCGCGAGGACTATGCCGGGCCTGTGCGTTCGTCGTGGGCGTACCCCGGATGCCGGATGCCGGTGTCCAGCCGGCCCCTTCGGGCGTTCGGCCTCAGGAGTAGACGTGCGGTGCGAGCACCGCGACGTCGCGCAGGTTGCGGTAGCGCTCGGCGTAGTCGAGGCCGTAGCCGATGACGAAGTCGTTGGGGATGTCGAAGCCCACGTAGCGGCAGTCGACCTCGACCTTCATGGCCTCGGGCTTGCGCAGAAGAGCGAGCACCTCGACCGACTCGGCTCCGCGCGACGCGAAATTCTCGAGCAGCCAGCTGAGGGTGAGTCCGGAGTCGATGATGTCCTCGACGATCAGCACGTGCTTGCCGGTGATGTCGGTGTCGAGGTCTTTGCGGATCTGCACGACACCACTCGAGCGGGTCGAGGCGCCGTACGACGAGACGGCCATCCAGTCCATCGACACGTGCATCGGCAGGTGACGGGCGAAGTCGGCCATGACCATGACCGCGCCCTTCAGCACGCCCACGAGGACGACGTCGCGCCCCTCGTAGTCGGCGGCCACCTGCGTCGCCAGTTCGGCGAGCTTTCCGTGGATCTGCTCCTCGGTGAGGAGGACTTCGCTGATGTCGTCGGAGATGTCGGCCGCGCGCATTGGGAAAGTCTACGTCGGCGGATTCGCCATCGCCGCCCGGGCGACCCCCCTCACACCTTCGGGGCGGGGATGTAGAAGGCGGTGACGCTCGCCGAGAGGCGGTGCTCGGTGAGTTCCGGCCCGATCCGCGCGCGGAAGCCGTCGTCGACGGGCCCGACCTCGACGAGGAAGTCGTCGCGGACCTCCGCGGTCACACCCGTGGTGCCGCAGGTGACGGAGGGTCGCGGCTCGATCGTGGTGATCACGACGAGGCACACGTTCGTCGTCCCGGCCTGATGGCCGATGTACAGGAGGGTGTTCTCCACGTTCGCGATGAAGCGGACCGAATCGGGCTCGAGTCCCGCGCTCGGGTCCTGCCCGCTGATCGTCGAGAAGATCACGTCTTCCGATGCCTGGGCCCACTCCAGTTCCGGGATGCCCCCGTCGCCCGGCCGGGCAGTGAAGAGACCACCCGCGGCAGCACCGGCGACGAAGATCGCGACCGCGCCGACGATGAGGGCGACGAGCGACCGTCGGCGCCGCGGCTTCACGGCCGAGCTCTCCGGCGCCTCCTTTTCCCGTGCGGCGAGTGGCTCCGCGGGCGGAGGGGACGGCACCTCGTCGGGGACGGGCTCCGGTTCGCCCGCGGACTCGCGCTGCTCCAGCTCCTGCAGGCGATGGATGGTCGCGGGAAGGACCGGTTCGGGCGACGGCGGGCCGTACACCCGTTCACGGAGTTCCGCCAGCTCCGCCGATTCGCGGGAGGACAGCACGCTCACAATCCGACCGTCACCGGGGTCATGCCCGCGCGACCAGTTCGATGCGGGCGCCGACCCGGCGGGCCAGGCACCCGGGCAGGTCGATCGGCCCCTGACCGCGCCAGTCGGTCGCGAGCCGGGCGACCTCGAGGGTCTGGGTGCGCGAGAGAGAGACCCCGAATTCGCTGTCGGCCACGTAGCGGATGATCCGGTTGCGCAGCGCGGCGGGGTTCGCGGCGAGGGCCGCCACCGAGATCGAGATCCCCGCCTCGGCGTGCTCGACGATGTCTTCGATCGTCTCGTCGATCATCTCCTGGAACGCGACGGCGTCTTCGCGCAGCTGCTCGGCGGTGCGCGCGAGCGCTTCGGCCGCCCCGGGGCCGAGCTCGGCTTCGAGCACCGGGAGCACGCGCTCCCGCACCCGCACGCGCGAGAACGTCGGATCGGCGTTGTGCGGGTCGGTCCACGGCTCGAGACCCTCGGCGGCGCACGCCGCGACGGTCGTGCGGCGACGCACCCCCAGCAGCGGGCGCACCCAGGTGGGTCCGGTCTCGTCGCGGCGCCGGGGAGCCATTCCCGCCAGGCTCGCCGTGCCCGATCCGCGGGCGAGTCCGAGCAGCACCGTCTCGGCCTGATCGTCGAGCGTGTGGCCGAGCAGCACGGCATCCGCGCCGATCTCCTCCGCGGCCCGGGCGAGCCCGGCGTAGCGCGCGGCTCGCGCGTCGGCCTCGGGGCCCTCCCCCGCCACGACCTCGACGCGGACGACCCGGGCGTCGAGCCCGAAGGATCGGGCGGCGTCGGCGGCGCGCCGGGCCACGGCATCCGACCCCTCCTGCAGACCGTGGTCGATCACCACCGCTTCGGCCCGGACGCCGCGGCGCGCAGCTTCGAAGGCGGTCGCCCGCGCCAGGGCGAGCGAGTCGGGCCCACCCGACAGAGCGACGACGACGGTGCCCTCGATCTCGTCGAGCGCCGCGCGCACGGCACGGCGCACCTCGGCGACGGACGGGTCGAGGCCGGGGCGGTGATCCATGTCTCCACGCTATCGCCGGGCCGCGGCGCCGCCGCCTGCGCCGCCCATGACATGACGCAGGAGTTCCCGGCGGTGACGCCCCGACACCGCGTCTGGTCAGCCCTCGTCGACCGCGAACTCCTGCGGTCTGGTTCCGCGTGGGCGTCGCGCGCCCGCCCGACTAGGCTGGGCCGCGGAAATCCACAGATCTAAGGAGCACGAGTATGGGCGCTTTCGACGCCGTCATCGAGATCCCCCGCGGAAGCCGCGTGAAGTACGAAGTCGACCACGGCACCGGCCGCGTCTACCTCGACCGCATCCTCTACACGGTGTTCGGCTACCCGGCCAACTACGGCTTCTTCGAGAACACCCTCGGCGAAGACGGCGACCCGCTCGACGTGCTGGTGCTGCTCGACCGCGATCTGCACCCCGGCATCCTCGCCAAGGTGCGCCCGGTCGGCGTGCTGAAGATGAGCGACGAGGCCGGCGGCGACGACAAGGTCGTGGCCGTGCTCGCCAAGGACCCGCGTTGGGACCACATCCAGGACGTCGATGACATCGACGAGTGGACCAAGAAGGAGATCTCGCACTTCTTCGAGCACTACAAGGACCTCGAGCCCAATAAGTGGGTCAAGGTCGACGAGTGGGCGGATGCCGCCGAGGCCGAGCGTCTCGTGGCCGAGGCCTTCACGCGCTTCGACGAGCACGACGCTCAGACCAAGACGCAGGGTTCGGGCGAGGCTCCGAACACCCTCTGATCTTCTGCAGACGAGAAAACCCCCGGTCCTGCGACCGGGGGTTTTCTCGTGGGCTCGGTCAGACCGAGACGCCCCGATCGCGCAGCCAGGGCGCGGGATCGGTGGTCCCACCCCACGGGGGGTAGACCTCGAAGTGAAGGTGGCAGCCGAAGGAGTTGCCGGTCTGTCCGGTCGCGGCGATCTGCTCGCCCGCTCCGACGCGCTGACCGTACGAGACGTAGATGCCGCCGTCGACGATGTGTCCGTATCCGGTGCCCGAGCCGTCGTCGTGCTGGATGCGGATGTAGTTGCCGAAGCCGCCGTAGCGGCCGGCGTAGGTGACGCGACCGGCTGCGGCCGCGTAGATGGGCGACCAGCAGCTGGCGCCGAAATCGAGACCGAGGTGCCAGGTGCTCGCGCAATAGCTGGCGGTGCACTGGCCGGTGCGCGGGCCGTAGCCCGACGTCGTGTACGCGGAAGACGGGCGAGCCCAGCCCGATCCGACGACGCTTCCGCCGCCACCGCCACCGCCACCGCCACCGCCGCCGCCGCTGCTTCCGCCGCCACCGCCACCGCTGCTGCTTCCGCCCCCGCCGCCACCGCCGCTGTTGTTCGCAGCGTTCTGGCGGTCGCGCTCTTCCTGCTCGCGACGTTCGCGGTCGCGGCGCTCGGCCTCTTCGCGGGCCTGACGCTCGCGCTCCTCGCGGGCCTTGCGTTCTGCTTCGACGCCGGCCTGGTAGTCGGCGATCGTCTTGGCCGTGGTGTCCTGCAGGGCCGCGAGCTGCGCTTCGAGCGTCACCTGGTTGGCCTGCTGCGCGGCCAGGGCGTCTTGCGCGGCCTGAGCGGCCTGCTGCGCAGCGACCATCTTGTCTTCGGCGATCTTCTGTAGACGGTCACGCTCGGCGCGGGCGTCGTTGGCCTGGTTGCTCAACTGCTGCGCGTTGTCGCGGGCCGTCACGGCCGCGGCGTACACCGACCGGTTGCGCTCGAGGAGCTTGTCCATCGTGCCGAGCTTGGCGAGCAGGTCGTCGGCCGTGGCCGCCGAGCCCGAGAAGAACAGGTCGAGCGAGGTGTCGTCTCCGCCCGAGCGGTACAGCTGCGCGGCGACCTTGCCGGCCTTCGTCGCGGCATCCGTCGCCTTCGCGGCTTCGGCGTCGGCCTGGGTCTGGATCAGCTGCGCGCGGTAGTCGGCGTCGAGGTAGGCCTGTTGCGCGGTGAAGTACTCGTCGGAGCGCGCCTGCACCTCGGCCTGGGTGCGCGCGACCTCGGACTGGAGCTGCGCGATGAGGCCCTGGATTCGGGCGATCTCACCCGCCTTCGCGGATTCGTTCGCCTTGGCCGCCTGCACGTCGTCCCACGAGGGGTAGTCGGCGGCGACGGCGGGAGAACTGAATCCGGATGCCGCGGCACCGAACGCACCGACGGCGACGGCCCCCATCACGCCGAACTTCAGCGCGCCACGGCGGTCGAACGTCGGCCACAACCGTCGCTTTTCGGCCGGCGTGGGCGCGCAGCCGCAGTCGTCTGTCTCGTCGAGGTGCTCGAGCGTCACGGGAATACCTCATCTCACCGGTCGCAACTCGGCCAACAGTAGCAACACGAGTCACACGTACAACAGGGTGAGTTCCCGCTGCCGCCGCCCATCCTGGGCCCTCGACACGCGCGGGAGCCGCACGCCACGCCCCGAATTGGCAATCTCCGAAGATGTGAAGTAGGCTCGGTCGTCGGCAAGCGAGGATGAAATCACAAGGTTTCAGGCTCATCCGGCCCCATCGTTTAGCGGCCTAGGACGCCGCCCTTTCACGGCGGTAGCACGGGTTCGAATCCCGTTGGGGTCACTTTCCGGTGAAGTACAATTTAAAACGCATGGCCCTGTAGCGCAGTTGGTTAGCGTGCCGCCCTGTCACGGCGGAGGTCGCGGGTTCAAGTCCCGTCAGGGTCGCTCCACAGCGACGGGCCTTCTTTCGAGGAGGCCTTTCGTTTAGGAAGCGGCAGACATGTCGCTCGGCTCTGTAGCTCAGTTGGTAGAGCGCACGACTGAAAATCGTGAGGTCACGGGATCGACGCCCGTCGGAGCCACACGGACCGTCGTTACAACGGTCCCAGAAACCCTCGCCTAGCTTCTACATGGCGGGGGTTTTGTCTTTTCCCCTGCGAGGATCCCTCCCCGCGCCCCGCTGCGTGGAGAACAGGACGCGCGTCGAGAACAGGCCGTTCTCCGCGATATCGCCCTGTTCCCATGGCATCCCCCTGTTCTCGTGACCGGTGGAGGCGCCATCCCCCGCGCCGAACACGGGCGCGAACACCCGCATAGGGTCCCCACAGCCGCGGGTGGTTACGGACGCCTCCGGACAGCGCTACTATTTGTTGACTTTTAGCAAACACCTGGCGCCCGACTGAGCTACCCCGAGCCGTCCGCCAGGCCTTCTCTCGAAGAGGCCCCGATGTCAGACATCACGCAAACCAGACGCGCCCGTGCGGCCTCCCCCACCACCGGGGCGACCGACACGGTCATGACGCACCGCATGATCATGTTCGTGATCTTCGGCCTCATGGCCGGCATGTTCCTCTCCGCCCTCGACCAGACGGTCGTGGGCACGTCGATCCGCACGATCGGCGACGACCTGCAGGGCCTGAGCCTTCAGGCCTGGGTCACGACGGCCTACCTGATCGTGTCGACCATCTCGACGCCGATCTACGGCAAGCTCTCCGACATCTTCGGTCGGCGCCCGCTGTTCCTCATCGCCATCCTCATCTTCATCATCGGATCGGTGCTCGCGAGCTTCTCGACCTCGATGGTCGAGCTCGCCGCGTTCCGCGCCATCCAGGGCCTCGGCGCCGGTGGCCTGATGTCGATGCCGCTCGCCATCATGGGCGACATCCTCGCCCCGCGCGAACGTGCGAAGTACCAGGGCTACTTCCTGGCCGTCTTCGGCATCTCGAGCGTCATCGGCCCGCTCGTCGGCGGTCTGTTCGCCGGCGCCAGCCAGATCCTGTTCATCACCGGATGGCGCTGGGTCTTCCTCATCAACGTGCCGATCGGCATCGTCGCGCTCGCGATCGTCTGGCGCTTCCTGCACATCCCGAAGCAGCCGCGGCACTCCGTGCGCATCGACTGGTGGGGCGCCACGACCGTGATCGTCGCGCTCGTCCCGCTGCTGCTCGTGGCCGAGCAGGGCCGTGATTGGGGCTGGGGCTCGCCGATCGCGATCGCCTGCTACGTCATCGGCGCCCTCGGCATCCTGGCCTTCGTCATCGCCGAGACCGCGATGAAGGACGACGCGCTCATCCCGCTGAAGCTCTTCCGGTCGCCGACCTTCTCGATGGCCACCATCATCGGTGTGCTCGTCGGCTTCGGCATGTTCGGCGCGATGCTGACCCTGCCGCTGTACCTGCAGCTCGTGCTCGGCTCCTCGCCGACGCAGAGCGGTTTCGAGATGCTGCCGATGATCCTCGGCCTCATGATCGCCTCGATCGCGAGCGGCCAGATCATCGCGCGCACCGGCCGGTACCGCATGTTCCCGATCCTGGGCACGGCGCTGATGTCGCTCGGCTTCTTCCTGCTGACGTTCCTCAAGTACGACAGCCCCTACTGGCACGTCGCCGTCGCGATGCTCGTGATCGGCCTGGGTCTGGGTCAGCTGATGCAGACGCTGACCATCGCCAGCCAGAACTCGGTGGGCCTGCGCGACATGGGCGTGGCCACCAGCGGCTCGACGTTCTTCCGCCAGATCGGTGGAACGCTGGGCACCGCGGTGCTGCTGTCGCTGCTGTTCACGCTGATGCCCTCGAACATCATCGGATCGTTCTCCGACCGCGGCACCCTGACCGACGCGCTCGACGCGGCGTTCGACCCCACCGTGTCGTCGGCGCCGGCGAACGAGAAGATCATGTCGTCGATCTACACCCCCATCGTCGCGCAGACCACCCAGGCCGTGACGCAGCAGGCACAGCAGGGTGTGCAGCAGGCGACGGATGCCGCGACCCAGGCCGTCGCCGCGCAGGTCGCCGCCGGCCAGATCCCCGCGGCCGCTCAGGCGCAGGCGACGCAGGCCGCCGTGTCCCAGGCCGTTCAGGCCGCCGCCACGCAGATCCAGCAGCAGGTGCCCGTCGCGCGGGTCGCCGCTGACGGCACGGTCAGCCTCGACTTCTCGAACGGGACGGATCGCGCCGCCTTCGTCGACACGGTGGCGACCACCCTCGAAGACCGCTTCACCGCGGGTGACGAGAACACCTCGATCGGCGGGTCGACCCTCGACGACACCTCGTTCCTGGTGGGCGCGGATGCGCGGCTGACGAAGCCGTTCCTCGTCGGGTTCAACAACTCCGCCACCACGGTCTACTGGACCGCGATGGGCGTAGTGCTGCTGGCCTTCGTCCTGTCGCTGTTCTTCCGCACGCCGCCGCTGCGGGCGAAGTCGGCGCTGCAGGAGGCCGCCGATGAGCGCCGAGGCAAGAAGGAAGAGGACGAGCGCGCCGAAGAGGCCGCCGCACAGTCCGGTGCGTTGATCGCACCGTAGTCCGCACCCACGAAGGGCGGGGCCGTCGCAAGACGCCCCGCCCTTCGTCGTGTGTCAGGCCGCGGCCTCGCGCGCGCGCAGGTCCTTCCGCAGGATCTTGCCCGAGGTCGACTTGGGGATGACGTCGATGAACTCGACCCGGCGCACCTTCTTGTGCGGAGCGACGTTCTCGGCGACGAAGCTCATCACGTCCTCCGCCGTCAGGCCGGCATCCGCAGCCGCCACCACGAAGGCCTTGGGGATCTCCTCGCCCTCGTCGTCGCGCACGCCGATGACCGCGGCATCCTGGACCTTCGGATGCGCCAGCAGCAGGGCTTCAAGCTCCGCCGGGGCGATCTGGTACCCGTGGTACTTGATGAGCTCCTTGAGCCGGTCGACGATCGTGAAGTACCCGTCGACGTGGTGCACGCCGATGTCGCCGGTGTGCAGGAAGCCGTCGGCGTCGAGCGTCTCGGCCGTCGCGTCGGGGCGGTTCAGGTAGCCGAGCATGACGTTCGGCCCGCGCACCCAGATCTCGCCCGGCGCAGTGAGACCGTCGTCGCCGTACTCCTCGAGCTCGGCGCCGGTCTCGGGATCGACGAGCTTCGCGTCGCAGTTGGGAATGAGCACGCCGACCGAGCTGACGGGCATGTCCGAGTTCCCGGGGATTGCGTGCGAGACGGGGCTGAGCTCGCTCATGCCGTAGCCCTGGTAGAACCGCGCGCCGATGCGTCGCCCGGCGGTCTCGGCCGTCTCCCCGTCGAGGGGCGCGGCCCCCGAGAACACGCTGTGCACGCTCGAGAGGTCGAACTGTTCGACGGCCGGGTGCTTGGCGAGCGCCACCGCGATCGGCGGGGCGATGAAGAGGAAGGTGCAGCGGCGATCCTGGATCGTCGTGAGGAAGTCGGTCAGGTCGAAGCGCGGCATGGTGACCAGGGCGGCGCGCTGGCGCAGCGCGAGGTTGAGCAGCACGGTCATGCCGTAGATGTGGAAGAACGGCAGCACCGCGAGCACCCGGTCGTCGCGGGCGATCTCGATCACGACCCGGCATTGCGCCACGTTGGCGACGAGGTTGCGGTGCGAGAGCATCACTCCCTTGGGCACACCCGTCGTCCCCGACGAATAGGGCAGCACCGCAATGTGGGTGGCGGGGTCGAACCGCACCTCCGGAGGCGTGCGCCCCTCGACGAGCAGCGAGCGCAGGTCGGGGTGTCCGTCGGCTCCGTCGAGCACGATGAGCTGATCGTCCGGGATGCCGACGGCGCGGGCCGCCTCGCGCGCCTGGGGCAGCAGCGGCGAGACGGTGACGAGCCACGTGGCTCGCGCGTCGCGGAGCTGGGTCTCGATCTCGCGCTCGGTGTAGAGGGAGTTGATCGTGGTGATGACCGACCCGGCGCGCAGGATGCCGTGGAAGACGGTGGCGAAGGCGGGGACGTTCGGGCACAGCATCGCCACGACCGTCTCGGTGTCGGCCCCCCCGGTGCGCGAGGGCCCCGGCGAAGGCGTCGACCTGCTGCCGCAGTGTGCCGTAGGTGGTCTCGGCCCCCGACGTCGGGTCGATCAGCGCGACGCGGGCCAGATCGGCGTCGTCGAGGGAGGCGAAGAGGTAGTCGTAGATGCTCTGGTCGGGGATCTCGACGCTCGGGTGGGGGCTGTGGAACACGGTTCTCTCCCTCGAGGATGCTCGCCGCGGCGCTGCGGTGTGCTCATCCTGGCATCGATCGCGACGTGTCGGGCCGACTCAGAGGAAGGCCAGAACCACTCCCCCGGCCGCGCCCACGATGACCACGGCCCATGCCGGCGCGCGGAACGCGGTCAGCAGCACGAAGCCCACCGCCGCCAGCAGGAACGGGCCCGGACCGGTCACCGCGGTCGTGAAGACCGGGGTGTAGAGGGCGGCGGCCAGGATGCCGACGACGGCCGCGTTCGCGCCGCGCATCGCCGCGCGCACCCGGGGCCTCTCGCGCACGGCATCCCAGAAAGGCAGGACTCCGACCAGTACGAGGAATCCGGGTGCGAAGATCGCGGCGAGCGCGAGGGCGGCACCCGCGACGCCCCCGGGGCCGACGTTTGAGATCGACCCGAGGTACGCCGCGAAGGTGAACAGCGGACCGGGCACGGCCTGCGCGGCGCCGTAGCCCGTGAGGAAGTCGCCCGACGACACCCATCCGGTCTCGACGACGCCCGCCTGCAGCAGCGGCAGGACGACGTGGCCTCCGCCGAACACGAGCGCCCCGGCGCGATAGAACGCGTCGAGCAGGTGCGCGGTGCCCGCCCCCGTCGCCGTCGCTGAGAGGGGGAGGGCGATCAGGAGCGCAGCGTAGGCGGCGAGACACGCGATCGCCACGGCCCGCGGCACCCCGAACGACGGCAGCCGCGGCCCCTCGGCCTCGGGCACCCCGCGCAGGAGCAGCAGCCCGCCCACGATGCCGACGGCGAGGGCGCCGAGCTGCCCCGGCGCCGCGGGCAGCAGCAGGGCGAGCCCGAGACCCGCCACCGCGATGCCCGCCCGGCGGGCGTCGGGGGTGAGGGTGCGCGCCATCCCCCACACGGCGTGCGCCACGATGGCCACCGCGACGATCTTGAGGCCCGACAGCACTCCGTCGCCGATCGGTCCCCCCACCAGCGCCGCTCCACCGGCGAACAGCACGAGCAGGATCGCGGAGGGAAGGGTGAAGGCGAGGAACGCGGCGAGCGCGCCGAGGATGCCCGCGCGCTGCAGACCCATGGCGAAGCCGACCTGGCTCGAAGCCGGTCCGGGCAAAAACTGGCACAGCGCGACGAGGTCGGCGTAGGCGCGGTCGTCCATCCACCGGCGTCGCACGACGAGGTCGTCGCGGAAGTAGCCGAGATGCGCGACGGGTCCCCCGAACGACGTCACTCCGAGGCGTAGGAACGCCCGGAACACCTCTCCCACCCGGCCGTCTCGCGTCATCCGCCGATCCTCTTCCTCAGGGGAAACGGGAGGTGAATCCTCAGACCAGCGGAACCGCGAGGATCTGGTCGATCGCCCGCAGCGTGAGACCGGTCAGCTCCTGATCGCGGGCGATGTCGACGCCGCCGATCGCCTCGCGGAAGCGCTCGATCTCTCCGACCATCGGGTTGTCGGGGGCTTCGACGCGGACGACCTCTGCCGCGCCCCCGCGCGGAGTGAGGGTCAGCAGTCGAGGGGCCTCGATCGCATCGATCGCGAGAGAGGCGTCTTCGCCCTGGATCTCGCTGAGCAGAGAGGTGTCGGTGATCTTCGACCACGCGACGTCGGCGAGAAAGCCGTCGTAGACGGCGAGCGCCGAACCGAGGCCGTCAGTCGCGGAGGCGATGCCGACGCGTGCGCCCTGCAGTGCGCGCGGCGCCCCGAACAGCCGCACCAGAACGTGCAACGGATAGACCCCGAGGTCGCGCAGCGCACTGCCGCCCAGCGCGGGGTCGAAGATGTTCGTCTGCTCCCCCGCGAGCACGTGGTCGTACCGCGCCGAGCGCTTCTCGTACCGGAACGAGACGCGACGCAGTCGTCCGAGCCGGGGCACGAGCCGCGCCACTTCCGCCAGCCCGGGGTCGTACGCACTGCGCATGGCCTCGAGCAGCACGACGCCCCGCTCGCGTGCGTGAGCGACCGCTGCATCCCACTCGTCCGCGGTCAGGACCGCGGGCTTCTCGACGAGGGCCGGGATGCCGGCATCCGCCGCTGCGCGCACCTGCTCCGCGTGCACGGCGTTCGGGCTCGCGAGGTACACGGCGTCGACGTCGGGGGCGGCGAGGAGGGCGTCGAGCCCCTCAGCGGTGCCGGGAGCCCCCACGCGATCGGCGAACTCCCGCGCCCGCGCCGCGTCGCGGGAGGCGACGCGCGACACCTCGACCCCGTCGACGACACCCACCGCGTGGGCGAACTGCTCGGAGATGGAACTCGTGCCGACGATGCCGATGCGGATCATTCCTTCATCCTCCCGCGACGGGCGGGCGCGGATCGAATCGCGTATCCGAGCGTTCGCGTCATCTCACTATGCTCTCGCCGATTCGCCCACCCGATCCCGAGGCCCCATGCACAGCACCCGAGTCGCGCAGCGCCGCCGCACATCGCGCGCCGTCCGTCGACGCCGCTCCGTCGTCGCCGCCGTCCTGTCCGTCGCCCTGATCGCCGCCGGCGTGACGGCCCTCGCGGTGACGCGCGGCGTCGCTCGGCCGGAGGCCGGCGCCTCGCCCACCGCGGAGGGTCCCACCCCGGCGGGGACGCCCACGCCGACTCCACTCACGCCGGCGGAGCAGCTCTTGGCGACCACCGCCGATCCGAACGCCTGCGCGGTGTCGTTCGAGGGTGATTCGCTCGCGCTCACCCCGCAGCTGCAGACCATCGGTGCGCGGTACGAGGCACTCCCCCTTCCCGCGCAGCCGGGTCGCGTCTTCGCCGGCTGGTACGCCGACGCGGGCGCGGCGAGCACCCTCTCGCTCGCGGAGCGCATCAACGGAGCCGACCTCGTCTCGTGCACCGATCGCCGGCGCACCCTGCACGCCGGGTGGACCACCCCCGAGGCCAACGCGGCAGAGCAGACGCGGCTGCCGATCCTGATGTACCACCAATTCACGCAGAAGCCCGGGGGCGAAGACGGCTGGCTCCGCCTCAACTACGCCTTCATCGGCGACTTCGATGCGCAGATGGCGTACGTGCAGGACGGCGGGTTCTACCTGCCGACGTGGGACGAGGTGAGCGCCTTCATCGACGGGCGCCTCTACCTGCCCCAGCGATCCGTCGTGGTCACCGACGACGACGCCGACAGCTCCTGGCTGGATCTCGCCGCCCCCATCGTCGCCGCGCGCGAGGTGCTCACGACCTCGTTCGTCATCACCTCCGTCCGCACCGCGCCCGCGCCCAACCCGTTCGTCCTGCAGCGCTCGCACACGCACGACATGCATCGAGCCGGGGCGAACGGCCGGGGGCGGATGGTCAACGAAGACGCCGCCACGATCGCGGCCGATCTCGAGCAATCGGCGCAGATCCTGGGGGCGAAGGAGGTCGTCGCTTATCCCTACGGACACTACGACGACACGACGAAGGAGGGGGTGCGGCGGGCCGGATTCGAACTCGGCCGCACGATCGAGCACGGCTACGTGCGCATCGGCACCGACAAGTTCGCCCTTCCCGTCATCCGCGTCAACTACGGCATGACGGTCGACGACCTGCGTGCGAGCATCGGGTGACGACACCGCGTTTTCGCCGTCTCACGGGCGGTTTCTCATGGATCGCTGGGGTGAACATCCGCTACCTCCCAGGGAACTCCGCCACAATCCCAGATTGAGCACGCGTCGGCCGGTCTACGCTGTGTATTTCTGACTTACCGACGAAAACGCGAGCACCCATGGATCTATCCGTCATCGTTCCGACCTTCAATGAAGGCCCGAACGTCGCCGAGTTGGTCCGGCGCACCACGCAGGCACTGCTCGGCCGCACGGTCGAGGTCATCTTCGTCGACGACTCCACCGACGACACTCCCGACATCATCCGGGCCGTGGCCGCCGGCGCCGAGATCCCCGTGCGCCTGATCCACCGCGACGACCCCGTGGGCGGTCTCGGCGGCGCCGTCGTCGAGGGCATCCGCGCTGCGGAGGCCGACCGGTGCGTGGTCATGGACGGCGATCTGCAGCACCCGCCCGAGGTCATCGCCGAGCTGCTCGCCCGCGCCGAAGAGGGCGACGCCGACGTCGTCGTGGCCTCGCGATACATCGCCGGTGGCACCTCCGACGGTCTGGCCAACGCCGTGCGCACCACGGTCTCGCGCGCGTCGACGCTGCTGACCAAGGCGATGTTCCCGAAGAAGCTGCACAACTGCTCCGACCCGATGACGGGCTTCTTCCTCGTCGACCGTCGCTCACTCGACATGGACACCCTGCAGCCCCGCGGCTTCAAGATCCTGCTCGAGATCCTCGCCCGCAAGCAGATGCGCGTGGCCGAGGTGCCGTTCTCGTTCGCTCCGCGCTTCGCCGGCGAATCCAAGGCGTCGTTCAGCCAGGGCATGCGCTTCCTCACCCAGCTGACCATGCTCCGCTTCGGCCGCATGTCGGCCTTCGCGCTCGTCGGCGGACTCGGCGCCCTCGCGAACCTGGCGATCATGTGGGCGCTGCAAGCCGTGGGCGTGCAGTACCTCATCGCCGCCGTCATCGCGAGCATCGTGACGATCGTGGCCAACTTCCTCGCCCTCGAGTACCTCGTCTTCGCCGACATGCGCGCGGAGTCGGGTCTCATGCGGCATCGCTTCATCAAGTCGTTCACGTTCAACGGCGTCGAGGCCATCGTGCGCATCCCGGTGATCTGGGTGCTCGTGAGCCAGGCGCACTTCCAGAGCGTCGTGGCTGCCGCGCTGACCCTCGTCGCCGCGTTCGTCGTGCGCTTCGTGTTCCACGCCCTCGTGGTCTATGCGCCCAAGAAGAGCCGCGTCAGCAAGGTCGTCCACGCCATCGAGCCCCTCGAAGACGAAGTCACGGCCTGACGCCCGGCTGCCGGGGGCGGCGTACGCTGGAGACATGTCCTCCGACGCACCCATCCGTATGTTCGGCGCCGACTGGTGCCGCGATTGCATCCGTACGAAGAAGCAGCTCGACGAGCTCGGCATCGACTACGAGTACATCGACCTCGTGGCCGACCCCTCGGCCGCCGACGTCGCCAAGGAGATCTCGGGTCGCACCAGCATCCCCGTGGTCGTCTACCCCGACTCCAGCCACCACGTCGAGCCCTCGAACGCCGACGTCGAGTCGAAGCTGCGCGAGCTCTCGCTGATCTGATCGGGTCGGCGTGACCCTCTCTGCCGCATGGCCGGTGCGCCGCGCGCTCACCGCAGAGCTCGGCACGGCGTTGCCCGCGTTCGTCGATCATCACGTGCACCTGCACCTGATCGACGCCGCAGGCCTGCCTTCTCGCGGGATCGCCGCGGTCGTCGACCTCGGCGGCGATCCGATGACCCTCGCCCGGCGCGGCTCCGGCCTGCCGCGGGTGTCGTTCGCCGGAGCCTTCCTGACCGCACCCGGCGGATACCCCTCGGGCAGGTCGTGGGCTCCGGCCGCCGTCGTGCGCACGATCACCGACGCGTCTCGGCATCCGGGAGTCGAGGGCGGAGCCCGCACCGCCGTGGATGAGCAGGCGGATGCCGGAGCCGCGGTCATCAAGATCGCCCTGCACGCCGACGCCGGGCCGGTGGTGTCCGACGAGGAGCTCGCGACCATCGTGACGTCGGCGCGGGAGCGCGGCCTACCGACCGTCGCGCACGCCCAGGGGCGCGAGCAGGTCGACCGGGCGATCGCGGCCGAAGTGGACGCGCTGGCGCACACGCCTTTCGACGAACCCGTGACCCGTCGACAGATCTCTCGCGCGGTGTCGGGCGGACAAGCGTGGATCTCGACGCTCGATATCCACCGGGGCGCCGACCGCGCGCAGGCGATCGCCAACCTCCGCGCCTTCGCCGCCCGCGGAGGGCGCGTGCTCTACGGCACCGACCTCGGCAACGGTTCGCTGCCCGTCGGGCTGAACCGCCGTGAGCTGCTCGCCCTGCACGAGGCCGGGGTGCGGGGAGACGCGCTCATCGACGCGCTGACCGATCCGTGGCCGTCGGTCCGGTCCGACGACGCGGTGTCGACGTTCATCGCGGGCCCCGCCCCCACCGACCCCGACGACGTGCCGACGTGGCTCAGCCGCGGAACCGTCGTCCCCACCGAGGAGCTCACCCGTGTCGACTGATCCCACCCCCGACTTCGGTTCCGTCGACGCGCTCGAGGTGCCCCACCACTCGCTCCGCGACGCCGCCGCACGTGCGGACGCGGCCGATCCCCTCGCCGCCCACCGCGACGCCTTCGTGGGCTCCGAGACCTCGCTGGTCTACTTCGACGGCAACTCGCTGGGCCGACCGCCGCGCGCCACGGCCGAGCGGCTCTCGCGCTTCGTCTCTGAGGAGTGGGGCGGTCGCCTCATCCGCGGGTGGGACGAGTCGTGGATGGAGCTGCCCTTCGCCGTTGGCGACCGCATCGGGCGGGTGGCCCTGGGCGCGGCATCCGGTCAGACCGTGATCGGCGACTCGACCACGGTGCTGCTGTACAAGCTGCTGCGCGCCGCACTCGACTTCCAGATGGCCGCCGACCCCGACCGGGTCGAGATCGTCGTGGGCCGAGACGACTTCCCCACCGATCGCTACCTCGTCGAGGGCATCGCCGCCGAGCGCGGTGCGCGTCTCGTGTGGGTCGACGTCGACACGACGCGGGGAGTGGATGCCGATCTGCTCGAAGCCGCCGTGAGTCGACGGACCGCGGTGGTGCTGCTCAGCCACGTGTCGTACCGCTCCGGATTCCTCGCCGACGGGGCCGAGCTCACCGCGATCGCGCATCGCGCCGGGGCCCTCGTGCTGTGGGACCTCTGCCACTCCGCCGGCTCGGTTCCGGTCGAGCTCGACGAATGGCAGGCCGATCTCGCCGTGGGCTGCACCTACAAGTACCTCAACGGCGGGCCCGGCTCCCCCGCCTTCGCGTACGTCGCCGCGCGCCACCAGGGGGTCCTCGCGCAACCCGTGCAGGGGTGGATGGGCGCGGCCGACGTGTTCTCGATGGGCCCGGTGTACCGGCCCGCCGAGGGCATGCGCCGCTTCCTGTCGGGCACTCCCCCGGTGCTCGCGATGATCGCGATGCAGGACACCCTCGACCTGCTCGAGGAGGCAGGTATCACCGCCGTGCGCGAGAAGTCGATCGCCCTGACGGAGTTCACCCTCCGTGCGAGCGATGCGCTGCTGGCGCCGCTCGGTGTGCGACTCGCCTCGCCTCGCGACCCCGCAGAGCGCGGCGGCCACATCACGCTGTCGCACCCCGCCATGCGCGCGGTGACGGCACGCCTGTGGCGTCAGGACGTCATCCCGGACTATCGCGACCCGCATGGGCTGCGGATCGGCCTGTCACCGCTGTCGACGAGCTTCACCGAGACCCTCACCGGCCTCGAGGCGGTCGCCGCCGCGGTCCGTGCCGAGAGCTGAGGGCTGACACCGGGCTCGCGCATCGAGGGCGCCGCGGGCGGAGGGCTAGCCTCGGAGGGTGATCGATCCCCTCCTCCTCGTCGTCGCCGGGGTGGTCGTGGTCGCCCTCGCCACCGTCATCGCGCCGCGCTTCAACGTCGCGGGGCCTCTCGTGCTGCTCGCGATCGGCGCGGCCGTGAGCCTGCTGCCGTTCGTGCCGCCCTTCGCGCTGAACCCCGAGGTCATCCTCATCGGCGTCCTCCCGCCCCTGCTGTACTCCGCGGCCGTGCAGCTGCCCGCGATCGAGTTCCGCCGCGACTTCGCCCCCATCGCGGGGCTCTCCGTACTGCTGGTGGTCTTCAGCTCGCTCGTGCTCGGGGTGTTCTTCTGGGCGGTCATCCCCGGGCTCGGCCTCGCGCTGGGCATCGCGCTGGGCGCGATCCTCAGTCCGACGGATGCCGTGGCCACCTCGATCGCGAAACGCCTCGGCATCTCGCCGCGGGTCGTGACCATGCTCGAGGGCGAGAGCCTGCTCAACGACGCCACTGCGCTGGTGATGCTGCGCACGGCGGTCGCCGCCGTGGCATCCGGATTCGCTTTCGGCGACGCGCTGGCCAACTTCGCCTGGGCCGTCGTGATCGCGCTCGCACTCGGCGCTGTCGTCGGCTGGGTGAACCTGCGCGTGCGCGAGCGCGTCACCAACTCGGCGGCCAACACCGCGCTGAGCTTCACGATCCCCTTCATCGCCTACCTCCCCACCGAGCACCTCGGCGGGTCGGGACTGGTCGCCGCCGTGGTCGCGGGGATCGTCACCGGCCAGGGCGCCGCGCGGCGTTTCACGCCCGAGCAGCGCATGAGCGACCGGCTCAACTGGCGCACAATCGAGCTGATCCTCGAGGGCGGGGTCTTCCTCGTGTTCGGCCTCGAGCTGAAGGACATCGTCACCGCCAACCTGCGCGAGCACGAGGGGCTCTGGCACGGCACGTGGCTCGCGCTCTCGGCCCTCGGCATCACCCTCGCGGTGCGCGCGGTCTACGTGTCGAACCTCGTCTGGGTGCAGGGTCGCCGCAGCCGGCGAGCCGACCGCCACCAGGAGCGGATCGACGGGGCCCAGGAGCGACTTGACCGCTTCGAGGAGGCGTACCGCAACGCGCCCGAGCAATTCGGGGCATCGGCGGGGAATCCCGAGCGTGCAGAGCGACGCATCGGCTGGATGCGCAGTCGCATCAGGCGCACCATGGCCGACCTGGACTACTACCGCGACACCCCGCTGGGCGCCCGCCACGGAACCGTCATCGTCTGGGCCGGTATGCGCGGTGTCGTCACGCTGGCTGCCGCGCAGACGCTGCCGACCGACACGTCGCAGCGGCCGCTGCTGATCTTCGTCGCGTTCCTCGTGGCACTGTTCAGCCTCGTGCTGCAGGGTCTCACCCTCGGGCCCGTCGTGCGCGCCGTCGGACTCACCGGCGAGGGCGGAGAGGGGCCGTCGCGCGAAGAACAGCAGGCTCTCGACCTCGAGCTGCGCGAGGCCGCCGTCGCCGCCGTGGCCTCGGGCGCGCTGACGCGGCGCAACGGCGACGCCTTCTCCCCCGAGCTGGTCGAGCGCGCCGGGGCCCTCGTCGTGCGCCCGCCCGACGAGGAGGCGACCGAGAGGGTGCGCGATCTGCTCGAGCTGCGCCTGGCCTCGATCGAAGCGATGCGTCATCGCCTCGGGGCGCTCAGCCGCGATGGCCGATACAGCACGGCTGCACTGCGGCACGCTCTCGCCGAGCTCGACGCCGACCAGCTCAGCCTCGAGCTGCGCATCGACGACGGCGACGACGACTGACGCGGAATACCCCGCCCCTCTCCGCCGTTTCCATTCATGCGCATGCGGTCACCGCGAAAGTCGTGGCGGCTCGACGGCGGGAGAGAAGAGCATCCATGAGCAGGTTCAGCCAGAAGGTCGCCCTCGTCACCGGAGGCGGAAGCGGAATCGGTGCCGAGATCGCACGGAAGCTGGCCGGCGAAGGCGCCTCGGTCGTCGTCACCGACATCAACGAGGACGCCGCGCAGAAGGTCGTCGCGCAGATCACCGAGGCCGGCGGAACCGCCGCCGCGTTCGCGCAGAACACCGCGAAGTGGCAGGACTCCGAAGCAGCCGTGGACTTCGCGAAGCAGACCTACGGCGGCCTCCACCTCGCCGTCAACAACGCCGGCATCGGTGGCCCGGCGGCCACCATCGGCGATTACGACGTCGATGCGTGGGACCGCGTGCGCTCGATCAACCTCGACGGCGTCTTCTACGGACTGAAGTTCCAGCTGCCCGCCATCGTCGCCTCGGGCGGCGGAGCGATCGTCAACATGGCGTCGGTGCTCGGCTCGGTCGGCATCGCTCAGAGCTCGGCCTACGTCGCCACCAAGCACGCGCTCGTCGGGCTGACCAAGGTCGCCGCTCTCGAATACACCGCGCAGGGTGTTCGCACCAACGCGGTCGGCCCCGGCTTCATCGACACCCCCCTCGTGCGCGCCAGCCTCTCGCCCGAAGCGCTCGCGGACCTCGAGACCGAGCACGCCGCCGGTCGCCTCGGAACGGATGCCGAAGTCGCCGCGCTCACGCTCTTCCTGCTGAGCGACGACGCGTCGTTCATCTCGGGCAGCTACCACCTCGTCGACGGCGGATACTCGGCCCACTGAGTTCGCCCCGTCGTTCCCGGGCCCGTCGCGCAGCGCGCGGCGGGCCCGCGGCGTCGATGGGCGATCGGTCGGGCGTCCCGCAGCGCGTGGCGGGCCCGCGGCGTCGATGGGCGATCGGTCGGGCGTCCCGCAGCGCGTGGCGGGCCCGCGGCGTCGGTGGGCGATCGGTCGGGCGTCCCGCAGCGCGTGGCGGGCCCGTGCCGCCGGTGGGCGATCGGTCGGGCGTCCCCGCGCGCGGCGGGCCCGTGCCGCCGGTGGGCGATCCGCGAGCGGAGTGCCGCGCGGCGCGGGGCTTGCACCGCCGGACAGGGGACGACGATCGATGGTGGGTCGGTCACCTCGCACCATGTCCCACATTCGGCTGGGTCAGGTCGCCCCAGACCGCACTTTTCGGGACACACACCGCTATAAGTGGGACGCGGGTGCGCTGAACACGGCCGGGACGCCGGCCGGCGGGAGAGAAGGGGATTCGCAGGGGTCGTGAGGCACAATGGACGCGGAGGTTTCCATGAGCGATCCGATCCCGACGATGCCGTCATCTGCGGATGCCGCCGGGACCAGCCCGGTGCCCCTCGCACACGCGGCGGCCGAGTGCCCGAAGTGCTTCACCGAGCTGCAGAGCGACCGCGACTGGTGGCGCGCCCGCCCCTCGGGTTCTCGCCTGGTGGGCTTGGTCGTGTCACGCCCCGACATGGGGTCGGTCAAGCAGCAGCGCGACGACCTGACCCGCTTCGGCGTGCCGATCGAGGGCTTCCGCCACCCCGCCCCCGAGACGCTCGAGGGGTGGGCGGGCCGCCTCGACCGGTTCTTCGGAACCCTCACGCGCGGCGACGTCCTCGTCGTCGCGAGCGTGCACGCGCTCGGACTCACGCGCGAAGACGAGACCCGCGCGGTCGCCGATCTGCGTCGCCGCGGCGTCATCGTCAAGGTGCTGTCGCACGGCGACCGTCACCTGCACGACGCGACGCTCCACACGCACAGCTGAGGCGCGGTCGCTCCGCCGCTGTCGCGAGGGAGATCTCTGAGCCTGTCGAAGGGACCGGGCGATTCGCTGGTTCCTACCGTGGTGGTGCGAAAGGCCCCCGAGCCCGTCGAAGGGTAACGGGGCTCCTCTCAGGCGCCGACGTAGCGCGCGAGATGCTCCCCCGTCAGGGTCGAGCGCTGCTCCACGAGCTGCGCGGGCGTCCCCTCGAACACGATCGAGCCGCCATCGCGGCCCGCCCCCGGGCCGAGGTCGATGATCCAGTCGGCGTGGGCCATGACGGCCTGGTGGTGCTCGATGACGACGACGGTGTTGCCGTCGTCCACCAGGCGGTCCAACAGCCGCAGCAGCGTGTCGACGTCGGCGAGGTGCAGGCCGGTGGTCGGCTCGTCGAGCACATAGACGGCGCCCGCCTTCGCCATCGAGATCGCGAGCTTCAACCGCTGCCGCTCGCCTCCCGACAGGGTGCTCAGCGACTGACCGAGGGTCAGGTAGCCGAGCCCCACATCGCGGAGGCGACCGAGCACCGCAGCGGCCGGCCCCTTCGTGAGGAACTCGGCTGCCTCGTCGACCGACATCGCGAGCACCTCGGCGATGTTCTTGCCGTCGAGGGTGTACGCGAGCACGTCGTCGGAGAAGCCGGTCCCGCCGCAGAGCTCGCACACGGTCTCGACCGTCGACTGGAAGCCCAACTGCGTGACGATGACGCCGAGGCCGCGACAGGCCGGGCAGGCGCCCTCGCTGTTCGCGCTGAACAGGGCGGGTTTGACCCCGTTGGCCTTCGCGAACGCCGCGCGCACGGCGTCGAGGATGCCGGTGTACGTGGCGGGACTGCTGCGCCGCGATCCCTTGATCGCGGTCTGGTCGACGACCACGACATCGTCGAACGCGGGCAGGTTGCCGTGGATGAGAGACGACTTACCGGAGCCGGCGACCCCCGTGACCACGGTCAACACCCCACGTGGCACGTCGACGTCGACGCCTCGGAGGTTGTGCTGGGTCGCGCCGCGGATCGGCATGGATCCGGTGGTCGACCGGACCTTCTCACGCAGCTGGGCCCGATGGTCGAGGAAGCGCCCGGTGAGGGTGTCGGAGGCACGGAGTCCTGCGACGTTACCCTCGAACTGGATCGTGCCACCTGCACGCCCCGCTCGCGGGCCCAGGTCGACCACGTGATCGGCGATCTCGATGACCTCGGGCTTGTGCTCGACCACGAGCACGGTGTTGCCCTTGTCGCGCAACTGCAGAAGGGTCTCGTTCATGCGCTGGATGTCGTGCGGGTGCAGCCCCGCGGTCGGTTCGTCGAAGACGTAGGTGATGTCGCTCAGGCTCGAGCCGAGGTGCCGGATCATCTTCGTGCGCTGCGCCTCACCGCCCGACAGCGTCCCGCTCGCGCGGTCGAGTGACAGGTAACCGAGGCCGATGTGCACGAAGGAGTCGAGCGTCTCGCGAAGGCCCTGCACGAGGGGCGCGACCGACGGATCGTCGACCGTGCGCACCCAGGCGGCGAGATCGGTGATCTGCATGGCCGCGGCATCCGCGATGTTCACGCCGTCGATGCGCGACGAGCGAGCACCCTCGTTGAGCCGGGTGCCCTCGCAGGCCGGGCAGGCGACGAACGTGACCGCGCGGTCGACGAAGGCGCGGATGTGGGGCTGGAGCGCGTCGCGGTCTTTCTGCAGCATCGACTTCGTGATCTTGGGCACGAGGCCCTCGTAGGTCATGTTGGTGTTCGCGATGCGGATCTTGGTCTGCTCGCGGTACAGGAAGTCGTTGCGCTCCTGCTCGGTGAACTGCTCGATCGGCTTGTCGGCGTCGAAGAAGCCCGATTCGCTGAAGACGCGCACCATCCAGCCGTCGGCGGTGTAGCCCGGCACGAGGATGGCGCCGGCGTTGAGCGACAGCGTCTTGTCGACCAGCTGATCGAGATCGATGTCGCTGACCTGACCGAGTCCCTCGCACTCGGGGCACATGCCGCCGGTGATCTCGAACGAGCGGCGCTCCTTCTGCCCCTTCTTCGCACCGGTCGCAATGGTCACGGCACCCGCGCCCGAGATGGACGGGACGTTGAACGAGAACGCCTGCGACGAGCCGACGTGCGGCTGCCCGATCCTGCTGAACAGCACGCGCAGCATCGCGTGCACGTCGGTGGCCGTGCCGACCGTGGAGCGCGCGTTGGCGCCCATGCGCTCTTGATCGACGCGGATGGTGGCGCTGAGGTTCTCGAGCGCGTCGACGTCGGGCCGCGACAGCTCGCCCATGAACTGCTGCACGAACGTGGGGTAGGTCTCGTTGATGAGCCGCTGCGACTCGGCCGCGATCGTTCCGAACACGAGCGACGACTTGCCCGACCCGCTGACCCCGGTGAACACGGTGAGCCGACGCTTGGGCACGTCGAGGTCGACGTTCTTCAGGTTGTTCTCGCGGGCCCCGCGCACGCGGATGACGTCGTGGGCGTCGGATTCGGTCATGAACGTCTCCTCGGGATCGACCCCAGTGTGGCGGAGACCTCCGACATCCGCGAGGCGCGGCGGCTCTCGGCGCCCGGCGCGGTGCCGTCTGCATCCCCGCACCACGGCAGCCGGCTCCCGAGCTCCCGCGCCGTCGTCCGCAATTACACGACGGCTCCCCGACCGGAGACGACGATGCCCCCGCAGACGGAGCTGCGGGGGCATCGGGAGGATCGACTCAGCCCTGGGCGCGACGGTTCGTGCGGGGGCTGCGTGCTCCGACGACCATGCCGGTCGTGGGGGTTCCGGATGCCGAGCGGCCGGCGCCCTGCGGACGACCTGCACCCGTGCGCTGACCACCGGCGGCCGACTGGCCGCGGCCCGCGCCGGAGGAACGCTGGCCCTGGGCGCGACCGCCCTGCGGGGCGCGCCCGGCGGCGGGAGCATCGGCACCCTGGGCGCTGCCACCCCGACCGCGGCGCTGGCGACCGCCACCGGCTGCGGGAGCCACGGCATCCGCGCCCTGCGTGCGCTGTGCACGCTTGCGCTGGGCGTTGGCGCCCTGCGAGCGACCGCCTCCCTGCGGCTGGGCCACGATGGGCTCGGGCTTGACGTAGGCGGCGACCTCGCCGACGAGCGCGACGACTTCGGGAGAGGTCGGGGTCACGGCCGTGGGCGTGGCCGAGATCTTGGCCTTGCGCAGGATGTCGAGGGTGTCGCGACGCTGCTCGGGGAGCATGATCGTGACGACGTCACCGGCGGTGCCGGCACGGGCGGTACGGCCCGAGCGGTGCAGGTACGCCTTGTGCTCGACGGGCGGGTCGACGTGGACGACGAGCTCGACACCGTCGACGTGCACGCCGCGGGCGGCGACGTCGGTGGCGACGAGCACCTTGGCGCGTCCGTCGCCGAAGGCGGCGAGGTTGCGGTCGCGCTGCGGCTGCGACAGGTTTCCGTGCAGGTCGACCGAGGGGATGCCCGCGGCCGTGAGGGCCTTCGCGAGCTTCTTGGCCTGGTGCTTGGTCCGCATGAAGAGGATGCGGCGCGCGGTGCCCGAGGCGAGCGTCTGCACGAGGTCCTTCTTGGCGTCGGCGTCGGCGGGAGCGAAGACGTGGTGGGTCATCGCCGCGACGTGCGAGTGCGCCTCGTCGACCGAGTGCAGCACCTCGTTGCGCAGGAAGCGCTTGACGAGCTTGTCCACACCGTTGTCGAGGGTGGCCGAGAACAGCAGGCGCTGACCACCGGCGGGCGTGCGCGACAGCAGACGCGTCACGCCGGGGAGGAAGCCGAGGTCGGCCATGTGGTCGGCCTCGTCGAGCACGGTGATCTCGATGTCGTCGAGGCTCGCATAGCCCTGACCGATGAGGTCTTCGAGGCGACCGGGGCATGCGACCAGGATGTCGACTCCTCCGGCGAACGCGTCGACCTGGCGCTTCTGGTTCACGCCGCCGTAGACGGTGGTCGTGACCAGGCCGTAGGCCGCGGCGAGGGGCTTGATGACCTCGTCGATCTGGTTGGCGAGCTCACGGGTGGGGGCGAGCACGAGCGCACGGGGCTTGCGGCCACGACGGCGGTCGTTCTTGCCGGCGAGGCGGGCGACGAGGGGAAGCGCGAAGGCGAGGGTCTTGCCCGAGCCCGTCTTGCCGCGGCCGAGCACGTCGCGGCCGGCCAGGGTGTCGGGCAGGGTGTCGGCCTGGATGGGGAACGCGTCGTTCTTGCCCTGCGAGGCGAGAACGTCGACGAGAGGGGCGGGCACGCCGAAGTCGGCGAAAGTCTGGGACGTCATCAATACTCCTGCCGCGGCGCACGCGCGCACGGCGATTCGGGATGCCGCGAAGCCGCGGCCAAGTGGGCGAAGGCGCCGAGTGGCGCATCCGTTCGCCGTGAAGGTCAAAGGCCCGAAAGAAGGGGCCGGTGCGTTCGACGACGCAGGGAGCGAAGGCTCCCGATGAGACCAGTCTAGCGGGGCGTCACGCCTCCGCGCGCCAGCACCCCGCGACGTGGTCGTCGACCATGCCCGCGGACTGCATGAGCGCGTACATCGTGGTGGGCCCGACGAAGCGGAAACCACGGCGCCGCAGCTCTTTGCTCAAGGCGGTCGACTCGGCGGTGACGGCGGGCACTTCGGCGAACGTGCGGGGAGGGGTGTGCGCCACCGGCGCGAACGACCACATCAGCGCATCGAGCTCGCCGTCGGCCATGCCGTCGACCAGGCCGGCGTTGCCGATCACGGCCTCGATCTTGGCGCGATTGCGGATGATCCCGGCATCCTGCATCAAGCTCTCGACGTCGTCGGGGCCGAAGGCGGCGACCACCGCCGGATCGAAGTCGCGGAACACCTCGCGGAAACGCGGGCGCTTGCGCAGGATCGTGATCCAGGCGAGCCCGGCCTGGAAGCCCTCGAGGCTCATCTTCTCGAACAGGCGGCGGTCGCCGTGCAGCGCCGTGCCCCACTCTTCATCGTGGTAGCGCTGGTACTCGACGTCGTTGCCCGCCCAGGCGCAGCGCCGGATGCCGTCGGCTCCGGTCACGAGATCGGTCATGGGACCCAGGCTAGAGGGGGCCTCCGACACCGCGGCATCCGGAGCCTCGTCCTGCCCCGAGAACGGGGCCGCACGAGACAGGCCGACCCGTCGCGGATCGGCCCGTTCTCGCGCGGATGGGTTACTTGCCGGGCTTCTTCTCCGGCACGGGAGCCGTGCCCGACGCCTTCAGTTCGGCGTAGTACGCGGCCGCCTCGTTCTGGCGGTCGTCCTCGACACCCGAGGCGATCGACGCCCGGATGTGCTCGGGACCGTAGCCGAACGCGTCGACCAGGTCTTGCGCGTGCGGGCGCAGACGACGGCACAGGCGGTCGATGTAGCTCGACACCGCGGCCCCGCGCTGCGCGGAGAGGCGGCCGTTGATGAGGTACCAGGCGAGGTGCTTCTCGATGAGCTGCAGGCCGAAGAGGTCGCGCAGCCAGGTGAGCACCGTGAGCGTGTCGCGGTCGGTGATGCGGTTGATGGCATCGGTGAACGCCTCCCACTGCAGCAGTTCGCCGTGCGCGCGCGCCGCTTCGATCAGCTGCGCCTGATTCTCGTTGAACAGCGCCGCCGCATCTTCGCGCGAGAGCTTGGATGCCGGACGCAGGCGCCCCGCGATGTCGGCGATCATCTGCTGCACACGGTCGGCGAGCAGCTCGTGCTGCTGCTCGGCGCGCAGGCCCCGCTCGACCGCACGAGCAGTGGAGCCGAAGTCGGACACGGCCTGGCCGAGCTGACGCATGCCCGCGCCGTGGAACAGCTTGCCGGCGGTCTGACCGACCGCGAAGGCGGCCAGCTGCTTGGCGTCCTTGCCCTTGAACTGCCGCGCGTAGTCGGCGAGCAGTCGCTTGCCGACGAGCTGCAGCAGGATGTTGTTGTCGCCCTCGAACGTCACGTAGATGTCGAGGTCGGCGCGCAGGCCCACGAGGCGGTTTTCGAAGAGGAAGCCCTGCCCGCCGCACGCCTCGCGCGACTCCTGCAGGGTGTCGAGCGCGTGCCAGGTCGACAGCGGCTTGAGTGCTGCGGCGAGGGTCTCGAGGTCTTCGCGGTCGGCGTCGGTGTCGAGGCGACCGCTGAAGACGCCGTCGAACTTCTGCAGGAACTCGTCGTGGGCGAAGATCTGCGCATAGGTGGTGGCCAGACGCGGGAGCAGGCGACGCTGGTGCTTGCCGTAGTCGAGCAGGGTCACCTCGGGGGTGCCGCTGCCGGAGTCGAACTGACGACGCTGGTTGCCGTAGGTGATGGCGATCGTGAGGCCGATGGCCGAGGCCCAGGCCGCGGCACCGTCGAGCGACACGCGACCCTGCACGAGAGTGCCGAGCATCGTGAAGAAGCGACGACCGGGGCTGGCGATGTCGCTCGAGTAGGTGCCGTCGGCGGCGACGTCGCCGTAGCGGTTCAGCAGGTTGGTACGCGGGACGCGCACGTGGTCGAAGTGGAGTCGGCCGTTGTCGATGCCGTTCAGGCCGCCCTTGAGGCCGTCGTCCTCACCGCCGATGCCGGGGAGGAAGTTGCCCTCGTCGTCACGCAGCGGCACGTAGAAGCAGTGCACGCCGTGGTTGACGCCCTCGGTGATGAGCTGGGCGAAGACCGTCGCCGCCTTGCCGTGCAGGGCCGCGTTGCC
Source organism: Microbacterium sp. P26 (assembly GCF_023712585.1). Classification (NCBI taxonomy): domain Bacteria; kingdom Bacillati; phylum Actinomycetota; class Actinomycetes; order Micrococcales; family Microbacteriaceae; genus Microbacterium; species Microbacterium sp. P26. The sequence goes on along the minus strand of NZ_JAMAXZ010000002.1, from coordinate 324,129 downwards.
GAGGTAGTCCTTCCACGCACCGCGGAACGGCGTGTGGATGACGAACTCCTCGGTCGCGGGGTCGTAGGTCGCGGTGGTGCCGATGGCCGACACGTCGGAGCCGTGCCCGGTCTCGGTCATCGCGAAGGCGCCCGGGATGTCGAGGCTCATGATGCCCGGGAGCCACTTGTCGTGGTGCTCGCGCGTGCCCAGCTGCAGCACCGCCGAGCCGAACAAGCCCCACTGCACGCCCGACTTGATCTGCAGGCTCGGGTCGGCGGCGACGAGTTCTTCGAACCCGGCGATGTTGGCGCCGTTGTTCTCTTCGCCCCCGAAACGCTTCGGGAAGGCGCGGTGCACGGCCTTGTTCTGCACCAGCAGGTGCAGCTGGCTGAGGGTGCGCTCGCGGTGCGCATCCATGCCGAGGCTGTCGTCGCGCCAAAGGGCGGGATCCTTGATCAGCTCGCGCGCCTGGCGGCGGGTGTCGCCCCAGGTGCCGAGCAGCAGGTCGGTGACCCGCTCGGTATCGATACGCGCCTCGGAGGCCTCGGCGGCGGAGTGCGGCGCGGTGGGCGCACCCCCGACGGGCGTACGCGTGCTCGTGGCGGGCGTGGTGGGACGGACGGCGGCGTCGGTCATTCTCGGCACCTTTCGACGTTGCAAAGGACGTCTCTTACGGTAGGTGTCCCACAACGACAACCCAAACCTCCTGTGCGATCCGCACAACACCGGCGGGCCCCGCTGCGAGAGGTCGTTGTGGGTGGTCAACATTCCCGTGAGAGGGCTGAGCGATCGCGCGTGACCGGTGGCTTCGACGGGCTCCTCCACCTCGGCTAGGTGAGGTCCTTGAGCCTGTCGAAGGGACCGGACCGGTGCGCGGTTCAGTTCGCGGCAACCACCGTCAGGATGCCGTCGCCGTACGCCTCGCGCTTCTTCGCGCCGATGCCGGTGATGCCGTCGAGATCGGCGATCGCGGCCGGCCGCGCGGCGGCAATCGCCCGCAGGGTCGCGTCACCGAAGACGATGTAGGCCGGCACGCCCTGCTCGCGGGCCTTCTCGGCGCGCCAGGCGCGCAGCGCCTCGAACAGGTCGCGGTCACCGGGGGCCACATCAGCGGCGCCCGAGGTGCGCTGCCTGCTACCGCCGCCGCCCCCGCCGCCGGTGCGGCCGAGGGCATCGCGTCGCAGCGGCACCGGCGTCTCGCCGCGCAGCACGCCGGCCGAGGCCTCGCTCAGCGCGAGCGTGCCGTAGTCGCCCTGCGCGACGACGATGCCGCGGGCGAGCAGCTGACGGATGACGCTGCGCCAATCCTGATCGCTCAGATCGGCCCCGAGTCCGTAGGTGCTGAGGCGGTCGTGCCCCTGCTGCGAGATGCGCTCGGTCTTCGCTCCGCGCAGGATGTCGATGAGATGCCCCGCGCCGAACGCCTGTCCGCGCTCGCGCTGCAGACGCACGATCGTCGACAGCAGCTTCTGGGCGGCGACGAGTCCGTCCCAGGTGTCGGGAGGGGTGAGGCACGTGTCGCAGTTGCCGCACGGCTCGGAGCGCTGGCCGAAGTAGTCGAGCAGGTTCTGTCGACGGCAGCCGACCGTCTCGCACAGCGCCAGCATCGCGTCGAGGTGCTGACCGAGCCGCATCTTGTAGGAGCGGTCGCCGGGTGACTGGTCGATCATGCGGCGCTGCTGCACGACGTCGCCGAGGCCGTAGGCCATCCAGACCACCGAGGGGTCGCCGTCACGACCGGCGCGACCGGTCTCTTGGTAGTAGCCCTCGACGGACTTGGGCAGGTCGATGTGGGCGACGAAGCGCACGTCGGGCTTGTCGATGCCCATGCCGAAGGCAATCGTCGCGACCATGACCACCCCGTCTTCACGGAGGAAGCGCGACTGATGCGTCGCCCGCACCGACGAGTCGAGACCCGCGTGGTACGGCAGGGCGTTGAGCCCCTGCGACGACAGGTAGGCGGCGGTCTGCTCGACGGTCTTGCGACTGAGGGCGTAGACGATGCCGGCCGAGCCCTCGGGCTGCGACCGGATGAACTGGACGAGCTGGCGGCGCGGGTCGACCTTGGCGTCGATGCGGTACTGGATGTTGGGCCGATCGAAGCTCGCGACGAACCCACGCGCGTCGCGCAGGCGCAGGCGCTCGACGATCTCTTGCGCCGTCTCGGGCGTCGCCGTGGCCGTGAGAGCCATGCGCGGCACCCCGGGGAAGCGCTCGGCCAGATCGCCCAGGGCGAGGTAGTCGGGGCGGAAGTCGTGGCCCCACTGCGACACGCAGTGCGCCTCGTCGATCGCGATGACGCTCAGTCGCCCGCGCGAGAGCAGGCCGAGGGTCTGCGCCCCGTTGAGGCGCTCGGGGGCGACGTAGAGCAGATCGAGCTCGCCCGCGAGGTACGCCTGCTCGACGGCCTGACGCTCGGCCGGAGCCTGGGTGGAGTTGAGGTAGCCCGCGCGCACGCCGTTGGCGATGAGCGCCTCGACCTGGTCGTGCATGAGAGCGATGAGCGGGCTGACGACGAGGCCCGTGCCCGGACGCACGAGCGCGGGCACCTGGTAGGTGACGCTCTTGCCGCCACCGGTCGGCATGAGCACGACGGCGTCGCCCCCGTCGACCACGTGCTGCACGATGTCTGCCTGGTCGCCGCGGAAGGCGTCGTATCCATAGACCTCGTGCAGCACCTCGCGCGGGTCGCGCCCGGTGAAGTCGCGCACCGCCGGCAGTTCGCGCGCGGTGCCCGTCGCGGCCGCCGCGCGCGCGAAGGCCGACGTGGGATCGACGGGCGGGGGCGGGGCGTCGAAGTCGTCGGGCGGCCCGAACAGGTCGGGGTCCCAGTCGGCGCCGGCGTAAGGATCGTCGGGGACGTCGAACGGCTCGGGCGGCGCGTCGGCGTAGGGCTCGGAGGCGGCGCCGGGATAAGTCACCCGACAACGGTAACCCGGGCCACCGACACCGACACCGCCCCGGCATCCGTCGGGGGAAGACCGGGACGACGGGACGGCTGTGGAGAAGGCGTGGCGCCGCGGGCGGGCGGAATGGAGACCGCCGCGGCATCCGTCGTGGATGCCGCGGCGGCTCAGGAGAGAACGTCGCTCAGTGCGCGGGCGGTGAGAACGCCAGCTGCGCGGCCACGAGTCCGTGCTCGCGGCTGACGATCTGCGCGCGACCCGGGGCCGCGCGCTCCGGCTTGACGCGGCCGATGAGAGCTCCCTCTTCGGGGTTGCCGCCCAGCAGGATGCCGGTGACGCCCAAGTCGGTGAAGCGCTGGATGATCGGGTCGTACGCCGCACGGCTGGCGCCGCCCGAACGTCGCGTCAGGATGACGTGCAGGCCGAGGTCGCCCGCCTGGGCGAGCAGGGGCTGGAGCACCGCGAGCGGGTTGCCCTGGCTGGTGGCGACGAGGTCGTAGTCGTCGACCAGGATGAAGCCCTCGGCTCCCTTCCACCAGCTGCGCTCGCGCAACTGCGCGGGCGTCACGTCGGGTCCGGGAATGCGCGTGGAGAAGTACTGCGCGAGGTCGTTCATGCCGCCGGTGGCCAGGTCGTGCGAGGTCAGGTAGGCCCCGAGGTAGTCGTCGGGGATCTCGCCCAGCAGCGCGCGGCGGTAGTCGACGACGAAGATCTTCGCCTCGGCCGGCGTGTACAGGCGCTGGATCTCGGCGGCCGTCGCCCGCAGGAACGACGACTTGCCCATCCCCGAGTCGCCGTAGACGAACAGGTGCGGTTCGACCTTGGGGTCGATGCCGAACGGCGAGAGCTGGGCCTCTTCGATGCCCAGCAGCAGCCGACCGTCGCCGGGTTCGGTGAGCGCGCGCACCTCGTCGAGCGAGATGTCCTCCGGCAGCAGTCGCAGCTTCGGACCGGGTTCGCCGTGCCAGGCGGCGGCGACCTTGGCGATCATGTCGGACACGCCGTCGGCGATGGTCGCGGCATCGTCCGAGCCGTCGATGCGCGGCACCGACGTGAGCATCTGCAGCTTGGTCGGGCTGAGTCCGCGTCCCGGCTGGCCGACCGGGACGTTCGCGGCCTGCTTGCGGTCGACGTCGGAGTCGGTCGGATCGCCGAGGCGGAGTTCGACGCGCGTCTGGATGAGGTCCTTGAGGTTCGCGCGGATCTCGAGCCACCGGTTGGCCGTGACGACGACGTGCACGCCGAAGCTGAGTCCTCGCGCGGCGATGGTCTGCACGCGCACCTCGAGCGGCTCGAACTCCGAGCGCAGCGTCGACCAACCGTCGACGACGAGGAAGACATCGCCGAAGCCGTCGTCGAGTCGGCCCTCGCGCCGCCGCGAACGGTAGGTGTCCATCGAGTCGACGGCGTTGCGCCGGAAGTACTGTTCGCGCGCGTCGAGCACGGCCTCGACCTCGGCGACGGCGCGTCGCACGGCCTCGGGTTCGGTGCGCGTGGCGACGCCCGCGACGTGCGGGTGCTGCTGCATGGCGGTGAACCCTCCACCGCCGAAGTCGAGCACGAAGAATTGGAACTCCTGCGGGGTGCCCGTCAGCGCGAGGGCCGAGACGAGCGTGCGGGCGAGCGTCGACTTGCCGCTGAGCGGCGAGCCCACGATGGCGACGTGACCGGCTGCCCCGCCGAGCGAGACGGTGAGGTTGTCGCGGCGCTGCTCGAGCGGGATGTCGACGACGCCGATCGGCACCGTGAGCGCTCCGGCCTCGCGCCACCGCTTCGAGACGAGCCCGAGGGTCGGGTCTTCGGCGAGGTCGGGCATGAGGGCGTCGAGCGGCGACGGCTCGGCCAGCGGCGGAAGCCACACCTGGTGGGCCTCGGGTCCGCGATCCTTCATGCGGTCGACGGCGATCTGGAACGTCGAGCGCCTCTCGGCCACCGGTGCCGCGATGGCCGCGGGCGCGGCATCCGGAGTCTCATCCGACGGGTCGTCGTCGGGCTGCGCGAGCGCGGTGAAGACCTCCACGCGCGCCGGACCCGAAGACGTGCCGCCGAACTCGTCGACCGCGACGCCGGCGACGCCCTTGGGACGCCCCGACACGTACGCCGCACGGAACTGCACGAGGTTCTCGGTGTCGCTCTTGAGGAAGCCGACGCCCGGCTCCTGCGGGAGCGTATAGGCATCGGGGGTGCCGATGATCGTCCGGGACTCGGATGCCGAGAAGGTGCGCAGACCGATGCGGTACGACAGGTACGTGTCGAGGCCGCGGAGCTTGCCCTCTTCGAGTCGCTGCGACGCGAGGAGCAGGTGCACGTGCAGCGAGCGGCCGACGCGGCCGATGTTGAGGAAGCTGTCGACGAACTCGGGCTTCGCGGTCAGCAGCTCGGAGAACTCGTCGACGACGATGAGCAGGGCCGGGAGCGGGGCGAGATCGGTGCGGCCGCCGCGGCGGGCGGCCTCGTACTCTCCGACGTTGGCGAAGTTGCCCGAGGCGCGCAGCAGCTCCTGGCGGCGCACGACCTCACCCTGCAAAGCGTCCTGGAAGCGGTCGACGAGCGCGAGCTCGCTGCCGAGGTTGGTGATGACCGCCGACACGTGGGGCATCTCGGCCATGCCGGCGAACGTCGCGCCACCCTTGAAGTCGACGAGCACGAAGTTCAGCTGCTCGGGCGAGTGCGTCATCGCCAGAGCGAGCACGAGCGTGCGCAGCACCTCGGACTTGCCCGAGCCGGTCGCGCCGACCATCACGCCGTGCGGTCCCATGCCCTGCGACGCCGACTCCTTCAGATCGAGCACGAGCGGCGCTCCCGAGGGCTCCTGCCCGATCGGCACGCGCAGGCGATCGCGCTCGAGGCGGGGAGCCCAGGCGCGGTCGAAGTCGACCGAACGCACGTCGGGAAGGCCGAGCAGCTCGGTCAGCTCGAGCTGCCCCTGCGTCGTCGGCGCATCGACGACGACCATCGGGGCGGGGCGCAGCGGCATGAGCCGCCGGGCGGTGGCCTCTGCTTCGGCCACGGTCATGGCATCCGGAACGAAGGTCTGCGCGCGGCCCGCACCGTCGATGAACTCCGCGGTCGCGGTCGGAGCCTTCTCGTCACCACGGCGCACCCGCACCGGAGCGGGGGTGTCGGCCAGAGCGACGCGCGCGCTGAGCGGATCGTCGAGTTCGTCCCACCGGACGGGGAGGTCGACGACCGTCACGCCCTGCGCCCCTTCGAGCCCCGCGAGTTGCTCGTGGCCCGTGATCTCGACGCCGTCGACGATGAGAAGGACGTGCGGGGTCACTCCGGCGCCGGGGGCGAACCGCGGGCGCGAGGCGAGCTGCGCGGGGAGCATGTCGACGAGCTCGTCGACGGATGCCGCGATCATGCGCGCCGGCCCGAGGCGGTCCTGCACCCGCGACGACATCGCGTGCGGCAGCCACTTCACCCAGTCCCACGCGGCGGTCTGCCCGGGACCGGCCAGCACCGCGACGATGACGTCTTCGGGATCGTGCAGGGTCGCGGCCGACGCCACGAGCGAGCGGGCGAGGCTGCGCACGGCCTCTTCGTCGGAGCCGACGAGCTCGACCCGCGCGTAGTCGGCGAGCGGGAAGCCCAGCGGCAGATCGCGCTGGATCTCGTGCGTGAGCATGAAGCGGTGCGCGGCAGAGGCCGCCACCGGGTCGAGCTGGGCAAGCGGCGGAAGCTCCGGCGCCTCGAGGGTCAGGCTCAGGGGCTGATCGGTGACGCCGATGCGCGCGAGCAGGAACGTCTCGTCGCCCGGCTGGCGCTCCCACACCCGCGAGCGCTCCTCGGCGATGAAGGGCAGGGCCGCGGGGGCGGGCATGATCCACCCGCCGTGACGACGCTGCTTGCGCGCGGCGACGCGCACCGTCTCGCGAAGGTCCGCGAGGTACGCGAGGTACTCGCGGCGGTTGCCGAGCACCTCGGCGTTGCGCTGCGCGCGCTGGCGCCAGCCGTTGACCGCGACGAAGCCGAGCGACGACAGCAGGAACATGCCGCCGATGAGGAAGCCGGTGGGGCCGCTGTTCGAGATCGTCACCATGACGATCGCGCCGACACTGCCGAGCATCGGCAGGAGGGATGTCAGGATGCCGCTGCCGCCCTCGTTCGGCACGAGCTCGGGCGGCGGCTGCAGGACGATGCGTCCGTTGGGCTGCGACGGCGGGGCGATGCGCGGACCCGTGCTCACACCGGACCTCCGATCAGGCGACTCAGGGTGAAGACTCGTTCGCTCAGACGAACGCGCGCGCCGTCTTCGAGCAGCGTGCGGGCGCCGGGACGTAGGGCGTGCACCGTGCCGTCGTCGGCGATGATCTCGGAGCCGTTGGTCGACCCGGCGTCGATGACCCAGGCGTTCTCGCCGTCGTGCTCGAGCCGCAGGTGGGTCTTCGAGATCAGCCGGTCGGGATCGTCGACCACGATGAGCAGGTCGCCGGGCTCGTTCGAGACGGGCGCACGTCCGAAGTTGACGGCCGCGGGAAGATCGAGCTGCTCGCGCTGGCCGGTGTCGAACACGATGAGCAGCTGCGCGTGCTCGGTGCGCGGGGCGGATGCCGCGGGCTCGGGGGTCACCGCGACGGGACCGGGGGCGATGACCGGGGCCCGCTCACCGGCGGCGGCGGGAGCGTCGATCGCGACGAGGGGCGTCTCCCACGCGGGGGCCTCGGGGAGGTCGACGACGGCGGCGTCGACCCGCAGCGGTTCGCGCGAGGTGGAGGGGCGAGCGTGCACCGTGGGCTCGGACAGTTCGCGGACGTCGTCGGCATCCGTCGTCTTGCCCTTGGGCACCGACAGCAGCACCGTTCCGGCCGCACGATCGGCCCACGACCGTCGTCGCCCGCTCTTGTCGAACGCGGCGGAGGCCACCACGACCCAGGCACCCGCCACCAGCACGAGACCGCCGAGCACGACGAGCGAGCCGCGGACGAACGCCCGCCCGGCGCCCGGGACGAGAGGCTCGCCGACGCGCGCGGCGCGCAGGCCGAACAGCAGGGCGCCCGGCGTCAGGCCGCGTCGCGCCTGCAAGATCCACAGGCCCAGGAGGGCTTCAGCGGCCACGGCGGTACCGAGGACCGGGGAGCCGAGGAGGAATGCCACGCCCGAGGCGATGACCACCAGGGCCGCATCGACGCTGAAGGCACCCAGTCGCACCCCCACCGTCGCGGGCGCGCCGAACGGCGGCGTCTGCGTCATGTCGCCATCATCGCACGCGCGATCTCCACCGCTCCGGCGGCCAACATGCCCGCCGGAAGAGAGAACGCCGTCGCCAGCGCCTCGAAGACGTCGCCCGTGCGCGACCACCCGAGCGAACGCAATCCGCGCCCCACCGGGACCACCAGCAGCGCGGCGCCGAGGCCCACCACCAGCAGGAGCCCCGCCACGACCACGAGGAGCCCCGACGGAATCGTCGGCACGAGGGCCGCGAGCACCGCCGCGACGATGACGGCCGCCCCCACGCGGGCCACCCAGCGCAGGAACGGCACCGTGCTCTTGCGAGAACTGAGCAGAAGAGCCAGGACAACGGTGGATGCCAGGGCGATGCGCCCGGCCATCACGACGGGGTTGTCGACGGCGAAGGTCGGTAGAGCCGTGAACGCGCTGGCGGCGCCGGCCGCCACGAGCATGACGACGCCGATCGTCAACCGCGCGGTCGAGCGTTCGACCAGGGCGTCGGCGTCGTCGGCCTCGATCGTGCGCACCTCTTCGGGCAGGTTCTGACGCACCGTCCAGCGGGTGCTCTGGAAGCGGCCATAGTCGATGAAGGTGCCGGGTTCGACGTCGACCAGGCTGGCCTGGAGCACCCGCTGCGCGACGGGGACGAGGCCGAGGGTGATCGCCGCCGGCGCCGAGGGGTCGAGGTGCAGCAGGAGGGAGAGCCCCCACACGGCGGCGAGGATGGCCGCGATGATCGTGGCGGTGCGCCCCTGCGCGCGCAGGGTGTCGGTCGCGCCGAGCACTCCCACGACGCCCGTGACGACGGCGCCCGCGAGGAGCCCTGTGAACACGGCGACCAGCTCGGTCGAAGCGAGCTGGTCGGGCACGACCGCGACACCGCCGCCGAAGGCGAGGGCGAGGAGACCCACGACCGGAGCGAGCGTCGCGGTGCGAGCGGAGGCGCGGAGGGCGAAGACGGTTGCCGCGGCGAGCGCCGCCAGCAGAGCCGCGGCGGCGACGACCGCGCGCACGTCGGGCGGGAGGGCGTCGGCACCGATGAGGCGGACGAGGGCCAGGATGCCGCCGGCGGCCGCCATGACCCACCAGGCCGCCGTGGCGCGCGACGACGCGACCGGTCGCGAGGATCGCCCTGTCGCCTGCGCGACGGCGGCGCGCGGGTCGACCAGCACGAGCACGACTCCGTCGTCGAGGGTGGCCATCTCGGTCGAGCGGTCGATCTCGCGCCCCGAGACGCCGACGACGTGCACCGACCCGTCGGAAGCGGACCCGGCGGCCCGCAGCACGTCGTCGATGCGAGCGTGGAGCGGGACGACCAGGTCGAAACGCGCAGCGCCGTCGATGAGCGCGACACGTCGCCCCTGCATCACTTCCGCGCTCAACGGTCCCCCTCGTTCTCGCGCCACCGGCCCCAGGGCCGTCGCAACCGCACCAGCGTATCCACCCCGCGGGCATGCTCCGGTCTTTCCTCCCACCACCGGGGATAAAGATGAGAGTTTTGTCATCTGCGAATAAGCGCAAGCGGCTTGTATCCCGGCACCGCTTTACATATGGTCGTGACCCGGTGGGGGGCTCCGGTTCTTCATCGATCCCGCGCGCGGGGCCGAATCCCGCGTGTGCAGACATGATCCGCAACGCCCGGGTTCGCCCGGAGGAACATCGAGGAGACACACGTGGCAGATCTCATCGCGGCCCAGGAGGGTGCGCTACGACGCGGAGCCGAAGCCGTCAACACCGCCAAGGGCGGCATCGACGAGCAGGTCCGCAAGGTCCGTTCCGAGCTCGACCAGGTTGCCGGTTTCTGGACCGGCGCAGCGGCCGGTTCGTACACGCAGCTCATGGCGCGCTGGAACGAAGAGACGACGAAGCTCAACAACGTGCTCGTCACGCTCGAAGACGCTCTGCGCGGCACCGAGCGCGACCAGGCGGCTTCGGAAGAGTCGCACCAGCAGACCATCGGCAACCTGGGCTCGCTGCTCGGCTGACCCCGCTCGACACGAAAGAAGGAACTCTCATGCAGTCCATGTCCGTTCGTCCCGAGCAGGTCATCGCCCTCTCCGGTCAGATCCGCAACGGTGCCTCCGGCATCCGCACCCGTCTCGACGAGCTCGAGTCGCAGGTCAACGCTCTCCGCTCCTCGTGGGACGGTGACGCGCAGACCGCCTACGACCAGGCGCAGGCCCAGTGGACGCAGTCCATCACCCGCCTGAACGAGCTGCTCCAGCAGATCGCCGGCAAGACCGACGAGATCGCCCAGGGCTACACCTCGACCGACAAGTCGGCCGCAGGCCGCTTCGCCTGACCCCCTCCGGAGCCGGTGGCCGCCGCGGTGGCCGCCGGCTCCCGGGCTCACGCCCGTGCGCGGCACGCTGCCGCCCTCCATACATTCCGATCACAGAGAAACGAGTGATCCCCATGGCCGAGTCGATCTTCCTCAATCTCGAGCTGGCGCTGCAGCGCGTGCTGCAACTGACCCAGGTGCCCGAGGAGCTCCCCTCCTCGGGAGCCATCGAGATCGTCGACGGCAACGGCACCGAGCCCGCCGCGGCGCGCTTCACCACTCTTCTCCGCGAGCAGGCGCTGACTCTCAGTGCTGAGGTGGAGAACCTGCGTGCGACTGTGTCGCACAACGCCGACGCCCTCTCGCAGGCGGCGCGGGCGTTGCAGGAGACCGACACGTCCGGCTCGCTGATGTCGCAGAACGCCCTGTCGCTCGTCGAATCGGCGTCGGAGCCGGAAGCGGGAGCCGACCCCTCGTCGGCCGGGGGCAGAGCTGGCGTGCAGTCCGTCCTCCCCGGTGCACCCCGGTGACGCGTCACCGAGTTCACGTCGGACGCACGCTCGGAGCCTTGCTGATCGCCGGGGCCCTGGCGAGCGGCGGTTCCACACAGGCCGCGAACGCCGCCGCCGGCGGCGAATACGACTGGTGGTACGACGCCTACCAGGTGCAGGCCGCGCACGACGCGGGCATCACCGGCGCCGGGGTGAAGGTCGCCGTCATCGACGGGCAGATCGATCCGAGCCTCCCGGTGTTCGAAGGCCGCAACCTCACCGTGAGCGAGGCTCAGCCGTGCGATAACGGTGCCGCGTCCGCGACCGACTCCGCCAACGACTCCTCCATCCACGGCAGCACGATCACAGCGATGATCATCGGCAACGGAGCCGGCCCGAGCGGGATTCGCGGAATCGCGCCCGATGCGGCCGTGACCTTCTATGGGTACGGGTCCGCGACGGAGAAGACGGAATACTGCGAGAGCCCCGAAGCCGGCCTCCGCGATTTCGCCTTCGCCGTCAAGACCGCCGTTGATGACGGTGCGAGAATCATCACCACCTCCGTGGCCATGACGGCCTCCCCGAGCGATGCCCCTGCCATTGCGTATGCGGTCGCGAAAGGCGCGATCGTGCTCGTGGCCACGCCCAACGCGGACTCCACGTCATACGAATCGAACAACCTCAGCACGATGAACGGTGTCGTGGCCGTCTCCGCCATCGACAGCTCGGGCGACCTGCAACCCGGCGACGACGGGTCGCCCTTCGGTGTCGCGCACGCCGACGTCGTGGCGGCCGGGGTCGACCTGCCGACCGTGGGAATCTTCGGCGACTGGGACTCGAGCGGGGTCACGACCGGATCATCGTTCTCGGCCCCGGTCGTCGGCGGGATGCTCGCCCTCGCGGCGCAGAAGTGGCCCGAGGCCACCGGAAATCAACTGGTCCAAGCGATGATCGCGACCACCAACGGAACCCAGCACGATCCGACGCGCACCGAGGACGGATACGGCTACGGTGCCGCGTGGTTGCCCTCGATGCTCAGCGTCGATCCCACCGGCTATCCGGACCAGACACCGCTCATGAACAAACCGGCGGGCTACCCCACCACGGAGCAGATCGACCGCGCTGTCGCCGCCGGAGGTTTCTCCCCCGACGAGCAACCGCGCAGCATCGACCAGTACGCCGACGCCGAGCCCTCTTCGACTGGCTCCGATCTCGGAGCGCTGGTGATGTGGGCCGCGATCGGTGTCGGGGTCCTCATCGTGGTAGCCGTGGTCATCATCGTGCTCATCGTCTTCGCCCAGCGCCGCAAGGCCGGAAAGGGGAACAGATCGTGACAGGTATCTGGGAACAACGTCTGCAGAATCTCGCCGAGGGCGGCGTGCCCTGGGACCTTCCCACACGTTGGGAATTGGCCGGGGCGCTCGAGTCGCTCAAGCAGGTCCTCGACACCGCCGCGGGAGACCCCGGCCTCGCGGGCGCGGCGGGCGATGCGGCACGAGCCAAGTTCACGCTGACGTCCAAGGAGATCGACGACCAACTCGCCTACCTCCGGGAGCACGTTCCCAGTCGGCTCGACCAGGCGAACGAGGTGCGCCAGCACGCGCGTGATTCCGCGGCGTCCCTTCCCCAAGGCCAGATGGACCCCGGGCAGCAGGCCATGGTCCGCGGGGCAGCCGCCGGAGCCTCGATCATCTTCGGTCCGGTCGCGTTCCTCGCCGGAGAGGGAGCCGGTCGCGCCATCAACGACTACATGGCCTCGCAGCGCGAGGCCGCCGCGAAAGATGCCGTCGAGAAGCACTCCGATCAGCTCGATGCCGTGCAGATCGACAGGCCTCCGAGCTTCGGGAAGGACCAATTCGGTCCTACCCCGCCGCCTCCCCCACCCCCGCCGGTTTACCCCGCCGACGGCGGTACCGGCTCCACCGGAGGGCGCAGCTTCCAGTCATACCCCGAGTGGGACATGACCCCCGGTGGCGGCGGCCCGAACGGCGGCGGCAACGTCGGCGGTGGCAACATCGGCGGCGGCGGCGAGATCGGCGGCGGCGGTAATGACGGCGGCGAGGTCCCGACGGGCCCCGGACCCGGTGAGTACGGCCCGTTCCCCGCGCCCACCCCGGTTCCCGGCGGCCCGGCGCCCATCGACATCGGCAACGTTCCGCCCGACCCGACGCCCGACGGTCCGGTGATCGGAAGCCCGACGCTGCCCGGCGGCATCTCTCCGATGCCCGGCGGAGGTCTCGTCGCCGGTACGCCCGGCGGGCCCGGTGCGGGTATCGGCTCGGGCCTCGGTGCGGGCCTCGTCGCCGGCGGCGGTGGCGCGCTGGCGCTCGGCCGCGTCGGTGGTGGTGGGGCCGGTGCCGGCGGCAGCCTGTTCGGCGGCGGTGCGGGCGGGGCCGGAGGCTCGGCCAAGGCCGGTGGCGGCGCCCGCTCGGGAGGCCTGCTCGGCAAGACCCCCGGTAGCGCTGGTCTCGGAGCCCGTGGCGTCGGCGGCCTCGCCGCCGGCGGCGGCACGCCCGGTTCGACCGCGGCCCGCGGCGCCGGTGTGCGCGGCGGCGCGAGCGGACTCGGCGGTGCGGGCGGTGCCGGAGGCACGGGCGCTGCCGGCGGATCCGTCAAGGGCGGGGCCCGCGGCGTCGGCGTCGGAGGCGGCTCGGCAACAGGCGGATCCGCAAAGGGCGGGGCTCGCGGCGTCGGAGGCGGCTCGGCAGCCGGCGGCGGCCGCGGAGCGGCCTCGGGCTCGCGCGGCGTCGGCGGCATGGGCGGCCCCGGATCGCGTTCCGACCGCAAGGACGAGGCCGCGCGCGGCCTCGGAGGCCCGATCGCTCCTCGCATGGAAGACGACGAAGAGATCGCCCCCCGGTCGGAGAACGCCCAGGCCGGCGGTCGCGACGAGTGACCGCTCGCCGAACACGTCCCTGCCTGATCGACTCCACGAAAGAGGAGAACCACGATGTCTGACCGCATCTCCGCCGGAGAAGGCGCGCTCGTCCGCGGCGCCGAAGCGGTGTCGGGCGCGCACGCCGACGTCAACGACAGCGTCCGGCGCGTGCTCGCCGAGCTCGACGAGCTCGCCGGCAATTGGGTCGGCGACGCCGCCTCGTCGTACAGCGCGCTGGTCAACGAGTGGACGGCCAGCGCCGACCGCTTGAACAGCACGCTCGTGACGCTCAGCGCCGCGCTCCGCTCGACCGCGCAAGACCAGGAAGCGGTGGAGGAGCAGCACCGCACCACCATCCACGGACTCGGCTCGATGCTGGGAGGCCAATGATGAGCGACCTTCGCGTCACCCCCGAAGCACTCCATTCAGCGGCGGGTCGCCTGCGCGCCGAGTCGGCCCGCATCGATGCGACCCTGGGCGGACTCGACGCCGAGGTCTCGCGACTGCGCGGCCAGTGGGAGGGCATGGCCCAGGTCGCCTACAACAACGCCCAGCAGCAGTGGAGTGCGACTCTCGAGCAGATGCGCGACGTGCTGCAGCGCATCGCGAACGCCACGGACTCCATCGCCGATGACTACGTCAGCGCCGACCGCGCCTCCGCGGCGCGGTTCGACGGGGCGTGACGCACCGCCCCGATAGGCTTTCGGGGTCTGACCGCAGGGGGGCTTCGGTCCGGAAAGAAGGGGCCGCAGATGGCTGACGTCATGAATGCGACGCGTGCGTTGCTGCGTCTGTCGGTGCAGAGCGAGGGGCGACGTCTCGACATCGCCGTACCGGCCCAGGTGCCGGTCATCGAGTTCCTCCCCGGCTTCGCGCGCTCACTCGGTGTGCTCGATCCGTCGATGACCTCGGCGGGCTACGCCCTGCACCGTGCGGACGGAACGACCGTCGATCCCTCGCTCGGGGCCTCGGCCCAGGGCATCGTCGACGGCGAGGTGCTGACGCTGGTACGCGGCGGCCTCGTCGCCCAGCCGCGGGTCTACGACGACATCGTCGAAGCGGTGCTCGACGCCACGGCGCAGCAGAACCGGCCGTGGACGACGCGCGACAACGCTCGCACCGCCCTGGCCGTGAGCCTCGCTCTTCTCGGCGTCTGCGCGGTGCTGCTCCTGGCCGCCGGACGCACCCTGCCCTTCGGCGCCCTCGTCGCCGGCGGAGGTGCCATCGTGCTCCTCGTCGTCTCCGCCGTGGTCGCACGTCTCGGGCAGCGCGAAGCGGGCCAGGGTCTCGGTATGGCAGCGGCCGTCTTCGGCGCCGTCGCGGGCTACCTCGCGATCCCCGCAGCGATCGACATGTGGGGATGGCCGATGGCCGCAGCCGGCGGCGGTGCGTTCGTCATCGCCGGCGTCTCTCTCGCCCTGACGCGGGAGCGCGCCGAGCTCCAGCTCGCTCCCCTCGTCGCGGGCGGCGCGATCGGCGTCGCGGGCACCCTCGCCGCCTTCTTCCCCCCCGCCATGGTGTGGACGCTCATGATCGGTGTCGTCGGCACGCTCGCGGGCGCCCTCCCCTGGCTCGCGATGGGCACGACGCGGCTGCGCGTGTTCTCGCCCCAGAGCGACGTGGAGATGTTCGCCGATCCCGAGCCGATCGACGCCGACGACATCGCCGCTCGCGTCGCCCAGGGCAAGCGCATCCTCATCGCCCTGCGTCTCGCCCTCGCTGCGGCCGTGCTGGTCGCCACTCCGCTCGTGGCCGCGCAGAACGCCACGGGCGCGATCCTGTGCGCTCTCGCCTTCGCCGGCATGATGTTCCCCTCGCGGCAGACCTACGCCCGCTCGGGCGTGCTCACGGTGATGGCCACCGGCGTGCTCGGCCTCGTGGTGGCCGGCGTCGTGGCGTCGCTGTCGCAGCCGGGTCTGCGCGTCGGCATCCTGATCGTGCTCGCCGTCGCGACCGTCAGCGTGGTGACCGTGACGCTGCTGGCGCCCAAGACGCGCCTGCGCCTCATCCGCGTCGCCGACACCGTCGAGCTGCTGGTGCTCGCCTCGCTCCTGCCGCTGTCGGTCATCTCGTCCGGGCTGGCCTGACCCGATGGCCACCAAGGGCGATCTGATCGAGGCGCAGAACTTCTCGCGCCGGCGTCTGCTCACCGCGTTCGTCAGCGGCGCCCCCGGCGGTAAGGAACTGCAGCCGACCTCTCCCCTGCGGGCGGTGATCGCCGCGATCGCCCTCACCGTGATCGTCGTGCTGGTGGGCGTGTTCTACGGCCTCATCCGCCCGGGTCTTCCGACCGGCTGGGAGAACGGCAAGCTCGTGCTGGTGTCCGACACCGGAGCGCGCTTCGTCACCGTCGACGGCGTGCTCCACCCGGTGATCAACACCGCCAGCGCCCGACTGCTGCTGCCCGCCGACAACTTCGGCGTCATCTCCACCGACCAGGCGACGCTCGCCGGCACGCCCGTCGGAAACACGCTCGGCATCACGGGCGCCCCCGACGAACTGCCCCCCGCATCGGGCCTCATCAACTCGGGCTGGAGCGCGTGCGTCACCGACGACGCCGCCGTCGACGTCCGCGTGAGCACGGCCGGGGCTCCGACTCCCGCCCCGGGCAAGGCCGTCGTGGTCTCCGTCGACGGCCTTCTGCACGTGGTGCAGGGCGAGCGCAGCTTCGCGGTGTCGAACGAAGACCCGGATGCCGTGTTGCGCGCCGCCGGCATCTCGTCACTGAACCCGGTGCCGGTCTCGGCCGCCTGGCTCGACCTGTTCACCGCGGGCAAGCCGTTGACGCCGATCACCCTGAAGAACTTCGGCCAGGGCGTACCGGGTACCTCGCTCAAGGTCGGCGAGGTGATCCGCCAGTCGGGCACCCCCGACGACGAGCGCTATCTGGTGCAGACCGGCGGGGTGCTCGTGCGCCTGACACCTCTCGCCTGGCAGTTGTACCAGCTCGGAAGCGGCAGCAACCTCGGTACGAACGTCACCGAGGTCTCGATCGACGAGACCCGCAACCTCCCGACCGCGACGCAAGACCTCGGTCAGGACTGGCCCGAGACCGCCTTCGACACCGTCGCCGCGGGCCAGCGCCCGTGCGCCGTGCTCGAGGGCGGCGAGGGTCAAGCCGTCACGGCCCTGGCCACGCAGCCGACGTCGACGGCGGTGACCGCCGGGGTGCAGGTCGAGCCCAGCCACGGCGCCCTCGTGCGGGCCGGCGGGCGCGGCGATCAGAACTCGAGCGTGCTCACCCTGGTGGATGCCACCGGCACGGCCTACCCGCTCCCCGGCGCGAGTGAAGAGGTCATCTCCCGCCTCGGGTACAGCACCGACGATGTCGGCGCCGTGGCCGACGGGTGGACGGCCCTGCTCGCGACCGGCCCGTCGCTGACGGAGGGCGCCGCGCAGACCACGCCGGAGACGAAGTGATCGCGGGCATCCGACGCGTCGGCGCGATCGCGCTCGCGACCGGCATTGTGCTCGCGGGAGTGCCCGCCGCGGCGCACGCCGGAGTCGGCGCCCCGGTCGCTGCGCAGGGCCTCGGCCCGGCATCCGGGATCGTGTCGGCCACGCAGGAGCAGTGCGATGCGTCGACGCGCGTGACCCAGACCCCGCTGGCGCTCGCCCAACTGCAGAGCGACGCGGCCTGGGCGCTCACTCGCGGAGCGGGCGTCACCGTCGCGGTGGTCGACTCGGGCGTGGCGAAGAATCCGCACCTCGACGACAACGTCGTGCCCGGGGTGAACCTCGTGCCCGACGGCACCGACGCGAACGGTCGAACCGACACCTACGGCCACGGCACCGTCATCGCGGGCCAGATCGCCGCGCAGGTGATCTCGGGCTCCGGGGTGCAGGGACTCGCCCCCGAGGCGAAGATCCTGCCCATCCGCGTCTACGCGGGCGACGAGAAGTCGCAGATCGATGCCGGGATCGGCCCGAACACCGCCCGCATGGCCGAGGGCATCCGCATCGCCGCCGACCGCGGCGCGCAGGTCATCAACGTCTCGATGAGCACGACCGAGAAGAACGGCGCCCTGGCCGACGCCGTCGCCTACGCGAAGTCGCGCGGCAGCCTCGTCATCGCGAGCGCGGGCAATCGCGATTCGACGGCGGCGGTCGAGCAGAGCGATGCCGACGGCGTCCGCTACCCGGCCGGGTTCTCGGGCGCGATCGGCGTCTCGGCCACCAACCTCGAGAGCGCCGTCACCAGCGACAGCATCCGCGGCACGCACGTAAGACTGTCCGCCCCGGGTCAGGCCATCGCCTCGGCCTGGCCGTTGGGCGGCGACTGCGTGGTGTCGAAGGAGCAACCCGCGACGAGCTACGCCGCAGCGTATGTGGCGGGTGCTGCTGCTCTCGTCGCGGCGGCCCACCCCGACGAGACCCCCGCCCAGTGGGCGTACCGCCTCGAGGCGACCGCCGTGCGGCCGCAGCCCGACGATCGCTCGAACATCACCGGGTGGGGCTTCGTGCAGCCCTACGACGCGATCGTGCTGGTCCCCGGCTCGGGGCTACGCGGGCCGAACAGCCCGTTCCCCGGCGCCTCGCCCACGGCCTCGCCGACCGGAACGCCGGCTCCCGTGGCCGTGGTCGTCGGGCCGGGTCCGGATGCCGCGGCCATCTCGACCATGACCGGCATCGGCGTCGCGGGGCTGGTGGCGCTCGGCGCCATCGGCGCACTGGCCGTCTACGTCAGCCGCCGTCGCGAAGAGACCGCACCGCGGCGCCCGGCGCCGACGGGTCGTGGCCTGTACGGTCCCGATTCCGCGGAGTAGGAACGCCCGGCGAGGTCAGACCGTCGCCTCGGGGCGCAGCTCCACCTGCGCGTCGCCGAGTCGAAAGCGGTTCGGGACGATCGCCGTGCCTCCGGCCGGCAGCTTCTCGACGCGACCGTCGTCGTGCGCCAGGGTCACTCCGTTGGTCGACTCGAGGTCGGTGATCGTCCAGCCCGTGACCGTCCAGTCAAGGCGGGCGTGACGCTTCGACATGGTGCGCGTGTCGTCGGTCACCGTGACGTACTGCACGCCCTCGTCGTCTGCGGACGGGCGGCGGCCCAGCACGACGGTGCGGCTCTCGAGGGCGACGAGGTCTCCACCGGGCAGGCGCAGGCTCCACTCCCCGCGGCGGCGCGACCGCGGGCGTGCCGTCTGCGTCATCTCCTCGATGGGCGAGGCGGCGGCCGACGACTGCTCGTCGGGGCGCTGCGCCGTGGAATCGGTCGTCTCGGCGACCCGGCCGAGCTCCGCGCGCTCGGCGGCGGGCGCGTCAGCGGCGGCGGTCGCGGCGACCGCTGTCTCGGCGCCGTCAGCGACGGCGGGCGCGCCGGCGTCGGCGGCCACGGTGACCGGTGTCTCGGCACCGGCAGCGACGGCGGGCACCTCCACGTCGGGCGCAGAGCTCGCCACCTCGACGGAGGGCGCGGATCGCGGGACCTCGACGGCGGGCACGGCGGCCGGAACCTCGGCGACCGGTCCGTCGGCGAGCGACGCGGCACCGCGCGGCGCGACGGTCGTCTCCTCCGCGGGCACCTCGCCGATGACGACGGGCCCCGGCAGCACCAGAACGCTCGGCGTCTCCTGCGCGACCGACCGCGCGCGACGCCCTCCGGCGGCGGCCGCGGGCGGAGGCGGATCCGTCGTCGCGGAGGAAGCTGAAGAGGGAGTGGCAGAGGACGCCGCGGAAGGGGCCGCCGTCGAAACCGCAGCGCCCGACTCCTCCGCCCCCGGCACGGCACTGATCGGCGCGGGCTCGCCCTCGGCCATGGTCACGACCTCCGCGTCGTCATCGGTCGCGTGATCCACGGCATCCGGAGTCTTTCCCCCGGCAGCGAGCACCCCCGCCCACGCGGGAGGGAACACCAGCGCGAGGGCCGTCGTGCCCGCCCCGCGCCCGCTGGGCTCGCCGAGACGGTGCGCCGCGCGCGCCTTGAGCACGAGCCCATAGACGTTGACGCCCGGGACCAGCAGGAGTACGGCCCGCACCGGGTCCTGCCGGCCGAGGCGGAAGATCTCGGCCTCGTTCAGCAGCGGAATCCACGCCCGCCAGGGCTCGCCCCCGCGGCCCGCGAACACGCGTGACAGGCCGATGGCGTACCAGACGTGCAGCACGAGGGCCAGCACCAGCACCGCTCCCGCGGTCACGGCGATCAGGCTCAGAGCATCCATGCGTCCTCCGTCGACGGTCTGACTCGACGCTACCGTGCAGGGTGGCCTCCGACCTCGCCGGCAGGGGGCGAGATCCGCGACACCGCGAGGGGAACGACGACGCTCGCGGCCTCGAGGTCGACGCGGCGCGCCCCGCACGCGGAGCAGCGGACGTACCTAACCCGACCCTGGCTGGTCGAGTGCGCCGACTCGGTGGCCCAGCCGTGTTCGTGAGGGGCGGATGCCGAGACGGCGAGGGCGAGCAGGTCTGAGGCGGTCATGACCCCAGCGTGATGTAATGCCGTTATGCATCTCAACCCTTACGGGGAGTACGCGGTCCTGTTGGCCGCATCGCTCGCGAACGACTGGCCCGCCGATCGCGCCGGCATCGAGCAGCGCACGCGCGAGATGGGGATGACGATGACCTTCCCCGCGGCATCCGCAGATCACGAACACACCCGCGCGGTCATCGACGAGTGGCTCCGCGTGGTCGACGAGACCGACCCGGCCGCGCGCGCCGCACTGCTGAACGGGCAGATGGCCGCGGTCACCGCCTACCCGCGCCTCACCGACCACGACGGCGAGGGATGGCACCTGCACTACCGGGACAGCGACGAGGCGCTCCCCCGCGTGCTCGCCGCCGTCATCTCGGTGGGCACCTCCCTTCACCTCGTCACGCGCGGCATGAACCGCCTCGGCCGCTGCGCCGCCGAACCGTGCACGAACGTCGTCGTCGACGTCACCCGCAACGGCCGTCAGCGCTACTGCTCGGTGCGCTGCGCCAACCGCGCCGCCGTGCGGAGGCACCGCTCGCGCGTCGGGTGAGGGCGAGCGGAGGAGCGACTCGCACCGGAAGGTCCTCCGTTCCCCGAATGCCCTGCTGCTCTAGCCGACGACGTCCCGGATGCCGCGGGGATGGCGGAACATCACGGCGGGTGCTTACGTTGCTGTGGACACCGACGAAGGAGATTCCATGGCCGACGAACTGACCGTGACCCGCAATGACGAGGCGAGCCGCTACGAGATCCATGTGGGCGACGAGCTCGGGGGCTTCATGGAGTTCCGCCCCGCCAGCGGCGACCGCACCGAGCTGCCCCACACCGAAGTCGACCCGGCGTTCAAGGGTCGAGGCCTGGGCTCGACCCTCGCGAGCGAAGCGCTCTCCGACCTCGCCCGCCGTGGCGACACGATCATCCCGTCGTGCCCCTTCGTCGCGCACTACCTGAGCGAGCACGACGTACCCGGCCTGTCCGTCGATCAGCCCGAGCAGGGCGACGCCGACGCGGCCGGAGGCGGCGACCGGTCGTGACCCGACTCGACGTCGCTCCCCCGGCATCCGAGGGTCCGATCGAGTGCGACGGCCCCCGCGCGTTGATCGTCGAGGCACGGGAGGTGCCGCTGGGCGGCGTGCGCGGCATGGAAGTGCACCGCACCCTCCCCCACCGCGCGTTGCCGATGGTGGGTGCGTGGTGCTTCCTCGACCGCTTCGGCCCGCAAGACACGCTCATGCGCGTCGAGCCGCACCCGCACATCGGACTGCAGACGGTGACGTGGCCGATCATCGGCGAGGTGCGGCATCGCGATGCCGTGGGCAGCGACGTCGTCGTGCGCCCCGGTGCCCTGAACCTGATGACGAGCGGCGCGGGCATCGCTCACTCCGAGTACTCGGTCGGTGAGGGCCCGATCCCCCTCGACGCCCTGCAACTCTGGGTGGCGCTGCCCGAAGCCCGGCGGCACGGGGAGCCGGCCTTCGAGCGCCACGAGAACCTGCCGGTGCTCGACCTGGGCGAGGGTGCCGAGGCGGTCGTGGTGATGGGCGCGCTCGGCGAGGTCGTTTCGCCCGCGACGGTGCACACGCCGATCGTGGGTGCCGAACTCCGCCTCCCGGCCGGCGCCACCGTCCGCGTTCCCCTCCGTCCCGAGTGGGAGTACGCCTTGTACGGCATGACGGGCACCGCCGAGGTCGAGACGGGGGCGGATGCCGTGAACGCCGACGCCGCGCGACGACCCGGCACTCCTGCTGAGTCGGGGTCCACGGCATCCGTCGATCACACCCGCTTGCTCTACCTCGGCCGGGGCCGCGACCATGTCGAACTGCGCAGCGACGAAGGCGCCCGGGTGTTCCTGCTGGGCGGGGAGCCGTTCGAAGCTGACATCGTCATGTGGTGGAATTTCGTGGGTCGTTCGCACGACGAGATCGTCGAGGCCCGCGAGGCGTGGGAAGCACAGGCGCCGCGCTTCGGGACCGTGATCGACCACGGTCCCGAGCGCATTCCCGCACCGCCCCTGCCGGCGGTGCGGCTCACGCCACGGAGGCGGCGGGGCTGATCGCTCAGTAGGTCGGCGCCGCGGGGAGGCCGAAGAACTCCTCGAGGGTGGTGAAGCCGCCCTCGTGGTACGCGCGTGCGAGCTCGGGACCGATGTAGCGCAGGTGCCACGCCTCGGGCTCGTATCCGCTCACCGCTTCGCGGCCCTCGGCGTACCGCGTGACGAAGCCGAACTCCCACGAATGCTCGCGCACCCACGCGCCCTGAGCCGACGCGGCGACGTCGTCGAGGGTGCGGCACGAACCGTTGCAGGGCACGATGTCGACGGCCAGACCCGACTGGTGCTCGCTGTAGCCGGGTCGGGCGCTCTCGCGATCGGCACCCTCCACGCCGCTGACGCGCACGCGGCCGGCGTAGGTGGACTGCTGGGTCGTGTACGAGCGGAACGCGCTCAGGTAGCCGATCTCGCCGGCCCCCGCGTCGGAGGCGGCCTTCACCATCGCGGTGAGCGCGTTCGCCGCCGGGGTGCGCAGCGCGGAGTCTTCGAGCGCGCGGACGTTCGCGGGCATGATGAGGTCGCCTGGGTAGTAGTCGACGGGGTCGAGCGGGCGCTGCTTGTTGACGACGACCCACTCGCGGTTCGGGTCGGAGAGCGATACGCAGGGCGCGATTCCGGATGCCACGGCCTCACGGAACGCGCTGCCTCCGCCCGCCGCGGCGATGGCAGCACCGTCGTCTCCGGCCGAGAGCGCCGCCGTGACGGCCGGGTCATCGCACGGGGTGGCGGTCGCCGCCACCGCCGACACCTCGGGCACGGGCAGCCCCTCGGAGGGGACAGCGGGGGGACCGGCGATCGCCGCGGTCACGGCGGAGTCGTCGGTACTCGTGGAAGCCGTGGCATCCGCCCCTGCGCCGATCGCCAGGCCGACGGCCACCGTCGCGGTCGCGACGACCACCGCGAACGCGCCGGCGACGACCGCGAGCCGGCGACGGCGGGCCGTCGGCAGAGCGGAGAACCACGCGGTCGCGGCACGGAGTCGACCGCCGTCGGACGAGGAGGGCGAGGCCTCGACCGGCGCGAACGAGCGACGGCGAAGCGGCGCCGCGCTCGGTCCGGCCTCGCGCAAGGCCCGGCGCGTCGGCGACGCGGACGTCTCGGCCGGGGCCGGGGCGACCGGCACGGAGAGCGCCGCCGTCGCGAGTCGCTCGGCCTCCGCGCGCGCGGCGCGGCGGGGAGAGAGCTCGGAATCGGGGGACATGACTGGTCCCATTGTCTCCCGGGACCGCGGACCGGTCGACCCCGCCTTACCCGGTGGACGCCCGCGCGGCCCTCACAGCGCGTCGCTGAAGGCGACTTCACCCGCCGCGACGAACACGAGGACGATGCTGAGCGTGCCGGCGACGAGCAGCAGGGCGGGATGCGCGAGCCCGACCACCACCCGCCGGGTGCGCGGCGACTCGGCGAAGAGCTGCTCGGGGATGCGGTGCCGCGTCGGCACCGGCGCCCACCCGCGCAGGCGCGCGATGTACCCGACGCAGCGGAAGATGAGCACGGCCCACAGCACCGCGACGATGAAGGGCACGACGGCGCCGAAGATCTCGAGCGCCTCCTCCCATGCCGCTTCGGTGTTCGAGCGGGAATCCTCGGTCAGCTGCACCGCGACGGCCGCACCGAGTACGACGGATCCGATCCACAGGATGAGCGCCCCGAGCAGGGCGAAGAAGCGCGCGAAGAAATGACCGAGGATCGACGGCTCCGACTCCAGGTGCGCACGAGGCGTCTGCGACAGCACGAGCAGCGTGGAGCCGAGAGAGGGCAGTGCGGCGCTCAGCGACACCGCCACCCGCAGCAGCTCCGGGCCGTCCGTGAGGTCGACGACGACGATCAGCACGGCCATCGCCGCGAGCCAGATCCACCCTGCGGCTGCGGGATGGCGCTCGACCCACGACGGATGCAGGGGCTCGAGGCGGCGCCCGGCCGCCGTCAACAGCGCGTGGCCTCGCACGTGTCGCACGGTCTCCATGCGCCCCTCGTTCCCGTCGCGGCGGACGAACCAGCGACGCCTGTCACAGTATCGCGAGGGGATTCGAGCATGGGAGCGATTATCCGCTGCCGGGGCTTGCCACGATGTAGAACATGTGTTCGAATATCGGTATGCGGTGGCAAGGTCAACAACTCGGCGTCGACGACTCGGGAGCCCTCCCGGGCATGGAGCGCATGGACGGTCTCGTCCGCTCGGTCACGACGCCGGAGTTCGCCGGCATGACCTTCCACGAGGTCCTCTGCAAGAGCGCATTGAATCGCGTTCCCGGGGTTTCGGCCATGCCGTTCGACTGGACGGTGAATCCCTATCGCGGATGCACTCATGCTTGCTCGTACTGCTTTGCTCGAAAAACGCATGAATACCTCGACCTCGATTACGGCGCCGATTTCGACTCGCAGATCGTGGTCAAGGTCAACGTCGCCGACGTGCTGCGCACAGAGCTGCGGCGCGGGTCGTGGGCCCGCGAGCCCGTCATGCTCGGGACGAACACCGATCCGTATCAACGTGCCGAGGGGCGCTACCGCCTCATGCCCGACATCGTCGGCGCCCTGACCGACAACGGCACGCCGTTCTCGATCCTCACGAAGGGCACGTTGCTCCGACGCGACCTTCCGCTGCTCACTGAGGCGGCGCAACAGGTGAAGGTGTCGCTGGCGATGTCGATCGCGGTGTTCGACGACACACTGCAGCACTCGATCGAGCCGGGCACCCCCAGCGCCGAGGCGCGCCTCGACACGGTGCGCGCGGCGACGGAGGCGGGGTTCCGCGTGACGGTGTTCCTCATGCCGATCATCCCGCACCTCACCGACTCGATCGCCGCCCTCGATCACGCCCTGGCCCGCGTCCGCGCTGCGGGTGCGGCGCGCGTCGTCTACGGAGCGCTGCACCTGCGCCCGGGGGCGAAGCAGTGGTTCTTCGAGTGGCTCGAGCGGGAGCACCCGCACCTCGTGTCGTCGTACCGGGGGCTGTACCCCGGCGTGTCGACCTCCGCCCCGAAGGCCTACCGCACCTGGCTCGGCAAGCGCATGCGACCGCTCCTGCGCATGCACCGCCTCGACGGGTGGGACGAAGACAACCACCCGCGCGGACGCCCGCAGCCCGGCCTCGCGGCACGCACGCCGACGCCGGCGAGCAGCCTCGGACCCATCAGGTCGACCGGGGTCCCGGCATCCGCCCGCCCCCGTGTCGCGCCGGCGAGCGAGCCCACGCTCTTCTGAGGTCGCGACATGGCCGGCGTACGACGAAGGCCCCCGTCCGCGCGATGCGGACGAGGGCCTCCCTGACGACGATTACGCGTCGACGTTCGAGAGCTGACGGCCCGAGAGCTCCTCGAGGACGTCGTCGCCGAGCGCGGTTTCTTCGAAGGGAGCCTCGATCTCGGCGCGGTCGAGCAACTCGGTCATGCGACGACGACGCTGGCGCGTGATCAGCGTGACCACGGTGCCGGCGCGACCGGCGCGACCGGTGCGGCCCGAGCGGTGCAGGTACGTCTTGTACTCGTCGGGGGCGTCGGCCTGGATGACCAGGTCGATGTCGTCGACGTGGATGCCGCGGGCGGCGACGTCGGTTGCGACGAGCACGTTCACGCGACCCGAGGTGAGCTTCTCGAGGTTGCGCGTGCGCTTCTGCTGGTTGAGGTCACCGTGCAGGGCGACGGCCGAGATCCCGGCGTCGTCGAACTGCTCGGCGAGCATCTCGGCATAGGCGCGGGTGCGGGCGAAGACGAGCGTCTTGCCGGCGCGGTCGACGAGCGAGTCGAGGATCTGCGCCTTGTCGCGGTGCTCGATGACGAGAACGCGGTGCTCGATGGTGCTGGAGTCCTGGTCTTCACCGGCGACCTCGTAGACGGCCGGCTCGACGAGGAACTCGTCGACCAGGGCCGCGACCTCGCGGTCGAGCGTGGCCGAGAACAGCAGCTTCTGGCTGCCCTTCTTGGTCGCGCGCAGAATGCGCTGCACGGGCTCGAGGAAGCCGAGCTCGCACATGTGATCGGCCTCGTCGAGGACGGCGACCTGCACCTGCGAGAGGTCGAGCTTGCCCTGGTTCAGCAGGTCTTCGATGCGACCCGGGGTGCCGATGACGATGTCGACGCCCTTCTTGAGCGCACCGACCTGACGCGCCTGGGGCACGCCGCCGTAGACCTGGGTGGTGAACAGGCCCACGCTGCGCGCGAGCACCTGCACGGTGCGGTCGATCTGCAGGGCGAGCTCGCGCGTGGGGGCGAGGATGATCGCCTTGGGGGCGCGAGCGAACTCCCGACGCTGACCCGCCTGCGAACGCAGGATGCTCTCGACCAGCGGTGCGCCGAAGGCGATGGTCTTGCCCGAGCCGGTGCGGCCGCGGGCGAGGACGTCGCGTCCCTCGAGGATCGGAGCGACGGTGGCCGCCTGGATCGGGAAGGGGCTCGCCGCACCGAGACCGGCAAGGGCGCGAACGAGGTTGTCGCCCAGACCCAGCTCGGCGAAGCCGGCGCCGGTCACGGTCGCGGCGTCCACGGCCTCGGCTTGCAGGCGCTCGTGCACGACGTCGACGCGCTGCTCGTGCTCGGCGGAGCGCTTCGGGGTGTTGTTCCAATCGCTGCGGCTCGGGCCGTCGTTGCGGCTCGGGCCGTCGTTGCGGCGGGGGCGGTCATCGAACGAACGGGCAGGACGCTCGCTGCGGTCGAACGAACGCGCGGGGCGCTCACCGGCGTCGCGACGGGGACGCTCGTCACGATCGAACGAACGCGCGGGGCGCTCGGTGCGGTCGAAGGAGCGGGCCGGACGGTCGTCGAACGAACGGGCAGGACGCTCGCTGCGGTCGAACGAACGCGCGGGACGCTCGCCGGCGTCGCGACGGGGACGCTCGTCGCGGTCGAACGAACGCGCGGGACGCTCGTTGCGGTCGAAGGAGCGGGCGGGACGGTCGCTGCGGTCGAACGACCGGGCCGGACGGTCACCGGCGTCGCGACGGGGACGCTCGTCACGATCGAACGAACGCGCAGGACGCTCGCTGCGGTCAAACGAACGAGCCGGACGCTCGTTGCGGTCGAAGGAGCGGGCAGGACGCTCGTTGCGGTCGAAGGAGCGAGCGGGACGCTCGTCGAACGAACGCGCGGGCCGGTCGTTGCGGTCGAACGACCGGGCCGGACGCTCGCCGGCGTCGCGACGGGGACGCTCGTCGCGGTCGAACGAACGCGCAGGGCGCTCGTTGCGGTCGAACGAACGCGCAGGACGCTCGTTGCGGTCGAACGAACGCGCGGGACGCTCACCGGCGTCACGACGGGGACGCTCGTCACGATCGAACGAACGCGCCGGACGGTCATTGCGGTCGAACGAACGCGCGGGGCGATCGTCGAACGAACGGGCCGGACGGTCGTCGCGCGCCGAGGTGCGGATGTTGCGGGCCTCGGTACGGCCGGCGCGGTCGGCGGCGTTCCAGCGGCCCTTGTCGGGGGTGGCCTCCGACTCGGGGCGGTAGCCGCGGTGGTTGGGGCTCTTGCTGCCGGGCTTGGCGGGGCCTTCGGTTCCGGGGCGACGCTTGCGGTCCTGGAACGAGGTCTTGGCGCCGTAGCGGGGCTCGAAGTTCTTGGCGGCGCGGCCGCCGGCGGGCTTCTTGTTCTTGGGCATGGAGAAACTTCCTGGGTTCTGTTCGCGCGAAACAGCGACACCGCTCGTGGCGGTGCGAAACCCGGACTCTCGTCGGCCGGGGGCCAATTCACTAGTGATGGTCGAGGCCGCGATCGCGTCCTGTCCATCGGCCCCTTGGACTACAAACCCATCCGCGCATCACGCACGGTGTCCAG
This sequence comes from Microbacterium sp. P26, assembly GCF_023712585.1. Taxonomy (NCBI): domain Bacteria; kingdom Bacillati; phylum Actinomycetota; class Actinomycetes; order Micrococcales; family Microbacteriaceae; genus Microbacterium; species Microbacterium sp. P26. The sequence continues at coordinate 296,189 of NZ_JAMAXZ010000002.1, read as the reverse complement.
AGCCGACCGCACCACGTTACAGGGGGCGCCTGGGAATGGCATCCATGCCCCTCGGATGATCCATGTCCCACTTATGGCGCCTTCGCGGCGCATCAAACAGCCGTACCTGGGACATCACCCCGCCGAAAGTGGGACGAGGGTGGTCGAGAGAGGGACAGGGGCGGTCGGGAGCGGGACAGGTTTCGGGGAGAGAGGGACTCAGCGTCGCGCTGACGGAAGATAGACGCATGGCAGACACCGACGCCCACCCCATCACGGTGGCGATCGAGCGGCGCATCGACCCGACGCGCACCGCCGAAGCGACCTCCTGGATGCAGGCCGGCACCGACCTCGCGACCGCTTTTCCGGGCTTCCTCGGCTCGGGCTGGGTGCGCGCGGGCGAAGACAGCGACCTCTGGTACATGCTGTACCGCTTCCGCGACATCACGACGCTCGAGGAGTGGGAGAGCTCCCCGCAGCGGCAGTGGTGGCTCGACTCGGGCCGCCCGTTCGCGCGCGAGGAGCGCAGCGAGCGTCGCACGGGCATCGAGGGCTGGTTCGACGCCCCGCACGGCTCCATCCTCGAAGCGGCGACGGTGACGGATGCCGGGACCCAGCCGATCCAGCAGCCCGTGCCCCCGGCTCCCCCGCGCTGGAAGCAGGCGGTGACGATCTGGGTCGGCTTCTTCCCCACCAATCTGCTGGCGTCGTGGCTGCTGGGGTTCATCCCGGGTTTCGCCGAGGTGCCGCTCGTGCTGCGCGTGCTCGCGACGACCCTCATGCTCACCCCCGTCATGACCTACGCGGTGCTCCCGTGGGTCACCCGCATGCTGCAGCCCTGGTTGCAGCGCCCCCGCCGATCGCGAAAGGCACAGCCATGACCGCCGACCCCACCGGATTCCGCTTCCGCCTGCGCGGCGAGCGCTCGTCGGCCGAGATCACCCAGGTGGGTGCAGCGCTGCGCGCGCTCACCGTCGACGGGGTTGATCTCGTGCCGAGCTATCCCGACGACGCCCCGACGCCCGCGGCATCCGGGGTCGTGCTCGTGCCGTGGCCGAACCGCATCCGAGACGGTCGCTACACCTTCGAGGGCGAAGACCTGCAGCTGGCCATCAGCGAGCCGAAGTTCGGCAACGCCAGCCACGGACTGCTGCGGTTCGGCACGTACCAGGCGATCGAGCACACCGACACCCGGCTCGTGCTCGGAGCCGACGTCGTGCCCCAGACCGGATACCCCTTCCACTTGCGCACACGCGTGACCTTCGACCTGCGCGACGACGGCCTGCACGTCACTCACGCCATCGAAAACGTCGGAGCACGAACGGCCCCCGTGGCGCTCGGCGTGCACCCCTACCTGCAGATCGGGGGCGTGCCGACGGCCGATCTCGTGGTGCACTCCACCGGCACCTCGACGCTCGTCGTCGACGAGCGCAACATCCCCGTCGCCGAGGTGCCGGTCGATGCCGCCACCGATCTGCGCGCGGGCAAGCGCCTGGGCGACGCCGCCCTCGACAACGGCTATCGCGGGTTGGAGCGCGACGCCGAGGGGCGCGCGCGCCACACGCTCACCGCTCCCGACGGACGACGTCTCGAGCTGTGGCAGGACGAGGGCTTCCGCTGGGCCCAGGTGTTCACGACCGACCGGTATCCGGGTCACCCGCTCGCCGTCGCGATCGAGCCGATGACGGCCCCCGCCAACGCCTTCGCCACCGGAACCGACCTCGAGAAGCTCGCACCGGGGTCGATGCTGCGCCGGGAATGGGGCGTGCGCTTCACCGCGTGATGCATCCTTGTCCCCCAAATGGGGGACAAGGAATTAGCCATATGACCTGGGAAAATCCCAGGCAAGGGCTTTCCTAGAATGGCGGCGCGAACGTTACCATGAGCGGTGACGGATTTCCGTCAAGGCCGGGGGAGGCAGAGGACCAAGGTTTCCCCTTGTCTTCTACCCGAACGAGCCGACGGGGGCCGAGGGTCCCGCGATGAGGGGGGATCCCCGTTCCGTCTGAAGGAAAGATCCCCCATCATGAGCACCGCGCTCCGCTCCGCCGTCCCCGTTTCTGTCTCGGTGCCGCGTCTGACCGGCCTCACGCGTCGACTCGGGACGTTGTCCTCGCTCCACGTCGGTGCTGCGGCCCTGACCACGCTGGTCGGCGGCCTGCTGCTCGCGATCGCGACCACGAGCGACCCGCTGTGGTGGCAGCTGCACTTCAGCCAGCTCGGCATCTTCGGCGATCTCTCCAGCGCATTCTTCAACACCACGCTCAAGGTCAGCGGACTGATCGTGGTGGTCTTCGCCTTCTGCGTGCGTCGTGACATCGCGCGTCTCGGGCGTGGCCCCGTGCGCCGGGGCGCGGCCACCGTCGCCTTCCTCTGCCTGAACTGCGTCGGCGTGAACCTCGCCCTGGTCGGCTGCATCCCCCTCAACACCGACAAAGACCTGCACGACAAGGTCGCCGGCTCCATGGTGCTCGGATTCCTCGTGCTGCTGCTCAGCGCTCCACTGATGTTCAACCGCCTCGGCAAACGCATGGCGATCGGCACGGGGATCGCGCTCGTGTGGCTCATCGCCTCGATCACGCTGTTCGTGTCGGCCACGATCAACCTCGCCCTCTTCGAGACGATCTCGTGCGCGGCGATGTTCGCATGGTCGGGCATGTTCACGCAGATCCTCGCGAGTGCGTCCGCCAAGACCACGCGCGCGGTGGCGGGGGGAGCGGATGCCGTGACTCCCGCTGTCGCCCACGCCGCCCCGCGCCGCCGCGGCCGCTCGGTCGTCGCCGCGCGCTCGCGCGCCTCGCTGCGCCCGCTCGGCGCCGCTCGCGCACTCCCCCGCCTGGCGCAGACGCGCGTCATCACGATGACGCCCCTGTCCGCCTCGCCCCTCGAGCGCTTCCTGACGGTGCTCGCGCGCACCGAGCGACCGCTGTCGATGAGCGACCGCACCGGAGTCGCGGCATCCGGAACCGCCCTCACCTCGGTGATCGCCCGCACCACCGCACCACAGCGCGCTACCGACCGGCGCCCGTCGACTCACGTCGCTTCGCGGCTCCTCGCGATCAGCTTGGGCGCCGCGTCACCCGCGCGCACCCGGCCCGTCGCGGAACGCTCCGCTGCCGCTCGGGGCCCCGCGGCCTCTCGTCCGCGCGGGATCAGTGCTTCTCGCGCAGCTCGCGCCGGCTCAGCGGGTGGTCGTCGTCGGCCGTCGGCGCGCTCGGCACGGACTCTCGCTCCGCGCGGCGCTGACGGCGGCGCTCGCTCGCTCCTTCGATGAGGTTGTAGAGCGTCGGCAGCACCAGCAGCGTCAGGAACGTCGACGATACGAGTCCGCCGATCACCACGACCGCGAGCGGCTGCGAGATGAACCCGCCGTGGCCGGTGATGCCGAGCGCCATCGGCACGAGCGCGAAGATCGCCGCGAGAGCCGTCATGAGGATCGGTCGCAGACGTCGCGCTCCGCCGACGATCGTGGCCTCGAACACGCTGAGACCCCGCGCCCGGTACTGGTTGACCAGGTCGATCAGCACGATCGCGTTGGTCACGACGATGCCGACGAGCATCAGCGCGCCGATCATGCCGGCGACGCCGAGCGGCACGCCCGTGATCAGCAGCATGAGGATCGCTCCGGTCGCCGCGAACGGCACCGACACGAGCAGTTCGAGCGGCTGACGCAGCGACTTGAAGGTCGCCACCATCACGACGTAGACGATGAGGATCGCCGCGAGCAGGGCGAGGCCGAGCTGGCCGAACGCATCCTGCTGACTGGTCACCACACCGCCCACCTCGGCTGTGGCGCCCTCGGGCAGCTGCACGTCGGCGAGCGCCCCGCGCACGGTCGCCGAGGAGCTGCCGAGGTCGTCGGAGGTCGGCGTCACGGTGATCGTCGCGGTGCGAAGGCCTCGCGCGGTGGTGATGGAGGGAGCCGTCTGGCTCTCTTCGACGGTGGCGATCTGGTCGAGGCGCACGGTCCCGCTCGCGCTGGGGATCTCGAGCGCGCGCAGGTCGTCGATCGTCTGCGGCGGGTTCGCCGTGGCGAGGTACACGGTCACCCCGCGGCCGTCGAGCTCGACGGTGCCCGCCTGACGGGGCTGCTGCGCCCCGGAGACGAGGGCGCCGACCGTGCGCTCCGACAGACCGCGCTCCGCGGCGGCGGCGCGGTCGACGCGCACCGAGACGAAGGGCAGGGAGGCCGACAGGCTGCTGGTGACCTGGCCCACGCCCTCGCGGCCCTGCAGCTGCGACACGACGGCGTCGCTGGCCTGCTGGAGCGACGAGCCGTCGGCGGCGGTCACGTCGACGGTGATGTCGGTGGAGCCGAAGCCGCCGCCGGATGCCGCGACCTCGATCTCACCGGCGTCGGTGAGCTGCTCGAGCTCGGTGCGGACGCGCTCGCGGAGCTCGACCTGGTCGGCTCCGGACTCGGAGGTGATCGAGTACGTGATGCCCGAGCCGCCGCCCGCGAAGGCGTCGCGCAGCGCCGAGCCGCTCGAGCCGATCGAGGTCTGCACGGTCTGCACGCCCGGGGTGTCGAGCAGCACGGCTTCGACCTTCTGGGCCGCGGCGTCTTCGGCGTCGAGGCTGGGTGCCGAGCCGATCTTCTGCGTGACGGTGAAGGTGTTCTGACCCGAGTCGCCGAGGAAGTCGGTCTTGAGCAGGCTCGCCGAGAAGAAGGTGCCGACCATGATGACCACCGCGAGCCCGAGAGTGATCCAGGAGTGTCGCAGCGTCCAGCTCAGCACCGGCACGTACGCCTTCTGCAGACGCGAGGGCGGAGCGTCCGGCGACTCGGGATCGACCGCGTTGCCGTCGGAGTCGCGGATGACCTTGCCGGGCTTGAGGAACCACGACGCCAGCACGGGCACGATCGTCAGCGAGACGAGTAGCGAGGCGGCCATCGCGATGGTCACGGTGAGCGAGAACGGGCGGAACAGCTCTCCGGTGACGTCGCCGACGAAGGCGATCGGCAGGAAGACCGCGACGGAGGTGATGGTGGATGCCGTGATGGCAGCGGCCACCTCGCGAACCGCGCGCACGATGGTGGAGATCTTGTCGGCGTCGCCGACGTAGTGGCGCTTGATGTTCTCGATCACCACGATCGAGTCGTCGACGACGCGGCCGATCGCGATGGTCAGGGCCCCGAGGGTCAGGATGTTCAGCGAGTAGCCGAACGCCTGGAGCCCCACGAAGGTGATCAGCACGCTCGTCGGGATCGAGATGGCGGTGACGAGCGTGGATCGCACCGACATGAGGAAGACCAGGATCACCACGACCGCGAAGACGAGGCCGAGAAGACCCTCTTGAGCCAGGGCCTCGATGGACTGCTCGACGAACGGCGCCTGGTCGAAGACGACGGTGAAGGTCGCGCCCTGCCCGAGCTGCGATTCGAGGGCGGGAAGCGCCGCGAGCACTCCGCGCGAGACGTCGACGGTGTTGGCCGCGGGGAGCTTCGTCACCGCGATGGTGAGGGCCGGCTCGCCGTTGACGCGCGACAGCGTCGTCACCGGGTCTTGCTGCAGGGCGACGTCGGCCACGTCGGCGATCGTGGTCTGGCCGGCCGCGATCTGTGCGGCGTCGGTCGGCACGAGCGGGAGGGCCGAGATCTCGTCGACGCTGGTGAGCTTCGAGCCCGTCTGCACGGTGAGGGTCTGATCGTTCTCGGTGAGCGAGCCGCCCGGGAAGAGCACGCCGTTCGCGTCGAGCGCGTCGGTGATGGCCTGCTGGCTGAACCCGCGTTCGCTCAAGCGGGTGGCATCCGGAGTGATCGTCACCCGCTCGCCGGTGCCGCCGACGATCTGCGCGCCGTTGACGCCCGCGACGTCTTCGAGGTCGGGAACCACGCTCGTCTGGAGGGTCGCCTGCGTCGCCTGCGCGTCGGTGAAGCCCGTCACGGCGAGCTGGATGACGGGGAAGTCGTCGATGCTCGCCGACGCCACCGTCGTGTCGGCGGAGTCGGGCAGCTGGTCGTTGATGCGGGCTATCGCGGCGAGGATCTTCTGCTGCGCAGCCGCCAGGTCGGTGCCGTAGGTGAACGACGCCGACACGATCGACGAGTTCGTCGTGCTGGTGGCGGTGGTGGACTCGAGCCCCTCCACCCCGCGGATCGCGTTCTCGATCGGCGTCGACACGTCGGTCTCGACGACCTCGGGCGACGCACCCGGGTAGGTCGTGATGACGGCGAGCTGCGGGAACTCGATCGAGGGAATGAGCTCTTGCTTGAGACTCGTCAACGCGAGACCGCCGAAGATCGCGGCGACGATCGTGACGAGGGCGATGAGGGCGCGGTTCTTCAGGCTCAGAACGGCCAGGTACGACACGAAGGACCCTCCGGGATCACATTCGATACAGGTGTGTATCGAACCTCAGTATCCCATGGGGTTTCCGAGGGCGGTCCGCTCTAGAGCAGCGAGCCCACCGTCAATCCGAGCGCGGCGGCGGCGACGGATCCCGCGAACGAGACGACGGCGTACGACAATGAGGCGCGTGTGCGCCCTTCCTCGGCCAGCAGGGCGGTCGTCACGGCCACTGCGCTGAAGGTGGTGTACCCGCCGAGCAGGCCGGTCCCGAGGATCCAGCGCCACGTCTCGTCGGCGGGTAGGGCGCTCAGGATGCCGAGGACCAGGGCTCCCGTGAGGTTCACCGCGAGGATCCCCCAGGGGAACCCCTCGCCCGTGCGCCGGCGGATGAGCACGTCGACGACGTAGCGCAGGGCCGCCCCGATGCCACCGGCGACGGCGACGGCGAGGAAGACGAGGGGCGTCATGAGGGCCGCCGCCCGCCCCGGCCGAGCAGCACGCCCACCCAGGCCCCCGCGGTGCCCACGACGACCGTCGCCACACCCCACCACAGCAGTCCGGGATCCGCCGACTCGACGGCGAGCGAGCTGTAGGTCGTGAAGCCGCCGAGGACACCGGTGCCGATGAACAGCTGCACCCTCTGAGCACGCGAAGACGCCGGCATCCGGGCCCTCCACCCGAACAGGATGCCGATCGCGAACGCCCCCGCGACGTTGATGATCGGCACGAGGGCGGGTCCGAGGTCGTCGCCGAGCGCGAGGGTCAGTCCCGCGCGCACGGCGGTGCCGATCGCACCACCCACGGCGACGAGGACGACGTCGCGCCACATGCTCACCGCGCCACCCTACGCCCGCGGCCGCTGCACGACCTTCGCGTCGAGCCACGCGACGAAATCGGGGAAGTCGTCGAAGACGCTCATCGCAGTGAACAAGGTGCGACCCCGCGCGTCCGTGCCGCGAAGCCGTCCGCCCGACGACCACGAGAGCGACGCGATCTCGGATGCCGCGACCCTCCGCGACCGGCGGAGTCCGGGGCGGACGAGAAGGTGATCGTCGTAGCCGACGATGCGCGCGCGCCCGGCCGAGAGCGCCCAGAGGAAGATGACCGCACCGAGGCCGCCGAGGGTGCTCAGCCACACGGTGACTCCGACGACGGCGAGTGGCCCACCCCCGACGGCCTCCGTTACCGCGAGGATGACCGCGGCCGCGAAGAAGACGAGACCCGTGCCGCGGGCGATCAGGTGCTGCGAGGGGGCGCGTTCGACGACGAAGAGGGGCCGGTCGACCCCGTCCTCCGACGGCGGAGCGCTCTCGTCCGCGACCGAGGGGTGGGGCGCGCGACCGGGTCGACCCTCGACGTATCGACGCCGGATCAGATAAACCACCGTCGCGAGCACCACGGCCGCGCCGATGAGCGCGAGCCAGGCGATGCCGGTGATGAACGCCATGGCGACGGCCGCAAGCGAATACGCGATGACCGCGAGCACCGCCGTCTCACGCTGCCGACGCCTCTTCCACGTCGCTTTCCAGCCTCGGGGCGCCGTGCTCTTCGACATGGCCCGGGCTGTCGCGAGCACCTGCGGATCCGCGGCCAGTCGAGCGACCTCCTCGTCGGTCCACTCGTCGCGCCGCCACCCGCGCGGGTCAGCGGAGTTCTGCATGGCGGCGCGCAGAAGGTTGCGGAAGGCGTCATCCTGACGGAGTCCCCGCCGAAGGACTCCCCGCGACGCACCGGTCGGTCGAAACAGCTCCTGGGCACCGGGGACCATCTCGTACAGCGCGCGGGCCTCCGGCGTCAACAGACCGAAGAGACGCGTCGCAGCCTCCTGCGGATCGGCGAGCCCACCCCTGGGCGGGAGTGCGTGCGGAGTGGTGGGAGTGTTCGGAGTCGGGCCCACTCTCACTCCCCCAGGATGAGTCGCCGGATCGCGGCGTCCATCGAGCCGCCGAGCTCCATGGTGCGGCCCTTGCGATACAGCGAGAAGACACGCGGGTCGATGTAGCTCGCCCGCGCCACGGCGGGGGTGTTGCCCAGGGCGTCTGCGGTCGCGCGGACGGCGGCGACCTCGGCCTTCTTGCGCTCGTTCTTGCCGCCGACGGCGCCGACCTTCGCGAGAGCCTCCGCCGCGAGGATCGTTCCGCGCAGCGTCCGGAAGTCCTTCGCGCTGAACGGCCCGCCCGTGAGCGAGCGCACGTACCCGTTGACGTCGCCGGGGGTCAGGGGCACGCGCCGCCGGCCCCGCTTGAAGGTCAGCAGTGCCGCACGCGGACGCCCGAACGCGAGTTCTTCGACGATGGCGGCGAGCTCCGCGTCGCGCAGAGACAGCTCCGCCCGCTTGCCGCTCTTGGCGGGGAATGACAGACGAATCAGGTCGCCGTCGACGGTCGCGTCCCGGCGCTGCAGGGTCGTCAGGCCGCGGCTGCCGTTGGTGACGAAGTAGCGCGCGTTGCCGACACGCGGCGCCACGAGGTCGAGGAAGCGGAACGACACCGCCAGCACGCGTTCGCGATCGGCCTCGGCCCGTCGGAGCGATTGCGTCACCCGGGAGCGCGCCCGCGGAAGCGCCTCGGCCAGCTGCAGGGCACGGGCGAATTTGCCCTTGTCCTGCCGCTTCGACCAGTCCGCGTGATAGGTGTACTGCCGCCGCCCCGCCTCGTCGGTGCCGACCGCCTGGATGTGCGCGTTGGGCTCCTTCGCGATCCACACCTCACGCCACGCGGGCGGAATGACCAGGCCGCGAGCGCGCTCCGCTTCATGCTCGGGCACCGCGGCTCCGGTGTGGTCGACGAAGCGGAACCCCGAGCCGGAACGCACGCGCCGATAGCCCGGGTCCTCATAGGGCCGGACGCGGATCAGTCGCGCCATGGATCAGTGCGACCGGAGCAGGTCGATGAGCTCCGCCTTCTTCTTGCCCGAGTACCCGGAGATGCCGAGCTCTTTCGCGCGCTGCTTCAATTCGGCGACCGTGCGGTCTTCGTAGTCCTCGGCGTGCCCGCCCTTGGCGCCCACCGTGTCGCGACCCTGCGCCGCAGCCGCGTTCGAGATGCGCGCGGCCTTCTCCTTCGAGTCGCCCTGCGTGCGCAGCTCCTCGTACAGATCGGGATCTTTCAGACTGTTGGATCCTCGCCCCTGAGGCATGATCGGCTCCTTCCGACGGATGGCTCGACCGTACGACCGCGCTCGCGCCGCGGTCCGCGGGGTTGACAACAGCCCGGCTATCAGCCGATTTCGAGGGGCGTCAAGCCCGGGGGCGGGCGGCGTCGGCAGTGACACGCTGGACAAAACCCACTCGCCAGGTGCCGCCCACGAGGCGGCGAGCAAGGAGCCCCCCATGAACATCTTCCTGATCATCATCATCATCGCCGCGATCGTCATCGCGATCGTCAGCGGCCTCAGCCAGGCGGCCAGCTTCCTGCTGTGGGTCGCCATCATCGTCGGCCTCATCGCGCTGATCGTGCTGTTGTTCCGACTGATCAGCGGTCGCAAGCCCGTCTGACCGCCCCACGATCACGCGGGTTCTCCCGCTCCGGATGCCGCGTCCTCCTCGAGGGCGCGGCATTCGTCGTTTCCGTGCGCGAGGTGGCTGAGCCTGTCCACTCAAGCACCCGTACGCCCCGGTCCCTTCGACGAGCTCAGGGACCTCCCCGTCCGCACGCACACCCTCGCGACCCGGCCCCTTTCGCCGAGCTCAGGGACCTCCTGTCAGCGACCTCACAGCCCTTCACACCGCCTCCAGGGTTGACGCACTCGCGATATATCGCGATACTCGACCTAACGCGATATATCGCGAGTGAGGAGCATCAACCATGGAGAAATGGATCGTCCACCCCGGCGAGACCCGCGTCATCGACGTCGGCGCGCTGCGCGAGGTGAAGATCGGGCTCGTCGGCGGCCAGGTCGACGTCATCGCCCACGACGAACCCGGGGCACGCATCGAAGTGCACGGCGTCACGGTGAAAGACCTGCGCATCGAGATGGTCGACGACCGCCTCGAGATCGACCACCCGCAGCTGCGGTGGGACAACTTCCTCGAGGTCTTCCGCAACTTCGGCGCCGGCGGCCCGAAGGCCGAGGTCAGCGTCGCGGTCCCCCGCAACGTCGCCCTCACCCTCGGCGTGGTCAGCGCGAGCGCACTGGTCTCGGGGCTGCGCACCGACGTGCGCCTGAACACCGTGTCGGGCGACATCATCGTCGACGGCCTCGTCGGCGACGTCGACCTCAATGCCGTCTCCGGCGACGTGCAGGTGCGCGAGCTCGACGGCGCCCTCAGCGCCAACAGTGTCTCGGGTGACGTCGCCGCGACCGGCCGCATCACCAAGGCCTCGATCGACACGGTCTCGGGCGCCATGCTCGTCGACTCGACGGGACCGACGCAGTCCATCTCGCTGAACTCGGTGAGCGGCACCGGGACGATCCGCCTCGACCGCTCGCTGCCCGCCAATTACGTGTCGCGGTCGGTCAGCGGCCGCGTGCAGATCGACGGCCAGGTGCGCTCGGGCAAGGGCCCGACGAACTACACCGGGTCGACCGGCGCCCTCGCGGGTCAGTTCGTCGACGTCCGCGCCAACACCGTCTCGGGCGAGATCACGGTGCTGCGCCGCGGCATCTCCGGTCTTCGTCCCGAGGAACTCGCCGGAGAGGAGGAGTGGTGATGAGCCCCGTCTTCTCGCACGGCGATCTTCGCCTGTACATCCTGAGCCTTCTCGATGAGGCCCCGCGCCACGGATACGACCTCATGCAGGCGTTGTCCGAGCGCACGGGCGGCACCTACTCGCCCTCGGCCGGCACCATCTACCCCCGCTTGTCGAAGCTGGAGGAAGAGGGCCTGGTGACCAAGTCGGTCGACGGTCGCAAGACCGTGTACGAGATCACGGATGCCGGGCGCGCCGAGGTCGCATCGCGTTCGGGCGACCTCGAGGGCATCCAGGCCGGCCTCGCCGACAGCGTGCGGCTCATCGCCGACGAGGTGCGCGGAAGCGTCCGCGACGCCATGCGGAGCCTGCGCGCCGATCTCGCCGCGGCATCCCGCGAGGAGCGCGAGCAGGCGCAGTCGGTGCCCGCCGACGATCCCCGCTCCCGCAGTCGCGAGCAGCTCTCGCGCGCCGACGCGGCGATCAACGAGTTCCGCGGACGCGTGCGCAGCCAACTGCGCGCCCACGTCGCGCGGGGCGGCGAGCTCGCGGCATCCGGAGTCGACGAGATCGAGTCGGCATTGCGTGACGCGTCCGAGGCCGTGACCCGGGCGATGCGCGGCTGACGCCTCACTCCCAGGGCAGCTCCTCATCGGCGGCGGCCGGTTCTCCCAGCGGAACGACGAGAACCGGCCGGCGCTGCCGATGACTCAGCCGCGCCGCGACCGAACCGGTGAGGAACTCCCGGAACGACTCGCCGATCCCGCGCTTGCGGGTGCCCACCACGAGGAGTCCGGCATCGACCTCGTCGGCGAGCTGGATGAGGGCGAGGGCGGGGTCGCCGATCACCTGCCGGACGCTCCAGTCGAGCTCGCGGCCGGCCAGCGCTTCGCCCGCCGCACGACGCACCTCGTCGAGGGCGGCCTTGGCTGCGGCGCCCGCGACGTCGACGGTCGAGGAGTGCACGTAGCCGTCGGGGTCTTCGAACGCGACGAACCGCGTGGTGTCGACGTGCACCACGATCAGCGGCGCCTTCGACAGCGCGGCGTACCGGGCCGCTTCGCGCACGACCCGCGACGACTGCCCGGGGACGACACCGGCGATGACCGCGCCGGTCGCGGTCTCGGGACGGGGCTGGTCCGGGCGGGGCTGATCGGTCATGACGGCTCCTGTCGCGACGGGGCGCTCCCCCCGCGAGCCCACGACGGCTCGGCCGGAATGCGCCGTGATATCCTGGCTGTTACTCTTACCGGCTCGGTCCGGAACCGCAATACGCAGGGCTCTCAAGCGGCCCTCGACGTCGATCGTGAGGGGGTCTCGCATGGGGCGTGGCCGTCAGAAGGCGAAGAACACCAAGATCGCCCGTGAGCTGAAGTACGACACCTATTCGGTGAACTACTCGGCTCTCGAGCGCGAACTGGGTGCACCCGCTCCGGGTGAAGACGCGTACGTCGACAAGTGGGCCGACCAGTACAGCGACGAGTACGACAACGAGAAGGCCTGACGCCTTCGCGTTCGTCTTTCCCCTCGCGAGGCCGTATCGGTCCGGAGCGGTGATCGTCGTACCCCGATGAATAGATACGCCGAAGGGCGGTGACGTTTCTCGTCACCGCCCTTCGTTCGTGTGCCTCGAACGGCTCACCACGTGCGGCCGGTGCGGCGCTCCCACGCGTCTTCGACGCTCTCGCTGCGCGCCATGATGATCCCCGCGGGGGCCGCGCACGCGATGACCGCGCCAAGCACGATCAAGCCGGTGGTCCAGCCTCCGGTGATCTCGTGCGTGAGGCCGAGCGCGAGGGGCATGAGGGCCGCGATCGCGTATCCCACGCTCTGCACGAACCCGCTGAGCGCGACGGTCGTCTCGTGCTCACGCGTCCGCAGGCCGAACAGCACGAGGGTGAGCGGGAAGAGCAGCGGCGGGATGCCGATGAGCACGACCCACAGCACGGTCGCGGCGCCGGGGGCGACGAGCAATCCGGCCACCCCGACGACGCCGGTCACCACCGCGACGACGTAGAACGGGGTCGTGCGCCCGAGGCGCGCCACCAACAGGGGGACGAGCAGCGAGACAGGCAGGCCCATGAACGAGAAGAGCGCGAGCAGTCCGCCGGCCTCCGCGGCATCCACTCCCGCCACATCGATCAACAGCGGCGGAAGCCACGCGAACATGCCATAGGCCACCGAGGAGTTGACGGCGAACGTGACGACCAGCGCCCACGTCTGCGGCACGCGTACGAGGCGTGAGAGCACGGCCGTCCGCGGCTCGTCGACGGCGTCGATGCGCGCCGCGCGGGCACGCAGGCTGAGCGCCACCCACGGCAGCACCGCCGCGACCGCGACCACCGCCCACACGACGAACGACCCGCGCCACCCCACGGCTCCCGCCAGCGGCACCGCGACCAGCGGCGGCGTGAAGGTCGCCACCGCCATCGTCGTGCTGTAGACGGTCGTCATCAGGCCGATGCGCTCGGGGAAGTACTTCTTCACCACGGTGGGGATGAGCACATTCGCCACCCCGACGGCCGCGAACACCCCGGCCGTCGCCGCCAGCAGCGTCAGCGCGTTCCCCGCAGCCGCCCGTGCCGCGAGCATCGCGGCCGCCACGATCGCCGCGAGCAGCACCGTGCGCTCGAGCCCGACCCGTCGCTCGATCGCGGGGGTCACCATGCCCGACAGTGCGAACGCGACCGGGGGCGCCATGCCGATGAGACCGACCACCGCCGTGGGCAGCGCGAAGTCGCGACCGATCGCATCGAGCAGGGGCGACAACGACGCCACGGCGATGCGCAGCGTCAACGCCAGCAGCACGATCGCGGTGGCCGCGAGGGCGATGGTTCCCGCGCTGCGGCGGGTCAAGACTCCTGGCTGCCCTCGACCCAGGCGAGGTACTCCTCCGACACGGTGCCCGTCACGTAGCGACCGTCGAAGCAGCTCATGTCGAGGTCGGTGAGGTCGGTGCCCTCCATGATGGCGGCCTTGAGGTCGTCGACCTCCTGGTAGACCAGGTAGTCGCAGCCGAGCTCTTCGGCGATCTCAGGGATCGTCCGGCCGTGGGCGACGAGCTCGTGACGCGAGGGCATGTTGATGCCGTACACGTGGGGGTAGCGCACCGGCGGTGCCGCCGAGGCGAACGTCACGCTCTTGGCCCCGGCATCCCGCGCCATCTGGATGATCTCGCGGCTGGTCGTGCCGCGCACGATCGAGTCGTCGACGAGGAGGACGTTCTTGCCCTGGAACTCCGTCGACATGGCGTTGAGCTTCTGGCGCACGCTCTTCTTGCGCACCGCCTGCCCCGGCATGATGAAGGTGCGGCCGACGTAGCGGTTCTTGTAGAAGCCCTCGCGGTACTCGATGCCGAGTTTGCGGGCCACCTGCATCGCGGCCGGACGCGCGGAGTCGGGGATCGGCATGACCACGTCGATCGCCCCCGCGGGGGTGTACTTCGCCACGGTGTCGGCCAGGCGCTCGCCCATGCGCAGGCGGGTCTCGTAGACCGAGACGCCGTTCATGACAGAGTCGGGGCGCGCGAGGTAGACGTACTCGAACGAGCACGGCGCGAGCGTGGGGTTCTCGGCGCACTGCTGGGAGTGCAGCGTCCCGTCGAGGGTGATGAACACCGCCTCGCCGGGCAGCAGGTCGCGCACCACCTCGAAGCCGGCGTTCTCGAGCACCAGAGACTCCGAGGCCACGATGTACTCTTCGCGCGGCTCTCCGCCCGGCACGAGCGCGGCGGGACGCTTGCCGAGGATGAGGGGGCGGATGCCGAAGGGGTCGCGGAACGCGAGCAGGCCGTAGCCGGCGATGAGGGCGATCGAGGCGTACGACCCCTCCACGCGCTCGTGCACGCGGGCCACCGCGCGGAACACCTGGGCGGGGTCGAGGTCGGGACCGGTGATCTCGGACTGCAGCTCGGAGCCGAGGATGTTGACGAGCAGCTCGGTGTCGCTGCTGGTGTTCAGGTGCCGACGGTCTTTGTGGAACAGCTCGCCCGTCAGCTCGCGCGTGTTCGTCAGGTTGCCGTTGTGCACCAGCACGATGCCGTAGGGCGCGTTGACGTAGAAGGGCTGGGCCTCTTCTTCGTTCGACGCGGTGCCCTTGGTGGCGTAGCGCACGTGCCCGAGGCCGATGTCGCCGAGCAGGGCGCGCATGTCGCGGGTGCGGAACGCCTCGCGCACCTGGCCGCGAGCCTTGTGGATGTGGAACACGCCGCTGGACTCGGCCGTGGCCATGCCCGTGGAGTCCTGTCCCCGGTGCTGGAGCAGGAGGAGCGCGTCGTAGATCTCCTGGTTGACCGGGCCCTGCCCGGCCATGCCGACGATGCCGCACATGAGGTGTTAGCTGGCTCCGTTCGCCGGCGTGCCGGCATCCGCATACGTTCCGACCAGGCGCACGGCGCCTCCGTCGACGCCCTTGGCGCCCTGTTCGTACTCGCCCTCGGGGCGGGCGCCGTCGCGCACGACGCCGACCTGCCACGTGGCGATGCCCTCGGCCTGCAGCGCCGCGATCGCGGCGTCGGCCACCTCGGGGGCCACGACCGCGAGGAAGCCGATACCGAGATTCCAGGTGCCCTCGGTGGCCGTGAGGTCGAGGCCGCCCATGTCGGCGAGCACGCGGAACACCGGAGACGGGCTCCACGTCGAGCGATCGACGTCGACCCAGCTGTCCTGCGGGAGCACGCGCGCGAGGTTGGCGGCGATGCCGCCGCCCGTGACGTGGCTGAGGGAGTGGATGCCGGAACCCACCGCACCGTCGTCGAGCAGGCGCAGCAGCGGCGAGGTGTACAGGCGCGTGGGCTCGAGGAGCGCCTCGCCCCAGGTGTCCCCGAGCTCGGCCGAGGCCGAGCCGTATGCGATGCCCGCGCCGGTGATGATGTGGCGCACGAGCGAGTAGCCGTTGGAGTGCAGGCCGCTGGAGGCCAGCGCCAGCACGACGTCGCCGCTGCGCACGCGGTCGGCGCCGAGGATGCGGTCGGCCTCGACCACGCCGGTCGCGGCCCCCGCGACGTCGTAGTCGTCGATGCCCAGCAGGCCGGGGTGCTCGGCGGTCTCGCCGCCGACCAGTGCGGTGCCGGTCATCGCGCAGCCGCGCGCGATGCCCGCGACGATGTCGGCGATGCGCGGGGGCACGACCTTGCCGCACGCGATGTAGTCGGTCATGAACAGCGGACGGGCACCGACCACGACGATGTCGTCGACGACCATGCCGACGAGGTCTTCGCCGATCGTGTCGTGCTTGTCGATGGCCTGCGCGATCGCGACCTTGGTGCCGACGCCGTCGGTGCTGGTCGCGAGCAGGGGCCGCGCGTAGTCGCGGAGCGCGGAGGCGTCGAAGAGACCGGCGAATCCGCCGACCCCGCCGAGCACCTCGGGCCCGTGCGTGCGGCGCACGGCCGACTTCATCAGTTCGACGGCGAGATCTCCGGCGGCGGTATCGACGCCTGCGGCGGAGTATGGGTTTTCGTGGGGAGCGGAAGCCACCGCAACAGACTACCCGCGCTCGACACGCGCGGGTGTCCGCGCCCGCGCGCAAGGCCCGGTCGACGACGCGGTAGGGATCTCTACAATGACGCCATGACGGGCGGGCAGCCGGAGTGGGTGATCCGCGAAGACGCGGCGCAATCGGTGCTCGTCGCGCTCTATCTACGCCAGGTCATCGGCATCCGGGCCCCCGAGGAGCTCCCGGCGCTGCGCCGCGTGCCCACTCCCCTCACGGTGTCGAGGTCGGACGACGCGCAGGCCCGGCTCGAACGCGAGTGGCGGGGGTACTGGGCCATGACCGTCGAACCGCAGGCGCACCCCTCCCCCGTCCCCCTCGAGCTCATCGACGGCTTCGACACTCTCGTGACCCTCCCCGAGGGGCGAGCCGAGGCACTGCGGGCGGCGATCGACGACCACGCCGACGACGCCGTCGAGTTCGCGCGCCTGTCGCACGACCGCTACTCCCGCGAGGCGGCGGCACGACCGGGGGTGTCGTACCGCGCCTACGCGAGCGCGATCGCCGCGCACGAGCGGATCGTGGGGCGACGCGCGCACTCGTTCGAACTCAACGTGCAGGTGCTCCCGCTCGCCCAGCGGGGTGTGTGGTGGATCGGCTCGCTCACGGTCGCGGTGACCGACGGCCTGCGCGGCGACGTCGCCGCATTCGACACGGCGATCCACCCGATCATCGCCGAACTGGCGTGATGCGGGTCAGACCTCGTACTGCTCGTGGTCGACCATCACCTGGCGGGTGCGGCCGCCGAGCGTGCGCTCGAAGATGAGGGCGACGATCGCGGCGAGCACGACGCCGACGACGACGCAGATCAGCGCGGTGAAGCCGAAGACCTGCAGCTCGGAGTACACGACCTGCGTGTAGGGGCTGAGGTTGGAGCCGTCGATCGCGAACGTGAGGATGAGGGCGGCCAGGATGCCGAGGAAGGCACCCGCGGCCAGGAAGACGCCGTACTTCGGCGCGCGGCGGACGGTCACGGTCTCGATGTCGTCGCGGACGTACACCGGTCGTTCGGGGGCGGGCTGCTCGGCCATAGGCCCATTGTCCCACCGCCGGGCGCGCAGCGGGTCGTGGGTTCTGGAGGGCGGAGAGCCGCGGATGCCGCGACCCGGGCTACGGCCGCAGCGGCAGCAGCGCGCTGATGTCGGCGCGCACGCCCGAGGCGACGATGCGGCCGGCGGTCACGGCATCCGCCCAATGCTCTTGCCCCGTCGCGACGGCGATCCACGTCGCGGCATCGGTCTCGACCACGTTGGGCGGAGTTCCGCGCGTGTGCCGGGGGCCCTCGATCACCTGCACCGCGCCGAAGGGCGGCACGCGCATCTCGACCGAGTTGCCCGGGGCCTTCTCGACGAGCAGCTGCAGCAGGTAGCGCACGGCCGTGGCGGTCGCGGGGCGCAGGGCGTCTCCGGCGGCGACCGCGGCGAGCGCTGCGCGACCGTCTCCGGTCTCGATGCGGCGGGGAGGCATGGCATCCACGGTACCCGCAGGTCGGTGGCGGGGGCGCCGGGCGGCGTGGGGCGGCACAACGCAGGAGATCGGCGCGCGGACACCGCAGAACCGCCGCTCCGGCGCGCTCTGTCGCTGGATCTCCTGCGTCCTGTCCGGGGCGCCCTCCTCGGGGCCCACCGCGACACAACGCAGGAGAAGATTTGCACCCGCGGAGCCAGGCGGGCTCGATCGAGCGGCCGGACGGCCGCGCGTCCTGCATTGCGCCCGCGGCGGAGCCGCCACCCCGCGCTCGATAGGCTGACCGCGTGAGAATCCTGGTCCTCGGTTCGGGCGCGCGCGAGCACGCCATCATCCTCGCCCTGCGTTCGGAGGAGGCCTCGCACGCCATCTTCGCCGCCCCCGGCAACGCCGGGATCGCCCGCGAGGCTCACCTGGTCGACCTCGACCCGATGAACCCGACGGCCGTGCTCGAGTTCGCCAAGAGCGAGGCGATCGACCTCGTCGTGGTCGGCCCCGAGGCGCCTCTCGTCGCAGGCGTCGCCGACCCGCTGCGCGCGCACGGCATTCCCGTGTTCGGCCCGGGCAAGGCCGCCGCCCAGCTCGAGGGCTCGAAGACGTACGCGAAGCGGATCATGGATGCCGCGGGCGTGCCCACCGGAGGAGCCGTACGCGCGCACGACAGCGCCACCGTCGAAGCCGCCCTCGACCGGTTCGGCGCCCCCTACGTCGTCAAGGCAGACGGGCTGGCCGCGGGCAAGGGCGTCATCGTGACCTCCGACCGCGCCGCCGCCCTGGCCCACGCCGAGAGCTACCTGTCGAGCGGCGCCGTGCTGATCGAGGAGTTCCTCTCGGGCCCCGAGGTCTCGCTCTTCTTCCTCAGCGACGGCGACCACGTGGCCCCGCTCAGCCCCGCGCAGGACTTCAAGCGCCTCCGCGACGGCGACGAAGGGCCCAACACCGGTGGCATGGGCGCGTACTCTCCGCTGCCGTGGCTCGACGAGCGCTTCGGCGGCGAAGACGAGTTCGTCGCCCTCGTGACGCGCGAGATCGCCGAGCCCGTGATCCGGCAGATGGATGCCGAGGGCACGCCCTTCATCGGGCTCCTCTACGCCGGGCTCATCCTGACCGAGCAGGGCGTGAAGGTCATCGAGTTCAACGCCCGTTTCGGCGACCCCGAGACGCAGGTCGTGCTGCCGCGTCTGATCGACCCGCTGTCCCGCCTTCTGCTGGCGGCGGCTTCGGGCACGCTCGAGGACCAGCCGCGCCCCGCCTTCGCCGAAGCGACCGCCGTGACGGTCGTGCTGGCGAGCGAGGGGTACCCCGAGGCTCCGCTGACGGGCCGAGTGCTGACGGGACTCGACGCGGCCGAAGAGGTCGACGGGGTGCACGTCGCTCACGCGGCCACGGCCTTGCGCGACGGTGAGCTCGTTGCCACCGGGGGGCGAGTGCTGAGCGTGGTCGCGACCGGCACGACCTTCGCCGAGGCGCGTGAGGCGGCATACTCGGGGCTCGAGCGCATCGGCCTCGAGGGCGGGCAGTTCCGCACCGACATCGCCGCGCGGGTCGCCCAGGCCTGAGCGCCCCCGCCGGGGGACTCGCATCGCGGCCCCCGGGGCCACGGCCGCCCCTGAGGAGCGGTCGACCGCCGGCACGACGAAGACCCCCGACCGCAGGGGCCGGGGGTCTCGGTTCAGAGGCTCAGGAGCGACGCGCTCGGCGACGGACGATGAACACGGTGGTCAGGCCGGCCACGAGAAGACCGACAGCGAGCACCAGCGCGACGGTGGCATCGGTACCGGTCACGGCGAGTCCGCTCGGGCTGCTCGGGGTGTTCGGCTGCGACCAGGTGGGAGGCACCGACGGCGATGCCGAGGGGCTCACGCCGGGCTGAGACGGTGACGGCGAGGGGCTCGCACCAGGGCTCGACGGTGACGGAGACGGGCTCGCACCAGGGCTCGACGGTGACGGAGACGGGCTCGCACCCGGGCTGGACGGCGACGGTGAGGGGCTCGCACCCGGGTTGGACGGGGACGGGGACGGACCAGCACCAGGGTTAGACGGCGACGGGCTCGCACCCGGGCTGGACGGCGACGGCGACGGACCAGCACCCGGGTTAGACGGCGAAGGCGACGGGCCAGCACCCGGGTTAGAAGGCGACGGGCCAGCACCCGGGCTGGACGGCGACGGCGACGGACCAGCACCCGGGTTAGACGGCGAAGGCGACGGGCCAGCACCCGGGTTAGAAGGCGACGGGCTCGCACCCGGGCTCGACGGCGACGGCGAAGGGCTCGCACCCGGGCTCGACGGCGACGGCGACGGGCTCGCGCCCGGCTCGGACGGCGACGGGCTCGGCCCGGACGGCGTTCCGGGCGGAGGGCAGTCTTCGGCTGCGGAGATCGTGTTGGTGTCGAGCGTCACAGCCCCGTTCAGCGCGATGACTCGCCCCTCGACCTGAGCCGCGGTGGTCACGGTGACCGACTGGTCGGCGACGACGGTGCCCTGGAAATCGGCCGCGGTTCCGAGGGTGGCCGAGCTGCCCACCTGCCAGAACACGTTGCACGCCGTCGCTCCGCCGGTGATGGCGATGCGGCTCGACGATCCGATGATCAGAGTGGATTCGGCTTGGAAGACCCAGACCGAGTCCTCGCCACCCGTGAGTGTCAGGGTGCCGGTGTCGGCCAGCGAGAGCGCCCCGCCCGAGTAGACGCCCGGAGACAGCGACAGGGTGTCGAGCTCGGCGAGCCCGGTGCGGGTCGGTGTGAGCGACGCCGCGGTGCCGTATGCCGTCAGCGCGTCGCGCTGCGCTTGCACAGCGACGGCGTCGGTCTGGTGCACCGTTCCGTTGACGACGCCGTTGGGCAGACCACCGAAGCCGGTGATCGATGTGCCGGGAGCGATGCCGAGGTCGCCGTTGACGACCGTGGGACCGGTGTTGGTGACCGCGCTGGCGCCCAAGACGCCGTAGTCGATCGCCGTGCCGAGGTCGATGGGCCCGTCGGCGACGGTGGCGGCGGAGGCCTGGGAGATCAACCCGGCCCCCAGGAGTGCAGCGAGGCCGACGCCGGTGACGGCCAGGGTGAGAGGGCGGATGTTGCGGGACGTGGCCATAGTGGCCCCTGTCTGATGACGAAGAGGCATAAGCGAACGTCGACGACGCATGATCTCCGGTTCTCGAAGTATGTTGCACTCAGCTGGTTCATAGGGTTTTTCGGATCTATTGGCGACCAATTGCCAGGTTCATCGACGCTGCGTGCATCGTCGGCACGTGCGCCGCTAACGTGTCGCGCATGGTCGAAAGGGAAGCAATGGAGCGCGGCCGTGCGATCTTCGACCCGATCGCCGAGCGCGAATGCGCGCTGCCCGGCGTCGACATCGGGCGGATGTTCGGCACCGAAGGACTCCGCATCCGCACGAAGGTCTACGCCTTCGTCGTGCACAAGGGCTCCCTGGTGGTGAAGCTGTCCGAGGAGCGCGTCGGCGACCTCACCGCCGCGGGCGACGCCCGGCCGATGGTCATGCGGAACCGGCCGATGCGCGAATGGGCCGAGGTGCCGATCGAGGCCGGATCCGACCGATGGACCGCGCTGATCGCCGAGGCCCGCGGCTTCGTCGACGAGATCACGCCGTAGCCTCGAGCGATGAGTTCGACCGCGTACGAGGCTCGGGCCGACGAGTACATCGCCGCCCTGGGAACGATGGACATCGTGCACCCCGTCGACCGCCGCATCGTCGACACATGGGCCGGGGCGGTGGAGGGACCGGTTCTCGACGCCGGCTGCGGTCCGGGACACTGGACCGCGCACCTCGCCGGACGCGGCCTCGACGTACGGGGCGTCGACCTCGCGCCGCGGTTCGTCGCGCACGCACGGGCGGCGCATCCCGGCATCCGGTTCGATCTGGGCAGCATCGACGCCCTCGAGATTCCGGATGCCACCCTGGCCGGCGTCGTGTCGTGGTTCTCGACCATCCACCACGCGCCGGCCGACATCGGCACCCCGCTGCGCGAGTTCGCGCGGGTGCTGCGGCCGGGCGGCACGCTGTTGCTCGGCTTCTTCGTCGGCGCGACTCTCGAGCCGTTCGCTCACGCCGTCGCCCCCGCGTGGCGCTGGCCGGTCGAGGCTCTCGCCGACCGCCTCGACGCCGCCGGTTTCGACGTGACCGAGACGCACACGCGCTCGACCCGCGGCGAGCGCCCCGTCGGCGCGATCGCCTGCGAGCGGCGGGCCGCGTGAGCATGCCCGTGTCGTTTCGTCTCGCGCGTGCCACTGTGTTCGACGCCCCTGCCGTCGCTGCGTTCCAAACGATGGTGTGGGGCCAGACGTACAGCGGCGTGATCGCGGAACCACTGCTCGCGGCGACCTCGATCGACCGCACGTCTCGGTGGACGGATCGAATTTCGACCGGCGAGCGCGAAGTGACTATCGCGCGGATCCGCGGCCGGACGGTGGGAGTAGCCAGTACATCGCGGGGGGCTCCCCCGCTCAACGGGCTCCCTCCGACAGAGCTGTGCACGTTCTACCTGCACTCCGAGGTCCACGGAACAGGACTTGCGGCTCACCTCCTGCACGAGGCGATCGGCGTGGAGGACGCGCATCTACTGGTTTTTGAGGTGAACGAGCGCGCCCGGCGCTTCTATGAGCGCCACGGCTTTGCCGCGTTTGGCGAACCTCAGTTCGATGAAGGTACGGGCCTGATGGAGCGGCGCATGATGCGTTCGCGCCGCCGCCCGGGCGAGTCCTGACCAGTCCGTGTTCGGCGGGAGTTCGCGCGAACCGGGAAAGCAGAAACGCCGCCGCCCCCGCACCCGGGGACGACGGCGTCGCTGTGGAGCGGTTACTCCCCCGCGGCCGCCGGCGCGGCCTGGGCCGCCTGCTGCGCGGGTGCCGCATCGCGCGGGGCGCCGTGCGGACGGATCACCGAGGGGCGCTTCATGAAGAGCACCGCGACGAGACCGACGGCGATGACGCAGATCGGCAGGATCAGCGACTGGCCCATGGCGGTCGAGAAGCCCGCGACCACCTGCGGCGGCAGCGCACCCGAGCCGAAGCTCGCCGACGCGTCGGCGGCACCGGGCAGGTTCGCTTCGAGGCGCGCCTGCATGAACGCGGCGATGGATGCCGAGCCGATCACCGATCCGACGGTGCGGGTGGTGTTGTAGATGCCGGCGCCCGCGCCCGCCTGACGCGGCGGCAGGTTGCGCGTCGCGGTGGTGGCGAGCGGGCCCCACATGCCGGCGTTGCCGACGCCCATGAGGGCCGAGGGGATGAGGAACGCCCAGATCGGCGCGTCATTGAGGATCAGCGCGAGGTAGAGGCCGAGCGATCCGCCCACCAGCAACAGGCCGGGCACGAGCAGGAAGCGCGGGTCGGTGCGGTCGAGGAGCTTGCCCGCGAAGGGTGCCAGCACCCCCGAGAGGATCGCGAGCGGGATGAGCAGCAGCGCCGACTCGGTGGGGGTGAGGCCCCGCGCGAGCTGCAGGTAGAACATCTGCGGCAGGGCCATGCTCGTGACGGTGAAGCCGACCGTTGCGATCGCGAGGTTGGCGACCGAGAAGTTGCGCTCGCGGAACAGGTCGAGGGGCACGAGGGGCTCGCCCTTGCTGCGCGCCTGCGTCCAGATGAACACGCCCATCACGACGACGCCGGCGGCGACCATGACCCAGATCCACGTCGCCCAGGAGTAGTGCTCGCCCTCCTGCAGACCGAAGACGATGAGGAAGAGGCCGACGGCGCTCAGGATCACCCCGAGGATGTCGAACTTGTGGGCGGTCTTCGGCAGCTGCGGCACGAGGATCACCGCCGCGACGAAGCCGATGATGCCGACGGGGATGTTGATGAAGAAAATCCACTCCCACCCGAGGCCGTCGACGAGCAGGCCGCCCGCGAGCGGGCCGACGAGGGTCGCGACACCGGCGGTGGCACCCCACAGGCCCATCGCCGCACCACGGTTCTGCGGCGGGAAGGTGCGGGTGATGACGGCCATGGTCTGCGGCGTCATGAGCGCGGCGCCGAGGCCCTGCACGGCGCGGGCGACGATGAGCATCTCGAGCGAGGGCGCGAGACCGCACGCGAGGGAGGCGATCGTGAAGATCGCGAGGCCGACCAGGTAGATGTTCTTCGGGCCGAACCGGTCGCCGAGGCGTCCGGTGATCAGCAGGGGGACCGCGTAGGTGAGCAGGTAGGCGCTGGTGACCCACACGACGTTGTCGAGGTTGTTCGTGTTGGGGTCGAGCGCCGCCTTGATGGCGGGGTTCGCCACCGAGACGATCGTGGTGTCGACCAGGATCATGAAGAACCCGATGACCAGGGCCCAGAGGGCCGGCCAGGGGCTGCGTTCGGTGGTCTTGTGCGACCCGGTGCGGGTGGAGGCCGCGGAGGCGGCGCGGGAGTCGGTCATGGGGTGGTCTCCTTTGAGACGCGATGCTTCTTCTTGATGTGTTCGGGGATTTCGGCGATGCCCCAGGCGAGGGAGCGATCGGCGAGGCGCGCACGCAGGGAGTCCTGCCACGCGAGTTCGGCGTCGAGCAGAGCGGACTGCCGCTGCAGCTCGACGAGGAATTGTTCGGGGGTCTCGCGCGCGACCGACTCGGCCAGCCCGGCGCGGTGCTCGTCGAGCGAGGCGAGGAGCAGGGCGCGGCGGGCGTCCAGCAGGTCGATCACCTCGGCGCGGTCGAGATTGTGGGCCTCCGATAGCGCGACGCGGAAGTCGCTCGCCCGGTCGATCTGGGGCAGCTCGGCGCGCACCCATTCTTCGACGGCCCGATGGCCGGCATCCCGAATCGTGTAGGTGGTGCGCTCGGGACGATTGCCGTCACGGTCGACGCCGACTTCGGCCAGCAGGCCGTCTCTCTCGAGACGCGCGACCGTGTGGTAGATCGTGCCCTTCTGCAGGGGCACGAGGCGGTCGTCCCGACGCTCCTTGAGCAGCCGGACCAGCTCGTAGGTGTGCATGTCACCTTCGCGCAGAGTAGCCAGGATCATCACGGCGACCGGGGTGAGGCGACTGGGCTCCGGCACCCGTCCTCCTCATGGTCCGTGTCGACTAGTCCACGTGGACTATACGCCCTCTCGGCGCCCGAGGCGAATTCGTGCGGGTGAACATCGCGTATCGAAACGCCGCCATCGCCGCGCTCAGTCAACGCCCGGGTGGTCGTCGGGATGGAGGGCTTGCGCCCGACGCAGAACACGCCGCGCCCGGTGCGGACGCGGCGTGTTCGGGAAGGGGTTCCGGATGCCAGGACTCAGGCCGACGGCGAGTCGCTCGAGACCGCCTCGGGAGCCTTGTCCGCCTCTGCTCGGGCCTCTTCGCGTGCCTCGGCCTGCGCCGCGACCGAACGACGGTGGCGCCACCGGGCGGGGATGCCGAAGATCCCGCGCTGGTTGGGCTCTTCGACCTCAAGGCCGTAGTGCTCGCCGATCGAGTCGCGCAGCTGTGCCCGTTCGGCCTTGTCGTAGGCCTTCATCTCGCGCCGGAACGCCACGACCGTGGCCCAGCAGATGGCCAGCAGCACGATGCTGAAGGGCAGGGCGATGCTGATCGCCGCGGTCTGCAGGGCGTTCAAGCCGCCCGCGATGAGCAGGGCGAACGCGATGACCGCGGTGGCGAGGGCGAAGAAGACGCGCACCCACTTCTTCGGCGTCTCCTCGCCGCCCGTGGCGATCATGCTCATCACGAGGGCACCCGAGTCGGCGGAGGTCACGAAGAACACCGCGATGAGGATGAGGAAGCCGACGATGAGCACCCCGGATGCCGGGACGTTCTCGAGCATCTGGAACAGCGCCGTCGACACGTCGACCGACCCGTCGGGACCGGTGTACGACGCCGTGCCCGTGAGCTCGCCGTAGATCGCGGTGCCACCGAGCACGGTGAACCACAGGATGCCGACGAGCGTCGGGACGAGGATCACGCCGACCACGAACTCGCGCACGGTGCGACCGCGCGAGATGCGCGCGATGAAGATGCCGACGAAGGGCGCCCACGAGATCCACCAGCCCCAGTAGAACGCCGTCCAGGCACCCTGCCAGGCGACGCCGTCATCGCCCGCGTAGGCGCTGACGGTGAACGACAGCCCCACGAAGCTCTGGATGTAGTTGCCGATCGACTGCACCACGTCGCGCAGCAGGAACTCCGTCGGGCCGACGAACAGCAGGAACAGCATGAGGAGCCCGGCGAGCACGAGGTTGATGTTCGACAGCCACTTCATGCCCTTGCCCACGCCCGACAGGAGCGAGAAGAGTACGAACCCGGTGATGATGCCGATGATGATCGCCTGGCTGATGATGCTGGGCGGGACGACGCCGAGGAAGTCGAGTCCGGCGCTGATCTGGATGACGCCCAGACCGAGCGAGGTCGCGACGCCGAAGAGCGTGCCGACGAGGGCGGCGACGTCGATCGCGTTGCCCCATCCGCCCTGCACCAGACGCGCTCCGAGGATCGGCTCGAGGGCCCAGCGGATCGTGCGCGGACGACGACGGCGGTGGAAGGCGTAGGCGAGCGCGAGACCGAGCACGACGTAGATCGACCACGCGTGCACACCCCAGTGCAGGAACGTCTGCGACATCGCCTGCTGCGCGATCTCGGCGGGGGTGCCCTCGACACCGGGACGAGGGGAGACGAAGTGGCTCAGCGGCTCGCTCACGCCGTAGAAGACGAGGCCGATGCCCATGCCCGCGGCGAAGAGCAGCGCGAACCACGACATCGTCGAGAACTCGGGTTCGTCGTCGTCTTGCCCGAGCTTGATGTTGCCGAAGCGGCTGAAACCCATCGCGAGGGCGAAGACGACGAAGAACGCCGCGATCAGCACGTAGTACCAGTTGAAGGTCGAGACGATGAAGGTCTGCACCGTGGCGAACGTGGCCTCGGCCGCGGTGGGGAAGAACAGCGCGAAGGCGATGAAGGCGAGCGCGATGCCCGCGGCGGGCCAGAAGACCCAGCCGCGAATCGTTCTGTGGCTGCTGCCCGCGTGGGGGTCGATGGCGACCGCGGGTCCGGGGGTGTCATCGGTCATTCCCCCGAGGGTAGCCAAGGGGTCCGCGGCGCCCGGGGGGCAGGCGTCGCCGAACGCGTTGTGACAGAATCAGCCTTCCGCGCCGTCGTGGGCGGCGGGTCGCACCCGCGATAATGAGCGGGTGACCACCGCTCCCCCGCTCGAGATCCCCGGCTGGCGCCATGTCTATTCCGGCAAGGTGCGCGACCTCTACGTCCCCGCCGACACCGCCGCGAACGCCACCCCCGCGCACCTCCTCGTCGTGGCGAGCGACCGCGTGAGCGCGTTCGACCAGGTGCTCTCCCCCGGCATCCCGGGCAAGGGCGAACTGCTGACCACGCTGAGCCTGTGGTGGTTCGACCAGCTCGCCGGAGCCGACGGCGGTCGCGCGATCCCGAACCATCTGGCAGCCGACCACGCTCTGCGGGGCGACGATGCGGTCGAGGTGATCCCGGATGCCGTGCGGGGGCGCGCGATGCTCGTCCGTTCCCTCGACATGCAGCCGATCGAGTGCGTCGTGCGCGGCTACCTCACCGGCTCGGGCTGGGCCGAGTATCAGGCGGAGGGCACGGTGTGCGGCATCCGTCTGCCCGAAGGCCTGAACGACGGCGACCGGCTGCCCGAACCTCTCTACACGCCCGCCTTCAAGGCGCCGATGGGCGAGCACGACGAGAACATCACCTTCGAGCGCTCGGTCGAGCTCGTCGGCGCCGAGACCGCTGCGGCCCTGCGCGACCTCTCCCTCGAGATCTACCGTCGTGCCGCCGCGACCGCCGAGGCGCACGGCCTGATCCTCGCCGACACCAAGTTCGAGTTCGGCTTCGACGATG
Organism: Microbacterium sp. P26; assembly: GCF_023712585.1. NCBI lineage: Bacteria > Bacillati > Actinomycetota > Actinomycetes > Micrococcales > Microbacteriaceae > Microbacterium > Microbacterium sp. P26. The sequence goes on along the minus strand of NZ_JAMAXZ010000002.1, from coordinate 268,528 downwards.
CGGGCGTGCTGACCCTCGCCGACGAGGTGCTCACCTCCGACTCGTCGCGGTACTGGGACGCCGAGGCGTGGCGCACCGGATCCACCCCCGCCGAGCGCATGGCGAGCTTCGACAAGCAGATCGTGCGCAACTGGCTGGCCCAGAACTGGGACAAGCAGGGCGAGCCGCCTGCCCTTCCCGACGAGATCGTCGAGCGCACGCGCGAGCGCTACGCGACGCTGCTCGGCCTGCTCACCGGCGCCTGACCCACCTCCGCGGAGGCTTCGACAGGCTCAGCCACCGCTCATCGACCGGCCCCCGAGCCGCCACCCCGGTCCCTGAGCCTGTCGAAGGGACGCACCGACCACATCCCCCAAGGAGACACATGTTCCGCTGGAAGCTGCACGGCAACGGCCGCACGGTCGAGCCCGGGGCCGTCGTCGCTCCCGGCGAGCGCCTGAACTGGGGCGCAACGATCGCGATCGGCCTCCAGCACGTCATCGCGATGTTCGGCGCGACCTTCCTCGTGCCGGTGCTGACGAAGTTCCCGGTCTCGACCACGCTGCTGTTCTCCGGCATCGGCACGCTGCTGTTCCTGCTCGTCACCAAGAACCGCCTCCCCAGCTATCTGGGCTCATCGTTCGCGTTCATCGCGCCGATCACCGCCGCCACGACCATGGCCGGCACAGGCTCGGCGCTCGCGGGCATCGTCGCCGTGGGTGTGCTTCTCGCCGTCATCGGCGTCATCGTGCAGTTCGCGGGCCTCGGCTGGGTCGACAAGGTCATGCCGCCGGTGGTCGCGGGCGCGATCGTCGCCCTGATCGGCTTCAACCTCGCCCCGGTCGCGTGGTCGAACTTCCAGCTGCAGCCCCTGCCGGGCACGATCACTCTGGTCGCGGTGATCCTGTTCAGCGTGCTGTTCCGCGGCTTCCTCGGGCGCATCTCGATCTTCCTCGGCGTGATCGTGGGCTACGTCGCGACCGTGATCATCCAGGCCGTCTCGGGTGAGACGCTCATCGACTTCGACGCCGTCGCCCAGGCGCCCTGGGTGGGTCTGCCCACGTTCGAGATCGCCGACTTCACCACGCCCGCGACCTGGTCGGTCATCGCGATGTTCCTCCCCGTCGTGCTGGTGCTCGTGGCCGAGAACGTCGGTCACGTGCGGGGTGTGGCGGCGATGACGGATGCCACGGCCAACCGCTCCACCGGTCGCGCCCTCATCGCCGACGGTGTCGCCACGACCCTCGCGGGAACCTTCGGCGGCTCGGGAACCACGACCTACGGCGAGAACATCGGCGTCATGGCCGCGACCCGCGTGTACTCAACCGCGGTGTACTGGGTCGCCGGTCTCACCGCGATCGTGCTGAGCCTCTCCCCCAAGGTCGGTGCGGTGTTCAACACCATCCCGCCGGGTGTGCTCGGTGGCGTGACGACCGCGCTGTACGGCCTGATCGGCATCATCGGCATCAAGATCTGGGTCGACAACCGCGTCGACTTCTCGCGCCCGGTCAACCAGTACACCGGTGCCGTCGCTCTGGTGCTGGCGATCGCCGGATTCACGATGAAGTGGGGCGACTTCCAGCTCGGCGCCATCGTGCTCGGCTCGGTCGCGGCGCTGCTCATCTACCACCTCGGCAACGCGATCGCCCGCGCCCGCAAGACCGGCGCCGATGACGGCGGTCCGATCCCCGCGGTGGGCCCGCTGGGCGGCGACCCGAGCTGAGTCGCCGGGGTCTCGGCATCCGGTGCCGAGGTCACCCGATCCGCACGAGCGCACCTGTTCCGAAGCTGCCGGAGCATGTGCGCTCGTGCGCTTCGAGTGTTCTCGAGGGGATGCCGCGTGGCGGCGAATGCGGTCCTGGGGACTCGCGCCGACGCGCGGTGAGCACACGGTTCATCGCCCCGCAAGAGGGGATGCGGTCGAACGCTCGCTCGGTAACGTCGCCCACCCGGCGAGGCTCGACCACCGCCTCGTCATCGTCGACGAAAGGCACGATCATGGCATCCGGAACCACCGACCCCTCGCAGGCCGCCGCCGACGAGAACGCGTACGAAGGCGCAGACGTCGAGGTCTCACCCGACGGGCACGACTCGGAGGGCGAGCAGAAGCCGGGCGGGCTCGGCGCCGACGGCACCATTCCGAACAACCCCGACGGTGTCGCTGCGGGCCACTCCGACACCGCGTCGCACTTCAACGCCGAAGAGGACTGACCACGAGCGACCGGCCGGTACCGCTCACCGTGGCACGGTAAACTGGACTCTGGTGCGTCGGGAAGTCTGGTCGACATTTCGTCGATCGACCCCTCAGGAGGCCTCATGAGCCACGAAACCACCCGCGCGCCGAGCTGGCCGGGCTACCGCGAAGTCCACCGCGTCACGACCCTCCTGCGCCGCGAATCCGTCGGTGGCATGCTGCTGGTCGTCGCTGCTATCGTCGCGATCGTCTGGGCGAACTCCCCCGCGTCCGACGCCTACTTCGCGCTGCGCGACTTCCGCATCGGCTACGAGCCGTGGCACCTCGACCTGAGCCTGGGAACGTGGGCGGCCGACGGTCTGCTCGCGGTGTTCTTCTTCATGGTGGGCCTCGAGCTGAAGCGCGAGATCGTCAGCGGCAGCCTGCGCCGCTTCGGCACCGCGATCGTCCCGGTCACGGCGGCGTTCGCGGGCGTCGCCGTTCCGGCTCTCCTCTACGTCGCGATCGTGCACACGCAGCCGAGCCTTCTCGCAGGATGGGCGATCCCCACGGCGACCGACATCGCGTTCGCCGTCGCTGTGCTCGCCCTCGTCGGCTCGCACCTGCCCGGTCCCCTCCGCATCTTCCTCCTCACCCTCGCGGTCGTCGACGACCTCATCGCCATCGCGATCATCGCGATCTTCTACACCAGCGACATCTCGCTGCTGCCCCTGGCCGTGTTCGCGGTGCTCGTGGTGATCTACGGCGTCATCGCCCACCGGGCGCGGGCGTGGTTCTCGCGCAACGCGTGGGGCGCATGGGTCGTGCTGCTGCCGATCGGCTTCGCCGCGTGGGCGTTCCTGCACGCCTCGGGCGTCCACGCCACGATCGCCGGTGTGGCCCTCGCCTTCACCATTCCCGTCGCTGCCTCGCGGCGTCAGCCCGAACACCACGGCATGGACCTCGCCGAGCAGTTCGAGCATCGTTTCCGCCCGCTCTCCAGCGGCATCGCGGTGCCGATCTTCGCGTTCTTCGCCGCGGGTGTCGCGGTCGGAGGGGGCGGGGGCATCGTGCGTGCACTCACCGACCCCGTGACCATCGGCGTGGTCGCCGGTCTCGTGTTCGGAAAGCCGATCGGCATCCTGCTCGGCGTGCGGCTGCTCACCCTCGTGACGAAGGTGCGCCTCGACCCGGCGCTGAAGTGGATCGACCTCGCCGGGGTCGGACTGCTCGCCGGCATCGGGTTCACCGTGTCGCTGCTGATCGCCGAGCTGAGCTTCCCCGAAGGCTCTCCGCACACCGACGACGCGAAGATCGCGATCATGGCGGCCTCGCTCCTGGCATCCGTCCTCGCCTCCGCCGTGCTGCTGGTGCGCAACCGCCGCTACAAGCAGCTCGAGCAGGACGAAGAGGTGGATGCCGATCGCGACGACATCCCCGACGTGTACCAGCGGCCGCTGCCCGACGCCCGCTGAGCGGCGTCCCCGCGACGTCACGAGAACGGGCTTCGCGACGGGGACAGGACGATTTCCGCCGGAACGGCCTGTTCTCGTGACATCTCCTGTTCTCGTGACGGGCGGCTTGACCCTCACGCGACGTGAGGGCGCAGCCTTGTCGGCATGATGAACGACATGACACGAGAGGGGCTGCCGGTCGGCGAGACCGCCGCGCAGCTCGGGCTGACGGTGCGGACCCTGCACCACTGGGATGAGATCGGGCTGGCCCGTCCGGCCGCGCGTTCGGCCGCCGGCTATCGGTTGTACACGGATGCCGACCTCGAGCGCCTGCGCCGCATCGTGGTGTACCCCGACACCCCCGCGTGGGCGTGATCGTCGTCGGCGGAGCCGATCAGATGGAGGCCCATCGCCGACGTGTAACGCCAGCCGCTGCGGTGAGGTGGAGGTCCCGCTATCCGACGGAGAGGGTGAGCTGAGCCAACTCCCTCTCGGAGAGGACGACGTCGGCCGCGTCGATGCAGTCATCGAGGGTCGCCGTCCGGCCAGCGCCGATGATCGGGATGATCCCCGGCGAGACCGCCCACTCCCAGGCCAGCGCGATCTGCTCCGTCGAGACACCCCTGGCCGCCGCGATCAGCTCGAAGTCGCGGGGTATGGTCGCCGTCCTCCGGCGTCCCCCGCCAAGCGGCGAGTACGCCAGGTAGGCGACCCCCTCTTGCGCGAGAGAGGCCGCGAACCTCAGATCTGCCGCCGCCAGCGGGGAGAACTCGTTCTCGACCGCGTCGACTCTGGCGACCGCAGATGCTCTCGCATAGAGCAGCGGCGTGACGTTCGAGACCCCCACGTACCGCACTCTGCCCTCGGCGCGCAGTTCGTCCAGAGCTCCGACGCTCTCCTCGATGGGAACCGCAGGATCCGGATGGTGAAGGAAGTAGAGATCGAGTCTCTCGACACCCAGCGCGGCGGCGCTCGCCGCGCAGTCACGACGCAGAGCGGCAGGCGACCCATCGACCGGGAAGTCCGCCCCCCGTCGGTAGTGACCGCCCTTCGTCGCGACCATGACGTCATCACGCGCCGAGCCGAGGCCGCGCAGGGCGCGCGCGATGAGCTCCTCATTGTGGGCCGAACGATCCGAGGTCGTGTAGGCCCGAGCGGTGTCGATCAGCGAGATCCCCTGCGCGACGGCGTGCCGGATGAGGCGCACGCTCTGCTCGTCGTCGCGGGCGGAGGAGAGCGACCACCTCGCTCCCCCCAGCCCCATCGACGAGACGCCGCGCTCTCGAATGGCCCTCTGCCCGATCACGATGGCCTCCGCGTCACCCGCGCGGCGTCAGACCGTCGCGGGGATCTGCGACGAGGTCGTGTAGGTATGGACGCCGGATCCGACCTCGATGCTCTCGCCACCTGGGAGCTCGACCACGCCCGTCGCTCCCGTCGGGACGACGACTCTCACACTCAGCTCCCCCTCGTCGAGGTGCCAATCGATCGCGGCCCGCCCATAGGGCGTCTCGTGGGCTGCGCGCGCGAAGGTGAGACCGCCGCCTGGCTGCGGTCGGAAGGCGATCCGACGATAGCCCGGGTCGATCGGGGCCAGTCCCCCCACGGTCCGGTGTATCCAATCCGCCACCGCGCCCAGGGCGAAGTGGTTGAACGAGGTCATCCCGCCGGGATTCACCGTGCCATCGGGGAGCAGGCTGTCCCATCGCTCCCAGGTCGTCGTTCCTCCGGAGAGCACCGTGTAGAACCACGACGGGCATTCCCGCTCGAAGAGGAGGTCATATGCGACATCGACGTGCCCCGAATGGGTCAGCGCGTCGGTGATCAGCGGTGTTCCGGCGAACCCGGTTGCGATCCGGTTGCCGCCCTGACGAACCAGATCAGCCAGGCGCTGACCCCAGCGTGCGATCTCCTCCGCGCCGTCGGCCAGATCGAACTCGATGGCGAGGGCGTAGGCGGTCTGCGCGTCGCTGGTCAGAAGGCCCGAGGCGGCCACGTACTCGCGACGGAAAGCATCCTTGACCTCTTCTGCCAGACGGCGGTATCGCCGAGCGTCCTCGTCGTTGCCGAGCACCTCCGCCATCTTGGCGAGGTGGCTGCTGGACCAGGCGAAGTAGGCCGTCGCCACGAGATACCGATCGGTGGTGGCATCTGCGGGATCGTGAGGCGGGGCCGCGGGATCGAGCCAGTCGCCCAGCTGGAATCCGGAGTTCCACAACCGGTCGGGCCCAGCCAGCCGGGTGACCAGATCAACCCACCGACGGGCCGAGTCGTACTGGTCACGGAGGATGTGCACGTCGCCGAACTGCCGATAGAGGGTCCACGGGGTCAGGACCGCCACGTCGCCCCACGCCGCACCGGGGCGGATCGGCGTCCACTCGTCGCCGCCGGGGATGACCGGGACGTACCAGGGCACGGTCCCGTCGGGGAGCTGCTCGACGGCCACGTCGCGCAGCCACGAGCGGAGCATCCCGGAGCAGTCGTACAGGTACGACGCCGCCGGGGCGAACACCTGCAGGTCGCCGGTCCATCCCAGACGTTCGTCGCGCTGGGGGCAGTCCGTGGGGATGTCGACGAAGTTGTCGCGCATCGACCACCGAACGTTCTCGTGCAGACGGTTCAGGAGCGCGTCGGACGACTCGAACCAGCCCGTGCGCTCCATGTCGGTGTGATAAACCCGCGCAACGACGGCACCTGCTTCGATCTCACCCGGCCAGCCGCTGATCTCGGCGTAGCGGAAGCCGTGGATGGTGAAACGCGGCTCCCACGCGAGCGGACCACCATCGGTGACCAGCACGTCCGTCGCCGCAGCGCCGCGTAGCGGTCGCGTGTACAGTTCCCCGTCCTGGAGCACCTCGGCGTGGCGGATCGTGATCTCCCGTCCGGCTTCGGCGCGCACCTGCAGGAGCAGCCGCCCGGAGATGTTCTGCCCGAAGTCGAGGATCCACGCACCGGATGCCGCGCGCTCGACCGAGACGGGAGCGAGCTCCTCGGTGCACCGCACGGGTGCACCTTCGGGCGCGACCAGGGTGGCGTGGTCGACGGGTAGCGCCCTCGCGGGTCGCCACGACGGGTCTGACGCGCCGGCCCAATCTGCGCGGTGAAGACGAGCGTCGTACCGTTCGCCCTCGTAGAGACCTGTGGTCAGGATGGGGCTCGGCGCGACCTCCCAGCTGTCGTCGGTCGCGATGACCTCTCGGCGGCCGTCGACGTATTCGACCTCCAGCTGTGCGATCAGCCCGATGTCGCTGCCGTAGAGATTCGGGTATCCGCCATGGAAGCCGAGACGGCCGCGATACCAGCCGTCGGCGAGCCACGCGCCGACGGTGTTCGCCCCGGACACGAGATGCCCTGTCACGTCGTAGGTGTAGTACCTCAGCCGCTCTCCGTACACGGTCCACCCCGGGGACAACGCGTCGTCTCCGACGCGACGACCGTTGATCTCGACCTCGTACAGTCCGTGCGCGGTGGCGTAGAGGCGAGCGCTCACGATCGTGCCGTCGAGGTCGAATCTCCGACGCACGCGCGGGGGTCGCCGCAAGGCCTCCGCGTCTTCAGCCCAGTCGGGCCCGACGACTGATGCGACCCAATCGTGCTCTTCGAGAAGGCCCGCCTCAACGGGGGCGGACGGCGACCATTCCGAAACCGAGCCGTCCTCCCCGTGCACGCGGACACTGACGCTCACGCGCTCCCGAGAGCGCAGCGGCGAGAACGGCCACGCGAGCAGAACGGAGTCGGCGTCGGCGATGAGGGCGGTTGTCTCGACGCGGCCGTGCACGGACAGCTCGAGCTCGTACGCGCTCTGGCGCCACCCGGCCGGAGCGGAGGTCTTCCACGACAGGCGAGGTGTGGCGACACCGATGCCGAGCGCGTGCGGCAGATGCTCGAACGTGACGGGGGATACGTGGATCATGCGGGGGACTTCTCATCCTGCTGGGGGTGGACCATGGGTTTGAGGGCGGACGGGTCACGGCCCGGCAGCATGAGCGCCTCGTGTACGCCGCTGAGCGGATGGACGCTGGTGACGAGTCGGCGCAGATCGACGCGCCCGCTCGCCGCCAGGGCGATGGCATCCGGGTACTGATGCGCGTAGCGGAACGTGCCGGTGAGAGTGATCTCGCGGGACTGGATGACGTCGAGGGGAAGCGACGTCGTGCCGTCGGCCGACATGCCCACCAGCACGGCGCGACCGGCGGGTGCGAGCGCCGAGATGCCCGCGCGGACCGCCGCGCCCACCCCGGAGCACTCGATGAGCACCGTGAAGCCCGACGGGAGCTCGCGCGCACCCACCTCGATCGTGTCCGTCGCGCCCGATTGCTCCGCCACGGTGAGTCGACCGCGCGCCACGTCGCTGACGGTCACCTCGGCGCCTGCCGCACGGGCGACCTGGAGCACGAGGAGTCCGATCGGACCTGCTCCGCTGACCAGGACACGGTCTCCGATGCCGACCGACGCCTTGCGCACTGCCCACAGCGCCACGGCGAGCGGCTCGATGAGTGCCGCTTCATCGTCGTCCAAGCTGTCGGGCACGTCGTGGGCGAAGTCCGAAGAGGTCACGACCTGGGTGCAGAACGCACCGTCGATAGGCGGCGTGGCGAAGAACCGCACGTCAGGGCAGAGGTTGTAACGACCCGACCGGCACAGTGCGCATCGCCCGCAGGGAATGCCCGGTTCGAGCGCCACCCGACTGCCGACCCGGTGCGGCGAAACACCCTCCCCCACTTCCACGATGACTCCCGACGCCTCGTGTCCGAGGATCAGGGGCGCCGTCACGACGGTGCTTCCGATGCGGCCGTCGCGGTACCAGTGCACGTCCGAGCCGCAGACACCGACCGATCGGATTTCCACCAAGACGTCGTTCTCGCCGAGGGGCACCCCCGGGCGCGTTTCCACGACGGTCGTCTCGACCGCGGTCATGACGGCGCTCCGCACCGGTTGCGGCGCGCTCACCCCTTGACCGCCCCGCTGGCCAGACCTGCCATGATGCGCTGGTTCAGCACGAGATAAATGGCCAGGATGCCGAAGACGTTGATGCAGATGGCGGCGAAAAGCGGACCGTACTGCGTCGCGCCGAACTGCCCCGTGAAGTTCAACAGCCCCACCTGCACCGTCCGCAGCTGCGAGGAGTTGGTGAACGTCAGTGCGATGAGCAGGTCGTTCCAGAAGAAGAAGAACTGCACGAGGCCGACGGTCACGATCGAGTTGCGCGCCATCGGCAGGGCAACCGACCGGAACGAGCGGAAGATCGAGGCGCCGTCCAGGGTCGATGCCTCGAAGACCTCCCGCGGAATCGCGCGGAAGTACGTCGCCATCATGAACACCGTCAACGGCAGACCGGTGGCGGTGTACGTGATGATCAACGGCCACAGCGAGCCCGTGATGCCCGCCTGGAAGTACACCGAGAACAGCGGCAGGAGGATCATCTGGCCCGGAACCATGATGCCCGCCAGGAAGAGGAGCAGGATGCCGCCGCGTCCCCGGAAGACCATGACCTCCAGCACGAAGCCGGCCGCGACACCCAGCACGAGCATGAGGAAGAGCGCGGGGAAGACGGCGAGCACGCTGTTGAGGAGATACTGGCCGATGTTGCCGGTGACCCAGGCGTCGGCGTAGTTCTGGAAGTTCAAAGCCCGCGGGAGTGCCCAGGTGGGCGCGTTGAGGAACTCGTCCTGGCTCTTGAAAGAGTTCATGAGCAGCCAGAGCAGGGGCAGCACCTCGATCGCGACGAGGAGCGCGATGAGGATGGAGCCGGGAATGCGCCGCAGCGTCGACCGGCGCACCGGTGCACGGCGCGGGGCACGCTCGACGGAGGTCGGGGTCTTGGGCAGGGTGGCAGTGGACATGGAGATCAGCCCTTCGTGACGTCGCGTCGCGACGACCGGAAGATGAAGACGGTCACGATCAGGCAGAGCATCGTCAGCAACAGCGCGATAGAGGCGCCGTAGCCGTACTCGCCGTAGCTGAACGACGTCTGGAACATGTAGAGGGTCAGCGGCGTGGTGGCCGTGCCGGGCCCTCCGTTGGTGAGCGCGACGATCGAGTCGAAGACCTTGAGCGTGCCGTTGATCGAGAAGATGATCGACGACAGCAGCACGGGGAGCGACAGCGGCAGCACGATGCTGCGGACCATGCGCCACCCGGTGGCCCCGTCGAGTCGCGCCGACTCCATGATGTCGTCGGGGATGTCGAGGAGCCCCGTGTACAGCAGCACGGCGTAGAAGCCCATCGAACGCCAGAGGTCCATGATGACCAGCACGACGATCGCGCTGACCGGGCTTCCGAACCAGTCGATTGACTCCATTCCGAAAAGGTTCAGGATGCCGTTGACCGGACCGGTCTGGGGTGCGACCTCGAACAGCTTCTGGAACATCAGCGCGACGGCCACCGTCGGGATGATCACGGGGAAGAAGACGAGCGTGCGCACGACGCTCCCGCGGTTGCGCAGGATGAAGACGTAGAACAGCGCGAGGAGATAGCCGAGCAGGACTTGGCCGGCGGTGATGATCACCGCGTAGATCAGGGTGAAACGCAGCGCCTCGCCGACGCGCGGATCGCTGAACAGGCGGACGAGGTTGTCGACGCCCACGTATTCGAAGCCCGAGATCGCGTTCCCCTCGAAGAGGGTGTATCCCAGCGACCAGACCACGGGGATGAGCATGACCAGGGAGTAGACGATCAGCGCCGGGCCGAGCAGAAGCGCGATCGCCCTCTTGTCGCCGAGGACCTTGTGCATAGCGGATGTTCCTTCGCGTGAATGGCGGAGGCGAGGACCGTTCGCAACGGCCCCCGCCTCCTCGGAGGGTCAGCCCAGGTCTGCCTGGACCAGGCCCATGAAGTCCTGTGCCGACATCGCACCGGTGACCAGCTGAGCGGCGTTCTTCTGGCTCGTCTCCGTGGCCTTGGCGTTGAAGAGCGCCTCGAACCACAGCACCGACTCCTGCGTCGACGCGATGCGGTCCTGGACGAGCTTGGTGAGATCGTCGACCTGCACGTCGCCGTTGACCTTGAAGCCCGAGATGGTGTCGGCCTCAGAAAGCGACTGCGCGCCGTAGTTGTTCGCGATGCAGGTCAGCCACTTGCCGGTGTTGTCGTTGTACGCCTTGGCCGATAGAGCCATCGGGAGTCCGACGTTCGCCGGAGTCTGGCTGGAGTCACCCGCACCGCCGTCGACGTCGGGGAACGGCATGAACCCGATGTTGTCGGAGCCGATCTGGTTCGCCGACTCGTCGGCGAAGTTCGCCAGCGCCCAGCTGCCCATGTAGAAGAAGGCGGCCTTGCCGGTCAAGAAGGTGTTGAAGGCCGTGTCGTAGTCGATCGAGCCCACGCCCTGGCCGAAGTACCCCTTCGCGCCCAGGTCGGCGACGGCTTGAGCGGCGGCGACGTACTCGGGGTCGGTGAGCTTGGCTTCGCCGTCGGCGACCTTCTGCAGAGCGTCGGGACCGAGGTCGCGGAAGATGTAGCCGCTGATGAGGCGAGTGATGGGCCATCCCTGCTCGCCGGAGGCGGAGAAGGGCTGGACTCCTGCACCCTGCAGCTTCGCCGCACCGGCCGCGAGCTCGTCCCAGGTGCTCGGCACGTCGATGCCGTTGTCGGCCAGCAGCTGCTTGTTGTACCAGACACCCTCGATGTTGTACTGGTACGGCAGCACGTTGAACCCACCGTAGAGCTGCTCGATGGTCGAGATGGCGGCGGGCTCGATCTGGTCGATGACCCCGAGGTCGGTCAGGGTCTTGTTCAGGTCGAGCACCTGGCCACCCTGCGCGAGCTCCTTGGTCAGGGCGGGGGCGTTACCTGCCGCGTACTGGACCGGGAGGGCGTTCTGTCCGGCGAGCAGCTGCAGCTTCTGGTCGAGCTGCGTCTGCGGGACGGTCTCGACCTGGAGCGGCTGAGCGTCGTTCTCGGCCTTGCACTGGTCGGTGCTCAGGCTGGTGAGCAGCTCGGGGATGGTCGTGTTCTCCTGGTTCACCAGGAACGAGAACGACGTCGCACCCGCTGACCCGCCGCCGCCGCCGGCGCAGGCGGTGAGGGCGAGGAGCCCGGCGGCACCGAGCGAGGTGATCGCGACCATGCGGCGCGAGCGCGTGAATGCTGTGGACACTTTTCCTCCTTGAAAATGCGCCTCGTTCATTGAAGCGCTTCAAAAGGATTATGCATGGGTCGAAAGGACGCGTCAACTCCTTTTTGAAACGCTTCAGTCCCGAGGGGGCATCGGACGCTCACGGCCGACCGTGCTCTCGCGGACGACGAGTTCCGGCCTCAACATCGTCGTGACGTGCCGGTGCTCCGCGGGGTCTTCGTCGATCTCGGCGAGCAGCAGCCGCAGCCCCTCACGCCCCATGTCGAGGCCCTGCATCTGCACCGAGGTCAGCGGAATCATGCCACCCCAGGCGGCGGAGTTGTGGTCGCACCCCATCACCGCGACATCGCCCGGCACCTCCACACCCTCGGCCCCGAAGACCTGGATGATCGCCATCGCCAGCAGATCCGTGACCGCGATCACGCCGTCGAGACTGCCCCGACGCACGTCCTTCACCAGCCCCTCGGCCGCCCTGAGCCCTCCCGGCGGATCGAGGTTCTCCGTCGGCACCTCCTGCAGACTGACGCGCCCTCCCTCTTCGGCGACAGCGCGTCTCACGCCGCGCCGACGCAGGGCGACAGGCTGCAGATAGTCTCGGCCGCCGACGAACGCCAACCGGGTGCGTCCGCTGTCGATGAGGTGTCGCGCGGCGAGGTAACCGACCTCCTCGTTGTCGACGAGCACCTGGCAGCAGTCGTTACGTCCCGTGTCGAAGTTCAGCACGACGGTCGGCCGCCCATGCGTGCGGATGCGGGCGACGTCCTCACCCGCGTCCTCCATGGGAGCGAGCAGGATTCCGCCCACGCGAGCGCCGTCGAAGAAGTCGAGATCCGCCCGCTGCTGGTCCACCCTGTTGTCGCTGTTGGCCATCAGGACGTTCATTCCCAGCTCGGACGCGAAGCGCTGAGCGCCACGTGCGATGTCGACGAAGAGCGAGTTGCTGATGTCGATCACCACCAGCCCGATGCTGCGCGATCGCCCCGCGGCGAGTTGCTGCGCATTGGTGTTACGCACGAAACCCAGTTGCGCGATCGCCCCCTGCACTCGCTCGAGAGTGGCGGGAGCGACCTTGTCGGGATGGTTCAAGACATTCGACACCGTGCCCAGCGCCACTCCGGCAGCGCGCGCGACGTCCGACATGCTCGGCGTCCGCCTCGTCTGCTGCACCAACGCCTCCTTCGACCGCTGCGACTCTGAGAAGGATGCTAACGGATCGGCGCACCGCGTTGATGCGCTTCAACACCCGCGGCGGCTCACGCCGAGGCGCGCTCGATGACTTCCGTGGGGAGGATCGTCGCGTGCACGGCGGGACGCCCGGCGAGGATGTCGAGCAGAACGGATGCCATGTGCCGGCCCTGCGTCAGCGAGGGCTGACGGACGGTGGTCAGCGCCGGCGAGACCGCCGTCGACACGGCCGAGTCGTCGAAGCCGATCACGGCGATGTCGCGACCGGGCTCGATGCCCTTCTCGCGCAGCACTTCGTAGGCGCCGCGCGCCATCAGGTCGCTCGCGACGAAGAGGGCGTCGGGCCTCTCTCCCGCCGCGAGGATGCGCGTCATCGCGCTCGCGCCGCCCGGCTCGGTGAAGTCGCCGTTCTCCACGGCGACGGGGGTCACGCCGGCCTCGGCCATCGCCGCATGGAAGCCCTTGAGACGGTCGATGCCGGCGGGCATGTCGGTCGGTCCTGAGATCGTCGCGAGGCGCCGGTGCCCGCGGTCGAGCAGGTACGTGGTCGCAAGCCGACCCCCCTCGACGTTGTCGACGTCGACGTAGTAGTCGTCGGCGCGGATGCGCGCGGGGCGTCCGCCGTAGACGACGGGCACGACGTCGGCCACCCGGTCGAGGAAGGTGTCGCTCGTGTGGTGCGAGGCGACGATGGCCCCGTCGACACTGCCGCTGCGCAGGTAGCCGAGCGCCTTGGCGCTGGCGTCGTCGCTCGCGATCAGCATGTTCATGATGTAGTCGGACTCGCCGATCACCTCGCCGATGCCCGCGACGATCGAGGCGAAGAACGGGTCGCCGAAGAAGCGGTCGGTCTGCTCGGGGATGACCAGCGCGATCGCGCGCGTCTGCCGGCTGGCGAGCGAACGCGCCGCGCGGTTGGGCACGTACTGCAGCTCGTCGATCGCCCGACGCACGGCCTCGAGCGCCGACGGCGAGACGGCGGTGGAGCCGTTGACGACGCGCGACACGGTCGAGCGCGACACTCCGGCGCGCGCGGCGACCTCTTCGATCGTGGCGGCGCCCCGCGCGGGTGCGAGATCCAACGCTTCCCTCCTTCGGGGGCCGGTGAGACGGCTTCGGCGCGAGCGCCGGCGGGAACCGGTCGCGCGATAGTGCGAGCGTACTGCGGGCGAGAGTGCTGTGCGCAGCGACACCCGGGGTACGAGAACAGGCCAAACTTACACCGTATGTCTACGACGCACGACCACGCGCGCGGGTCGGGTCGCCTCGATGGATTCGCCGCCGCCAACGACGAAGGCCCGGCCCCCTGGACGGGTGGCCGGGCCCTCGCTCGTCCGACTCAGCGAACGACGGCAGGCTCCAGCGCGCGCTGCGCGATGACCCGCGCATACGCCAGGCCCGAGTCCTTGATCGTGCGCTCCTGCGTGGCGTAGTCGACGTAGACGATGCCGAAGCGCTTGGCGTAGCCCCAGGCCCACTCGAAGTTGTCCATGAGCGACCAGTAGAAGTAGCCGCGCACATCGACGCCCTCGTCCACGGCATCCAGCACCGCTCCCAGGTGCGCCTCGACGAACTCGACGCGCTCGGCGTCGTGCACGCGGGTCTCGCCCGCCTCGGCGACCGGCTCGTCGTCAAACGACGCGCCGTTCTCGGTGACGTACAGCGCCACGCCGGCCTCGGCCGCGTACTCGTCGCTCACGCGCTCGAGCAGGCGGGTGAGCCCCTCGGGCTGCACCTCCCAGCCCATGTTGGTGCGCGGGAGGCCGCGGTCGTGCCAGTACAGGTTCTCGCTGGCGGGGAACGGCTTGCCGATCGGGCGCGGGGTGGGGGCATCGCCGGCGGGCGGGTCCACCTCGGGGGGCGTGCCCCCCACGAACTCACCGTGGTAGTAGTTCACGCCGAGCGAGTCGATGGGCGTCGAGATGACATCGAGGTCGCCGGGCTGCACGGCCTCCTGCCAGCGCGCGACGGCCTCGGCGTCGGTGTCGCGGAAGTCCTTGATGATGTCGGCCGGGTAGGTCCCGCGGAACACCGGGTCGAGGAACCAGCGGTTGAACTGCCCGTCGATGCGCCGTGCGGCGTCGAGGTCGGCGGGGTTGGTGGGGTCGACGGCATCCGCCACCGTCAGGTTCAGCGTGATCCCCAGGTTGAGCGAGGCGTCGCGCGCGCGCAGCTCACGCACGGTCTGACCGTGCCCGAGCAGCAGGTGGTGCGCGGCGAGCATTCCCTCGGCCTGCGAGTAGTGGCCCGGAGCGTGCGCACCCGCGGTGTAGCTGAGGAACGACGAGCACCACGGCTCGTTCAGCGTCGTCCACACGTCGACGCGGTCGCCCAGGGCGTCATGCATGTCGAGCGCGTACTCGGTGAAGCGCTCAGCCGTCTCGCGCACGGTCCAGCCGCCGCGATCCTGCAGCGCCTGCGGCAGATCCCAGTGGTAGAGGGTCAGCCAGGGCAGGATGCCGGCGCCGAGCAGTTCGTCGACGAGACGCTTGTAGAAATCGACGCCCTTCGGGTTGAGCGCTCCGCCGTCGGGGCGCACGCGCGACCACGACGTCGAGAAGCGGTAGGTCTGCAGGCCGAGCTGCTTCATCAGCTGCACGTCGCCGGCATAGCGGTGGTAGTGGTCGCACGCGACATCGCCGTTGTCGGCGTTGATCACGGCATCCGGCACGCGGCTGAAGGCGTCCCAGATCGACGCGGTGCGGCCGTCTTCGAACGCCGCCCCCTCGATCTGGTAGGCCGCCGTGGCGGCACCGAAGAGGAAGCCCTCGGGGAAGGCTCGGGCATCGGACATGGTTCGGGTTCCTTCCGTGGGCGCAAGGGTCATCCCTTGACCGCCCCTTGCATGATGCCACTGACGAGCTGCTTGCCCGCGAACACGAACAACACCAGGAGCGGAATCGTCGACAGCAGCACGCCCGCCAGCACGATGGAGTAGTCGACGAAGTAGTTGGACTGCAGCAGCGACAGGGCCACCGGCAGCGTGGGGTTCTGGCGGTCGAGCACGATGAACGGCCAGAAGAAGTTGTTCCACGCACTGACGAACGTGAACAGTCCGAGCATCGCCGCGGCGGGACGAGCGGCGGGCACACCCACCGTCAAGAACGTGCGAAACGAGCTCGCCCCGTCGACGCGCGCGGCCTCGATCAACTCGTCGGGCACGGCCTGGCGCAGGTACTGCGTCATCCAGAACACCCCGAAGGCGCTCGTGAGCGCGGGGATGATGATGGCCCCGAGCTGACCGGTCCACCCGAGCTCGCTGAACAGGATGTACAGCGGCACGACGCCCAGCTGCATCGGCACGGCCATGGTGCCGACCACGAACAGCAGCAACCACGGCCCGCCGCGGAACTTCAGCTTCGCGAACGCCCACCCCGCGAGGGTCGAGAAGAAGACGACGGATGCCGCGATCAGGCCGGAACTGATGATCGAGTTCAGCAGCGCGGGCCAGAAGTTGACGGCCTGGTCGCCAATCACCGCGGCGGCGTTGGTGAAGAAGTTCCCTCCGGGGATCCACGAGCGGTTGGCGTCGCGGATGGTCGAGGCGTCGCCCGAACCGATCAGCAGCGACCAGTAGAACGGGAACACGCTGGCCAGCAGGACCGCCCCGAGGGTCGCATAGACGATCCACCCGGGACGGGATCCGCGCACGGGACGCGGACGACGCCGCCCTCGCTCGGGCAGGTCGCGATCGATCACGGGCACGGGGGCCGGGGTGACGGCGGTCATCGACCCGCCTCCTTCCTGGGGGTGGCGAGGCGCGCGGCATCCGCCTCGAGACGGTCTTTCGCGGCACGGGCTTGAGCGCGCCGTTCACGCCGCGACCGCGGGTCGCGTGTGCCCTCGTCGCGCACGAGCGTGCGGGTGACGAGCATGTTGATCGCGCCGATCGCGAGGATGATGATGAAGAGGATCCAGGCGAGCGCGGCCGCGCGGCCGAAGTTCCACTCGCCCCAGCCGATGTTGTAGAGCCACAGCGTCACCGTGAGCCACTGGTTGTCGGCCCCACCCGTGCCGTTCTGGTCGTACATGCGCGGCTCGTCGAAGATCTGCAGGCCGCCGATGGTGGCGGTGATGATCACGAAGATCAGCGTGGGCTTCAGGCTCGGCAGGGTGATCGAGAAGAACTGGCGCACCTTGCCGGCGCCGTCGACGGTCGCGGCCTCGTAGAACTCGCGCGGAATGGCCTGCATCGCGGCGAGGAGGATCAGGGTGTTGTAGCCGGTCCAGCGGAAGTTGACCATCGTCGCGATCGCCACGTGAGAGGCGAGAGCGTCGGAGTGCCACGGGACGGCCGGAAGGCCGAGGTTCTGCAGCGTGGTGTTCACGACGCCGTACTGGTCGCCGAACATGTTGCTGAAGATGAGCGCCACGGCGACGGGGGCCATGACGTAGGGGATGAGCACGCTCATGCGCCAGAAGGTCTTGGCGCGGATGTTCTGGTCGAGCATCGCGGCGATGAAGATCGCGACGATCAGCTGCGGGACGCTGGAGAGCAGGAAGATGCTGAAGGTGTTGCGCAGGGCGATCCAGAACTTGGGCTGCGAGAGCACCCAGGCGTACTGGTCGAAGCCGATGAACTCGCCGGAGCCTCGGACCAGGTCCCAGTCCATGAACGAGATCACGGCCGTGTAGGCGATGGGGAAGAGCCCCGTGATCGCGAACAGGACGAAGAACGGCGAGATGTAGAGGTAGGGCGAGAGCTTGAGGTCCCACGCGCTGCGGCGCTGACCGAAGCCCAGCCGCCGGGGCTGGCGCTCGCCCGCGGGGGCCGCCGCCGGGCGGGACGGCCTTTCGAGTGTGCTTGTCACGGTGGTGTCTCCTCCTCGAGACGAGGGGCGGATGCCAGGGGCCGTTGCTGCATCCCCGGCATCCGCCCGCATCGGTCAGGACAGGGCGTCGACCTCGGTCGCCCACTGCTTCCACGAGTCCGCGGCGCTCTGGGTTCCGTCTTCCACTCGCGTCAGCGCCTTCTGCATGGCGTCGTTGATCTGGAAGTAGTACTTGCCCTTGTACGGCGAGACCTTCACGGCCTGGGCGCGCTCGGAGAGCATCTCGCCCACCGGGGCGTTGTTGAAGTACGCGTTGGTGTTGGTCAGCAGCGCGTCGGCCTTCAGGGCGTCGACCTGGCTGGGGAAGGTTCCGGCCTCTTCGAACGCCTTGACCTGGGTCTCGGGGTCGGTCAGCCAGTCGGCGAGCTCCTGCGCGGCTTCGACGTTCTTGCCGTTGGCGGGGACGGTCAGGTACGAACCGCCCCAGTTGCCGGCGCCGCCGGGGAAGACGTTGGCGATGTCCCAGCCCTTCACCTGGGGGGCGTTGCCCTCGATGACGCCGAGCATCCAGCCGGGGCAGAGCATGGTGGCGAAGGCGCCGTTCGACAGGCCCGCGAACCAGTCGTCGGACCACTGGCCGAGGTGCGCCGACTGCGTGGCGCTGGCGGCGAGCACCTGGTCGTAGATCTTCTTGACGTCAGGGTTGTCGGTCGCGGTGATCTCGCCGTCGTCGGGGTTCTCGTAGGCGGCCTCGACCTGGTTGATCGCGCCCTGGTAGGTGCCGCCGGCGGAGTCGAAGAAGGCCTTGCCCGTGGCGGCGACGTACGTGTCGCCCGCGGCGAAGTAGGTCGACCAGTCGCCCTCGAGCATCTTGGCGACCTCGGCGCGGTCGGTCGGGAGCCCTGCGGCGGCGAACAGGTCGGAGCGGTAGCAGACACCCTCGGGGCCGATGTCGGTGCCGTAGCCGACGAGCTTGCCGTCGGGGCTGGTGGCGGCCTCGACCTTGTAGTCGAGCCAGCGGCTCTTCAGGTCGTCGGGGACGGGCGCGAGCAGGTCGGCATACTCCATGACTTCGGGCAGCCAATCGACCTCGATGGCCTCGATGTCGGCGAGGCCGGTCTTGCCGAGCTTCTGGAAGTAGTTCTCGCGAGCTTCGTTGCTGGTCGCGGCCTTGTTGTGCACGATCTTCACGTTCGGGTGCGCGTCCATGTACTCCTGCAGGAGCGCGTCGGTGTAGCCGAAATCGTTGAAGGTGGCGACGGTGAGGGTCACCTCGCCGTCGGCTCCGGAGCCGCCACCGGCGCCGGAGCAGCCGGCGAGCACGAGGGCGGAGGTGGACGCGACGGCGGCGACGAGCGCGGTCCGGCGCAGGGCACGAGTATTCACAGATCACTCCTTTGTGGTGGGTGCGACCGCGGCGATGAGCCCTCGCCTGCCTGCTGTGGGAGCGCTCTCAGCGGTCGGGTTGAGAGTATGGGATCGCTCCCAAGAGGTCAAGGGAGCGCTCCCACATTCACCCTGCGCGCTCACCCCGTTGCTCCGCGACGTCTGCGGTCGAGGCGCACCCTCCCGTAGACTGGGCTTCACAACGCCACCCGACATCTGGAGCTGAAGTGCCCACCATCGTCGTCGACGTCATGCCCAAGGCCGAGCTTCTCGACCCCCAGGGAAAGGCCGTGGCCGGCGCCCTGTCGCGGCTCGGTGAGACCCGCTTCTCCGACGTGCGCATCGGCAAGCGCTTCGAGCTCACCGTCGAGGGCGAGGTCGACGAGGCCACCCTGGCGCGTGCGCGCGAGCTCGCCGACGAGATGCTGTCGAACGCGGTCATCGAAGACGTCGTGAACGTCGAGGTCGTGGAGTGACGGCCCGCATCGGGGTCATCACCTTCCCCGGCTCGCTCGACGACCGCGACGCGCAGCGGGCCATCCGTCTCGCCGGCGGCGAGCCCGTCGCGCTCTGGCACGGCGAGCACGACCTGCGGGGCGTCGACGCCCTCGTGCTGCCGGGCGGCTTCAGCTACGGCGACTACCTCCGCGCCGGCGCCATCGCCGCCTTCGCGCCGATCATGGCCGAGGTGAAGGACGCCGCAGCCAGGGGCATGCCCGTGCTCGGCATCTGCAACGGCTTCCAGATGCTCGTCGAGGCGCACCTGCTGCCCGGCGGCCTCATCCGCAACGCCCACCAGCAATTCATCCGCCGCGACCAGCGCCTGCGCGTCGAGAACGCGTCGACGGCCTGGACCAGCGACTTCACCGAGGGCGACGAGATCGTCATCCCGCTGAAGAACGCCGATGGCGGATACATCGCGGATGCCGAGACCCTGGCCCGCGTGAACGGCGAGGGCCAGGTCGCCTTCCGCTACCTCGGGGTCAACCCCAACGGCTCGCTCGACGACATCGCCGGCCTCACCAACGAGCGCGGCAACGTCGTCGGCCTCATGCCCCACCCGGAGCACGCAGTCGAGCCGGGGTTCGGCCCCGGCACCTCCGCGGCGATGCGCTCGGGCGTCGACGGACTCGGGTTCTTCACGTCGGCGATCGCGGCCGTGGTGGGCGCCTCGGCCTGAGCCACCCGGCTCTTGATCGACGTATCCTCGAAGACGTTCGTGGGGGAACGGTTCTCCCTCGCGCGGTGACGAGGAGACCGGAATGAGCGACGTCGACGGGGGCGGGACCGCAGCCGTCCGCGCCGCCGCCGTGCACACGTCGCTCCGCCTCGCGCCCGGCCGAGGGGTTCCACTCCTTCGCCACCTCGCCCTGTTGGCCGAAGTCGACCTGGGTCCCGCACCGCGCGCGTGGACGGAGCCGCAGGCCCGCCTGCTGTCGGCGGCGCTCGTCGCCCGGGCCCGCACCGACGCCCTCGGCGAGGGGATCGCGCTCATCGAGCGCTATTTCGACGACGCGCGACTCACGCGACCCGCCTCCATGTCAGCCTCGGCGCGAGCGGAGCTTCTCACGAGCGCCGCGGAGTATCTGAACGCCATCGGCAGGCCGCAGGTCGCCGTCCGCTATGCCGCCGAAGCACTGCTGTTCGCCGACGAGCCGTCCGAGCGCTTCCGCGCTCTCGCCGCCCAAGCAGAGGCCCTCGCGGTCAACGGCGAGTTCGACGAGGCGAGCGTCGTCGTGGCCGAGGCACGCGGGCTGTTCCACGGCGAGGGGTGGGATGCGAGCGAGATCTCGCACGGCCTGCTGTTCGCGGAATCATTGATCGGGGTGGCCCATGCTGACCCCGCGGCCCTGCTGTCGAATGCCGACGCGCTCGAGCAGGCCCGGCCCGACGACCCCTACTGGAGGTTCTCCGCGGGCGTGATGCGGGTGGTCGGACGCTGGCTGCAGGGCGACATCGCGATCGCCCTGGCGAAGGCGCGGCAGCTGCTGCACGGCTCGGGCCGCACCCGCAGCTACCGGCTCATGCGCGAGCGACTCCTGAGCATGACGAGCGGGCTGCTGACCGTACAGGGCGAATACGGCGAGGCCCTCGCTGTGATCGCGGATCGGGTGAGCCATCCCGGCCACGCCATCTGCTTCGAATCGCAGCGCGCCACCGTCCTGCTGCAGCTCGGGCGCGACCAGGAGCTCCTCGACTCCACCGAAGCCTGCGTCGCGATGGAAGACCACTGCCTCTCGCCACTGTCGGCACTGTTGAGCCGCCGCGCCGTCGCCCTGTTGCGTCTCGGCCACGACAAGCGGGCCGCCGCGAGCATGGCATCCGCCCTCACCCTCATCGAGCGCACCGGCGGCTCGAAGATCTCATTCCTGCTCATCCTCAGCGGCGAGGCCGAGAGCCTGCTCGACCTCGTCGAGGCGGAACGACCGGCCCTGCGGGTGATGGTCGACTCCGCCCGCGCGGCCCTCCCCCTGCCCACGGCGCCCTCGCAGAAGGAACGGCGCATCGACCTCACCGCCGCCGAGCGCGAGCTCGCCCGGATGCTGCTCTCCGACCTCTCGCTGACGGAGATCTCGCAGCGACGAGGGGTCTCGGTCAATACGGTGAAGTCGCAGGTGCGCTCGATCTACGGCAAGCTCGGCGTCTCGAGCCGGGCCGACGCCCTGCACGCCCTGCGGTCGCCGTCGTCGTGAACCCGTCCGCGCGCCGATCGGAGAAGATGGGCGTGTGCGCGCACCCGATCAAGATCCCGTCATCGACCGCATCCTGGCGCTGTGGAACCCCGACGAGCACACGCTCCCGTCGGAGCCGCGCCTGGCGGAGCTGACCGGCGCGAGCCGCGCCTCGGTGCGCGAGGCGCTGATCCGCCTCGAGGAGCGCGGCTACGTCCACCGCACGCAGGGCACCCGCACCACCGCCAACCGGCGCCTGCCCGAGGTGGGACGCCGCATCGACGAGCAGTTCGACCACTCCCTCTCGATCCGCGCGGCGGGGTACGAGCCGCGGTTGCAGGTGGTGTCGGCGGAGCGCCGCACGCTGGCATCCGCCCCCTCCCGCTTCGATGATCTGCCCGACGGCACCGAGGTGCTGCGCACGGTGAAGGTGTGGAGCGTCGACGATCAGCCCTACGCCCTCGCCGAGGACCTCATCCCGGTGACCCGTGAGGTGAAGCTCGATCCGCAGCGGCCGGTGTTCGACCTGGCCGAGGCCGGCAACAGCGTGCAGGTGGCGTGGGAGACGATGTGGGTGGACGCCGTGGCCCTCGACGCCGAGCGCGCCGAGGCCCTGCAAACCCGGCCGGGTCTGCCGGTCATCGAGATGACGTATTGCGGGTACGGCGCCGACGACCGCGTGGGGTACTGGTCGCGCGAGGTGCAGCTGCCCGCCCCGGCGGGGTTGCGCAACGCGCTCATCCGGCGCGTGCACCGCGGCTGAGCGTTTCGCGGGTGTAACCGCTCAGTGAACTTGTCGGACAAGCACTCGGGAGACTTGTCGGACAAGCGTAGCCTCGTGGCATCCACCCGACGCGAAGCGAGGACCCCATGACCGACACCCTCACCACCCACCACCTGTCGGCGGAGCCGCTCACCGCCTCGGCCTTCGAGCCGTTCGGCGTGCTGCTGACCCCCATGGAGGACGGCACCCCGTTCACCTCGGAAGAGGCCGTGCTCGACGTCTCGAACGGGATCCCCCGCTTCTACCTCATGCACCTCGACGACAAGGCCCCCGAGTTCGTGCGCGTGACGCGCCACCTCGAGACCACGCAGACGCTCATGGCCGTCGGCGACGTCGAGTGGACCATCGCCGTCGCCGCTCCCGGGATCGAGGAGCCGACGCTCGACGACCTGCGGGCGTTCCGCATTCCGCCGCGCACCGCCATCACGATGCGCAAGGGCACCTGGCACGCGGGTCCCTTCTTCGCCGAGCCGAGCATGGACTTCGTCAACCTCGAGCTCGACGACACCAACGTCACCGACCACCACAACCACCGCCTCGACGACGCCTTCGGCGTGCGCGTCGTGATCGACGGGGAGTGAGCGTGCCGACCCCCCTGCCCGACGCCGCGGCGCGCCTCGCCGCCCTCGAACGCGAGGCCGCGCACCAGAGCGCTCTCAGCGCCGGAGACGGACGTTCATGGGTCGACGAGCGCGACCGGGTGCACCCCGTGGTGATCGTGGGCGCGGGCCAGGCGGGTCTCGTGCTCGCGCGCGGCCTGCGCCGTCGCGGAATCGACGACGTCGTGGTGATCGACGCCGCCCCCGCCGATGCGACCGGCCCCTGGACCACCTACGCCCGCATGCACACCCTGCGCACGCCGAAGGACATCGCGTGGCCCACGTGGGGCACCCCGGCCGTGAGCCCGCGGGCGTGGTTCGAGGCCGTCTACGGCGTCGAGGCGTGGAACGCCCTCGAGTACTTCCCCACCACCGCGTGGCACGGCTTCCTGCAGTGGTACCGCGAGGTGTCGTCGGTTCTGACGGTGGCCTCGACGCGGGTCACCGCGCTGCGCACGGCCGGCGCCGACGACCCGCTGCAGCTCGATCTCACCGGGCCCGACGGCGACTGGACGCTCGACGCCCGCCACGTGGTGCTCGCCACCGGCATCGAGGGCGCCGGCGGCCGCCACCTTCCGCCGCTGCTGCGGTCGCTGCCCGCAGACCGCGTGTTCCACACCCACGACGACATCGACTTCGACGCCCTCGCGGGCCTGCGCATCGGCGTGCTGGGCGCGGGGACCGGCGCGTTCGACAACGCCGCGACCGCGCTCGAGCACGGCGCGGCCAGCGTCGAGGTGCACATGCGCCGCCCCGCGATGCCGCAGGTGAGCCCGTACCGGTGGATGGAGTTCGCCGGCCTCATCGAGAACTACGGCTCGTTCACCGACGCGCAGAAGTGGGCGTTCAACGTGCACCTCTCGGCCGTCGACCAGCCCGCGACGCAGAACGCCCTCTGGCGCGCCCACGCGTTCGACTCCTTCCGCTTCGTCACCTCGTCGCCGTGGCAGCACGTCGAGTGGACCGGCAGCGACATCGCGGTGACCACGCCGCACGGCATCCGGAACTACGACGTCGTGTTCGCCGCGACGGGGACCGCCGCAGACCTCACCCAGCGCCCCGAGCTGGCGGGGGTGGCTCCGGATGCCGCGTTGTGGAGCGACCGCCTCACGCCCGAGGCCGCGGCGCAGAACCCCGGCCTGGCGGCGTTCCCCTACCTCGACGACGACTTCGGCCTCGTCAGCCGGACCTCGCCCGAGCGGTCGGCGCTGTCACGGATCCACATGTTCAACCACGGCGCGCGCATCAGCCAGGGGATGCTGAGCCACCAGATCCCAGGGCTCGTCGGGGGCGCGACCAAGCTCGCCGCCGCGCTCTCGCGGCGCCTGTTCGAGCACCACGCCGAATCGCTGCTCGCCGAATACCTCGCGTACGACGTACCGGTCGGAGTGCACATCGGCCGTCGAACGCAAGTGCCGCATCCCACCTTCGCGCCGGAGGTAGCGTCGCTGTCGTGACCCCCTCGACTCCCCTGCTCGTGTCCGTGCCCACCGACCGCCTCCGCGACGACCTGGGCGAGCTGCCCGACGGCGTCGAGGTCGTCGTGTGGGACATGACCTCGGCCGCGCCGCGCGACCGCTTCGACATCGTGGTGCCGCCGTACATGGGCATCGACGGCGTGATCGAGCGTCTCTCCGAGATCGAGGTCGGTCTTGTGCAGGGGCAGTCGATCGGCTACGACAACGTCGAGGGGCGCCTGCCCGACGGCATGCGGTTCGCCAACGCCTCGAGCGTGCACGAGACCGCGACCGCCGAACTCGCCGTCGCGCTGGCGCTGGCCGCGCAGCGGCGGATCCCCGAGTTCGTGCGCGCGCAGGACCGCCACGACTGGCTCGGCGGCGGTGCCACCGGCCTCGCCGATCAGCGTGTGACTCTGCTGGGCTTCGGCGGTGTGGGGCGCGCGATCGCGGCCCGGCTCAAGCCGTTCGAGGTGTCTCTGCGCGCCGTCGCCTCGCGCGGCCGCCTGCAGGACGAGGTCGAGGTCTTCCCCCTCGGCAAGCTCTTCGAGGTGCTCGCCGACACCGACGTGCTCATCGCCTCCCTCCCCGGCGGAGACGCGACCCGCCACGTCATCGACGACGAGGCCCTGTCGGCACTGCCCGACGGAGCGCTTGTCGTGAACGTCGGCCGCGGTCCGCTCGTCGACACGGATGCCCTGGTCGACCACGTGCGCCGTGGCCGCATCCGCGCGGCGCTCGACGTCACCGACCCCGAGCCGCTGCCCGCCGACCACCCGCTGTGGAGCCTCGACGGCGTGCTCATCGCCCCGCACGTCGGAGGGGCGACGGATGCCATGCACCCCCGCATGGCGCGCTTGGTGCGCCGCCAGATCGATCATCTGCGGCGCGGCGAGGAGCCCGAGAACGTGGTGCTCGGCGGCTGAGCGCTGCACGCACCCCCTGGTGAGTGTCCACGACACTCCGCGTGAGCCCGCCGGGTCGAGGCGTGTTTGGGAGACTCGACAGGCCGATCAACCCGCCGCACGGGACGCGTACGCGTTCGCTATGGCGGCGACGGCGTCGACGTAGCTGTCGAGGTGGTTGTACGAGAACACCGCGCGGCGCCAGCCTGCGGCATCCGTCATCTCACCCGACGCGCACAGGTACCGCGCCGCGGCGAGGGCCGCATCGTCGATCTGGTTCGGATCGACCACGCCGTCGCCGTTCGCGTCGGCGCCCCACCTCTCCCACGTCGCGGGGATGAACTGCAGCGGACCGACCGCGCGGTCCCACCAGGCATCGCCGTCGAACCGTCCGCCGTCGGTGTCGGCGA
The DNA here is from genome assembly GCF_023712585.1 of Microbacterium sp. P26. Classification (NCBI taxonomy): domain Bacteria; kingdom Bacillati; phylum Actinomycetota; class Actinomycetes; order Micrococcales; family Microbacteriaceae; genus Microbacterium; species Microbacterium sp. P26. Next base: position 242,675 of record NZ_JAMAXZ010000002.1, on the reverse strand, counting down.
TCGCGGCGCTCGCAGACCCGTCGAGGGCGATCCCCCGGATGGGCGGGTCGGGGTACCCGTCGGGCCGCAGCGTGCCGCCCGAGTGCGTGCCGTGGCCGGATTCCACGGCGCCGAGCCCCGCGAGGGTGGTCCAGCCGAGTCCGCACGCGGGCTGCTCGCGCTGCACCGTGAGCGCGGCCGATGCGTACGCGCGCACGGCCCGCTCGGGAATCCCGGTGCTGCCCGCCGTGGCCGCAGCCCACGCGGGATCGGCCGCGACGACCGAGGAGATGACCGCCCCGCCCGCAGCCGCCTCGACGGCCACCGGGTCCGGCGCGCTCTCGACGACGTCGGTTCCGGATGCCGCGGCCACCGACACCTGCGAGGTCGCACTCGCACAGCGCTGCGCCTCTTCCTGGGCCGAGGCGTGCGCCTGCGCCTGGGCGACGAGCACCAGCATCCCCGCGCCGAGCACGACCAGCGCCGCGAGCCACGGCCAGATCGGGCGGCGGCGGAGCTCACCGACGTCCACGCGCACCTCCCGAGCGGTGCTCCGACGGCATCCGCGTCCCGAGACGATAGGGGCGCCCGCGGTCGCCCGCGTGAACGGACGGGATACGAGAGGCGCCGCGTCAGCCGCGGAAGCCGGCCGGGTTCGACAGCAGGTCGGCGAAGGCGAGCTCGGCGGGTCCCACCAGCATGAGACGCGAGCGCAGGTGCGCGCGCTCGAGACGGATCGTGCGGCCCTCGGCGCCCAGCGGGTGCACGCGCACTGCGTCGGCCAGGCGCTCGCGGCTGACCGAGAGCAGGGCGCCGAGATAGCCCGAGAGCACGACGGTCTCGGGAGCGAACGCGTTGACGAAGTTGGTGAGGGCGAGCGAGAGCATCTCGACCTGCCGCGTCACCTCGGTCATCACCCGCGGATTGCGGGCGACGCCGAGTTCGACGTCGAGTTCGTCTTCGTCGAGCTTGCGGCGGCCCAGCAGCGGCTCGAGCAGGTCGAGGCTCACCTCGGCCTCGAGGCACCCGCGACGGCCGCACACGCACGCGCGTCCCCGCGGGTCGACGACGGTGTGCCCCAGTTCGCCCGCGTAGCCCGAGGTGCCGCGCAGCAGCGTTCCGTCGATGATCAGGCCGCCGCCGATGCTGTGCATCGCGCCGCCGAGGTACAGCAGGTTGCCGACCCCCACTCCGACGCCGAAGCGCGACTCGGCGAGGGCGCCGATGCTGGCGTCATTGCCCGCGGTCACCGGCATGCCGAGCTCGTCGCTCAAGCGGGCCGAAACGGGATCCCGCCTCCAGCCGAGGGTCGGCGAGACGAGCACCGAGCCGTTGGCGTTGACGAGCCCCGGTACCGCAAGACCCGCGCCGACCACGCGATAGTGGCGGTCGATGTCGGCGCGCATCGCCTCGACCGACGACGCGACGATCTGCACGAAGCGCCGAGGCGAGGGGGCGCTCGCGGTGTCGTGACGCAGCCGCGCGTGCACGACGCCGCCGAGACCGACCAGGGCGACGGTCACCGCGTGCGGCTCGGCGCGGACGCTGAGGGCGGCGACGTGGTCTTCGGGTTCGATGTCGAGCGTCGGGCGCCCGACCTTGCCGGTGCGTTCACCGCCGGGCGCCTCGCGCACGAGGCCCAGCTCGGTCAACTCCATCACCAGGCCGGTGACCGTCGAGCGGTTCAGGCCGGTGCTCGCGCCCAACTGAGCGCGCGAGAGAGCACCCCGGGAGTGGAGGAGCGAGAGGACGGACGCGAGGTTCTGCTGACGGATCAGATCGTTCGTCGTACGGCCAGTCGGCGGCGCGAGCGGGGTTGCGGGCTCGAACACGGCAGGAGTCATGAGGGTCGCACCTCCCCCATCATCGCATCACGACGCGACGACACCGAAAGCGGATCAGCGGGTGAAGCGGATGGGGAGCGGGCCCCGGGGCCGCGCTCCCCATCCGATCACGCACCGCCGTTGCGCCGCTTGTTGAAGATGTCGAACGCGACGGCCAGCAGCAGCACGATTCCCTTGATGGCCATCTGCCAGGCGGCGTCGACGCTGAGGATCGACAGGCCCATGTTGAGCACGCCCATCACCAGGCCACCGACGACCGCGCCGACCACGGTGCCGATACCGCCCTGCACGGCCGCGCCTCCGATGAACACCGCCGCGATGGCATCCAGCTCGTAGTTCTGACCGGCCGCGGCGACCGCGCTTCCGGCGCGGGCGGTGCTGACCACCGCGGCGAGACCGGCGAGGGCGCCCATGTTCACGAAGATGAAGAAGTTGACCCACTTCGTCTTCACACCGCTCATCACGGCGGCGAACAGGTTGCCGCCCATCGCGTAGATGTGGCGACCGAAGGTCGTGCGGTTGAGCACGAACGTGTACGCCAGCACGAGCACGGCGAGGATGATCAGCACGATCGGGGTGCCGTTGTAGGTCGCGAGCGTGAAGGCGGCGGCCATGATCACGACGACGGCTGCGGCGTTCTTCAGCCAGAACGACCACGCCACCTCCCGCGGCAGCTCGAGTCGGCGCAGGGTCGCGCGGGTGCGCAGCTGCTGCACGATGAGCAGCACGCTGGCGAGCGCGCCCAGCAGGAGCGTCAGGGCGTCCCAGTTGCCGAGGTAGCCGAGGAACGGCGGCAGCCACCCGGCGCCGATCGCCGTGAAGCTGTCGGGCAGACCGCTGATCGTGCCGCCGGTGAGCAGCACCAGGGTGAGACCGCGGAACAGCAGCATGCCGGCCAGGGTGACGATGAAGGCGGGTATGCCGACGAACGCGACCCAGAATCCCTGCCACGCGCCGACGATCGCGCCGACGACGAGCGAGAGGACGACCGCGAGGTACCAGGGCAGACCCCATTGATTCATCGCGATCGCCGCGATCGCACCCACCATCGCCACGACCGAGCCGACCGAGAGGTCGATGTGCCCGGCGATGATGACCATGACCATGCCGATCGCGAGGATCAGCACGTAGGCGTTCTGCTGGATGAGGTTGTTGACGTTGCCCGGCAGCAGCAAACGGCCGCCGGTGAGCACCTGGAACAGCGCGATGATGATGACGAGGGCGGCGAGGATGCCGAACTGACGGAAGTTGATGCGCGACAGGATGCCGCGACGGCGCGGCCCCGGTTGCGTCGGCGCCTCGACCGTCTGGGTGGATGCGGTGGCCATTGCTCTCAGTTCCTTCCGGCGGTCATGTGCCGCATGAGCGTCTCCTGGGTCGCGTCGTCGCGGCTGACCTCGGCCGTGATGCGTCCCTCGGAGATGGTGTAGATACGGTCGGAGAGGCCGATGACCTCGGGCAGCTCCGACGAGATGACGATGACGGCCTTACCCTGGGCCGCGAGTTCGTTGATGATTCCGTAGATCTCGTACTTCGCGCCCACGTCGATGCCGCGGGTCGGCTCGTCGAGGATCAGCACGTCGGGTCCGGTGAACATCCACTTCGACAGCACGACCTTCTGCTGGTTGCCGCCCGAGAGCCGCCCCGTGATCGCCGCGACGCTGGGCGCCTTGATGTTCATCTTGTAGCGGTACGAGTCGGCGACCTTGTACTCGCGGTACCGGTCGACGACGCCGAGGCGCGCGAGACGGGCGAGGGCGGATGCCGAGACGTTGACCTGGATGTCGCCGATGAGGTTCAGACCGTACTTCTTGCGGTCCTCGGTGGCGTAGGCGATGCCGTGCTTGATCGCGGCGTCGACCGTGCGCACGTCGATGGCCTTGCCGTTCTTGTAGACCTCACCCGAGATGCCGGTGCCGTACATGCGGCCGAAGATGCTCATCGCGAGCTCGGTGCGGCCGGCGCCCATGAGACCGGCGAAGCCGACGATCTCTCCCGCGCGCACCATGAACGAGGCGTCGTCGATGACCACGCGCTCGGTGTCGACCGGGTGGTGCACGGTCCAGTTCTCGACGCGGAACAGCTCTTCGCCGATGTCGGGCTCGCGCGGCGGGAAGAGGCTGTTCAGGTCGCGGCCGACCATGGCGCGGATGATGCGCCCCTCGTCGGTCTCGGGGTCGTCGCGCAACATCGTCTCGATCGTGCGACCGTCGCGGATGATGGTGATGCGGTCGGAGATGCGCAGCACCTCTTTGAGCTTGTGGCTGATGATGATGCAGGTGATGCCCTGCGCGCGCAGCTGGTCGATGAGATCGAGCAGGTGCGCGGAGTCGTCGTCGTTGAGCGCGGCGGTCGGCTCATCGAGGATGAGGAGCTTGACCTCTTTGGCCAGCGCCTTGGCGATCTCGACGAGCTGCTGCTTGCCGACGCCGAGCTCGAAGATCTTCGTCGCCGGATTCTCGCGCAGACCCACGCGCTTGAGCAGTTCGGCGGCGGCGGTGTTGGTGGCGTTCCAGTCGATGACGCCGCGGCGCGACTTCTCGTTGCCGAGGAAGATGTTCTCGGCGATCGAGAGGTACGGGCTCAGCGCCAGTTCCTGGTGGATGATGACGATGCCGGCGGCCTCGCTGTCGTTGATCGAGCGGAAGGCCATCTGCTCGCCCTCGAGGGTGATCGTCCCGTCGAAGCTGCCGGTCGGGTAGACGCCGCTCAGCACCTTCATGAGCGTCGACTTGCCCGCACCGTTCTCGCCGCAGACGGCGTGCACCTCACCCCGGTACACGTCGATCGACACGTCGGCCAGGGCCGGCACGCCGTTGAACGACTTCGAGATCCCCGACATACGCAGGATCGGTTCGGTCATGGTGTGTCCCTCTCCCGCCCCTCCGGGCGGCTGTTCGGCTCCGCCGCCCGCAGGCGGCCCTACTGCTCCGCCGCCCGAAGGCGGCACGGGGAGCGGCGGGGCGGGCGAACCCGCCCCGCCGCAGAGTGGATCAGAGCCCGACGTCGGAGGCCTTGAGGAAGCCCGAGTCGATGAGCTTGGACTGCACGTCGTCCTTGACGACGACCTCAGGCGTCAGCAGGTACGAGGGCACGACCTTCTTGCCGTTGTCGTAGGTCTTGGTGTCGTTGACCTCGACGGTCTTGCCGTCCTTGATCTCCTGGATCATCGTGAAGACGCGGTCACCCAGCGCGCGGGTGTCCTTCCAGACGGTCATCGACTGCGTGCCGTCGAGGATCGCCTTGACGTTGGCCTTGTCGGCGTCCTGACCCGTGATGATCGGGTAGTCGGCACCGGCGGTGTAGCCGGCCGACTTCAGCGAGGCCTCGATGCCGATGGCCAGGCTGTCGTTGGGCGAGAGCACCACGTTGACCTTCTTGCCGTCGCCGTAGAACGACGACAGACGGTTGTCCATCTCGGCCTGGGCCTTGTCGGACGCCCAGCCCTGGATGCCGATCGACGCCCACGCGTCGTCGTTCGCGGGCGACTTTCCGCTGGGGACGACCAGCTTGCCGCTGTCGACGTAGGGCTTGAGCACGTCCCACGCGCCGGCGAAGAAGAACTTCGCGTTGTTGTCGTCGGGGCTGCCGGCGAAGGGCTCGAGGTTGAAGGGGCCCTTGCCGTCCTTCAGGCCGAGCTGGTCTTCGATGAACTGTCCCTGCAGGGTGCCGACCTTGTAGTTGTCGAAGGTGGCGTAGTAGTCGACGTTCTCGCTGCCGTTGATGAGACGGTCGTAGGCGATGACGGTGGCGTTCTGCGACTTGGCCTCTTCGAGCACCGGGCCGAGGGTCGAGCCGTCGATCGCGGCGATCACGAGGATCTTCGCGCCGCCCGAGATCTGGTTCTGGATCTGGCTGATCTGCTGGTCGGTCTTGTTGTCGGCGTACTGCAGGTCGACCGTGCAGCCGGCATCCGTCAGCTTCTTCTGCAGCTGCTCGCCGTCGTTGATCCAGCGCTCCAGGCTGCGGGTCGGCATCGCGATGCCGACGTTGCACTCTCCGGTACCGCCGGAGGCAGCGGCGCCGCCGCCGTCGGCCGGACGGGTGGAGCTGCAGGCTCCGAGACCCACCGCGAGAGCGGCGATGGCCGCTCCGGTCAGGATTTTCTTCAGCATGTGATCTGCGTTCCTCTCTGAACTGCAGGGACCCTCATGGTCGTACCCGCGCCCTCCCCGGCGTCGGATCGGGTACGTCGTCGTTCCCGGCTGTGTGACCCGTCGAATTATGACGGCTCCGAAAAAATATCCATCCGGTGGGGTTTTGTCTATAGCCACGTCAAAATTACGCACACCGTGACCTGAGCGTGATTTCCGCTCGCGCAGGGGCGACCCTCAGCGCGTGTCGTGGTCGCGCCCCGACCACAGGTCGCCGCACTCCACGAGCTCGGCGTCTTGCGCGATGAGGTACGGACGCGCCCCGATGTCGCCCCGCACCGAGGCCGCTACCGGCGCCCAGTGCGCTCGGCCGAGCAGCACCGGATGCCCCGGTGCGCCGTCGTAGGTCGCCTGGGCGAGGGCCTCGGGCGCGGCCCGACGGACGAGGCGCGACACTGCCGCGGCCGGCACCTCCGGGGTGTCGACGGGAAGCACGACGACGGCGGACGAGCTTCCGGATGCCAGGGCTCCGAGCCCCGCGCGCAGCGACGCCGCCATGCCCGTGGCCCAGTCGTCGACCCGCACGATCTCGACACCCGCGGGCACGAGCTGGGCTGCCTCGTCGGCCGCCGCACCGAGCGTGACGGCGACGTCCCGGCATCCGCCCTCGATGAGGGCACGGACCGCCAGCGCGAGCCACGGGGAGCCTGCCGGAGTGCGCGCGAGCGCCTTGGGGCCGCCGAAGCGCCGCCCGGCGCCGGCCGCCAGCACGAGCCCCGACGTGGGCACGGGAGGGTCGGCGGGCATGGTCACGACAGCGTAGCGTGCACGAAACACGCCCCGACTACCGTCGCCGTCATGCTCGAACTGGCCGCCGATCTGGTTCCGCTGCTCGCGGCCGACGTGCCCGTCGCGGCGGTCACGGTGACCGCGGTCGTGCGCAGCGCACCGCGCGGAGTGGGGGCGACGCTCGCCGTCACCCGCGACGCGCGCGTGATCGGATCCATCTCGGGCGGATGCGTCGAGAACGACGCGGTCATGCTCGGCCTCGACGCTCTGCGCACCGGCTCGGTGCGTCGCGCGCGCTTCGGTTTCGCCGACGACGGCACCGTCACCCCGATCGCGGCCGGACTCGCGTGCGGCGGGGCCGTCGATGTCGTCGCCTACCCGGTCGAGGCGTCCGCCCTGCCCGCTCTCGAGGCCGCGCGCGCCGGCCGCGAAGCCACCCTGCGCCTCCCCCTCGACGGGGACCCCCTCGTGCTGCATCGGCCGGCGCTCCCCCGCCTGCTGGTGCTGGGCGCGGGCGAGCACGCCGCAGCACTGTGCCGTCTGGGCGCGGCCGCGGGCTTCGCCGTGACCGTGTGCGACGACTGGGCGCTGCTGGTGACGGCCGAGCGCTTCCCCGACGCCAGCGAGCTCGTCGTCGCCGCCCCCCACGACTTCCTTGCGGGCCTGGACGACGTCGACGAGCGCACCGCCGTCTGCGTGCTCACCCACGACGAGCGTCTCGACGTCCCCGCCCTCGCCACCGCGTTACGCATGCCGGTGGGCTTCGTCGGGGCGATGGGCGCGCGGGCGACCGTCGCGCGACGAGCGGCCCTGCTGCGCGCGGCGGGGGTGACCGACGCCGAACTCTCCCGGCTCCACTCCCCCCTCGGCCTCGACCTCGGCGGGCGCTCACCTGAAGAGACCGCTCTGTCGGTGATCGCCGAGATCGTCGCGAGCCGCAACCAGGCGAGCGCCCGCCCGCTCCGCGAAGGACGCGGGCCGCACCTCCACGCAATCGTCGACACGGATGCCGAGGCGGTCACCGCCTCGTGCGCGGTGAGGATCGCGTGAGCGTCGTCGTCATCCGCGGCGCGGCCGCCGTGCTCGAAGGACCCGGTCGCGTGCGCACCGGCGAGGTCGTGATCGACGACGGAATCGTCGTGGACGCCGCCGACACGACCGGAGCCCGCATCGTCGACGCCACGGGCTGCGTGGTGACCGCGGGACTCGTCAACGCCCACCACCACCTGCTGCAGACGGCGTTCCGCACGCTGCCGGGAACCCGCGGCATCCCGATGCGCGAGTGGCTGCCCGCGATGGCCGCGGCGTACGGGGCCGCGGGCGTCGACCCCGAACTGACCGGACTCGCGGCGCGCGCGGGCCTCGCCGAGGCCCTGCTCAGCGGGGTGACCACGGTCGCCGACCACCACCTGACGTGGCCGCAGGGCGCCGACGACGTCGGCATGGCCCGCGCGGCGGCCGCCGCCGCGACCGGCCTCGGGGCCCGTCTCGTGTTCGTGCGCGGCGCCGCTCGCGATGACCCGCAAGAGGCCGCCGCCTCGGCCGAGGCGATCGTCGCCGCCCTCGTCGCCGACCGCCCGGGCGGGGTCAGCGAAGACGGCATGCTGCAAGTCGCCGTCGGGCCGGCCGGCGTGCACAGCGACCCGCGCGAGACCTTCGACCTTCTCGCGGAGGTCGCGCGCCGCCACGGACTGCGGCGCCGCACCCAGGCCAACGAGGTCGTCGACGTCGAGGTCGCCCTCGAACGCTACGGCCGACGCCCGATCGACCTGCTGCAGGACTGGGGATGGGTGGATGCCGATGTGACGCTCGCCCACCTGTGCGACGTCACCGCCGACGAGATCTCGCGCCTCGCGGCCGCCGGGGTCACGGCGACGCACGCCCCCGGCTGCGACGTGCCCATGGGCTGGGGCGTCGCCCCGGTCCGGCGCCTGCTCGACGCCGGCATCCCGGTGGGTCTCGGCACGAGCGGCGGCGGCAGCAACGACGCCGGACACCTGCTGGCCGATGCCCGCCTCGCAATGCAGGTCTCGGCCCTGGTGGGGCCGCAGCTGCCGGCATCCGAGGTTCTGACGATGGCGACGGCGGGCTCGGCCGACGGACTCGGTCGACCCGAGCTGGGCCGGCTCACCCCCGGGTCGGCGGGCGACGTGTGCGTCTGGGACGTGACGGGAGTCGCCGACGCGGGCGTGGCCGATCCGATCGCGGGACTGCTCTGGGCCGCGCCCGGGCGCCGACCGCGCACGGTGATCGTGGGCGGTCGGGTCGTCGTCGACGAGGCGCGACTGGTCGACGCCGACGAGGCCGAGATCGTCGCCCGGCTGTTCGAGAGGGTGGGACGATGACGACCATGGCCCCCGCGATTTCCGCCGAGACGACGCCCACGAGCGAAGAGCGTCTCGGCGCCCACCTGCGCGGACTCCGCAAGGCGCGCGGCCTCACCCTCACCCAGCTCGCCGAAGCGGCCACCCTGTCGCACCCCTTCCTCAGCCAGCTCGAGCGCGGCCTCGCCCGGCCCAGCATGGCCAGCCTCGAAAGGCTCGCCCGCGCCCTCGGCACGAGCCGCGTCGAGTTGATCGCCGCCTCGGAGCCCCCGCGCGCCGACCACGACGCGCAGCCCTCGTTCGTCGCCGCGGGCGAGGGCGTCGTCGGCCCCTACGCCGAAGGCACCGCTCGCCTGCTGGCCGAGGGACCCCGGCGCTTCGAACCGCTGGAGTTCACCGGCTCGAACGATCAGCCCGGCGACCACTACGTTCACGACGAAGACGAGTTCCTCACCGTGCTCGAGGGCTCGGTCGTGATCTCGTTCGGGCCCTTCGGCGAGCGCACGCTGCACGTCGGCGACTCGGTCTACTGCCGGTCGGGCACACCGCACCGCTGGCACTCGCCCGGCGGTCGCACCTACCGCCTTCTCATCGTCAAAGAGGTCGTGCACGGCGACGGCGCCGACGACGCGATCGACGTCTAGCGAACAGGAGTTCTCGTGAGTGCAGGGGTGACCTTCGACGCGGTGGTCCGCGAGAGGCGCGACGCCGCCGACGGCGTGATCGTGCTCGACCTCGAGCGCGCAACCGGCACCCTGCCGCACTGGTCACCCGGAGCGCACATCGACGTCGTGCTGCCCGGCGGTGTCGAGCGCCAGTACTCGCTGTGCGGGTCGCCCACCGCGCGCGGCACCTGGCGCATCGGCGTGCTGCGCGAGCGCGAGGGCTCGGTGTGGCTGCACGAGAACGCCCACGTCGGAGAGACGCTGCGCGTGCGGGGTCCGGCGAACCACTTCCTCTTCGCCCCCACCGCGGGGCGGTCGTACGTCTTCGTCGCCGGGGGCATCGGCATCACCCCGATCCTGCCCATGCTCGAAGCGGCGGAGGCCGCGGGAACGACGTGGACGCTGCTGTACACCGGGCGCTCGCGGCGCACGATGGCGTTCGTCGACGAGCTCGAGCAGCGCTACGGCGACCGCGTCGAGGTGTTCGCCGCCGACGAGGGGCGCCGCCTCGACCTTGATGCACGGTTCGCCACGCCCGTCGCGCGCGAGGTCGTCTACGCGTGCGGGCCGGCCCGGCTGCTCGAGGGACTGGATGCCGCCATGGCCGGCTGGCCGCGCGGGAGCCTGCACGTCGAACGTTTCGAGGCCAAGGTGCTCGGCCCGCCGGTGTGGGCGGAGCCGTTCGAGGTCGACCTGATGATGTCGGGCCTCACGGTGACCGTGCCGCCCGAGCGCTCGATCCTCGACGTGGTGGAGGAGCAGGGCATCGTCGTTCCCTCCAGCTGTCGCGTCGGCACGTGCGGAACGTGCGAGGTCGCTGTCATCGACGGCGACATCGAGCACCGCGACTCGGTGCTGTCGCCCGAGGAGCAGGACGCCAACCGCACCATGATGCCGTGCGTCTCGCGCGCGGCCTGCCCGCGGATCACGCTCGAGCTGTAGGGCCCGAGGTCCCTGAGCCGACGCCGAGGTCCCTGAGCCTGTCGAAGGGACCGAAACCCACGCCGCGCCCGGAGGCTTCGACAGGCTCAGCCACCTCGACGGGCCGCGCCTGTCCGACAACTTTGTCGAGAGGGTCATGCGGGGGAAATACAGCGGAAACGCACGGTTCCTAGCATCGGATCATCGCCGGATGTTGGTCACACCAACACTGACGCAGCCGCCACAAGCGGCTCAGCCCCGCTGAGGTGGCTCCCGTCTTGCGCTTGTCTTCCCGACTTCTCCGGAGGCCCTCGTGTCTGCCGCTCCACCCGTCTCGATTGCCGCACTACGCGGCGTGCGCCTGACCTCGGGCGCGCTCGTCGACATTGCGCTCGACGGCGACGAGGTGCTCGCGGTGGTGCCCGCCGGCAGCCCCCTCCCCGACACCGACGGCGAAGTCCTCGACCTCGGCGGCTACCTCGTCACCGCGGCCGGCGCCGAGCCCCACGCCCACCTCGACAAGTCGCAGTCGTGGGACGCCATCCAGCCCGCCTTCGGCGACCTCGAGCGCGCCATCGAGAGCTGGCACGCCTTCGCGATGACCCTCGACGAGGACGACACGCTGCGACGGGCACGATCCACGGCGCTGCGCATGTTGGCATCCGGAATCACCTCCGTCCGCACGCACGTCGATCTGCTTCGCGGCGACGACGCTCTGACCGGCGTCCGCGCCCTGGTGCGCCTGCGCGAAGAGCTCGACGGTCTCATGGACATCGAGCTCGTCGCCCTCGGGGGTCCGAACATCCCGGATGCCGTGTTCGAGGCCGCCCTCGACGCGGGAGTCGACCTGGTCGGAGGCGCACCCCACCTGGCCGACGACCCGATCGCCGACCTCGAGCGACTGATCGCGCTCGCCCGTCGTCGCGACGTGGGTCTCGACCTGCACACCGACGAGAGCCTCGCCGGCGCCGACACCCTCGCCGCGTACGCCCGCCTGGTCGCCGGGTGGAACCGCCCGCGCACCGCCGGCCACTGCGTGCGCCTGAGCATGATGCCCGCCACCGACCTCACCCCGCTGGCCGACGAGGTGCGCGCGGCCGACATCGGCGTGATCGCCCTGCCCATCACAAACCTCTACCTGCAGGGATGGGAGGTCGACCACGCCGTCCCGCGCGGCATCGCCCCGATCGGCCGGCTCAAGGCCGCGGGCGTGCGCGTCGCCGCCGGGGCCGACAACGTGCGCGACCCCTTCAACCCCGTCGGCCGGTGCGACCACCTCGAGACCGCCTCGTTACTGGTCGCCGCGGGCCACCTCGCCCCCGCCGACGCCCTCGACGCCGTGACCATCGGCGCTCGAGACGTCATGAACCTCCCCTTCGCGGGACCCGTGGCCGGCGCCCGCGCCGACCTCGTCGCCGTGCGCGCCGCCTCGATCGGCGACGCCGTGGCCTTCGCCGACGCCGACCGCGTCGTGATCCACCGGGGGCGGCTCGTCAGCCGCACCACGGTGACCACCGTCACCGCCGTCCCCACCCCGACCGCCGCGCCCGCGACGGCCTCCTGACCACCCGAACGGAAAGCGAGCGCCCCCGTGACCTTGGCCTCCCCCGCTCCCGCAGACGTCGCGGCGTCCACCGCCCCTCTGCTGGACTTCCGCAACGTCGCCATGACGTTCCCCAACGGCACCACCGCCCTCTCCGGGGTCGACCTCACCGTCGAACGCGGCGAATTCGTCAGCGTCGTCGGCCCCTCGGGCTGCGGCAAGTCGACCCTGCTTCGCATCGCCTCGGGTCTCGAGACCGCGAGCGAAGGAACCGCCTCCGTCGCCACCGACCGCATCGGCTACGTCTTCCAGGACGCCACGCTCCTGCCCTGGCGCGACGTGCAGGCCAACGTCGAACTGCTGGCCGAGCTCAACTGGCAGCCCAAGCGCGTGCGCACCCCCAAGGCGAAGTGGGCGATCGAGCTCGTCGGCCTCAAGGGTTTCGAGAAGCACCTGCCCAAGCAGATGTCGGGCGGCATGAAGATGCGCGCCTCGCTCGCCCGCTCGCTCACGCTCGACCCCGAACTGTTCCTCTTCGACGAGCCCTTCGGCGCGCTCGACGAGATCACCCGTGAGCGCCTGAACGACGAGCTGCTCAAGATCTTCGTCGCGCAGAAGTTCGGTGGACTCTTCATCACCCACTCGGTCTCCGAGGCCATCTACCTCTCCACCAAGGTCGTCGTGATGTCGGGTCGCCCCGGCCACCTCGTCGACACCTTCGAAGTCCCCTTCGACATGCCCCGCGACCCCGAGATCCGCTACACCGCAGAATTCGCCAAGCTCGTCGGCGAGGTCTCCCACGCCCTCCGGGAAGGACACTCATGAGCACCACGTCTGCAGAACCCGTCGTCACCGAGACGTCGGAGACCACGGCATCCGTTCCGCCCGTGCAGCCGCCCGCCCCCCGCACCACGGCGACCCGCCGCCGCGGCTTCGGCGCCCGCGTGGCCATGATCTTGCCGCCGTTGGGCGTGCTGGTCGTGCTGCTGGGCGCCTGGTACGGCATCTCGATCGCGCTGGCCGCCTCGGGCAAGGGCTTCCTCATGCCCATGCCGCACGAGATGTTCACCATGGGCTTCTTCGACCCGCAGGTGGGCGCCGACATCTGGGTGGCGCTGTTCCGCACCACCGGCGTCGCCCTCACCGGCCTCGCCATCGCGATGGTCATCGGCATCGGCTGGGCCATCGCCATGTCGCTCGCCCGCTGGGTCGAGCGCTCGACCTACGCATACGCCGTGATGCTCCAGTGCATCCCGATCCTCGCCCTCGTGCCTCTGGTCGGCTTCTGGTTCGGCTACGAGTTCCTCGCCCGCGTCATCGTCTGCGTGCTGATCGCGCTGTTCCCGATGGTGTCGAACACCCTGTTCGGTCTGCAGTCGGTCGACAAGTCGCAGCGCGAGCTGTTCCGCCTGCAGAAGGCGAACAAGTGGACGGTGCTCACCAAGCTCACCCTCCCCGCGGCGCTGCCCTCGATCTTCGTCGGCATGCGCACCTCGGCGGGCTTGTCGGTCATCGGCGCGATCGTCGGCGACTACTTCTTCCGCCGCGGCGAGCCGGGCATCGGCTCGCTCATCTCCAACTACCAGTCGCGCCTGCAGAGCGCCGAGCTGTTCGCCGCGATCCTCGCGGCCTGCCTCCTCGGCGTCGTCATCTTCGCCCTGTTCGGCTGGCTGTCGAAAGTGGCCGTCGGCCGCTGGTACGACAGCACCCTCTAGGCCTCCAGATCCCGGATGCCACAGCCCCTCCCGCGCGAGAGTGCGGGAGGCGGCATCCGGAGTACCCGAAAACACCCGCACCCGAGAGCTCCACCCGTCACAGAAAGCGAACCAGCATGAAGCGCTCCACCCTCCTTCGCGGCTCGGCCGTCACCGGCGCCGTCGCGATCGCCCTCACGCTGACTTCCTGCGCCGGCAGCGCAGCGGAGAACGCCCCGCCCTCCACCGACATGGCCATCGGATCGGTCGACCTGTCGACCGACTGCCCCTCGACCATCGTCGTGCAGACCGACTGGAACCCCGAGGCAGAGCACGGTCACCTCTACGAGATGATCAAGGACGACTACACGATCGACGCCAACACCAAGGCCGTCACCGGCCCGCTGATGGCGGACGGCGAGTACACCGGCGTCAACCTCGAGATCCGTGCCGGTGGTCCCGCGATCGGCTTCCAGACCGTGTCGGCCCAGATGTACCAGGACGACAAGATCACCCTCGGATACGTCAGCACCGACGAGGCGATCCAGCTCTCGGGCACCACGCCCACCAAGGCGGTCTTCGCGCCGCTCGACATCAGCCCGACCATGGTCATGTGGGACCCCGCGACCTACCCGAACGTCAAGACCATCGACGACGTGAAGGGCGCCCTGTCGGCCAACGGCGGTGTGTGGCGCTACTTCGACGGCTCGGCCTACATCGAGTACCTCAAGAGCGCGGGTCTGGCCGACTCGGCGATCCTCGACGGCTCGTACGACGGCACCCCGTCGAACTTCGTCGCCGCCGGCGGCAAGGACATGCAGCAGGGCTTCGCCTCGGCCGAGCCGTACGTGTACCAGAACGAGGTGTCGGCATGGGGCAAGCCCGTCGACTTCGCGCTGATCCACGACGCCGGATGGCAGACGTACCAGTCGTCGATGTCGGTCAAGGCCGACAAGTTCGACGAGCTGTCGCCCTGCCTGAGCAAGCTCGTGCCCGTGCTGCAGAAGGCCGGCGTCGACTACTACAACGACCCGAAGGCCGCCAACGACCTCATCCTGAAGCTCGTCGACGAGTACGCGACCGGCTGGACCTACACCCAGGGCGTGGCCGACTACTCGGTCAAGACGCAGGTCGACCTCGGCCTCGTCGGTGACGGCCCCGACTCCACCTACGGCAACTTCGACGACGCCCGCTTCGCGGACTTCTTCTCCAAGGCCAGCAAGGTGTACACCGACCTCGGCACCCCGCCGGCATCGGGTTACACCCCCGCCGACCTGTACACGAACGAGTTCATCGACTCCTCGATCTCGTTCTGACCCGCCCGGCCCGGTCCGCCTCGTGCGGGCCGGGCCGCCGGTCGCCGGTCCCAGGTCCCTGAGCCTGTCGAAGGGACCGGAACCGGCGGGAGACCGGTGGCTTCGACACGCTCAGCCACCTCCCCACCACGAACCCCGCATCACGCCCGGTGGCTTCGACACGCTCAGCCACCTCCCCACCGCCCTCGGCATCCGCCCCACCGTTCCACCCGGAGAACCCCCATGAGCGACACCGCCACCCGCGTCCTCTCCCTCGAGGACGAACTGCTCGACCTGCTCGGCCCCGCCGCCGTCAGCACCGAACCGCGCGTGCGCGAACGCGCCAGCGTCGACGGCTCGCCGATGTCGCCGATCATCGCCGCGAAGCTTCCGCTGGGCCTGGCCGACCTCGTCGTCTTCGCCGCGGATGCCGAGCAGATCGCCACCGCCGTCGCCGCCGCCGCGCGACACGGGGTGCCGATCACCGTGCGCGGCAAGGGCACCGGCAACTACGGCCAGGCGATCCCCATGCAGGGCGGCCTCGTGATCGACACCACCCGCGCCAAGGCGATCGTCGAGGTCGGTGATGGCTTCATCACCGCCGAAGCCGGCACCCCGATGGTCATGCTCGAGCAGGCCGCGTGGGCGAGCGGCCAGGCCCTGTGGATGTACCCCTCCACCGCACAGTCGACGATCGGCGGCTTCCTCTCCGGCGGATCCGGCGGCACCGGGTCGATCGAGCACGGCTCGAACGACCGCGGCTTCGTCGCCGCCCTCGACGTCGTGCACGCCGACGGCAGCGCCCAGATCCTCCACGTCGAGGGCGATGAGGCCCAGAAGTACGTGCACAACTACGGCACCGCGGGCGTGATCGTGCGCGCGACCGTCCGCCTCGAGCCCCTGCGCGAGTGGCGGGGGCTGTGGGCGAGCTTCCCCGACTTCGCCGGCACCCTCTCGGTCGTGCAGACGATCGGCAACCTCACCCCCACCCCGCGCCTGGTCTCGGGCGACGGCGTCGAGATCTCGGCGGCCCTGCCCACCGACGAGGCGATCCCCGAGGGTCGCTCGAGCCTCCGCGCGATCATCGATGCCTCGCTCGTCGACGAGGTCACCGCGATCATCGAGGGTGCGGGAGGTCGCGTCGAGGCGGTGCGCGAGGGCCCGCAGGCCAGCATCCGCCTGTCGATGCTCAGCTACAACCACCCCATCGAGTGGTACCAGAAGAGCCAGCCGCACGAGGTGTTCCACCTCGAGGTCGCGGGCGCTCCGCTGGCCGACGACATCGAGGCCGTCGAGTCGGTTTTCGCCGGCGGCAAGCTCCACGTCGAGTCGACGAAGGCCTTCCCCATCGGCATGCTGGCGGCCCCCTACGTGAGCGAGGAGGATGTGTACCGCGGCATCGCCGAGCTCAACGCGATCGGTGTCGGCGTGCACAACCCGCACCAGTGGAACGTCGACTTCAACGTCGAGCAGACCGCCGAGACCGCCGCCCTCACCGATCCGAACGGTCTGTTGAACCCCGGCAAGCTCAACCCCGATTACACCGGAGCGCGCAAGGGAGCGATCATCTCATGACCCGTCTGCTGGCCGAACTGAGCGGCCCCGCGGCCGCCGAGGCCCTTACCGAGGAATCCATCATCGTGCTGCCCACCGGTGCGATCGAGCACCACGGCCCGCACCTGCCCTTGGCGACGGATGCCATCGTGGCCGAGGCCTCGGCCACCGCCGCCGTCGCGCGCGCCGCCGCGCAGGGCCTCGACGTGTGGCAGCTGCCGACGCTGTCGATCACGAAGTCCGACGAGCATTCGTGGGCGCCGGGCACCCTGTGGCTGACCCCCGAGACGATGATGCAGACGATCGTCGACATCGGCCGGTCGCTGCTGACCACCCGCGCCCGCACGCTGGTGTTCCTCAACGGTCACGGCGGAAACGTCGCCCTGCTGAACGTCGCCAACCGCGAGCTGCGCCGCCGCTTCGGTCTGCGCACGTTCTTCATGCCCGCGGCCCGCGTGCCCTCGTTCGACG
The DNA here is from genome assembly GCF_023712585.1 of Microbacterium sp. P26. Classification (NCBI taxonomy): domain Bacteria; kingdom Bacillati; phylum Actinomycetota; class Actinomycetes; order Micrococcales; family Microbacteriaceae; genus Microbacterium; species Microbacterium sp. P26. Next base: position 225,502 of record NZ_JAMAXZ010000002.1, on the reverse strand, counting down.
GCACCGACGGCGGACCCGACGAGCACGGCACCGGCATCCACGCCGGTCACGGCGAGACGAGCATGATCATGCACCTGCGTCCCGAGCTCGTCGACGCCTCGAAGTTCGAGGCCACGGTGCCCGCGCACATCGGCGACTTCCGCCACATCGGCTTCAACGGCAAGCCCGTGACCTTCGGGTGGCTCTCGAACGACTTCGGCCCCACCGGCGTGCTCGGCGACCCGACGGGCGCGAACGCCGCGCACGGTGCGCAGCTGTTCGAAGACAGCGTGTCGTTCGTCGTCGAGGCGCTCGAAGAGATCAGCCGATTCGACTACACCGCGTGAGTCGCTCGGGGCGGGCACGGGTCGTTCCCATCCGGGCCTCCGCCGGAGAGATGGGCGGCAACGCGACACAATGCAGGAGATATGCGCCGCCGCAGCCGTGGTCACGCGGGCTTCCCGCTGCGGGGCGGGCGGTTCTCCTGCGTACCGCCCGCCCATCCCGCCGCGACCACGCCGCCGGCGGGTTTTGCTCCCGCGGTCGCGGCGGTGACGACGGCTCACGCCGCACGACGACACAACGCAGGAGAATCCGTGGGGGCTGCCCACGGCGACGAGTCCGCGCGGGGTGGTCGACCAACGGCTGGTCGGATCTCCTGCGTTGTGGCCACCGCGAGGGGACGCACGCGCCGTGAACACGACGACGTCTGAGGCGCAGGGCGTCCGCGCCTACGGCCAGGTGCTGCGCCTGCCCGGGGCCCGCAACTTCGTCGCCGCCGGAATCCTCGCGCGCTTCCCCCGCGCGACGCTGTCGCTCGGCATCATCCTGCTCGTGTCGGCCGCGACCGGCAGCTTCGCCTCGGCCGGGCTCGTGGTCGCACCCCTCGTCGGGGGCATGGCGATCGCGGCGCCCCTGTGGTCGTCGCGCATGGACCGCCACGGCCAGGCCCGCGTGATCCTGGTGTCGCTCGGATGCCTCGTGCTCGCGGCATCCGCTCTGCTCGTCCTCGTGCTCACGGGTGCACCGTTCTGGACGTGGCTCGTGGCCGCGTTCGTCACGGGGGCGGCGACCCCCGACCTCACCTCGGCCGTCCGCGCCCGGTGGACCGTGCTCGCCCCGCCGGCGCAGCGGACACCCGCGCTGGCCCTCGAGACGATCGCCGACCAGATGGTGTTCATCTCGGGGCCGCCGGCCATCACCGCGGTGGCCGCCGCCCTCGACCCCGCGGTGGCGATCCTCGGGTCGCTCGGGCTCGGGCTCATCGGAGGGGTGTGGCTCGCCGCGCAGCGCGGCACGCAGCCCTCCCCGACTCCGCACGCTCCGCGCCGCGGCATCGTGCTGCCTCCCGTCGGGGTGATTCCGATCGCTGTGGCCTGCATCGCCCTGGGCGGGGTCTTCGGGGCCTTCGACGTCAGCCTCGTCGGCTGGGCCGAGCTGAACGAACGGCCGTGGCTCGCCGGCCCGGCGTTCAGTGCCCTGGCCGTGGCGATCGCGATCGGCTCCGTCGTCACCGGAGCCCGCACGTGGAAGCTCTCCCCCGCCGCGCGGTACATCCTCTTCGCGGCGCTGGCCTTCGCCGTCGCGCTCGCCCTGCCGTTCGCGCAGGGCTCCGCGCCGGTGCTGTTCGGGGTGATCCTGCTGCTCGGGCTCGCGGTGTCGCCGGTCATGGTGTCGGGCATCCTCGTGGCATCCGCCCGCGCCCCCGAGGGCCGCGTGACCGAGACCCTCGCCTATCCGACCGCGGCGATGTCGCTCGGCGTGCCGATCGGCGGCGTGATCGCCGGGGCGGCTCTGGATTCGACGGGCCCGGCGGCCGCTCTCGTTACGATCGCGGTGTCGCTGGCGAGCGCGGCGGCGATCGCCGCGGGGGGCGAGGCGCTGCTGCGGGTCGCACGGCGTCGCGAGACGACGGCTCGCTGACGGGACGGCACCGCTTCGGGTTGCGCGGGACGGGGCCGCTCGGTCGCAGGGTGACACCGCCGCAGTCGCACGCGAGACTGCATCTCGCTGACAAGTCCGTTGCACGCTGCAACCGGGATGTCAGCGAGCTGCAGTCTCGGTGTCCGGCCAGGCGCGATCGATCGGCCCGGCCTGCAGATCGACCTATGCGGTTCTCGATCGGGCGAGGCGGACGGCCACGAAGATGTGGCCAGCAACTGACAACGTAAGAAGAAGCACGACGACACCGGGAGTGAAGTCCGGGATGTCAGCCCCGAGCGCGGAGAACGCGATGAACGGCACGGTCACGCAGACGAGTGCGCTCAGGCCGAGCGACATCAGGAATAGCGTGGTGAACAGTATTCGATCCTTCATGGCATCCTCAGCACTTGTATGTCGTGAGGGTGAAGTTGAAATCGTCGCCGATCTTGTGCCAGGCACTATCTCCCCTGAGGTAGTTCCTCGCCTGGGTCGTACCCCCTGGGCCATAGAACCACGCGCAAACTCCCCTGACTAGGAGGTATCCGTCCGCGTCCTTCATCGTGGAGCGGGAAGATCCGCCGGGAGGAACACTCGCGGTCGTTCCGGTCGGGCGGCCTGCCGACGTGCTCCAGTTGGAACCAACCAGAATGTTGTACTGCGAGTTCTTCGAGCTGTTGACGGTTCCGCTAAAGATCCAGCGGCAGTCGCTCGCCCCGGCGGCAACCGGGGTGAAGCACGTTGCAAGCAACGCGGCGACTATAGCCAGGCAGACGAAACTCCACCAAGACGGTCATCCGCGGTTTCAGGGACGCGGTCGACCTATCACCCTCAGGGCGCACTCAACCCACCCGGCCAGGCCGTTAGCGTCAACTCGAGAAGAGCCACGCCAGTCGCCGGAGCCGAAAAGCCACCGTGATCGTGGGACCATCTGGGACTCGGCTTCAAACGGCGGGGCGGGGAGGCTGGCGCAATCTCGGCGCCGGCGGAGACGGGCGGTCGCAACGACCGGCACCCGTACACTTCGACGCATGGGGGCAGAGCGCACGGCGGCGACGATCGGTATCGACATGCTGGCGGTGATCCTGACGGCCTGCACGCCGCCGCCCGGACCGCTCGTCGATGCGATCCGCCCCTCGGCCAGTGCCCGCGCGACGCCGGAGACGACGTCGTCGCCCGCGCCGATCGTCGATTGGGGGCCGTGCGGCCCCGCTGCCCCGGTGCGCGCCGTGGCCGATCCGTCGGATCCGGAGCAGCTAGGCGGGAAGACGCTCGAGGTCCCCGTCGACCGCGGCCTCCTCGACACCGCCTCGGGAGAAGCGGTCCTGAACGCCGAGGGTGTGCCGGTGGCGTACCGCGTGGCTCCCGGCGATGTGTTCTCGACCATCGCGGCGCGGTTCTGCGTGGCCGAAGACTGGCTGCTGATCGTGAACCACGCCCGCCGCGACAACAACGGGCTGTACGCGGGCGACACCCTGAACCTCGACGCGCACACCATCTTCAGCGTCGGCGACCAGAACGGCGTGGTCTCCGACAACGTCTTCCCCGCGGAGTTCACCCTGCCGCCGCAGCGCTAGCGGGATCGACTGGCCGGTTCGCGACGAAGGGTGGTGCGGGCGCGCACCGCGCCGATACCGTGAAGAGATGGACGCCGAAACCGTCTCGACCCCGCTGGCCGGGCCGCACGTTTCGCGATCGCGCGTGAGCCGTGGCCTGGTGTTGATCGTCGGGGTGATCTTCATCCCGATGGCACTCAACCTCATCTTCAACAGCTGGGGCCCGCTCACCCACGAGACCGCCGTGCGCATGGCGTTCGCGACCGTCGCCGGTCAGACGATCGCAATCTTGAGCGTGATCGTCACCCTGGCCATGACCGCCCTGACCCGCCGCTGGCGTCAGCTGCCCACGTTCATCGTGATCGCCCTGCTCGTGTTCGGTGCGGCGTCGGCGACGATGGGCGCCGCGGCCGACAAGCTCTCGTCACGCCTGACGATCGTCGACCAGGTGAGCCGCCTGAATCCGTGACGCCGCTCTGCAATCGGCGTGTCCTGGACTTTCAACGAGCCAGCGCGGCACCCAGGTGGCGCAGCACCGAGACGTGGCCGTCGTCGGGATGCAGGTCGAGCGTCGCATGGGGAAGGGCGGCCTCGAGCATCCGAGCGTGAGCGGGAGGGATGACACGGTCGCGCTCGCCCTGGACGAGCAGCACGGATGCCGAGACCTCGGCGAGCGCGAACCCCCAGGGGCGGGTGAAGGCGAGGTCGTCGTCGATGAGCCCCTCGGGTCCGTCGGCTCCGGCCGCGCCGGCGTCGGCTCCGAGAGACGCCCACTCGCCCTGGAGGGCCGCGAAGTCGGCATCCACGAACTGCTCGGAATCGAACTCGTCGGTTTCGGCGAAGCGGCGGCGCGACTCCTCGCCGTCGACGGCCGATCGCAGCCCGCCCGGCGCCTGCATTCCGGTGAACCAGGCGTCGTCACCGGTGAACGGTGCAGGGCTCGCGAAGGTCACGACTCTGCCGACGAGCTCCGGCATCGCCGCCGCGCACGCGAGGGCGTGCGGACCTCCGCCCGACGCGCCGACCGAGACGACGGATGCCACGCCCAGGGCGTCGAGCAACGGAACGAGCCCCGCGGCGACGTCGGCGACGGTGCGGCCCGTCTGACGCGGCGACCCGGCGTAGGCGGGACGGGCAACGGAGACGACGACGAGACCGTGTGCGTCGGCCGCCCTCTGGACCGGAGGAAGGATCGCCCCGGTCTGCGGGGAGCCGTGGTGCCACAACAGCACGTCGCGCCCCGCGACCTCGACGACGGAGGTGTGGACGTCGAGCCCCGCGATGCGTCTGCGCATGCGCTTACGCTGTCACGGAGTCGCGACGGGCGCGAGGGCGGGCTCGGGTCGAGTCGTCGTCGAACGTCCAGGAAACCCGGACGAGCCTGGCATTCCGTCCGGGTGTTGTGGACACTCAGCGGGGGTGCGGGCAAAGCCGGTTGAGTGTCCAGAACACGCCGCCCCGGCACGCGGAACGCGGCGTGTCCGGGACGCTCTACGGCAGAGGCGCGGAGGGGTCAGAGGATGACGCCGAACTCCTCGGCCAGCGCGGGCAGCTCCTCGTGCAGCACGCGCGAGGCCTCGACCGCGAGCGGGTTGGTCGAGACGCCCCGGTCGTTGACGAGCTTTCCGCCGACGTAGACCTGCTGCAGGTTGCGCAGGCCGCAGGCGAGCACGTAGCTGCGCACGGGGTTCCACAGCGGTCCGATGTCGGGCGTGCGCGGGTCGACCACCACGAAGTCGGCGAACTTGCCCACCTCGAGGCTGCCGACGCGATCGTCGACGCCCATGATCTCGGCGCCGCCGAGGGTGTGCAGGCGCAGTACGCGCTCGGGCATCATCGACAGCGGGTCGTGGGTGCGCGCGCGCTGCATGAACATGCCCATGCGCATGTTCTGCCACGGGTCGGCGACGTCGGTGCAGGCCTGATCGTCGAGGCCCATGCCGACCTTCATGCCCTGCTCGAGCATCTCGGGCACGTGGGCGATGCCCGACGCCAGGCGTCCGTTCGACGCGGGCTGCCACGACATGCTCGCGCCTCCCGCGGCGGCATCCGCGATGATCTCGGGCGTCGTCTGGATGAAGTGGCCGAACATCATGCCCGGACGCAGCGCGCCGGCGTTCTTGTACAGCTGGAACTTCGTCTGCTGGTGCTCGATCGCCTCGTACGTCTCGAGGAAGTGCGCCTGGTTGGTCACGCCGAAGCGGTCCATGACGGCGACCTCGATCTCGGCGGCGTCGGGCCGCGTCGACCACTGCACCTGTCCCATGATCGAGGCGCCGAGGGCGATGTCGGGATCCATCGCGAGCACGTGATCGAGCGACGCCTCGAACCGCGCGAAGATCTCGTCGTCGGTGCCGACGGTGGCATCGAGGGCGATCGAGTCGACGAAGCGGAGCCCCGCGTCGTGGCATCCGTCGGCCTGACGGGTGTGCCAGGCGTGATCACGCAGGATGCCGCCGCCGTCGGCGCGCTTGCCGTCGACCATCGGCTCCCAGGGCAGCAGCGGGTCGGTGAAGTTGTAGGCCGTCGTCACACCGTTGGCGAGGAAGTCGAGCGAGCCGTGCAGCGTCGCCCAGTAGATCTGGTCGGGCGAGGCGTTGTTGAGCACGCTGAACATCGACGTGCACCAGCCGTAGAGCGTTTGGTCGACGCCGAGTCCGCGCGAGCCGCTCGTGAAGAGGTGGCTGTGCGACGAGACGAAGCCCGGGGCGACGAACTTGCCGTCGACGTCGAGGATCTCGTCGGCCGTCGTGCCCGGCGCGGGGTCTCCGGCGCCGATCGCGGTGATGCGTCCGCCCTCGACGAGCATGTAGCCCCGCTCGATGTAGCCGGGGTCGTCGGTGCCCGCGGGGACCGTGATGAGACGTGCGTTCGTGACCAGGAGCGACATGTTGATGACGGTAACAATGGCGTGTTTCCGCGGTGTTCCGGGCGTGGGGCGGGTTGTTTGCGGGGCGGCAGGAGCACACCCATGTCCCGAAGAAGGTTGCCGGAACAGGCCGCAGGCCGCACAAAGTGGGACATGCACCGCCAGAAGTGGGACGAGGTCAGGACCTCAGGCGAACGCCGCTCGAACGGCGGGCGCGACCTGCGCGAGCACCTCGTCGCGCGCGGGCGTCGAGGGGAACACCAGGAACAGGTGCGGCACCCCCTCGCGGCGCACGAACTCGACCGGCACCCCCGAGGACGCGAGGCGGCCGGCGTACTCCTCCGCCTCGTCCGACAGGGGGTCGACCGCGGCCGCGACGATCACGGCCGGCGCCGAACCGCCGAGCACCGCGGCGCGTAGGGGCGCTGCGTCGACGGGCACCCGGCGCGTGGCATCCGGAACGTACAGTCGCCAGTACCACTGCATCCCGCGCGCGGTGAGGGGCAGATTCTCGGTGTGCGCGCGATAGCTCGGGCGCTCGGCATTCGGGGCGTCGAGCACGGGGCACAGCAGCACCTGCACGCGGATGCCGGGAGCCCGGCCATCGCGCGAACGCAGGGCGAGCGCCGCGGCGAGGTTGCCGCCCGCGCTGTGTCCGGCGACGCCGAGTCGGGCCGGGTCGATGAGTCCGTCGGCCCCCGTGGCGGCGAAGCGCAGCGCGCGGTCGAGGTCGTCGAGACCGGCTGGGAAGGGATGCTCGGGCGCGAGGCGGTAGTCGACGCTGAGCACCTGAGTTCCGGTCGCGAGTGCGAGCGCGCGGCACAAGGCGTCGTTGTTGTCGAGGTCGCCGGCGACCCATCCGCCGCCGTGGGCGAAGACGAGCGTTCCGCGGTGGCCGGCACGCGGGCTGTAAAGACGCAGGGCGAGACCGTCGGCGTCGAGGTCGATCGACTCGAGCGCCGCGTCGTCGGGTGAACGCACCCACGACGGGTTCGCGCGCAGCTCGGCGATGCGCGTCGCGTCATCGCCGTCGGCATCCGTCGCCCCCGAGGGGATCGTGCCGACCTGAGCCGCCAGGCGTTCGAGGTGGGCGCGCACGGCGGCGTCGGTGATGGCGGGGTGGACGCTCACGGGTCTCCTGCGGGTCGGGGCTCACGGGGCGCCGCAGGCGGCGCTGCCCCGAGCGTAAGACGCCGGATGCCGCGGAACCGGCCGTCGCGACCAAGCTTCACCCCGCCGAAACATCCGTGTCGCCCCAGGCCTCCAGCATGAGCGCATGACCTCTCCCGAAGAGCGCGCCGCCGCGATTCTCGCCGCGCAACGGTTCGTCGTGATCGGCACGGCGGACGCCGTCGGCCCCTGGACCGCCGCCGCCCAGTACCGACTGCTGCCGGGCGGACTGTACGTCGAGTCCGACCTCGCGTCACGGCATGCGCGGGCGATCTCGGCCTCGGGCGCGGCATCCGGGGTCGTCTACGACTCGTCAGCGGGGCTCGCCGACGCCGACGGGGTGCAGTTGTCGTTCCGGGCGAGGCAGGCGGATGCCGACCCGGCGGCCGTGCGCGAGGTGCTGGCCGCACGCCTGGCAGGCGACGCCGTGACCGCCGCCGCGCTCGACGACGAGGTGGCGGCGATCATCGCGACTCCGCGCAAACGCCTTTATGTCTTCGAGGTCGAGCGCGCCTACGTCTTCGACCGCGACGCGTGGCGCAGCCGCGGCACCGACGCGCGCCTCGAGGTCGACGCCGCGGCGGTGTGGGCACTGCTCGCCTGAGGCGCGTTACGCCCGCGAAACAGCGCCGTCGTCGCCGCGTTCGCCGCCGGGCGTACGTTGACCGCCAGGGCGACCCGACGCCCGCGGGAGGAGCGTCATGTCGCAGCGCGTCATCGTCACGGGAGGCTCCGGAGGCATCGGCGCCGCCATCGTCGCCCGGTTCGCGGCCGATGGAGCCCGGGTCGCAGTGCTCGACCGTCGCGCTCCGGCGGGCGATGCGGCATCCGCGTTCTTCCCCGTCGACCTGCGCGACCCCCTCGACACGCGCCGCGCCGTCAGCGAGGCGATCACCACGCTCGGCGGGGTCGACGTGCTCGTGAACTGCGCCGGGGTGTTCCAGCACGTGTCGCTGCTCGACATCACCGTCGACGACTGGAATCTCGTGCTCGACATCAACGCCCGCGCGACCCTCGTGACCATGCAGGCTGTCGCCCCGCTCATGCTCGAAGCGCGCGGCGGCTCGATCGTGAACATCGCCAGCATGGCCGCCAAGCAGGGCGGCGGGGGAGAGGGGCACTACGCCGCGTCGAAGGCCGCGGTCGTCGCCCTCACGCGCGCCGGCGCGCAGGAATGGGGATGCCACGGCGTGCGCGTCAACGCCGTCTGTCCGGGCTACGTGCTCACCGAGATGGGCGCCGACACCCGCTCCGACGACGACGTGCGGGCGTGGAGCGCGAAGTCGCCGCTCGGGCGCCTCGGCGCGCCGGAAGACGTCGCGGGGGTCACCCACTTCCTCGCCTCCCCCGCCGGCGGATACCTCACCGGGCAGGCGATCAACGTCACGGGCGGCATGATCATGCACTGAGCGGGGTGCGGGGAATGCGCGCGGATGCCGTCGGGTTGGCCTGTACGCCATGACTTCCGCCTCACGTCTCGCCGTTCCTCACGCCGACGCCACCGTGCTCGACAACGCTGCGTGGCACTCGCTCGCCGGTGCTCACGCCTCGTTCGCGATCGGCGGCGATCTCGTGCGGCGCTACCCGGAAGACGTCGCGCCGTTCGTGGCCGTCCGCACCTGGGATGACCCCGGAGTGTGGGACGCCCTGCGCGAGCTCGTCGGCCCGGGCGCCGACGTGGGCCTGTCGGGCTACGAGGGTGCCATCCCCGAAGGATGGGAATGGCTCGGTGGCGGCGAGGGCGTCCAGCTCGTCGAGACGGAGGTCCTCCGGCCGCGCCCCGACGACGAGGCGATCGAACTGGGGGCCGACGACGCGGCCGAGATGATGGCGATCGTCGAGCGCAATCAGCCCGGCCCGTTCCGGCCTCGCACCTATGAGCTCGGCCGGTACATCGGCATCCGTCGCGGAGGACGCCTCGTCGCCATGGCGGGCGAGCGCCTGCACCCCACCGGGTGGACCGAGATCAGCGCCGTCGCGGTCGATGCGGAGGTCCGTCGTCAGGGCCTCGCCTCGCGGCTGGTGCTCGACGTTGCGTTCCACATCCAGCAGCGCGGCGACCGCGCGATGATGCACGCCGCGGCCGGCAACACCGGCGCGATCGCGGCGTACGAGCGGCTCGGCTTCGCGCTGCGGCGGGTGAACCAGTTCGCGGCGGTGCGGACGCCGGCGTAGCGTGCCCGCAGGCTCAGCCCTCGAACGTGCGCGGGTCGGCGCCGATCCGATCGGCGGAGTCGAGGCCGTCGAACACGGCCATGTCCTCTCCCGAGAGCACGATGTCGAGCACGTCGAGGTTCTCGCGCATCCGAGCGGGAGTCACCGTTTTCGGTAACACGATCCGGCCGCTGTGGAGATGCCACGCGAGAATCACCTGCGGGATGGACCGGCCGAGCCGTTCGGCGACGACCGCCACAGCGGGCAAGTCGGTTGCTCGACCGCGCGCCAGCGGGCTGTAGGCCTCGATCGCGATGCCGTGCGATGCGCAGAACGCGGCGAGTTCAGCCTCGTGATTGGCGGGGTGCACCTCGATCTGGTTGACCGCCGGACGTACACCCCCGTCGGCTAGAACATGCTCCAGATGGTCGATGAGGAAGTTGGAGACGCCGATCGCCCGCGCCCCTCCCTCGTCGTGGATGCGCTGCAACGCGCCCCATGCCTGCCGGTACAGTCCGCGCGTCGGCACCGGCCAGTGAATCAGCAGCAGATCGACCACGTCGAGTTGGAGGAGATCGAGGCTGCGAGCGAATGCATCGCGCGTGGCCGTCGATCCGTGGGCGTCGTTCCAGACCTTCGTGGTCACGAAGATCTCGTCACGAGGGATGCCCGACGCGACGATCGCCGCCCCGACCGCGCGCTCGTTGCGGTACACCGCGGCGGTGTCGAGATGGCGGTAACCCGCCTCGAGGGCCTGCTCGGTCACCCGCTGAGCTTCATCGGGGTCCACCTTGAAGAGCCCGAATCCGATCTGCGGAATGGACACTCCCGGGGCGATCTCGACGGAGGGCGTGAGCGTGACGGTCATGATGCTGCTTTCTGCAACGCGAGACGGGCCGAGAGCGCGCGCTGGACGAGGTCGTCGAAGAGCCGGTGCGAAGGGTGTCCCAAAGGGGCGAGCTCTTCCGGATGCCACTGGACGGCGACGATCCGAAGGTCGGGGGTCTCGACTCCCTCGACGAGCCCGTCGGAGGTGTGGACGGTCGCGCGCAGGCCGGGGGCGAGGTCGCGCACGGCCTGCTCATGGATGCTGTTCACGTGCAGGTCGTCGTTCCCAAGGACCACACCGAGGTGTCCGCCGGTGGCGCGGACAGTGTGCGCGAGATGGGTGCGCTCGAGGTCGGGGTCGTGCGTGTCGATCCAGTCGCCGCTCGGCAGGTGCTGCCAGAGGGTTCCACCGAGAGCGACGTTGAGCACCTGCATGCCTCGGCAGATCCCGAGAAGGGGGACCGTACGACCGACCGGGTGCTCGAGCAAGGCGAACTCGCGCGCATCGCGGTCGGGTTCGGGAGCGAAGCTCACACCGCTCTCGTAGCCCGAGCCGTACCACTCCGGTGCCACCGACGCGCCGCCCGCAAGAACGATGGCCTCCGGGTCGGTGGCGAGGTAGGCGTCGAAGCCGTGCGAGGGGCGGCGGACCAGAGGGTCGCCGCCGGCCGCTCGGACCGCGCGCTCGTAGGGCACGGCATCCTGCCCCTCACCGGCGGTGATGAGAACTCTGGGCGCTGCAGTCATGTCGACCTCTCGGGAGACGGTGGGGAAGGAGAGAAGAGCGAAGGTGGCGGGGCCGCACTCGGCCCCGCCACGGGCGATCAGGGGCGCTCGAAGGTGACGTCCGCCGTGCCCGGCGTGAAGTCGGCGGGAATCTCCGCACCGGGGTAGAACTCCTGGACGAGTTCGTACCAGGTGCCGTCCTCGACGATCGCGTCGAGCTGCTCGTTCATCGCGTCGACCAGGCCGGTGTTCTCCTTCGCGACGGCGAAGCCGAGCTGGTTGCGGCTGTTGAGCTGCGAGTAGACCATCTCCATGTCCGAGTCGGGGTATTCGTCGAGATACTTGGTACCCGTGCCGAACGGGGCGAGCCAGGCATCGCCCTGACCCGCGAGCAGCGCCTGGAACGCGCTGGTCTGGTCGGGGAAGCGAATCGGATCCAGACCGAGCTCTGACACGGCGTACTCTTCCTGGACCGAGCCCGCCGCCACTACGACCTGCTTACCTTCGAGATCCTCGAAGCTCGCATAGTCGCTGCCCGAAGGAGCGACGATCCCGAGGAACGCGAAGTAGTGGGGGGCGGTGAACGAGCTCGTCTGCTTGCGCGCGTCGGTCACCGTGACACCGGCGCTCCCGACGTCGTATTGGCCGTTGTTGACGCTGGCCAGGAGGGATGAGAAGTCCGTCGCCGTGAACTGCACGTCGAGATCCATGCGCGATGCGATCTCACGGACGAGTTCGTTGTCGAACCCGGTGAACTCGCCGTCGGCGTCGATGTAGGCGTTCGGCGAGCCGTCCGAAATCGTGGCGACGGACAGGGTGCCGTCGGTGACGAGTTCGTAGCCGCTGTCCGACTCCCCCGTCTCGGCTGTGGCGCCGCTGGCGCAGGCGGAGAGGACGACGGCGGCGGCCGCGAGCAGGATGCCCGCCGTCCACCGAATGGGGGTCGAGGTTGTCATGTGAATTCCCATCGATCGGAGCAGAAAGGTGTCGGGTGGAGCGTCAGATCGCCAGAGCGGCGAGGGGTCCCGCGAACCGGCTGGCTCGCAGGAAGTCGATGTCGACGGCGGGGTCACGATCCGTCGCCAATGCCGCGAGGGCGGCGCCCATGCCGGCGGCATGTTTGCCACCGTGTCCGCTCTCTCCGGCAGCGATGACGAGGCCGTTGGGCCGTTCGTCGATGAGGAAGAGCTCGTCGGGAGTGCGTGTCGAGTGGCAGATGTAACCGGCGGCCGCGCGGGGCTCAAGCGAAGGCAGGTACTCGGCGACCATGTGCTCGGCGGGGGCGGCATCGACAGGGGCGAACCGGCGGTCAAGCCCGTCGACCGACCGCTCATCACCGCGAGCCATCGCGCCACGCGGGCCGACCTTCGCCAGCTCGCCCCGGGGTGCGCCATGCCCCCAATAGCCCCCGCCGACCCCCATCTCACGGATGAATGCCCCTGCGGACTCCAGCGACGCCTGAGACACGCCCACCCGCGGGCGGAACCACGTCATTGGCATGCGAGTGAGCTTGAGAGGCAATTCGGGGAACACTTCGCGGGTCCACGACCCGAGGGTCGAGATGACCCGGGGAGCACGGAAGACGCCGCGATCGGTCTCGATGCGCAGGCCACCCGGGATGCTGTGCACGTCGCGCACCGTGACACCGCTACGAACCTGTGCACTATGCCTGCGGGCCGTATCGAGGGCGGCACCCACGGCCGTCTCGACACGCAGAGTCCCCGAGAGCGGATCGAAGACGCCCACGTCACCGTCGTCGATGCGGGTGTGGAACGGATGCCGTTCCCGCAGCACCACGGCATCCAGAACCTCGACAGGGAGGGACGCATCGGCCGCGGCGCGCAACACGCCGGGGACGGCGACGCCTCTCTCGGGCCCGATGGTCAGGCCCCCGCACTGGTCCAGGATGTGCGCGCCGGTGGCTGCTTCGAGGTCCCGGTAGAGCTGCGCCGAGTGGAGGGCCAGGGGAGTGAGGCCGGGGTGCTCGAGGCACGCCGCGCGGAACAGCCGAGTGATGCCGTGAGACGATCCCTGGTCGTGAGGCGCGGACAGGCGATCTAATGCGAGGACATCGACACCGGAGGCCGCCAGACGCCAGGTGGCCATGGCACCCCACGCCCCCGTGCCGAGGACGATGACATCGGCATCCCACACCCCCGCCTTGCCCGCGCGGGTCGTCACAGGACCTGGTCCAGGAAGCGCCGCAGACGCGGGCTCTCGGGCGCATCGAAGACCGCCTCCGGAGTGCCCGTCTCGACGACGGTTCCGCGGTCCATGAACGTCACCTGGTCGGCGACGTTCCGCGCGAAGCCCATCTCATGAGTGACGACGACCATGGTCATGCCCTGTGAGGAAAGGTCTGCCATGAGCGAGAGGATCCCCTTCACGAGCTCGGGGTCGAGCGCGCTGGTGACTTCGTCGAAGAGCATCACCTGTGGCTTCATCGCGAGGGCGCGCGCCAGAGCCACACGTTGCTGCTGCCCGCCAGAGAGGTTGCCCGGCCGTGCCGAGGCCTTGGCCGCGAGACCGACGTTCGTCAGCTGCTCCATCGCGATCGCTTCGGCCTCGGCGGCGCCGATCTTCTTGATGCGCCGCAGACCGATCGTGATGTTATGGAGCACGCTCATGTGGGGGAAGAGGTTGAAGTGCTGGAAGACCATGCCCACCCGTTGGCGGAAGTGGTTGGGGTCGTCGCGCATGACGCTCCGACCGTCGAGGAGGACCTCTCCGGAGTCCGGCTCGGTGAGTCGGTTGAGAGCGCGGAGCAGCGTGGACTTGCCACTTCCGGACGGACCGATGACGCAGGCCGTCGTGCCTTCCGGGACGTCGAGGTCGACACCGCGCAACACCTTGTTGGCACCGTAAGAAAGGTGGATGTCGCGGCAGCCGAGGCCGACGGCTCGCTGGACGATCGTGGTGGAGGTCATGCGGGGTCCTTCACGGTGGAGGAGCGGGTGGAAAGCGGCGCGGCACCGGCGAGCGCCGGATCGTCGAGCGGGTCCTCCTCGGGGGCGGGGCGACGCCCCTCACGCAGGCGCTTGTCGATCCAGTTCACGAAGTGGGTCATGGGGATCGTGATCGCGAGGTAGCAGATGGCGGCGACCGTGAGCGAGGACTGGTTGCCGGTCATCGACGCGAAGTCCTGAGCGATGCGGAACAGCTCGCGCTGGTCGGCTTGCAGGCCGAGGTAGAACACCAGGGACGACAGCTTGATGAGCTGAATGAACTGGTTGACGGTCGCGGGGAGGACACGGCGGATGCCCTGCGGGATGACGATGAGAAGCATTGCCGTCGCCTGCGAGAAGCCCAGGGCTCTCGCTGCCTCCATCTGGCCGCGTTCGACGCTCTGAATGCCGGAGCGGAAGATCTCGCCGAGGTAGGCCGCGGTGATGAGGGTCAGCGCCGTGATGCCGAGCGGATACGGCGAAGTCGTGCCGAAGACGTCCTTCGCAAGCCAGAACAGGCCCTGGCCCATGATGACGATGAGCAGGATCGCGGGAACGCCGCGGAACACGTCGGTGTAGACGCGGGCAGGCCAGCGCAGCCAGCGTGTGGTTGACATACCCATGACAGCCAGCAGCACGCCCAGCACGACGGCGAGGAGGCCGGACACGAGGGCGAGGAAGAGCGTGTTGAGCAGGCCAACGGTCAGCATGGTGGGCAGCACCTGGGCGATGTAGTCCCAGTTGAAGAAGTTCTGCCACAGCCTCAACAAGATGTCCAAGGGGAAGCTCCGGTTCCGGGCTATAGCCCCGTTGGGTTCCAAAAGATCAACACTCGGTTGAATGCGATGGCTGCCATCCTGAACTTCGGGTGTTTCGATCGAATGAACGGGTGATTTCTGTGCTGACAAATCGTTCAATGACTCAACAGGTGGTGTAACTTCGACCCTGCCCATGCACCGCGTCGAGATGGTGCCGTCCGAAAGGTCCGTGAATGTCGAGCGCCAGTTCTCCGATGCCGCCACCGGCTACGTCCCGCTCCGAAGAGGCTGAGCACCTCCTCCGCGTCCTCGACGCCGTGGTGCAGACTCTCGGCTCCGCCCTCCCGTCGTCCGTCGAGATCGTGCTGCACGACCTCGATCGCCTCCCGAACTCCATCGTCTCCGTGTCCGGTGACGTCACGCGACGCTCGATCGGTGACCCTGCGACCGATGTGCTTCTGCAGGCGATCGTGTCGGGCCAGGCCGACTCGATGGTCGGTTACCAGACACGGCTGCCAGACGGGCGAGAGCTACGCTCGTCGACGCAGATCGTGCGCGATTCCCAGGGGCACCAGGTGGCTGCCGTTTGCGTCAACGCCGACGTGACAGCCTGGCTGCAGATGCGGGACCTGGTCACACGCGTGCTGCAGCCCCTCTCCGCCGTCGGTTCCGCGCCCGCGGCTCCCGTCGCGGCCGTGCCGAATGAACTCTCTGAACACCGGGGCGAAGCGCCTTCCGCTGCGGGTGAGCGCTTCCCGAAGGACGTGGACGAGCTCGCCGCGCATCTGCTCTCCGATGCCGTCGGGGCCGTCGGCATCCCCGTCGATCTGATGAAGAAGGAGCACAAGCTCGCCGTGGTCTCACGGCTGCGCCAGCGCGGGATGTTCCTCTTACGCGACGCTGTCGAGATGGTCGCCGCACATCTGCACGTGACCCGCTTCACGATCTACAACTATCTGAACGAGATTGAGCGTCAGTCCGGTGTCGAGGTCGCCAACATCTACCGTGACGATGAGGGCTGAGGACACTTTGCCGCCGGGCGACGCCTTCGCGCGTGCCGCCGCGACACTCACCGAGGAGAGTCTCCGTCTGCGCGGCGGCAAGAAGTGGGAAGACGCCGTCGACGGCATGCTGCCGGCGTGGGTCGCAGAAAGCGACTTCGCCGTCGCCCCCGTCGTGCGCGCGGCGCTGACCGACGTGGTCGACCGCGGTGAGTTCGGTTACGTCTCGGACGAGCGGCTCGCCGCCTTCCGTGGCGCGGTGTCACGCTGGTACGGCGAGGCGCACGCGACCCCGGTTCCTGAGGAACACGTTCATCCTGTGGGTGACGTCATCGAGGCCTACCGCCACGCGATCCGCGACTTCACCGCACCGGGAACGCCGATCATCGTGCCGCTCCCCGCCTACCCCCCGTTCTCGGCCGTCGCCGCGGAAGAAGGGCGCGATGTCCTGCACATCGGGGCGGTCGGCGGCCTCGACCTCGACGCGCTGGACGCGACGATGCGGGAACATCGCGCTCTGCTCGTGCTCTGCAACCCGCATAACCCGCTCGGACGAGTGGCACCCCGCGAGGAATTGCTCGCCATCGCCGAGATCGTCGACCGCAGTGGGGGTCGCGTCTTCGCCGATGAGATCCACGCGCCCCTGGTCCTCGACGACGTCTCGCATGTGCCCTACGCCTCGGTGTCCCCGGCCGCCGCGGCGCACTCGCTGACCGCGTTCGCCGCATCGAAGGCGTTCAACCTGCCATCGCTCAAGGCCGCAGCGTTGCTCACCTCGAACGCCGCGGACCTGGGGAGGTGGAACAAACTGGGCCCACTCGCCGGTCACGGCGCGGGCATCATGGGTCTGGTGGCGGGGACAGCCGCACTCGACCACGGTCGCGAGTGGCTGACACAGCAGAACGCGTACCTGCGGAGCAATCGCGATCTCGTCGGGCGGGCGGCATCCGGAATCCCCGGCGCCGCCTTCACACTCTCTCAAGCGACATATCTGCAGTGGATCGACCTGACGGCCGTCGACCGCACATCGCCCATTCGGACCGCCGCGCACATGTGCGCGGAGGCGGGATTGCTTGTCAACGACGGATCGACCTTCGGCGGCTTCCCCGGCCACATCCGCCTCAACTTCGCCACTCCACGGCACCTTCTCGTCGAGATGCTCGACCGATTGACCCGCGCTTTCGCGTGATCCCCCACCCCGAAAGGAAAAGATGTCGCACTACACCGACCCCTCCGACGCGCAGTACACGAAGGTCTACAAGGCCGAAACGCCGGAGATGCTCGCCGCGTTCTTGGAATTCGACAAGGCGGTCTTCGCGGCTGACGGACCGGAGCTCCCGCTGAAGGTTCGTGAATTGATCGCCGTCGCGGTCGCTTTGACGACGCAGTGCAGCTACTGCATCGAGGCACACACGCAGAACGCCGTGAAGGCCGGCGCCACCGACAAGGAGATCGCCGAAACGAGTTGGGTCGCCGCGGCGATCCGCGCCGGAGGAGGATTCGCGCACGGCCGCATGGCCTTCAAATTCGCTGCGCACGCTCACGGCTGACACCGACCAACCGATCCTCGGACGCGCCGCGGCACCCGCTCGCACCGCGGCGCGTCCGCCACCGCCCCTCCCGCATCAGCCCCGGCACCGCCTCAGCGCAGGCGCCGCGCGATCTCGGCCAACGCTTCGGCGAACGACTCCTCGGCGCCCTCGCGCCCGCCCGACAGGTTCACTCCGACGACGCCCGGCAGGGCGAGCATCTCCTCGGCGAGCGCGACGGCCAGGGCGATCCCCTCGGCGCGCGGGTCGCGGGCCGAGCGCACGCGCGAGAGAAATCCGTCGGGGAGCACGAGTGCCGTGAACGACTCGAGCAGGTCGGCCGACGCGGCGTCGACGACGACCGGCACGCACGGGATGTAGCGGATGCCGTCGCCCGCCGCCTCGATGAAGCGGCGCACCGGCGCGGCTCCGCCGGCATGGTTGACGAAGCACACGTCGGCCCCCGCGTGCTGCTTCTCGCGCAGCCGCGCCGCGCGCCGGTCGACCGGAGGGGCGGCCGGCGACGCGGCCACCGACACGACGTGCCCCGCGGCGCGGGCGAGCGCTGCGGCCTCGGTGGAGTCCAGGTCGAACACCGGCGCGGCATCCGGTCGATCTCCGGTGCGGGTGTGATCGCCGGTCACACAGTGCACTCCCGCGACCCCCTCTACGGCGAGGGCCGCGAGCTCGCCCTCGATCGCGACGCGGTTGCGGTCGCGCATGTTGAGGCCGGTCCACACGCGCAGTCCCCGCGCCTGCAGGAGGTGTGCGCGGAAGGCGGGTGGGAACTGCACGCGCGCACTTCCCGCGTCGCCCGCGAGCACGGCATCCACTTCTCCGGCGAGGATCGCGGCGCACGAGTCGATGGATTCCACGCTCAGCGCTCGCGCGGGCAGATCGGCGACCACCCACGGGCGCGTCCCGAGCGCCGCCAGGGTCGCTGCCGCCGCGGCCGTGCGCGACCCGGGCACCACGGCGACCGTGCGATCGATCCCCGTCCACGGCACGGTCGACCGGTGCAGGAACGCGCAGCGATGCGCGGCGTCGATCTCGCACGAGCCGTCGAACCCGACTCCCCCGCAGGGGCCGTACTCCATGCGCTTCGGGCAGGTGTCGATCAGCGGCAGCGAGGTCATGGCGGGAGTGTAGGGACCGCGTGTTTCCGCGAATGTTCGTGACGGCAACATTGCCGAAATGCGCGGTGCCTACGCTCGGCGATACCCGCTGCCCCATCCCCCGGAGGTCGCCATGATCACGGCCGGCACCACGTTCGGTTCCGACGTCGACGACGTCGACGCGCTCACCGACGACCCGCTGGCCCTGCTCGTGCGGTGGCTGCCTCCGCACGACAACGAGCTGCGACCGCTCGCCGCCTTGGCCACCGTCGGCCTCGACGGGCTCCCCTCGCTGCGGCACGTGCTGGCGAGCGAGTGCGACGCCGAGGGTCTCACCTTCCACACCGACGCCCAGAGCGCCAAGGCCGCCGAACTCGCCCAGAGCCCGGTCGCGGCGATGTCGATCGCCTGGCCCGAGATCGGCCGGCAGCTCGTGGTGCGCGGCACCGTCGAGCAGGTCTCGGCGGCGGATGCCGCGAGGGTCTACGCCGAGAGGTCGCGGTACCTGCAGCTGTTGGCCTGGACGAACACCCGCGAGAACGCGCACCTGCCCGTCGACGAACGTCATCGCCTGTGGGCGGAGTTCGACAACGCGCACCCGCAGCTCGACCCGCCCGCCCGTTGGGTCGGCTTCCGCCTGCGCCCACGAACTCTCACCTTCTGGCGCGGCGACCCCGCCGGTCAGAGCACGCGCCAGCACTACACGCTCGTCGACGGCCGCTGGTCGGGCGAGATCCTGGCGGGCTGACGTGGACATCACCACCGTCACCTCGTTCCGCGCCGCGCGCTCGCGCGCCGACCTCGCGCTGCGTCCCGGCGAGGTCGTCATGGCCGGGGGCACCTGGCTGATGAGTGAGCCGCAGCCCGACACGACCGGCTTCGTCGACCTCACCACGCTCGACTGGCCCGACCTCGAGATCACCGACGACGGCCTGCGCATCGGGGCGACCTGCACCATCGCGCGTCTGCTCGCGTGGGCCGAGCGCGAGGCGCCCGCGGCCTGGACCTCGGTCGAGCTCGCCCGCCCCGCCGCCGACGCCCTGCTCGCGTCGTTCAAGATCTGGAACACTGCCACCGTCGGCGGCAACGTCTGCCAGGCCTTCGCCGCCGGCGCGATGATCGCCTTCCTCGCGACGCTGGATGCCACGGCACTCATCTGGACGCCCGACGGCGGCGAGCGCCGCGTAGCCGTGGCCGACCTGGTGGTCGACAACGCCGCGAACGCCCTCGCGCCGGGTGAGGTCGTGCGCGCCCTCGACGTCCCCGTGCGGGCACTGTCGTCGCGGGTGGGCCTGCAGAAGATCGCGCTGGCCGAGCTCGGTCGCTCCGGCGCCGTCGTCACCGCCCGCGTCGACCCCGACGGTTCCGCGGTGTTCGTGGTGACCGCCGCGGTACGCCGCCCCCGCGTACTGCGCTTCTCGCGCGTGCCCGGAGCGGGCGCACTGCGGGACGCCGTGGCATCCGCCCCCGATTTCTACACCGACCCGCTCGGCAGCGCCGACTGGCGTCGGGGAGTGAGCGTCGTGCTCGCTGAACGACTGCGCGCGCGCTTCGCGCGTGAGCTGCAGGAAGGTGCCGCGTGAGGTTCGAGGTCAACGGCTCCCCCGTCGAGGTCGACCCCCGCCCCGGTCAGAGTGCCCGCACGCTGCTGCGCGAGGCCGGACACGTCGAGGTGAAGAAGGGGTGCGATGCGGGCGACTGCGGCGCGTGCTCCGTGTTGCTCGACGGGACGCCGACGCACTCATGCATCATCCCCGCGATGCGACTCGAGGGGCGCGCGATCACGACCGCTGCCGGCCTGGCCCCCGGCGACGAGCTCCACCCCGTGCAAGAGGCCCTCGCGACCGGCTTCGGCTTCCAGTGCGGGTTCTGCACGCCCGGCATGAGTGTGACGGCCTCGACCCTGACCCCCGACGACCTCGGCGACCTCGACCGGCGCATGAAGGGCAACCTCTGCCGGTGCACCGGGTACCGCCCGATCCGCGAGGCGATCCGCTCGTCGGTGCTCGGGCCGGTGCGCGAGACCGGGAAGAGCTGCGGGGCGGATGCCGAGGCCGCGGCGCCCGCCGGCTGCGGTGGCACGTGCGCAGGGCACGACACAGCTTTTGCAGATCCGCCCCTCACTGCTCCCTCGACGCCTGCACCTGCCGATCGGCAGGAGTGGTGCACGCCCACCTCCCCCACCGGACGCGTCGGCACCTCCGCGATCCCCGAGGCGGCGCGCCGCATCGTCCAGGGGCGCGAGCCCTTCACCTTCGACGAGCCCGTGCCCGGCGGACCGCCGCTCGTGCTGCGCGTCGTGACCTCGCCACACGCCCATGCCCGGGTCGTTTCGATCGACACCGCGGCCGCGCGGGCGGTCCCGGGCGTCGTCGCCGTCTTCACCCACGACGATGTGCCTGCCGTGCGCTACTCGACCGGCCGCCATGAGCACCGCACCGACGACCCCGACGACACGCGCATGCTCGACGACGTGGTGCGTCACGTCGGTCAGCGGATCGTCGCGGTCGTCGCCGAGACGGCCGAGGCAGCCGACGCCGGATGCCGAGCCGTCGAGGTCGAGTACGAGGTGCTACCCGCGGTGTTTGACCCCGAAAAGGCACGCCGACCCGGAGCCCCGCTGCTGCACCCCGACCGCACGCCCGACGAGCGCGTGATGGACGCTGGCCGCAACGTCGTCGCAGGCTTCCACACCGGCCACGGCGGCGACATCGACGCCGCCCTCGCCGCGAGCCACACCACGGTGACGGGCGAGTGGCGCTCATCTCGGGTGACCCACGCGGCGCTCGAGACGCACGGCGCCGTCGGCTGGATCGACGACGACGGTCGCCTCGTGATCCGCTCGTCGACGCAGGTGCCCTTCCTCGTGCGCAATGAGCTCGCGCACGTGTTCGACCTCGAGCGCGATCGCGTGCGCGTCTACGCGACGCGCGTGGGCGGCGGATTCGGCGGCAAGCAGGAGCTCTTCACCGAAGACCTCACCGCGCTCGCGGTGCTGCGCCTCGGCCGCCCGGTCGCGTACGAGTACTCGCGCACCGACCAGTTCGTGCGGGCGTCGCTGCGGCATCCGATGCGCGTGCGCACGACCCTGGGGGCGGATGCCGACGGCACCCTCACCGCGATGAAGCTCGACGTGCTGAGCGACACCGGGGCCTACGGCAACCACGCGATCGGCGTGCTGTTCCACTCGTGCGCCGAGTCGACGACGCTGTACCGCGTGCCGACGAAGTGGATCGACGCCGAGGCGGTCTACACGAACAACCCGCCCTCGGGCGCGTTCCGCGGATACGGGCTCGGACAGGTGGTGTTCGCCGTCGAATCGGCCATGGACGCCCTCGCGCAGGAGCTCGACATCGACCCCTTCGACCTGCGGCGCATCAACGCCGTGCGCGAGGGCGACCCGCTGCACCCCGACGCCGACGAGAAGCACGAAGACGACCTGATCTGGGGCAGTTACGGCCTCGACCAGTGCCTCGACCTCGCGCAAGAGGCGCTGCGGCGCGGCAACGGCGTCGACGCCCCCCACGGCTGGCTGGTGGGAGAAGGGATGTCGGCCGCGATGATCGCCACGATGGCGCCGCGCGGGCACATCGCCCACACCACCGCGACACTTCACTCCGATGGCACCTACGTGCTGCGGGTCGGCACCGCGGAGTTCGGCAACGGCACCTCGACCGTGCACCGCCAGATCGCGGCGACCGTGCTCGAAGCGCCGCTCGAGCGCCTGCACCTGTGGGCCGCCGACACCGACGCGGTGCACCACGACACCGGCGCATTCGCCTCCGCGGGAACCGTGGTCGCCGGCAAGGCGCTCTACGGTGCCTGCCTGGCTTTGAAGCGCCGGATGATCGCCATCGCCGCCGAGCTGTCGGGGGCGGATGCCGCGGGCGCCGAGGTCACGGCATCCGGAATCTCGATCGCGGGCGAGACCGTGACCTGGGCGCGGATCGTCGCCGCGGGGGGCGGAGACGGCCTCACCGCTGACGGGGCCGAGTTCGGCGACTTCCGCTCGCTCGCGTTCAACGTGCACGCCGTGCGCGTGGCCGTCGACCCCGAGACCGGGACGGTGAAGGTGCTGCAGTCGATCCAGTCGGCCGACGCCGGAGTCGTCATCAACCCGGCGCAGTGCCGCGGCCAGATCGAGGGCGGCGCCGCCCAGGCCCTCGGCGGTGCGCTGTACGAAGAGGTGCTGCTCGAAGACGGCGTCGTGCAGAACCCGGTGTTCCGCACGTATCGCGTGCCGCAATTCGCCGACGTGCCCGACACCGAGGTGTACTTCGCCGAGACCGACGACACCCTCGGACCCTTCGGCGCGAAGTCGATGAGCGAGTCGCCGTACAACCCCGTCGGAGCCGCGATCGGCAACGCCGTCTCACGCGCGCTCGGCCGCCGCGGATACGAACTGCCGTTCTCGCGCGACCGCGTGTGGAGGCTCGCGGGCGGGGAGTGAGTGCAGACCTCCGGAGCGGGGGCGCGGCGGCACACCCTCGTCCCAGTTATGGCTGCTGCATGTCCCACTTAAGGCGGTACAACGACCGCCCAACCCACCAGAAGTGGGACATACTCCGCGCGCCGGCTCAGCCTTTCAGCGGCACAGCGGTCCCTGACACCCGGATGCCCCCGGATGCCGGAACCTCGACCTCGAGCACGCTCGGCCGCCCGATGTGCCGACCCTGGAGCACGGTGAAGGCGAACGGTGCGGTAAGGCCCAGGCGGTCGCGGAGGTACGCGCCCAGCGAGGCGGCGGCTGAACCCGTCGCGGGATCCTCGGTGATGTCGCCGACCGGGAAGAGGTTGCGCGCCTCGGCGACGAGGCCGTCGACGAGGTCGCCGTCGACGTGGACCGTGATGACGGTGCCTTTCCAGCCGCGCTCGTCCATGAGCGTCCGCAGCTCCGCGGGGTCGAACGCGAACGAATCGAACGTCTCGCGGGAGGCGATCGCGACCACCGGGTGCAGATTGCCGGCGAAGGTCTGGGCGAGCGGCATCCGCTCATCGAGGTCGTCGGAGCGAAGGCCCAGGATGCCGAGGAGGCGGTCGGCGACGTCCGCTTCGAGGTCGGTCGTCGAGGGATCGACGCTCGTGAACCCGGCGGTGATGCGGCCCTCGGCGTCGCGGTCGGTCGACACCTCGACGGTGCCGGCCGCGGTGTCGAACGTGAACGGGCCGACGCCTTCGGCCTCGGCGAGCGCGACGGCGGTGGCGATCGTCGCGTGTCCGCAGAACGGAACCTCGGCGCCTGGAGAGAAGTACCGCACGGCGACCCGGCGGCCGTCGCGCTCACCGACGAAAGCGGTCTCGGGGTGGCCGAGGTCGGTCGCGATGCGCTGCATCTGCGCGGCGTCGAGGGCCACGGCATCCAGGACGACGCCCGCCGGATTGCCTCCACCCGGCTCGGCGGCGAAGGCGAGCAGCTGCAGGATGCCGGTGGTCGAGGTCATGCGATCCATTCTCGCGCCGTCCGCCGGTCGGGCAGTGTGCGCGGGGATCGTCTTCGCACCCGCGAAGATGGGCTCATGCGGATCGCGGGGGGAATCGTGTTGGTCGTGGTGGCGACGGTCATCGGGCTGTTCGGGGCGCTGATGCTGGGGGCATCCGGGGTCAGCTGGGTGAGCGGAGGCGTGAACCAGTACTCCGACTCCGACGATTCCGAGCGCGCGATCGGCATCGCGATGGGCGTTGCCGCCCTGATCGTCTGGGCGCTGCTCACCTGGGCGGCGTTCGCCGCGGTGCGCGGCCACCGGCGCGGGCGACAGCGCGCCTCGACGGTCGCGGGAGCCGTGCTCATGGCGGTGAGCATCGCCGTCGTCGGCGGCGCCACCGTGTGGGCGACGTCCACGCCCGCAACGGTCGTCGAGAATCCCCCGGCCTGGAATCGCGCGTGAGCTGAGGGCTCGTCGGGGTGCGAGGTCGCAGGGCCGTCGATGCCAGGCGACTCCTACTCCTCGAGGCGCTCGCCCCGCAGTCCCGCGACCACGCCCCAGACAACGAGCACCGGCCCGAGCACGAGGAAGAGGAACTCCCACCGCTCGGTCTGGTATCCCGTGTCGATCGGAAGCAGCACGAGACCAACGACCAGCATGACCACACCGACCGGCACGAGCCACCACGCCGAGGGCGCGGGACGGTCGCGCTTGATGAAGATCATGCGCCGACCGTACCGATGTCGGCGCACCGTGGGGCGGCGTTGACCAGACCCCCGTCCGCAGGTGGCCCCGGGGCCACGGTGGTCGCCCCGGGGCCACGACCGACGCCCCACTAACGACCGCCCCCGCACGCCCCACGCCCCGGGGCCACGACCAACGCCCCACTAACGACCGCCCCCGCACGCCCCACGCCCCGGGGCCACGACCAACGCCCCACTAACGACCGCCCCCGCACGCCCCACGCCCCGGGGCCACGACCAACGCCCCACTATCAACCGCCACCGCACGCCCCGCGCCCCGGGGCCACGACCGACGCCCCGAACCGGGCGCAACCGCAAGCGCCTCACCGCACCTCCGCCCCGAGGTGCAGCACCGCCTCGGCGAGGGCGCGCAGGCCCGCCGCCACGTCGGCGCCCTCGACGTCCTCGGCGGGGTGGTGGCTGATGCCGTCGGGGTTGCGGAGGAAGAGCATGCCGACATCGGTGATGGCACCGATCGCCATGGCGTCGTGACCGGCGCGACTGAAGAGGGTGGGGGCGTCACCGCCGATGCCCGCGCGCACGACGTCCTGCAGCAGCGGAGCGCAGAACACCGCGGGCGCGCTGTGCACCTCGCGGGCGTGCCAGCGCAGGCTCCGGCGTCCCATGATCGTGTCGAGCTCGCGCGAGATCTCGTCCCACACGTGGTCGCGCGCGGCGTCGAACTCTCCGCGCAGGTCGAGCGAGAGGTGCGCCTCGCCGGGCACGACGTTGACCGCGCCGGGGAAGGCCTCGAGCTGACCGACCGTGCCGACGATGTGGTGCTCGCCGCGGCAGATCCGCTCGACCGCGAGCGCGGCCTCGCTCGCACCGAGCAGGGCGTCGCGGCGCATGTCGTAGGGAGTGCCGCCCGCGTGCCGCGCCTCCCCCTCGACGACGAGCTGGAACCGCCGGGCCGACGCGATCGACGACACCGCTGCCAGGGCCTGTCCGCTGCGGTGCAGCTCGGGCGCCTGTTCGATGTGCGCCTCGAGGTACGCCACGAGCTGGTCGGGCCGGCGCGCGGCCTCGCCCACGCGGCCCGGGTCGAGCCCGAAGTCGCGGAACGCCTCGCGCAGGGTGAGTCCGTCGGCATCCGCCAACTCCCACCACGCGGGGTCCCACTGACCGGCCACGGCCGACGAGCCCAGCAGCGCCTTGCCGAACCGCGTGCCCTCTTCATCGCTGAAGGCGATGACCTCGAGGGCGAAGGGGAAGGGGCTGGATGCCGTGCCCTCATCGTCCACGCGGCGCAGCAGCCGCACGACCTCGAGCGCCATCAGCACGCCGACGATGCCGTCGTAGCGCCCCGCGTCGGGCACGGTGTCGAGGTGCGACCCGAGCAGCAGGGCGGGAGCGTCGGGCATCCCGGCCGGAGCGAGCCGGCCGACCTGGTTGCCCGCGGCGTCTTGCCGGGTGGTCATGCCGAGCTCGCGCATCCACTCGGCGGCGAGGCGGTTGACGCGCGCGTGCTCGGGCGAGAGGTAGACGCGGGTGATCGAGCCGGGCGTCGAGGTGACGCGGGCGAGCTCTTCGCAGCGCCCCATCACGCGGCGCGCGGCCGAGGCGATGCGCTCCTCCGAGACCTGCAGTCGAGTGGACGCCATCATGCCCGGGCCCCGCGGCCGCCGCAACCCGTCGCGGGATCGCGCACGGCGCGCCCGGCGCCGGTCGCCGTCACGCCCCCGCCCCCGCGTACACGCCCTGCGCGGCCTCGACTCCGCCGCCGGCCGGGACCGCGGCACCGTGCCGGCGCAGCACCGCCTCGAGGGCGGCGAGGGTGGTGAGCACCGCGTCCTTGCGCGCGTTGTAGCCCATCGTGCCGATGCGCCAGACGCGGCCGTGCAGCGGCCCGAACGACGTGCCGATCTCGATGCCGAAGTCGCTCAACAGCTCGCTCCGCACGGCGTCGCCCACCACGGCATCCGGAATCTCGACCGCGACGACGTTGGTCATCTTGTGCGCGACGTCGCCGAACACGGTCAGGCCGAGGCCCTCGACCCCCGCGAGCATCGCCTCGCCGTGCAGTCGGTGGCGCGCGATGACCTCATCGCGCCCCTCGAGCAGCAGCACCCGCGCGCACTCCCGGGCGCCATAGAGCATGGTCGTCGCCTCGGTGTGGTGGTTGAGGCGTCGCGGCCCCCAGTAGTCGAGGATCATCGCGAGGTCGAAGTAGTTCGAGCGGATGAAGTCGGATGCCGAGGCGTCGCCCTCTTCGCGGATGCCGGCCTCGACGCGGGCGCGCGAACGCACGACCTCGACGGCGCGGTCCGACAGGCTCAGCGGCGCCGATCCCGAGGGGCCGCCGAGGCATTTCTGCAGGCCGGCGGTCGCAGCGTCCAGTCCCCAGGCGTCCATCTCGAAGGGGTTGCCGCCGAGAGAGGCGGTGGCGTCGGTGTAGAACAGTGCGCCGTGGGCGCGGCAGATCTCGCCGATCTCGTCCAACGGCTGGAGCATCGTGGTCGAGGTGTCGCCCTGCACGCACGCGACGAGGTGGGGCTTCACCCGCTCGATCGCCTCGCGGATCGTCGACACCGGGAACACCTGTCCCCACGGCACCTCGATCGTGTGCACCTCGGCGAGCGCACGCTCGGCGATCTCGGCCAGCAGATGACCGAAGCGGCCGAACACCGGCACGAGCACGCGATCGCCCGGGCGGATCAGCGACACCATCGCGGCCTCGATCCCCGCGCGCGAGGTGCCGTCGACCAGCAGGGTCGCGTCGTTCGCGGTGCCCCACACCTGGCGGTACAGCTCCTGCGTCTCGGTCATGGTCGCCGTCATGAACGGGTCGTACTGGCCGACCAGCGGCGCCCCCATCGCGCGCAGCACGCTGGGGTAGGCCGAGATGGGGCCGGGGCCCATCAAAAGGCGCGCGGGTGGGTCGATCGGGCCGGGGAGGTGGGACATCAGGACTCCGTGGTGCGGGGACGGGCGGGGGAAAGGATCGAGCGGGCGTGCGCAACTCCGGAGATTCTCGTCCGGGAGGGGGCGGATGCGGTGCGAGAGCCGCTCAGGCCCCGGATTCTCCGGAGTTCGGCCCGCCCGGCGCGCGAGACGGTCCGCCCTGCGCGCGAGAAGGCCCGCCCGACGAGCGAGCCGGTCACCGGACGCCCCCGGCGAGCGCGGCGAAGCGCCGAGCCAAGCGGACGAGCGCGATGTCGGTGCCGGCACGCGAGACGAGGCAGACCCCGACCGGAGCTCCGCCGACGCGCAGCAGCGGGATCGACACGGCGGGGAGGCCCGCGGCCGCCGCGGGCGCGGTCATGCGCAGGGTCGCCGCGCGCACGGCGTCGACGTCGGCGGTGCGCAGCGGCGCGGGACCGGGCACGGTCGGGAACACCATCACGGCGCCGTCGACGACCTCGGCCAGCAGGGCGGCGATCGGTTCGAGCTCGGCGCGTGCGGCGGCCTCGTCGTCCGCGGTGATCTGCGACGCGACGCGGAAGCGCTCGGCCACGGCCGGGCCCACGGCGCCGGGGTGCGCGCGCAGCCACTCGCCGTCGTTGCGCCACGCCTCGGCGCCCTGCACGGTGCGGAACGCCCAGAAGGTGGCATCCAGATCGCCCGTGTGCACCGCGCGGAACGAGGGAGGGTCGTCGGATGCCGAGAGCGCGGCGAGCAGTCGACTGAACGCCTCGCGGGTCGCCGGCTCCACGCAGTCGAGCACCTCTTCGGGCACGACGAACCGCCACGGCAGGTCGTCGCCCGAGGCTCCGTAGACGTTCTCGGTCGAGCTCGAACCGTCGTAGCTGAGGCACCAGTCAGCAACGCGCTGCAGGGTCTCGCCGTCGCGCGTGAGCCAGCCGATCGTGTCGAACGACTGCGCGAGCGGAAGCATGCCCTGCCGCGGCACGAGGTCGTGGGTCGTGCGCAGGCCCCAGAGTCCCTGATACGACGCGGGCACGCGGATCGAACCCGCGGTGTCGGTGGCGAGGCCGATGTCGGCGTGGCCGAGCGCGACGGCGGACGCGGGGCCGCTCGACGATCCGCCGGGCAGTGCGCCGACCACCGCACCGTTGGGCGGGGTGCCGTAGTGCACGTTGTCGCCGGCGATCGAGTAGGCGAACTCGTCGGTCCGCGCGATGCCGCGCAGCGACGCCCCCGCGCGGAGCAGGTCGGCGACAGCCGGGGCCGTGGCCTTCTCGGGCCGCGCCTCTTCGAGGTAGATCGGGTTGCCCGCGCCGATGCGGAAGCCGGCGATGGCGAACAGGTCCTTCACCGCGACGGTCAGGCCGGCCAGCGGCCCCTCCCACGCTCCCTGCAGGAACGGGTCGCCCACGCTCCGCCAGATCGTGCGGTCGAGCGGAGGCGTACGGGGCGTCACGTGCGCGGCCGTGATGAGCCACCGGCCGTCGATGCACTGCCACACCTGGGTCTGCAGGCCGCGGCCTCCGCCGACGAACTCCGACACCGACATGAGCAGGGCGCTGTCAGGCCCAAGCGGGCGGTAGTGGATCTCGGCGATCTCGCGCGGCGGCACTCCCCCGCGCAGGGCCCGGAACCCGCTGATCGCGTCGTGCCCGACGAGCAGGCCCGCGGTGTCGCCGCGGAGCGTCTCGGGTCCGGGAGCGAAGGAGTCGTCGAGCGCGTCGAGGTCGTTCGCCACGATCGCCCGCTCGTACGCGTCGAATGCGGCACGCAGGTCGGCGGGGATCGCCGGGGCGCCGGCGGGCGCCGCGGGCGCAGGCGTGGTGGGCTCGGGCACGGCGGGCACGGGCATGGCGGGCACGGGCATGGCGGGCTCCGGCATGGCGGGCTCGGGCATGGCGGGCGCGGGCGTCGCCCCCGTGGCATCCGTCATGATCGGCGCCCCTCTCCGCGCGGCGTTGAGTGTCCAAAACTCCCGGACCATCTGAAGAATCGTCCGGGTGTTTTGGACGCTCGACGGGCAGGGGCGGCGTCGCCAGCGCCCGGCGCGAACGGCCGGGCCACGACGTCGGCGTCGGCATCTAAGACCGACGCGAAGTCGGCGTCGAACGGCAGGGCGTCGGCGGCCTCGGCACGGGCCAGGGCGGCGGCGAGAACGGGGCTCATGCGACGTCTCCTTCTTCTTCGTGCGGCGCCGAACCGTCGACGGGCTCGGGTTCCGCGACAGCGTCGGGGGCGGATGCCAGCGGCACGGGCTCCACGGCGGCGACCCCTGCGAAGTCGGCCTCGCGGATGCGGGCGTGCACCCCCGAGACGATGTCGACGACCTGCGAGATGTCGAAGTCGGTCGCCGCGCTCAGGTAGGCGTAGGCGAGGTGCTCGTCCATGCCCCAGCGCCCGCCGAGCAGCGCGAGCGAGGAGCGCACGCACGCGCGCATCGCCGCGTCGAGGTCGGGGTCCATGCCGGTCGGGACGAGGTAGTCGGGCGTCCGCACGAGCGGGCCGGTCACCTCGCCGAACGCTGCGCGGGCGGCATCCGCGGGGATCACCTCGAAGCGCAGGGTGGCGCGCAGCGAGGCCTCGAGAGCGGTGAGCGCCACCTCGCCGTCGCCCTGCGCGAAGTGCGGGTCGCCGACGTAAGCAAGCGCCCCCTCGACCTGCACGGGAAGGAAGAGCGTGGTCCCCTCGACGAGCAGGTTGATGTCGATGTTGCCGCCGTGGGTTCCGGGCGGAACCGAGTGCGGGCGCTCCTCCCCCGCGACGGCGACGCCCATCGTGCCGAGGAACGGCGCGAGCGGGTACGACACGATCGGCTCGGCGCCCTCGACCACGGGGAGGGTGCCGTAGCGGATGCCGTCGCGCTCGACGACGGCCGAGAACACGCTGACGTTGTGCTCGCCGCGGGGCAGCTCCCCGACCAGGGCGCCCTTGCCGTGGCGGTTCGAGATCACGCCGTACGGCACACGCGGCACGAGGGTCTCGACCGTGATCTTGAGCAGGTCGCCGGGGTGCGCTCCGCGCACGTGCACGGGTCCGACGACCACGTGGGGGCCGTCTGCGAAGGGGTCTCGGGGGGCGGATGCCGCGATCTCGACCGCATCGTCGAGCACCTGATCCGCGGGCACGCCGTGGCCCGCGAAGAACGCGCGCGGGTCTTTGCCCTGGTCGTCGAGGATGCCCTCGTGGCTCACGGTGTCGAAGGTGACGCTCTCGCCCGAGGCGACCTCGAGCACGGCAGCGTCGGCCGCGCACGGGAGGCGCCCCCACAGCACGGTGTCGAGGGTCGCGGCGACATAGTGGTCGCCGGGGATCAGCCCGGTGTGGGGCTGCAGGATCACGCTCACGCCTCCACCACCGCTGCCGCGCGCAGCAGCTCGCGACCCTCGCGCTCGGTGACCTCGGCACCGCGCCGGTAGACCGCTGCCCCCCGCAACCAGGTCTCGCGGACCACGCCGGTGAGCGTCTGCCCGTGCCACGGCGACACGGGATTGCGGTACTCCAGAGCCGCGGCATCCACCGTGAACTGCTCGTCGGGGGCGAAGGCCACGAGGTGCGCGGGAGCCCCGATCTCGATCACGCCGAGCCCCTCGAGCCCCGCGATGCGGGCGGGGCCGGTGGTCATCAGCGGCAGCAGCGTCTCGAAGGCAAGTCCTCGCGCCCGGGCGGTGGAGTGCACCGCCGACAGGCCGGTCTGCAGTCCCGCGATACCACCCCAGGCCAGCCCGAAGTCGGGGTTGTCCTTGAGGGCGACGGTGGCCGGGGAGTGGTCGCTGACGATCGCGTCGATCGTTCCGTCGACGACACCCGCCCACAGCAGGTCGGGGTTGTCGCCTCCGCGGATCGGGGGGCAGCACTTGAACGCCCCGGCACCGTCGGGCACGGCCGCGGCGTCGAGGGTGAGGTAGTGGGGGCACGTCTCGATCGTCAGGCGCACGCCCTCGGCCTTGGCGGCGCGCACCGCGTCGAGCGACCCGCCGTCGGAGACGTGCACGATGTGGGCACGCGCTCCGGTGCGCCGCGCGGCGTCGATCACGCGCTGGATCGCGGCGCGCTCGCTCAACGGGGGGCGGCTCGCCTCGAAGTCGGCGTAGTGCGGGCCCAGCGCCCCGTCGGCGTGGAGGTGCGCCGGGTCTTCCGCGTGCACGATGAGCAGTCCGTCGAACTCCGCGAGCTCGGCGAGGCACCGCTCGAGCTGCTCGGGGTCGAGGTGGCCGAACTCGTCGATGCCACTCGGCGACAGGAAGCACTTGAAGCCCACGACCCCGGCATCCGCCATCGCGCGCAGCGAACCGAGGTTCTCGGGCACGGCGCCTCCCCAGTAGGCGACGTCGACGGCGAGCTTGCCGCGGGCCGCGGCGCGCTTGGCCCGCAGCGCCTCGACCGTCGTGGTCACGGGCGAACTGTTGAGCGGCATGTCGACGACGGTGGTCACGCCCCCGGCCGCGGCGGCCGCGGTTCCGGTCGCGAAGCCCTCCCACTCGGTGCGGCCTGGTTCGTCGAGGTGCACGTGCGAGTCGATCAGGCCCGGCAGTAGCACGGCGTCAGCGGGCAGGACCGTGTCGGCGGAGACGTCGAACGCCTCGATGCTCGCGATGAGTCCGTCGTCGATCACGACGGTGGCGGGGGTGAACGCACCGTCGAGATAGACCCGGCGGGCGGCGATCCGTGTGCTCATGCCGCTCACGCTAAAGGCCTCGCGTTTCGCGAATGTAACCGTCATCAACATTCATGCGAACACCTCGGCCGCGGTCTCCGCGCGGGGCGGGGCGAGTGGCCCCGGGGCGGCAGAGGTGGCCCCGGGGCCACTGACGAACAGGGGCGATGGAGGGCGATGCGCATCCAACGCCCCGGGGCCAGCACCGAGCAGGGACGGCGAGGCGACACGCACATCCGATGCCCCGGTCGCGCCCGCGAACGGGCGCGGAGGCCGCGCGTACTCGTCGCGCTTGCTCGTGCCCAGGCCCATGCGCACCATCCCGGATGCCATGCCCACCGCGGCCGCGACCCCGTCGACGACCGGCACCCCCACGCGTGCCGTCAGCTCGGCGCACAGGTCGGCCATGCCCGCGCAGCCGAGCACGATGACGTCGGCGCCGGAGGCCGCGGCATCCGCGCTCAGTTCGGCGATGGTGGAAACGGCGGCGGATGCCGTGTCCTCGAGGTCCAGGACCGGAATGCCGGTCGCGGTGAGCGAGACACACGCCCGCTCCATGCCGTACCGCGCGACGAGGTCGTGCGCCCGCCCGAGCGTGCGGCTGAGCGTTGTGACCACCCCGAAGTGCCGCCCCGACACCGCGGCCAGGTGCATCGCCGCCTCGGCGATACCCACCACGGGCGCCTCGACCAGTTCGCGAGCCGCATCGAGTCCCGGGTCGCCGAAGCACGCGATCACGTAGGCGTCCGCCGGGTCGGGGCCGTCGCGGTCGGCCGCGATCAGTTCGACCACGGCGGCGGCCGCGGCGATCTCGTCGAGGTGGCTCTCGATCGCGGCGGCACCGGCGGAAGGGCTCACGGCCTCGATGTCGACGTCGGGTCCCGCCACCTCCCGGGCGGCGTCCGCGATCTTCGCGGTCATCGCCCGGGAGGTGTTGGGGTTGACGAGCAGAATCCTCACGCGAGCGCCTCACGCGGGCCCGCGGCATCCGGAACCGTGTGCGCCAGCACCGGCACGGCCTCTCCGGCCGGGACCTCGGCCGGAGCGTCGACCGTGCCGTCGGAGATGCCGTCGGTCTCGCCGTCGAAGGTCGGGACGCGAGGGTCGAGGTGCTCGAAGAGCAGGAAGAGCACGAAGCCGAGACCGCAGCCGATGAACCAGCTGTAGTCGCTCACCCATGACACGTTGAACAGCCCCAGGTCGGCGAAGAGCTTCGGGAAGATGGCGATGGCCACCGTGGGCACGCCCGCGGCGATGACGGCCTTGACCGCGTTGGGGTTGAAGCCGTTGCGGTACCAGTAGGGCCCGGCGGTGTCCATCGTGAACATCGCGTCGACCTTCACCCGCTGGCGCGCGGCGAAGTAGTACCCGGCGATCAGGATGCCGAACAGGGGCCCGATCAGCGCACCCAGCACGCCCAGCGAGTAGTGGATGGCGTCGCTGTTGGAGTACCAGTTCCAGGGCATGAGGAAGGTCGAGCCGACGGCGGCGATCATGCCGCCCGCGCGCCACGAGATCTTCTTCGGGGCGACGTTGGAGAAGTCGAACGCGGGCGAGATGAAGTTGGCGACGATGTTGATGCCGACCGTGGCGGTGACGAAGGTCAGCCCGCCCAGCAGGATCGCAAAGGGGGTGTCGATGCGCTCGACGGTCGCGATCGGGTCGGTGATGAGGTCGCCGAACACGGGCACCGTGGCCGAGGCGGTGATAACGGTGAGCAGCGAGAAGAAGACGAAGTTGATCGGCAGGCCCCAGAAGTTGCCCTTCTTCACCGCGGCGAAGCTCTTTCCGTAGCGGGCGAAGTCGCCGAAGTTCAGCATCGGACCCGAGAAGTACGACACGACCAGCGCGATCGCGGCGAACATGACGGGGATCGAGGCCCAGAAGTCGAGCTGGGTGGTCGACAGGGTGAAGGAGATGTTCTCGATGCCGGCCTGCGAAACGAGGTACACCGCCAGCACGATCATCACGAGGTAGACCGCGGGGCCTGCCCAGTCGATGAAGCGCCGGATGACCTCCATGCCGTTCCAGAAGAGGAGGAACTGCGCGGTCCACAGGATCGCGTACGAGATCCAGCCCAACGCCGACAGCCCGGCGAACGACACGTCGAGCAGGGCTGCGGAGCCCGGGATGAACTTGAGGAACATGATGTTCAGCGATTCGGCCGCGAGGAAGGTCTGCACCCCGTACCAGGCGATCGCGATGAGCCCGCGGATGATCGCGGGGATGTTCGCGCCACGGATGCCGAAGACCACGCGGTTGATGACCGGGAAGGGCACGCCCGTCTTCTGGCTGGGCTTGGCGACCATGTTGGCGAACACCTGCACGATGACGATGCCGGCGATCAGCGCCACGAGCACCTGCCACGACTGCAGGCCGAGGGCGAAGAGCGAGCCGGCCGTGACGTAGCCGCCGACGGAGTGCACGTCGCTCATCCAGAAGGCGAAGATGTTGTAGCTCGACCACTTCTGCTTGCGCAGGGGAGCCAGGTCTTCGTTGGCGAGACGGTCGTCGTAGTGCGGCTTCATGTTGCCGCCCCCGTGGGGGTGGCCGGCGGCCTCCACGAGATCGTGGGGACCGGTGAGCGGGGTGGAAGTCATGTCATTCCTCTCAGGACGATGGATGCCACGACGTGGAGTCCGCGGCCGGAGTGGAGCTCTGATGTGAAGTTATGGGTTCACACAACTCCGCCGGTTTCGCTCGTGTAACGAGCATGT
The DNA here is from genome assembly GCF_023712585.1 of Microbacterium sp. P26. Classification (NCBI taxonomy): domain Bacteria; kingdom Bacillati; phylum Actinomycetota; class Actinomycetes; order Micrococcales; family Microbacteriaceae; genus Microbacterium; species Microbacterium sp. P26. The sequence continues at coordinate 190,547 of NZ_JAMAXZ010000002.1, read as the reverse complement.
GAAGTCGCTCCTTCACGCTTTTCGCCTCCCTAGACTCGGGGCATGTCGCAGCCGCCCGTCGCCGAAGCCACCGCCGTCGAGCCGGGTTCGGCGGGCGTCGGAGCGCGGATCCGCGACCTGCGGCAGGCGCGCGGCATCTCGGCGCGGGCGCTCGCGAAGTCGCTCGGCATCTCCCCCAGCGCCGTGTCGCAGATCGAACGCGGGGTGATGCAGCCGAGCGTCTCGCGCCTGATCGCCATCACCGACGCGCTGGGCGTTCCGCTCGTGGCGGCCTTCGACCCGGCATCCGACCGTCCGATCGAACCCGTCGGCCCCTCGGGCTTCACGCTGCAGCGCGCCGGGCAGTCGCCCGACATCGTGCTCGACAGCGGGGTGTCGTTCCGCCGGCTCACCCCCGGCAGCTCGCCCGGCGTCGACTACTTCGAGTCGATCTACCCGCCCGGAGCCTCGGCCCACGGAGCCGACGGTCTGTTCCACCACGAGGGCTACGAGGTCGGCACCGTCGTCGCGGGCGAGCTCACCATCGACTTCGAGGCCGAGCGCGTGATCCTGCGTGCGGGAGACGCGATCAGCTACCCCTGCTCGGTGCCCCACCGCCTGCACAACACGGGCGAGGCCGACGCCGTGGCGCACTGGCTGATCGTGCACGCCTGACCCCGCGGCCCAGGTTTGGGGCGGATTCCGTCGTTCGGGGCGCGAACCTGCGTGCGGGCGTGTCCCCGGGGCCACTTTCGGGGCCCCGGGGCCACTTTCGACGCCCCGAGGCCACTTCCACGCCCCGGGGCCACTTTCCACGCCCCGGGGCCACTTTCGACGCCCCGGGGCCACGCCCGCGCATGCCTCACCTGCACCACGAGCGACCGCCGCCCGTGCCATCCGGCAGCGGGTGGCCCCGGGGCCACTTTCGACGCCCCGGGGCCATTCCTCACGCCCCAAGGCCGGGACCGCGCCGCGCCGCCGCCGCCGACACGCCCACGGCCATGACCGCGCCGCACCGGACCGGAATGTTCCCCACAGCAACATCGCCGACACATCCCGCCACAGCCCCGTAACGCGGTCGGCCTAGCGTGACCTGCATGCACCTGCACCACTTCCATGCCCTCGACGAGGCGGATGCCGCGGCGGTGGTCCGCGTGTGGGCCGACGTCCCCGGCTGGGTCGACGCCGTCGTCGCCGGTCGCCCCTACGCCGACGTCGACGCCCTCGCCGCCTACGCCGGCGACCTCGCTTCGGCCTGGTCGCCGCGAGACCTCGAGGCAGCCCTTCACGCCCACCCGCGCATCGGCGCGAAGGTCGCGGGCGACGGTGCCGAAGCGACAGCGTCCCGGCGCGAGCAGGGGTCGATGGCCTCCGCCGCCGACGACGACGTGGCGGCCATCGCCGCCGGCAACGTCGCCTACGAGGAGCGCTTCGGCCGCGTCTTCCTCATCCGCGCAGCCGGTCGCACCCCCGGCGAGATGCGCGCCGAGCTCGAGCGGCGACTCGACAACGATCCGGATGCCGAGACGATCGAGGCGACCCGTCAGCTCGCCGAGATCGCGCTGCTGCGCCTGCGTACCACCTTCGCCGATGACGCCCCCGCCGAACCGGAGGCCGCCGAATGACCCACCTGACCAGCCACGTGCTCGACGCCACCGCGGGAATCCCCGCCGCCGGCGTCACCCTCACGCTCGCCCACCGCGGCGGCGCGACCGTCGACACCGCCACCACCGACGCCGACGGGCGGGCGAGCCTCGGCCCCGACCTCCTCGCCGACGGCGACTACACCCTCACTTTCGCCACCGGCGCGTACTTCCGCGCACGCGGCGTTCCCTCGTTTCACCCGGAGGTCGTCGTGACCTTCACCGTCGGCGGCGAGGCGCACCTGCACGTGCCACTGCTGCTGAGCCCGTTCGCCTATTCGACCTACCGCGGCAGCTGAGGAGCGACATGAAGGTCATCGTCATCGGCGCCGGCGTCGGCGGCACCTCCGCCGCCCTGGCCCTGCAGAAGCTCGGACACGAGGTCGTCGTGTACGACCGGATGCGCGAGAACCGTCCCGTCGGTGCGGCGCTGTCACTGTGGTCCAACGGCGTGAAGGTGCTCAACTGGCTCGGCCTCGGCGCCCAGGTGGCAGCCCTCGGTGGCCAGATGGACGACATGGCCTATTACGACGGCCACACCGGCGACGAGATGTGCCGCTTCAGTCTCGCCCCCGTGACCGCGCAGACCGGGCAGCGTCCCTACCCCGTGGCCCGGGCGGATCTGCAGCAGCTCATGATGGATGCCGTCGGCGCCGAGAACATCCGGCTCGGCCGCCAGCTGACCGCGGTCTCCGAGGCCGACGGAGTCGTCACCGCGACCTTCGCCGACGGCTCCATCGACACCGCCGACCTTCTCATCGGTGCCGACGGTGCCCGCTCGGTCGTGCGCGATTATGTGACCGAGCCCGCCGGCATCCGTCCCGAGCGCCGGTACTCCGGCTACGTCAACTACAACGGCCTCGTCGCCGCCGACCCGCGTATCGGACCGCTGCAGCAGTGGACCACATACGTCGGCGACGGCAAGCGCTGCGCGGTCATGCCCGTCGCCGGCGACCGCTTCTACTTCTTCGTCGACGTGCCCGGGCCTTCGGGCGTGGTCGAGGACCGCATGGCGGCTCTCGAGGAGGCATTCGGCTCATGGGGAGCCCCCGGCGTGCGCGCTCTGCTCGACGGCATCGATCCCGACGAGTCACTCAACCGCGTGGAGATCTGGGACATCGACCCGTTCGACACCTGGGTGCGCGGGCGCGTGGCGATCCTCGGCGACGCCGCGCACAACACCGCTCCCGACATCGGCCAGGGCGCCTGCTCGGCGCTCGAAGACAGCTTCGCCCTCGGCATCGTGTTCGCGACCTCCACGCTCGGCGTCGAGGACTCGCTGAAGCGCTACGAGCGCATCCGCACCGAGCGCGCGGGCGACCTCGTGATGCGCGCCCGCAAGCGCGCGCACGAGACGCACGCGTTCGACGTGGACGCGACCCAGGCCTGGTACGACGGCCTGCGCCGCGAAGACGGCACCGGCGTCATCCGCGGCATCGTGGGCAACATCGAGGGCAGTCCGGTCGAGCTCGGCGCGAGCGTTCTGGGCTGAGCCCGGCCGTCACGCGCCGCGTGGGCGGTACACAACTCCGGTGATTCCGGATGCCAACCCCTCCGCGACCGCGAAAGTCCGCGGCATCCGCCCACGACCCCGGCCGACGTCCCGGAGTTGTGCACGCGAGCGCGGCCCGCGGCCCAGGGCGGCTCAGACGTTCGAGACCGCGTTCAGGTCGCCCGAGCCGTGCATAACTCCGGTGATTCCGGATGCCGACCCCTCCGCGACCGCGGAAGTCCGCGGCATCCGCCCACGACCCCGGCCGACGTTCCGGAGTCGTGCATGCGGGTGCGGCGTGCGGGCCGGCCGGCCTCAGACGTGGAAGACCGAGTGCAGGTCGCCGCCGAGGGCCTCGCGACCGCCGAGACCGTCGATCTCGAGCAGGGTCGCGATGCCGACGACCTCGCTGCCGACCGCCTGCAGCAGGTCGCGGCCGGCGCCGAGCGTGCCGCCGGTGGCGAGCACATCATCGAGCAGCAGAACGCGCGCGCCCGCGGCGTTGTCGTCGTGCATCTCGATCTGCGCCGAGCCGTACTCGAGGTCGTACGACATCGAGGCCGCGGGGCGGGGCAGCTTGCCCGCCTTGCGGATCGGCATGAGGCCGACGTTCGCGGCGATCGCCGCCGCGCCCGCGAGCAGGAATCCGCGGGCCTCGACGCCGGCGACCGCATCGAAGCGGCCGGCGAACGGCTCGATCAGCGCGTCGACGACGGTCCGCAGCGCCGCGGCGTCGGTGAGCAGCGGAGTGATGTCACGGAAGATGATCCCGGGCTTGGGGTAGTCGGGGATGCTCGTGATGAGCGATTCAGCGCGGGCGAGGGCAGTGGCGTCGGGCACCCGTCCAGCCTACGCGCGCCGTCGACCGCGCCCGCGGCGAGGGCCCGTCCGGGGACGGCTCAGAACTCGACGCGGCGCCCGAGCCGGCCGGCGATCGCGTCGTCGACCGCGGTGCGGATGACCCGCGCCTTGTCGGCCCGCCGCGTCACGACCGCGCACACAAGACACAGCGCGGCGAAGAGGGCGCCGTTCAGCACGCGGGCGCGCGACCACCTCTTTCCGCTTCGCAGTTCGCGGTGGACGCGGTTTCGCAGCGAGTAGTAGAGCAGCGCGTCGTTGGTCGAGCGGAACATCGCCAGCACTTCGAAGCCGGGCGGCATCCACCGCTCGCCGCGCGGGTCGACGACCACCGCGCGCGGAGTCAGCACGATACGCCCGCCGGCGGCGACGATGCGCGAGGTGTACTCGAGATCGTCGCCGTAGAGCACCAGGTCGGCATCCGGATCGCCGATGACCCGCGTCGCCGCCGTGCGCAGCAGCAGGCCGCCGTAGGGCGCGTACGGCAGATCGTTGCCCGTGCGCTGCGCCGGCCGGCGCAGGCCCAGTCGCTCGAGAGCGCGACGGGCGAACAGGCCCGCCTCGACCCCCGCGAACGACCGGCTGGCCTCGGGCTGTTCGCGCGAGAGCTCCGAGGAGATCGTCTCGGCCACCTCGTCGGGCTCGGCGGAGGGAGCGCGCACCGGTGCGACCGCGCAGGGCATCGTGCCCGCGTTCCACAACCGGCGTTCCTCGGCGATCAGGCTGTCGAGCGCTCCCGGCTCGGGGAGGTTGTCGTCGTCGAGGAGCCAGATGTACTCGGCCCCCGACCGGCGGGCGAGGGCGATCGCGAGGCCGAAGGCCGGGGCCGAGCCCTCGTTGCGGTCGAGGCGGTGGCAGACGATGCGGGGGGCGTACTCGACGACGAGCTCGCTCAGCTCCCGCTGGGCGTCGGGCGCGGATCCGTTGTCGACGATGATCACGCTGTCGACGCCCTGCGCGAGCAGCGCTTCGACCGTGGCGCGGCACGACGCCGCGCGCGAGGCGTAGGTGACGGTGGCGCCGACGACCGACGGCCGGACCAGGGTTGCACCCTCGGGTGCCGACGGAGACGTCATGAGCTGTAGACCTCTGCGAGCGATCGTTCGAACTGCTCCGCGGAGAATTCCGCGCGCGTCGCTGCGCGCACCCCGCGGGCGTCGGCTCGGGCGGATGCCGGATCGTCGAGGGCGGCGATCACACCGCGAGCGAGGGCGTCGGCCTCGTCCGCGACGGCGAAGACGTGCAAGCGGTCGTCGACGATCCCCTCGACCCCCACGGTCGTCGACACGACGGGGATTCCGCGCACCATCGCTTCGACGGTCTTGAACTTGACCCCCGCGCCGGAGCGCAGCGGAACGAGCACCACGGCGGCATCCGCGTAGTAGGGCTCGAGGGTCTCGACCCGACCGGTGACCTCGACGCCCTCGAGCTCGGCGGCGAGTTCGTGCATGCGCGGGGTGGGATTCGCGCCGGCGAAGACGAAGCGCACCCGCGGGTGACGGGCGCGGACGAGCGGGAGGATCTCGGTGGCCGCCCACTCCGCCGCGTCGGAGTTGACCGACCGATCGAAAGCGCCGACGAACAGCACGACCGGCGCCGAGGCGGTGCCGCGGGTCGCCTCCTCGGCGGATTCGATGCCCGCGAGGGGCGGTCGCACCACGCGGGCCGGTGCTGACGCGCCCGCGCAGCGATGGATGACGTCGACGTCTTTCGCGCTGAAGGTGACGGCGAGGTCGGCACTCGAGTACACCCGGCGCTCGTCGCGGGCCACGATGAAGCGGCGCCAGCGCGCGAGAAGGCGCTGCGGCAGGGGGGATGCGGCGCTCGCCTCGAAGAAACGCTGATAGCTCTGCGACAGCACGTCGTGTACGACGACCACGTGACGCGCGGACGGAGCCCGCAGGTGCGCGGAGAGCCACGCGGTCTCGGTCCACTGGTATTCGACGACGTCGGCGGTCTCGACGAGGCGCCGCGCGACCGTCGAGTGCGAGAACGCCCGGCGGATCCGTGCGGCCGGCCGCACGGGAAACAGGCGCGCCTGTTGCTTGTCGACGAAGTCGGCGAGGCGGCGGCCGAGCGGGGTCGCGACGGCGAGAAGCTCGACGCGGAACTCGTTGCGAAGCGCCAGGCGTCCGACGCGGTTGTCGGCGCTGTCGGGCGCGAGGATCGTGACGCGGTGCCCGAGCGCGGCGAGGGCACGCAGGTGCCGAAGGTAGTGCTGGCCCCCCGCGTGCGGCACCCCGTCGAAGGGGACCATCGGGGTCACGCTGACGATGCGCGCAGACACCGTCTCTTGCTCGACTTTCGGCTGGGCGTACACGGAACCCACTGTGGCGAGCCGCGCGTGCCGCCCCGCGCTCGAGCCGCTCCCCCTCGTGGCTCGTTAAGGACGACCCCCGATCGGGTGAGGTGACGGTGCAACCTCGCGGCGCCCGCGTCACTGCGGCCTCCGACGGTGATCGCCCCCGCGTAACGTCCGTCGCGTTCGGATGCGACCGGAGGGGATGTCCGCGTGAAGATCACCCACGTGCAGAGCACCTTCGTCGCCCCGCTCGGAGGCGCCGAGTCGTACGTACTCGCCCTGGCCGCAGCGCAGGCACGACGCGGAGACTGCGTCGAGATCGTCACCGCATGGACCGACCCCGAGTCGGTCGCGCGGGCCCGCCGCTCCGGCGTCGTCGTGCGGCAGCTGCCGGTGCGCCGCCCGTACCGTCCCGACGAGCACGGTGCGACGGTGACGGCGCGGGTGGCCTTCCACGCGCTCGACCTGTGGGGGGCGTTCGTCGTGCCCCGCGCGCTGCGGCGCGTGCAGAAACCCGACCGCGTGGTGCACGTGCATCGCTTCCAGGGCATCGGGTCGGCGATCCTGCGCGCGCAGGCGGCTCCGGTCGTGCACACCGCCCACGATTACTGCCTCGTCGACACGACCTCGACCAGCGTCCGCCACGGCGTCGAACAGTCGCGACTGGGCCTCGTCCAACGCCTGCGCACGCGGGTGCTGTGGCGCTCGGCCCGGCGCGCGGATGTCGTCGTCTTCCCCAGCGTGCGCACGCGCCGGCGGCACGCCGCCCTGGGCCTGCCCCTCGACGAGATCGACGCCCGCGTCGTGCCGCACGGCTGGATCGCCGCGGCGCACCCGGACGACCGACAGCCCTCGGCGCGCCCGCGTTTCGTGTTCCTCGGCAAGCTGCAGAAGGAGAAGGGCATCGAGACCCTGCTGCGCGCGTGGGAGCAAGCCGGCATCGACGGCGAGTTGGTCATCGCCGGCGACGGTCCGCTGCGTGCGGTCGTCGAGAAGGCCGTCGGGGAGACGGTGACCTACGTCGGCTGGGCGGACGACGCCCGCAAGGCGGCGCTGCTGTCGACGGCGACCGCCCTGGTGTTCCCCTCGCAGTGGCCCGAGACCTTCGGCCTCGTCATCGCGGAGAGCCTGCTCGCGGGGTGCCCGGTGATCGCGACGCCCGACGCGGCCGGCTCTCTCGTGGTCGACGGGGTCAACGGTGTCGTGAGCGCGTCGTCGAGCACGGAGGCCCTCGCCGCGGCGCTCGAGCGCGTCGCCCTCGACGCGCGCCTGCGCGCCACGCTCACAGACGGAGCACGGGCGAGCGCCGCCGACCTCGACTTCGACACCCATCTGGCCCGGATCACCCGCGTCTACACCGACGCGATCACGCACTTCGACCGGTCGCGCCGCGGACTCTGACCTCGGCGCGGCCCGTCGCCTCATCCTCCGACTCACCCGCGCTGGGCGGATCCTCACCCCCACCGCCCCGTGGCCGACGTTCGAGCGGGAGCCCGTTGACGCGACTGCAAGCGCTTGCACTAACGTGGTCGTCATGACTTTCACGCAGGAAGACGCGCGCGCCGAGCTCGTCGCCGCTCCCGGCTCCGAGTGGTGGCGCACCGCCGTCATCTACCAGATCTACCCCCGCTCGTTCGCGGACGCCTCGGGCGACGGTCTCGGCGACCTGCCCGGCGTCACCGCGCACCTCGACGACCTGCAAGACCTGGGAGTCGACGCCATCTGGCTGAGCCCCTTCCAGCGTTCGCCGCAGAAGGACGCGGGCTACGACGTCGCCGACTACCGCGACGTCGACCCGATCTTCGGCACCCTCGCCGACTTCGACGCGATGCTCGCGGGTGCGCACGAGCGCGGCATCCGGGTCATCGTCGACCTCGTCCCGAACCATTCGAGCGATCAGCACGTGTGGTTCCAGGAAGCGCTGAAGGCCGCCCCCGGCAGCCCTGAGCGGGCGCGCTACATCTTCCGCGACGGCAAGGGCGAGAACGGCGAACTGCCCCCGAACAATTGGGAGAGCGTCTTCGGCGGCGGCATGTGGAAGCGCGTGACCGAGGCCGACGGCACCCCCGGCCAGTGGTACCTGCACATCTTCGACGAGAGCCAGCCCGACTTCGACTGGACCAACGACGAGGTGCGCGCGGAGTTCCGCGACGTCCTGCGCTTCTGGCTCGACCGCGGGGTCGACGGCTTCCGCGTCGACGTGGCGCACGGCCTGATCAAGGCCGAGGGGCTGCCCGACTACACGCCCGATCCCGACGCGGGGTCGATGGGCGGCGACGCCGACGCCGTCCCCTACTGGGGCCAGCCGGGCGTGCACGAGGTGTGGCGCGAGTGGCACGAGGTGCTCGCCGCGTACGACGGCGACCGAGCCCTGTGCGCCGAGGCGTGGCTGCCCACCGTCGCCGAGACGGCGCTGTGGGTGCGGCCCGACGAGATGCACCAGGCCTTCAACTTCCACTACCTCGAGACCGCCTGGGACGCACCGGCCCTGCGCGCGGTCATCACCGACTCTCTCGACGAGTACGGCGCCGTCGGCGCCCCCAGCACCTGGGTGCTGTCGAACCACGACGTCGTGCGCCACGCCTCGCGCCTCGCGCTGACGGCCGAGAATCCGCAGGGAGCGGGCATCGGCCCGAAGTCGCCCGGCAAGCCCGACCCCGTGAAGGGCCTGCACCGCGCCCGCGCCGCGACCTCGCTCATGCTGGCACTCCCGGGCTCGTCGTACCTCTATCAGGGCGAGGAGCTGGGTCTGCCCGAGGTCATCGACCTGCCCGACGACGCACGGCAGGACCCGACCTGGTTCCGCACGAACGGCGAGCGCTACGGGCGCGACGGATGCCGCGTGCCGATCCCGTGGACCGCCGACGCCCCCGCCTACGGCTTCAACACCACGGGCGAGTCGTGGTTGCCGCAGCCGACGGAGTGGGCCGACCTCGCGCGCGACGTGCAGGTCGACGACCCCTCGTCGACGCTGACGCTGTACCGGTCGCTGCTGGCCGAGCGCCGCGCGCGCAACCTGGGCGCGGGCGAGCTCGAGTGGGTCGAGGGCTTCGGCGACGACGTGCTGGCGTTCCGCAACGGCTCGCTCCTGGTGGTGGCGAACCTCGGCGATGCCGCGGTGGAGCTGCCCGCCGGCGAGGTGCTCATCGCGAGCGGACCGCTGGACGGCGACACCCTGCCCACCGACACGACCGTCTGGATCGCGGCGGCCTGAGCCGCGGCATCCGCCGGCATCTCACGAGAGCACACGAGACCGTGGTCGGCATCGACGACGTCGCCCGCGCGGCGGGGGTGTCGACGGCCACGGTCTCGCGTGCGTTGAGCGGACGGGGGCCGGTGTCGGCCGCGACCCGCGAGCGCGTGATGGTCGCCGCGGAGAGCCTGGGGTACGTCGTGTCGGCGGCCGCCTCGAGTCTGGCGTCGGGACGCGCGCGAGCCGTCGGCGTGGTCGTGCCGTTCCTCGACCGCTGGTTCTTCAGCACCGTGCTCGCGGGCATCTCCGACGGGCTCGTCCGCCACGGCTACGACATCACCCTCTACAGCGTCGGCGACGAGCGTCGACGCGTCTTCGACGACCACGTGCGACGTCGCCGGATCGATGCCCTCATCACGATCGCGCTCGAGTCGGACGCCGAGGAATCGGCGTCGCTGCGCCGGCTGGGCGTGCCGATCGTCGCGATCGCCGGGCCCAACCCCCTACTGACGACGTTGACCGTCGACGATCTCGCGGTCGGCCGACTCGCCACCGCGCACCTGCTCGCGCTCGGGCATCGCCGGGTGGCGCACATCGGGGCGGATGCCGCGACGGCGGCCGGATCGACGGTGCCGGCGCTGCGCCGGCGGGGGTTCGAAGAGGCGTTGGCCGAGGAGGGCATCGCGGAGGCGCCGGTGTACCCGGCCGACTTCACGATCGAGGGTGGCTCCGCCGCCGCCGCCCGCGCCCTCGACGCGGACCACCGCCCCACGGCGCTGTTCGCCGCCTCGGACGAGATGGCCATCGGCGCGATCCTCGCCGCGCGCGAGAAGGGCCTGCGGGTGCCCGACGACGTCTCGATCATCGGCGTCGACGGTCACGAGCTCGGCCGGTGGTTCGGCCTCACCACCGTCGACCAGTTCGCCCGCGGCCAGGGCGAGAGGGCTGCCGCCGCCGTGCTCGCGGAACTCGACGGCGCTGAGCCCGCGCGCGGACTCGGCACCCTGCCGTTCGAGCTCGTCGAGCGCGGCTCGACGGCCCCGCCGTCGGCCTGACGTCGCGCCGCCCCGGCCGAGAGGTGGGGTCAGCGCGCCGACCCCTCGAGCGAACCCGTGACCTCGCCCGCGGGGTCGTAGAGGATGCATGAGATGCTGCGGTCTCCGTCGGACCAGGTCTGCTCGGTCGGACCGACGTACTCCCAGTCGAGGGTCGAATCACCGTACGGAACGCCGACGAAGCCCTCGAACTCCGCGTCGCAGCCCTCGAATGCGGCGTTCCCGAGGGCATCGTCACCGGGGAACGCCCCGTCGGCAACGGCGAAGGTCGAGTAGACCTCGTAGGTGTGCGGGCCGGCGCAGTCGACGAAGCTGTCGTCCGCGATCACGCCGCTCGCCAGACCGTCGAGGCATTCGCCGACGAAGAGGGCATACGGGTCGTCTGTCGACGGGTCACTCGGCGTGATCTGCACGCTGCCGCTCTCCGACGGCACCGGCGGGGCGAACGGGTCGGTCGACGAACCGGACTCGCCGGATGCCGCCGCCGCTCCGACGAACACCGAGAAGACGAAGAGCCCGATCGCCGCGAGGATGTACAGCACCGTCAGCACGGAGCCGGCGATGATGCCGCCGATCGCGAGCCCGCGCCCCTTCTCCCCCGTGCGCTTGACCTGGGCGAGGGCCACCGCGCCCGCCACGATGCCGCCGATCGGGAAGAGGAAGCCGAGGATGATCGCCACGATCGCGACGACGTTCGTGCGGTCCGACGCCGGCGGGGCCGGGTAGGGCGCGAGGGAGGTGCCGTCGGCGGCCGTCGCCTGCGCGGCACCCGGGTAGCCCTGCGCTGCGCCGGGGTAGCCCTGCGCGCCCGGGGCGTGAGGCGGCGGCACGGGCGAAGTCCCGGCATCCGCCCCCGATGCCGCGGGAGGAGCGACGGGCGGGACGCCCACCAACTGACCCCGCTCGGCGAGCCGGACGCCCGCGGAGTGCGCGGCCTCGCGAACCACATCACCTGCCTTGACGGCGCCGATCGCCCCGCCCTTGAAGAATCCGCCGGCCGCGGAGTGCTCGAAGCTCGCGAGCGTGCCCTCGGGCATCCCCGAGAAATGCACGTCGAATCGCTCGTGCATGTCCTGGCCCGCGAAGGCACCGGCGACGAGCGTCGTGCCCAGGCTCCCGCGCGAGACGTCGAGGGATCCGGATGCCGTGGGGGTCACCGTGAAACCGAGGTCGGTCAGCGCGGTGGAGAGCGCGGCGCGCGCCTGGTCCACGGACAGGGGAAGACGCAGTGCAGCGGTCGCCATGAGCGCTCCTGGAGGCAGTGCACGCTGGGCGAACACCCAGCGTGCGTCCAGGTTAAACCCGGCCGGACGGCACGCACATCGGGTCGCGTGGCGCCCGTGCGGGCGAAGGTCGGGCGCGCACGTGCGGCTCAGTCGCCCGGACCGGCCGCGGAACGCGAGACCGATCCGGGCCGACGGTCTCAGCGGATGCGGCCCACGAGGTCGTCGCGCGTGAGGGTCTCGGCCTCGGCCAGCACCGCGCGCGCCGCATCGCGGGCGTCTTCGACGTTCCACAGCAGCACGCCCACGACGCGGTCGTCGTCGAGGTAGTAGACGACACCGTGATCGGCATCCGTCCAGTCCTCGACCGTGTCGAGGGAGGAGTCGAGCGTGCCGACGGCTTCGTAGCGGACGCCGAAGACGGCGGAGTAGTAGTACGGCGTGTGCGTGTAGGCCTCGGCGGCGCCCGCGAGGTTGCGGCCCGCGGCCTTGCCCTGCTCGTTGGCGTTGTCGACGTGCTCGACACGACGTCGGCCGAGGATCCGGTCGGGGTAGCTCGCGACGTCGCCCGCGGCGTAGACGTCGTCGGCCGAGGCACGCAGCTGCGCGTCGACCACGACGCCGTCATCGACGGTCAGACCCGCCTGCTCGGCCAGATCGGTCGCCACCTCGATGCCGAGCCCGCTGACCACGGCATCCGCCCGCACCTCGTCGCCGTTCTCGAGCTCAAGGCGCACGCCGTCGGCATCCGCCTGCCCGCCCTCGACCTTCGACCCGGCGACGATCTCGACGCCCGCGTCGCGGAAGAGCTTCTCGAAACGTTCGGCGAGCGCCGGCGGGAACATCGCGTCGCCCAGCACGGCGCCGGTGTGCACGAGCACGGTGTCGACGTCGTTCTGCACGAGAGCGGCCGCGAGCTCGGAGCCGATGTAGCCGCCACCGACCACGACGATGCGATCGAGGTCTTTCGCGAGCGAGCGCAGGCGGCGGTAGTCCTCGGCCGTGCGGAACGACAGGACCCGCTCGCCGTCCGTGCGGTCGTCGACCGGCAGCAGAACGGGCTTGCCGCCGGTGGCGACGAGGAGCTTGCCGTAAGAGAAGGTCTCGCCGTCGGCATCGACCTCGTGCGCGTCGGGACGGATCGCCGTCGCGCGCGTCTGCAGACGGATGTCGGCGCCGGTGTCATCGGCGGTGCCAAGGGGCACCTTGTCCCACGTGAACTCGTCGTCGGTCCACAGCTTCTTGCTCAGCGCGGGGCGCGTGTAGGGCTCGTCGACGTCGTCGCTCAAGATGCCGATGGAGCCGTCGGCGTCGATCTCGCGGATGCCGCGGGAGGCGGTGTCGGCGACCATTCCGCCGCCGACGATGAGGTAGTCGAAGTGTGTGGTGGTCATGCGGAAAGCGTGGTCGCCCGAGCTGACCGGAGCGGAAGGGTTGCGAGGGTCCGCGGCATCCGGTACTGACCCGACCGCGAAAGGGAACGGCTGAGTAGGCTCGGGGCATGAGCGTCGACCTCGAAAGCCTCTACACCGACCTGCACGCCCACCCCGAGCTGTCGTTCCAGGAGACGCGGACGGCGGGCGTCATCGCCCGCCACCTCGCCGACCTGGGCCTCGAGGTCGAAGAGGGAGTGGGCCGCACCGGTGTGGTCACGAGGATCGACAACGGCGACGGACCCGTCGTGTGGCTGCGTGCCGACATGGACGGCCTCCCCGTCGAAGAGCAGACCGGCCTCGCCTACGCCAGCACGGCGCGCGGCACCGATCCGGCCGGCAACGCGGTTCCCGTGATGCACGCGTGCGGCCACGACATGCACGTCACCGCGCTGATCGGCGCGCTCGAGCGACTCGTCGCGACCACCGACGAGTGGTCGGGGACCGTCGTCGCCGTCTTCCAGCCCGCCGAGGAGTACGGCGCGGGTTCGAAGGCGATGATCGCCGACGGCGTGCTCGACCGGTACCCGAAGCCCGACATCGTGCTCGGTCAGCACGTCACGCCCCTGCCCGCCGGCGTCATCGGCGTGCGCCCGGGAACGCAGATGGCAGCCTCCGACGGCCTTACCGTGATGCTCTACGGCCGCGGCGGTCACGGTTCGCGTCCACACTCCACGATCGACCCGATCGTGATGGCGGCCGCGACCGTGATGCGCCTGCAGACCGTCGTCTCGCGCGAGGTTGACCCGCGCGACGTCGCCGTCGTGACCGTCGGCTCGATCCACGCGGGGCTGAAGAACAACATCATCCCCGCCGAGGCGAAGCTCGAGCTGAGCCTGCGCTACCCCGACGACGCGGCGCGCGAGCGCGTGATGACGAAGGTCGAGCGCATCATCCGGGCCGAGGCCGCGGCATCCGGAGCCGAACAGGAACCCGTCATCACGACCGACCACACCCTGCCGCCCACCATCAACGACGTGGATGCCACGACCCGCCTCACCGAGGCGTTCCGGCGTTCATTCGGCGAGGGCTCGGTCGTCGACCCCGGCATGTTCACCGGCAGCGAGGACGTGTCGTGGTTCGCGCGCGAGTCGGGCGCCCCGTTGGTGTTCTGGTTCTGGGGCGGCGTCGACCCGCAGACCTTCGCCGACGCCCTCGCCGGCGGCACGATCGAGCGCGACATCCCGACCAACCACTCCCCGTTCTTCGCTCCGGTGATGCAGCCGACGATCGACCGCGGCGTGGAGAACCTCGTCGTGGCGGCGCGGGAGTTCCTGGTCTGAGGACCCGGCCACGCTGGATCACAGGCGGCGTGCGGGAGACGCCCCTATTCACGGCCCTAATCGAATGTCAGCGAGCGGGCCGTTAGGGCAGAACCTTCACAAGTGGCCGGGCTCGGTACCAGTCGATGGCCGACAACCTCAGCCCTCGATCGGAGCGAGAGAGCAAGCGCACGCCAACGGGCGACCCAATGCGCGGAGCGCCCATTAGAGACGCGGGAGACGCGACACAGGCCTCAGCTATGAGCGGTTCGCTCCTGCAATCTCTCCGTGATCGCGCGCTAGATGAGTCCGAGCCCCTCGCTGGGCTACTAAGAAAGTGTTTGTTGCTCGGCGCTGAAACGGGCTCTAGCAGCTTGCGGGACTGGGCACGGCTAGACCTCAACGGGTATACGGATGAGGCATCCGTCCCCGCCTATAGAAATTGCCAGGCGTCCCAATTTCGGTGGATTCGGTTAGTGGGAACAGGTGGACGACGGGTCAAACGATTACGCGATGGCAGCTGCCGGCCGCCGCTCGGGAGTTCGTGCCCGAGCTTCTGTACATGACTCAGCCCGTCGAGGAGATCGAGACAAGCACAGGTGAAAGTACTGCGCTTCAAGCCCGCAGGCCTCGCGGCCGCTCAGGGCGTGTGGGATCGGGAGCTTGGCCCATTCCAGTCGATCGTCAACATGTCCTACATTCTGTCGGGCACATCATTTGCGGGCCTTCTCGGCCAGATCCGAACGAAGCTCGTAGACGTTGTCGCGGACCTCACCATGACCACACCGCAGGCGGAGCTCCCTCGGCGAGAAGACGTCGACGCGGCGATGCAGTAGCGCATCGGGCATGTCGGTGACATCTACACGACTACGGTCCTTCACCCCTCAGGCCCAACTGCTGTTGGCGCCGGAGCCACCGCCTCCATAGGTGCGAGCGTCAGCGATGTCCTCCTTTTGCTGGATTCAGTGGGAGCGGCCGCAGGCAACGCAGGCACCGACACAGCCGGAGTGGAAGACGCCCTGTCCGCGCTGAACGATGCCATCAGGAAGCCTCTGCCGGACACAGAAGAGATTGTGAAGAGGGCAGGTGGGCTACGTGAGGCCGCCGACAAGCTGGGCATCGCAGCGGTCTCGAGTGCGGTGAGCACAGCAGTCGCGGCGCTCACCAATCTCGCAATGAACGGGGCCTTCAACTGACCGAATGGTGCGGTGGGTCAGCGAGGGCGCCGTCGGCGCTCGGCGATGAACAGAATCGCTCGATGCGGTGGGGTCGGAGGAGTCCCTTGCGCCAATCAATCCGAGGCGCGCCACCCCACCTGCGGACGGCCGAACGACCACAGAGACTCCTCAGGGCAATAGCTCTCTTACAACGGCGATCACCCGAGGTGCTGAGCGTGACAGGCGGCGCAACGCTGTTGGCTGACCCCAGGTCGCCGCGGCGAGTCCCGCGCCCGAGAGCACGGCAACGGTCGCCCATGCCCGTAGAGGGTCACCCACGAGGAATCCCAGGACAAAACCACCCGGCACCTGAGACGAATCAAAAACCAGAGGAAACATCACGAAGGCCACAGGCACAAGCCCCGCGGCTGTTCGCGGCAGGAAAAACGCAGCTGCGAGCCCCAGGCCGGAAAGGCCCAGGGCAGAGCGCAGAACGGCGAACGTATCGAGGGTACCAAGTGGCCCGAGGAGGACTGAGACTACAGATGCAGTCAGTCCAACTCCGCTGAGCGCCAGGAGCACGACGGCAAGTCGACGCGGCCACATGCGCCTGAAGGCAAGTCTTTCTACCCATCCCATCTCCGACGAAGATGTGAACGAAACTCCGAAAGCGACGAAAAACTGGGCCATAACACCGATCGGAACCGCGTAGTAATCGGCGGAATGCCGGACAACGAGGGAGGGTTCCCCCCAGGCAAGGAGCGACGCCTCAAAGAGAAAACAAAGAGGCAGAAATATGTAAACGCGTCGACTTCGCAGAAATAGCCTCATAGACCGAAGTCCGTTCGACTCCATCGGCAACCTTTAATATCCGGGGCGTGCCCGATCACCCAGTTGTTCGCAGTGGGGCCGTCCATGCGGTTCAAGAAATCGAGCGCCGACTGCATTTCGGTGTCCGACGTGAAAACACTCCTGGGCAGCTCCCCCTGCCCTTGGAACCACGTCCGCACTACCAGAGAGCCCTCCAGCCACCAGTCGCCCTCGCCTCCGCCTGAACCTGAAAAGCACGGCGCAATATCGTAAAAAGCCATTTCGACCGACGAAGCTGCCACGGTGGCGGATCTTGGATTTAGGTCGAGTCGGTAGAATCGGCCCGCAACTCTGCTCGGGTCATACACGGGGTCGAAGTCTTCACGCAGATGAGTGAACTGCAACGACGACCCTGATGTCAGTTCCGATATTCGACCCCACGTCCTTGTCAGATCCTCCGCTACAGGCTTATAAAGATCCATGACCTCGATCTGCATACCTGTCCGACTGTAGGTGAGGAGGATCATAGCTGGCTGCCTCGCTACAGTTGCGTTGACGCTTTGCGTATGCAATAGCGTTACTCCGCATATCAGAAACGGAGCCGCCGTTAGCGAGATGAAAACGATTCGCAGATATCGGGTCGAGCGACCGAAGAAGATGACCAGCGCGACAAGCGCTACGCAATACCCGGCGAGGACGAGAATTTGCGCAAGGTAGAAACTTGCGACAGGCTCGTAGGGATCGTTTTCACTGAAGCGATATAGAGGATTTAAGGACAGAACAGCACTGCTCCCTGTGCCAAACGTGTTGATGGCATACAAGGCAAGCGGAACGGAGACCGCAACGGGTATAGCGAACCACTGCCGTAGACATAGCGCGATCAAGTGTCCCGTCAGGCAGAACAGGATTGGGAGGATCACCCCGTAAGCCAGGCTGGGAAACACCGGCACTCCCGTCAGACCGACGAATGCAGCTCGAATGAGGAATGCACCACACATGGCGGCCGACGCCAACAAAAGCCAGAATGAGTCCGCGGCCATCAGCAGGAGTTGCACTGACGCGCGGCTCCTGATCGCTGTTCGTTCTGCAACCTGGAGCGCCCGGCGCTTGGAGCGCAATCCACTCCAACACGCGACACCGGCGACCAGCGGGGCTATGAACGATTGGGCCGAGAAGAGAGTCGAAACCACGTTTGTCCAGCTCGCCAGCATCGGATACGCGGCGCTCAGCCCGAAGACCCCTGCCGTCGCGTACATCACTGGGGCAGCCAGCAGCAACGGGGACCTTCGAAGTTCGAGCAGAAAGATCCTCATCGTTGCCCCGCCTCGCCTAAAACCCGGATGTAACCCTTCTCTAATGCGCTGTCGCCAGCACCTTCGAGTTCACCGAACGTCTCCAGCTCCTCGACGGTGCCCGAGAAGGCAATCTGACCCGCCTCAAGCACAACGATCCTCGCCGCGAGAGCTTGCACGTCCTCAACGAGGTGGGAGCTCATGACCACCGCACGGCCTGGCGCAAGAAGACGAATCAGCTCTCGAAATCGAATCCTCTGCTCCGGATCTAGTCCAGCCGTTGGTTCATCCAGAATGAGCAGATCCGGGCCATGCACGACGGAGTGAGCGATACCCGCCCTTCTACGCATCCCCCCTGATAACTTGCCCATCTTCGTGTGACGCTCGTGGAGCAGACTTACTTCTTCCAGGGCCGCAGTGACCATACTTGCAACGCGGTCTCTTTTCACGCCCTTCAGCCAAGCACCGTATTCAACGAACTCTTGAACTGTGAAGCTTGGCACGAATCCAAATTCCTGAGGGAGATACCCGACGCGTCTCATCGCATCTCGCCGGCTCGACCTGGCGAAGGGATCATGTCCGAAGATTCGAATAGACCCGGTTGTCAAGGGCGTTAAACCGGTGATTGCGTTCAACAACGTCGACTTCCCTGCACCATTTCGCCCGACGACCGCCACGACCTCATTGTGAATCTCGAGAGACATCGCTGTGATTTGCGGGGGTCGACTCCGCACATATTGGACGGAGGCGCCAGCGATACTAACCGCGGGCGCCTCCGCCTCGTAATTAGCAACCAATCCGGAAGCTGCCATTCGAACTGATGACCCAGTCACCCGTCTGGCTCGAATTTTGCAGGCGAACTTGATTGAAGTACTCGGCTTGCTGATTCGCCTGGGACGGGTAGCAGCCGGACGCGGAGATGCTTCCGTTGTATGTAGCGTCCACTGTATTGCCCGCCACATAAGGGTGCCACCATCCAGACACGTGGTGAATCTCGATCACAGCCTGCCGACCGCCACTGGCGGGACAGTTCCAGCTCCCGGAGGCATAGGCCTTTCCGCTCGAAGCCTTGTACGGCGTGCTCGCCGATACGGAATTGCAGTAGAGAGAAGATCCAGTCGCCGCGGATGCCGCAATTGCACCACCCAGCGATAACGCTCCTCCGACAATTGCCGCCGTAATAATCACAGCGGGTCCCCTAAACGTACTCACGCGACTCCCTCTTTTTCCTCGCAGCACATCTGCGACCGGCTCAAAAGTATCCATTTAGGCACCTTCCGGCCAGGTCTCGGAGGGTTGAATTTTTAAGCCGAAACGGGTGAAAGAGGTAACGACTTGTCGGCTCGCGGGGTCTTTTTCCGCTATGAGTGAATGGGGCAAAACGCATGCAAACATGCCATACTTTTCGAGCGGTTTGCGCTGGCCGCGTGGCAATCGCGATCCCTCTAAGCAGACCGTCCCACCGAACGGCGACCTCTCGATCGTTGTTTCACGTCCAGCAGTCGACCCAGAGCTAAGGTGCCGCCCCCGTGGGACTCTCCTACAACTCAGCACCTGACTTGCTTGCTTCGAACCTGCGTGGTCGGCTCACCCAACAGAGCGCAGAGTTGCACAGGGTGTGCGCGCGTCTGGCTCGGGCGACCTACCGCACCCCAGCGCGTCCGCGCATGGCATTCATCGCAGCATCCAGCTAGATCCGCCCCGCGAATCATTCGAGATCAACTGGTCGGTGCGCGAAGGGGCCCCGGAACCCGCCTGGTTCACATAGTCCGTGCCACATCCTTCATCGTTGTGAAGAAGTATCCGTCGGATGCCGACGGGTCGAGTCGGTCGAAGTTGGTGTTGACGATGACCTTGACACTCCCGCGGCGAACGAGTTCCGCGATCGCGCGGTGCGCTTGGCTTGGCCGTAAGGCAAGGGTGCCGTCGTCGTCGGAGCGGGGCTCGAAGAATCCCGCAAGGAGTCCTTGCCGCGCGGCCGCCGATGGCCCCAACTTTTCAAGGAGTGCGGCATAGCCGAGATCTCCGTCAGCATGCTCCTTCCACCATCGTTCGGGATCTTCGCGGGCTGTGGAGGAGGCGCTGGGGTTGGACGGGTCTGCTGCCGCGGCGACGTGGGCCACGAGCTCTTTCACGACGCCCCAGCCGGTGAGCACACCGGCCCCCGTCGAGACTCCGAACCCAGGAGAACTGCGTAGACACCGGGCTGTGCGTGCATGGATGGAGTCGCCTGCTCATGACCACCGATCACGACTGTGCGGGCATGGGCCGCGGGCCGCAGAGAACCCCAAGCGAGATCGTCAGCGATGCTGCCTTTTCCAGTTGGGGCGCCCGCATCCACGGGCGCGGGAACCTGGACCCGATGGCACCCTACTTCGCCGTGTGACGCAACGGCTGAGCCCACCGCACCCGATGAGTATGTCGAAGCCAAGCCCATCCTCGATGGGCCCAGACCGTTCGCAGAGCCCAGGGACCTAAGCGCCTCACTTGATGCCGCTGCGCGCGAAGCCCGCCACGAAGTACCGCTGAAACACCAGGAACACGATCGCGATCGGCACCACGTTCAGCAGCGCGTAGGCCATGGTGGCGCCGTAGTCGCTGCCGAACTGGCCCTGCAGGTAGAGCAGGCCGATCGGCAGAGTGAACAGGCGGTTCTCGCGCAGGGCGATCAGGGGCCAGGCGAAGTCGTTCCACGACGACAGCAGGCTCATGAACACCAGCACCGCGATGAGCGGCTTCGACAGCGGCAGCACGACCCGCAGGAACGTCTGCACGTGACCGGCCCCGTCGAGGCGGGCGGCTTCGATCAGTTCGCGCGGAATGCCGAGCATGAACTGCCGCGCGAGGAAGAGCCCGAACGCCGAGGCCGACACGGGCAGGATCACCGCCCAATAGGTGCCGTACAGCCCGGCCGCGGTGACGATGCGGAACAGCGACACCATGATCACCTGCACCGGCAGCACGAGCGTTGCGAGCGCGAGGAAGAACAGCGCCGTCGACCCGCGGAAACGCAGCTGCGCGAAGGCGTAGCCGGCGAGCAGGCTCGTGCTGACCGAGATGAGGGTCACCACGACCGCGATCGCGACCGAGTTGCCGAACCAGGTCGCTACGGGGAACGAGGCGAAGACGCGCTCGAAGTTCTCGAAGGTCACCTCGCGCGGCCACAGGCGCAGTTCCCGCCCACCGAGCAGCTCGGCGCGCGACGAGAAGGCGACGGCGAGCATCCAGTACAGCGGCGATACGGCGGCCAGCCCGACCACCGCGACGATGAGGGTGCGCACGATCGCACTCCCCCGCCGCGACCGGTCGCGGGCACGCCGGCCCGGGGTCACCGCGGGCGGGGCGAGGGGGGACGCGGATGCCGTGGCATCCAGGCGCTCGTCGAGGCTCACTCGACCACATCCTTGGTGCGAGAGGCGCGGTACTGCGCCGCGGCGAACACGAGGGCGAAGAGGAACAGCACCATGCCGATCGCGGCAGCGTAGCCCTGGTCGCGCGTGACGAACCCCGTCTCGTAGGCGTAGGTGACGAGCACGCTCGTCGCGCCTCCCGGTCCGCCGCCGGTGAGCACGAACACGATGTCGAACACCTGGAACGAGAAGATCACGTTCAGCACGACGAGGAAGAACGACGTGGGTCCGAGCAGCGGGATCGTGACGTTGCGGAAGCGCTGCCACCGGTTCGCGCCGTCGAGGGTCGCCGCCTCGTACAGGTCGGGCCCGATGCCCTGGAGCCCCGCGAGGTAGATGAGCATGTTGAAGCCCGTGCGCCACCAGACCGTCGCCAGCACGATGGTCGCGAACGCGGGCACCGGATCGGACTGCCACGTGACGGGCGACAGACCCACGGCGGTGAGGATGCGATTCAGGATGCCGGAGTTCTGATCGAACACGAGCACGCCGATCAGCGCGGTGGCCACGCCCGACACGGCCATCGGCAGGATCAGCAGCGAGCGCCAGAGCGGCCGGGCCGGCAGCGCGGTGTTGAGCAGCGTCGCGGCGACCAGGCCCAGCAGCATCGACAGCGGCGTCACGAGCAGAGTGAACAGCACGGTGTTGCCCAGCGCCCGCCAGAACAGCGGGTCACCGACGAGCCGTGCGTAGTTGTCGAGGCCCGCGAAGGTGCCGTCGCCGAACCCGTCGGTGCGCTGCAGGCTGACGAAGAACGCCCCCACCAGCGGCACGAGCACGAACACCAGCAGCAGCAGGTAGTTCGGCGCGAGGAACCCGTACGCCGCGAGCGCCTCGCGACGGGCGCCGGGGCGGCGGGTGCGCAGGCGCTCCCCCCGCTCCGGTCGGCCCTGTCGCGACAGGCGCGGTCGGGCGACCGCGGTGTCAGCCACCGGTGGCCGCTCCGATGCCCGACTGCAGGTTCGTCACCGTGGTCGCGGCATCTTGGGCGCCGGTGAAGGCGAGGTCGAGCTGCTCCTTGAGCACCGGGATGATCGCCGACATCGAGGGGCTCGCGACTTGGGCGACGTCCTGCGGCTGCACGAGCGAGGCCTGGCCGGCGAAGACCGGGGCGAGCTCGGGCCGCACGTCGAACTCGAGCTGGTCGTTGAGCAGGTCGCCACGGGTGGGGAGGAGAGATGCCGCGCGGCAGAAGTCGCGCATGGGATCGGCATCGGTCACGAACTCCAGGAACGCCGCGGCCAGCTCGGGCTGCTGTGTGTTCGCGGTCGCCACGAGCGCGTTGCCGCCGAAGTCGCTGCCCGCGCGGGCGTTGCGGGGCGCGTAGGTCGCCGTCCATTCGAAGTCGGCCGTGGTGTCGGCATCCGGGATCTGGAAGGCCCCTGACCACACCATCGCCACCGACTGCGAGAACCACGACTCGGCCGCGTAGCTGGAGGAGGCGATCGTGTTGTTGGCGGGCACGTAGTTCTTGGTGAAGAACGAGCTCGAGAACTCGACGGCCTCGCGGGCCGCATCGGAGTCGATCGCCGGGGTCTTCTGGTCGGACTCGAGGAACGCACCGTCGGACTGGAAGAGCAGGCTCAGCCAGCGGGTGACCCCGTTGCCCTGCCAGTTGTAGGCCCACGGCCAGCGGTCGGCCGGGAGTCCGGCGCGCAGTCGCTCACCAAGGGCGTCGAGCTGGTCCCAGGTCCAGGCGTTCTCGGGCGAGGTCGGGATCTCGGACGCGTCGATCCCGGCCTGACGGAACAGGTCGAGGTTGACGAGGATCGCCGAGGTGTCAGTGTGGTGCGGCAGGCCGAAGGTGCCGTCGCCGTTCTGCACCGCAGCCCACGCCTGCGGGGTGAACTGCCCCTGGCGGTCGGCCGACAGCAGGGGCTTCAGGTCGAGCAGCTGGCCGCGACCCGCGTACGCGCCGAACGTGTAATAGGGCACGCGGAAGATGTCGGGCGGGTTGCCCGCCTGCAGCTGCGCGTCGATGTTGGTGAACATCTGCTCGTAGGGCACGGCGTTGAGCTCGACGGTCGAGCCCTCGTTGGCCGCTTCGAAGGCGGCGATCGCGGCGCGGAAGCCCGCGAGCTCGGCATCCGTCCCCCACGTGGTGAAGGTGAGGGTGCCTTGACGTTTCTCGGCGGGGGCGGTCTGCACGAACCCGCAGCTGGCGAGGAGGAAGGGCAGCGCGAGCGCTCCCGATCCGGCGAGGAAGGTACGGCGTGTCAGGGGCATGGCGTTCTCCGATGTCTCTCCGCGAGGAGCGGACGCCGGGGCCGCGCTGCTCCTCCGGGCTGACGGTACGCGTGCGGGTCCGTCGCACCGGGGGGTTGCGAGGACGCCGGCTTTCTGCGCGCACAGGGTATTCGTGCCGCGTCCAGCCCCCTCTTCTCGGGCCGCCCCGCGGGTAGCGTCACGCCCGTGACCTTCAACGACAACGCCCGCGTCGGCAACAACACCGCCAAGCGACGCGGCGGCACCGTGGCCGCGGTGGGCGGCGGAGCCGTCGGCGTCGGCGGCATCGTCGTGCTGCTGATCTCGCTGTTCACCGGCACCGACCTCACCGGTCTGCTCGGCGGAGGCGGCGCCCCGGCAGCCCCGCAGAGCGGCGGCGAACGCGTCGCCAGCTGCGAGACGGGCGCGGATGCCAACAGCAACGACGACTGCCGACTCGCGGCCGCATCTCTCAACCTCGACCAGTTCTGGGGCAACACCCTCGAGGGGTACCGGGCTCCGCAGCTGATCATCGTCGACGGCTCGACCTCGACCACGTGCGGCACGGCCTCGAACGCCACGGGGCCGTTCTACTGCCCGCCCGACGAGACGGTGTACGTCGACCCCACCTTCTTCGCGATCCTGCGCGAGCAGTACGACACCACCGCAGGTCCCCTCGCCCAGCTGTACGTGCTCGCCCACGAGTACGGCCACCACGTGCAGAACCTCATCGGCGTGATGGACCAGCACCCGAACAACGGGACCGGACCCGACAGCAACGGCGTGCGCACCGAGCTGCAGGCCGACTGCTTCGCCGGCGCGTGGGTGGCGAACGCGGGCGAACAGGTCGACGAGACCGGCACGCCCTACCTCGAGCCCCCGACCGACCAGCAGATCACCGACGCCCTCGCGGCGGCCGCGGCCGTCGGCGACGACCACATCCAGGCCGAGTCGGGCGGGGTCGTCAACCCCGAGAGCTGGACCCACGGCTCGAGCGAGCAGCGCCAGCGGTGGTTCGACACCGGGCGTCAGGGCGGGGTGAACGCCTGCGACACGTTCTCGGTGTCGGGCTCGAGCCTGTAGGCCGGGGCTCCTCGCGGGCGTGCGGGCCGGAGGGCGACACACCGATCCCGGATGCCGTTACCCCGGCGCGCCGCACGTCCGGTCCGCGAACGTCGAACGTCGAAGACCGGCCGGGTCGATCGGCATCCGCAGACTCGTCCGACACCCCGCGCGGGCCCACGCTGAGCGGACCCTCGCCGCGGGTCAGTCCTCCCGCGGACGCGTCCGCACGATGATGACGATCAGCACGACCACCAGCACCAGCACCCCGCCACCGGCGAGGAGGCCGATCAGCAGGCCCGAGGGCGCACCGCCGTCGGAGGCCGGGGCGGCTTCGACCGGGGCCGCGGTTGCGCCCGCGGCACTCGCGCACACCGACGCGTCGGTACCGGCCGAGGTGCTCGCGCCGGTGTACGTGAACGGGATGACGCCCGAGACGGGGTGACCGTCGGATGAGACGGCACGCCACTCGATCGAGTAGTCGCCGGGGTCGCCGAGGGCCACCGAGGTCGTGAGATTCGGACCCGCGAGGGCCGCGCAGTCGCTCTCGTAGTGCCGACCGTCGGGGCCGAGCACGATGACGATGTTGCCGCCGTCGTAACCGAGCAGGTTGGCGCTGAAGTCGAGCGACACCTCCGACAGCGACGACACGCTCTCGCCCTCGGCCGGCGACGACGACACGAGGCTGTCGTGCGCCGAGGCCGCGATGGCCCCGCCGAGGGCGGCGGTCATCGCGGCTGCGACGACCACCGCCCCGGCCAGAACCCGACGCAGCGTGTTCCGGGAGCCCATGATCAGGCGCGCTTCGACCGGCGCGCGAAGGCGAGGGCGCCGAAGACGGCGCCGACGGCCGCGACCACGAGGGCCGCGATGCTCAGACCGAGCGCCACGCCCGAGGAGTCGTCGCTCGTCGAGGCAGCCGCGGTCATGTCATCGGCCGCGTGGTCGGTCGAGCCGCTCGCGGTCGAGCCGTGGCTGTGCTCACCCGTGGGCGGGGTGTCGGTGATGTAGAGCACGGGCGCCGGCTCGAGCGACTCGTCGGCCGCGACCTGGTCGGGCGTCGCCGCCCAGTCGACGACCTCTCCGTCGGAGTAGGTCTGCTCGGCGGGCAGCACGATGTGCCCGGTGTCGGGCACGGGACCGAGCACCGCTGAGAACATCTGGAACTGGTCCTGCCCGATCCCCACGCCGGGGTCGGCCTGCCACACGATCTTCAGCGCGGCATCGGTGATGGTGTTGCCCTCGACCTCGACGGGGGCGGGGAGCGCGCCCTTCTCGACGGTGGCGGTCCAGCCCGGAACGGGCTCGACGAGCACCGCGCTGAGGGGGGTGTCGGTGGGCAGCGTCACCTCGAGCTTGACGGTCGACGCCGTCTCGGACTCGGTCGGAACACGGAAGTTGACCGTGGCGTAGCTGCCGGGAGTGGCGGTGTTCGGGTTGACGGTGACGTGCGCCGAGGCCGCCAGCGGCACGGCGACGGCGAGGGCGGCACCCGCGGTGAGGCCCAGGAGGGTACGGCGGAGAGTGGTCTTGCGAGACATGGGTTGCTGCTTTCTGAAAGTGCGCACGCCGAGAAGGCGTTTGACGCGCGAGAGGAGGGGTCGAGGTCAGGCCGCGAGCGGCGGACCCCGGTGCCTCATCGGCGACAGCACCGTCATCGCCTGCGGCAGCAGCAGCGGCTCGGGCTCGGTGCGCACGGCATCCGTGTGCGCGGCGATGCCCCGGAACGGACGCAGAACCAGAAGAGCGGCGATGAAGAAGCGGGCGATCGCCTGCGCGGCGCGCTCACCCCGGCCGAGGGCCAGGATCGTCACGACGGCGGCGAAGGCGTGCGCGGCCCACATCCACGGCGAGTGCCCGGCGTGCGCCGCGACGGCATGCGTGGATGCAGCCGTGTCGATCACGACCGCGGCCGTGCCATGGTGGCCCCCGCTCACGGCGGCCCCGTCACCGCGCAGATCGAGGATCAGGATGCCGTGGAACAACGCCTGGCTGAGCGCGACAGCCGCCGATAGACGCCACCACGACATCGCCCGCCCGGCCAGCAGCACGCACACCGGGGTGGCGAGGCAGAGGGCGACGGCGATGTTGATCGCGGACGGCAGAGCGGAGTCGACCGCGCCGTGCGAGACGGTGGCGAGGAAGGTCGCGACAGCGGCCGCGGCGACACCGCGACCCGCGCGCTGAGCGCGCCCTGCTCTCGACGACATGGGACTCCTTCTCTCCCAGCCTATTCGGCGCGCGCCCTCGCGCGGCGGCGGTGCTCCGGCGTCGAGACAGGTCGGGTGCGAGGCGTGGCGGCCGCGCACCCGCTGGTGTCCCAGACCCCCCTGGGGCTGGTTGACTTCTTGACCTCGCGGTTGCGCTCGCGCAACGGTGGGGTGATCGTCGTGACACACGATCGCGCCCTGCTCTCCGATGTCGCGGAGACGATCATCGACCTCGATCCCACCGCTGACGGTCGGCCGCGCACGTATGGCGACGGGTATGAGGGTTACCGCTCCGGCAACCTTCAGCCCCACACGGGCACCGTTCGCCGCCCGCAGCACGTGCGTCTCGGCATTCTTCGCCAGGAAAGCTCGCTGCCGCTCGATCGGCGGGCCAGCTCCGTCTACGCCGAGCATGTCGACAAACTCGTCACCGCCCGGCAGATTTCCTCGAGCGAGGCTGTAGGCCTGTCTCAGCTCGGACTCCTTCGTGCGCGGGAGTCAGGCAAGCGCATAGGTGAGCTGTCGATGGGACAGCAACGCCGATTGGACCTCGCGCTGGTTCTCGCCTCGAAACCGCACGTACTGCTGCTGGACGAACCCACCAACCATCTGTCCATCGCCCTCGTCGACGAACTCACCGACGCGCTGGGGGCCACACAGGCAGCGGTGATCCTCTCCACACACGACAGACAGCTCCCCCGCGACGTCGAAGCGTGGGAATCGCTTCCTCTCCCTCCACCCGCTGAGAGCGAGGTGTACGCATGAGCGGGAGAGCACAACCGCGGGCCGAATCCGCGTCATACCGCGCCACGGCATCCGGAGACGGCATGTCGGTCACGATCCCCGCCGCGGTGCACGCGAGCCGCGCCCGCAGATCAGGCCGAGCCGGCGCGCAGCGCTTCCCACGCGTCGTGCGCCGCATCGGCGAGCAGCTCGACGTCGGGCACGGCGAGCGGATCGACGCAGAAGCCCACGCCGAGCCAGCGATCGTTCGAGACCGCCGCGACGCGCAGCGCGTGGCGCGGGCCGGGCTCCGACGAGGTGTAAACGTGCGCCACCCGTCGCCCGGCGACGGCGACCGCGACCCGGGGTCCGGGGACGTTCGAGATCGCGAGGGCGAACTCCCGCGGGTCGTCGGCGAGCCCGCGCGCGAAGACCCCCACCGGACCGGCCGCGGCGAGCGCGTGGAAGAGCTCGTCGAGAGAACGGGCATCGTGCCCGCGCTTGCGCTCGCGGGTCTGCGCGCTGAGCAGGTCGAGGCGCCGCAGGTCGTCGGGCTCGTGCAGATGCAGGTCGAGGTCGATGAATGAGTCGCGGTTTCCGGATGCCGCGGCATCCTCCCCCCGCTCGTGCAGGCTCACCGGCACCTGGGCGTTGAGCCGCGGGGTGTGCCCGTGATGCAGGAGCCGTCGGCGCAGCGCGCCCCCGATGACGGCGAGGAGCACGTCGTTGACGGTGGCGTGATCGGCGCGCGAGGCCCCGACCGCTCGGGCCTCGGCGAGCGGCACGTCGACGAAGGCGAGCGCGCGGCGCGCGGTGATCGGCCGGTCGAACGGCGACCGGGAACCGGGGTGACCGAGTTCGCGGGCGAGGGTCTGCGGCATCCGCTCCCATTCGCTCCAGCGGGTCGGCCGCGCCTCTGGGTCGCGCACGCCGACGTCATGCGCGGGCGCGTCGTGCGGCTCGAAGACGACGCTCTCGAGGAAGCGCACGGCCGTCAGTCCGTCGGCGACCGCATGGTGCAGCCGCACGGCGAGGGCCTCGCGGCCGTCGGCGAGCGGGCCGATGAGGTCGATGCTCCACAGCGGGCGCGAGCGATCGAGCGGTTCCGACATGAGGTGTCCGACCACCGCGCGCAGTTCGGCCGGGTCCGCCGCCGCGCGCTGCCGCACGTGATGCGCGAGGTCGAGCTCGTCGGCATCCGCCCACGACGGAACACCGCGGTCGTCGACGACCACCTGGCGCCCGCGCGGGAAGGCGGGGAGCCTCTCGGCGACGCTGGCGCGCAGGGCGTCGAGGTCGAGGGCGTCGCCCGGGTCGAGCACGAGGAGCTTCAGCGCGTGTCCGCGCACGACGTCGGACTCCAGCGCCAGGATGCGGGCGTCTGCGGCCGACAACGGCTCGTTCATGCCGCAACGGTAGCGGCCCGGGGCGTGTTCGGTAGCGTCGGATCATGGCCGATGACGCGATCCACGACACCGACTCCGCCCTTGCCTACGGCTCCGCGCTACTGCGAGGGGAGCGCGTGCGGCTCAGGGGACTCGCGGATGCCGACCTCGAACCGCTCGTCGACTGGTGGCGGCGAAGCGATGCCGCCACGCTGCAGCAGGCGAGCGTGACGGTTCGTCCGGAGGCGGCACTGCGTGAGATGTTCCAGATCTGGAGCCGCAACGACTCCCCCGGCGGAGCCGGCTTCAGCATCGACGACGAGACCGGCAGCCTGATCGGACACGCGACCCTGTGGGGCGCGACCCTGCCCGCACGCGTCGCGACCCTCGCGATCATCATCGGTCCCGATGCTGTCGGTCGAGGGTACGGAACGGATGCCACGCGCACGATGCTCCGCTACGCGTTCGACGAGCTCGGGGTGCGAAAGGTCGAACTGCGCGTGTGGGCGTTCAACGATCGCGCGATCCGCGCCTACGAGAAGGCCGGATTCGTGCGGGAGGGCGTGCGTCGGCAGGTCGCCTTCCACGGCGGGCGGTTCTTCGACGAGGTGCTCATGGGCGTGCTCGAAGAGGAGTTCCGCAACCGCTGAGGAGCGCCTCAGTCTTCAGAGGCGCGAGAGGACTAGAGCCGACGCGGCGCGTCATCGGGTTTCGGTGGCGCGGGCGCGCAGCCGATCGAAGTAGCCGGCGTCCATCTCCGAGCCGTCGCCGGAGCGGATGCCCTCGAGAACGGCGTCACGGAGCCGGGCGTTGTCGCGGTCGCGCCGGATGAGCTCGCGCACGTACTCGCTGCTCGACGCGAAGAGGTGGGCGGCCACCTGCTCGTCGGCGAAAGCCCGCAGCTCGTCGGGGAGCGAAATGTTCATCGTCGCCATGAAGAGAGGTTACCCTTGATGGCAAAGATTGTCATCAAGCGGATGTGGCCCGGTCCACCGACGGGCTCACGACCCCTGCGCGGTCGTCGACCAGGCGGCGCCGCCCGATCCAGCCCGTGAGGCCGCGGCCGTCGCGCCAGACGAACAGCATGACCACCGTGGCGAGTGCGAGCACGATCGACGTCAGCGACCACGGGGTCGGGAGAGACGCGAGCAGCACGTACGTTCCCGCGCCGGTGACGAAGCGCAGCGGCCGGGCGAGCCACGCCGGCAGGACGCCGTCGGTGAATCGCACGCGCGTGGCGATGTCGCCGACCGAACGCCCGGTCGCCAGCACCACGGCCGCCCACAGCGCCGCCGAGCAGACCGTGCCGATGACGATGGCCAGCCCGGATGCCGCGGTCGAGTCCGCGTCGCGGCCCGACAGCACGAGCGCCGCCTGCAGCACCGTCGTCACGCCGAAGCCGACGAGCCAGGTGCCCACGACATCGCAGACGATGCCGAGCAGTCGCCGCCGGCGGGTCACGGGGCGGGGCTCCTCGGCATCCGGAGCCTTCTTCACCCCCCGGTGCTGCGCCGGTACGGCGAAGGCCAGGAGCGAGCCGAGCAACGCTCCGCTGGTGTTGGCGATCACGTCGTCGACGTCGAAAACCCGGTAGGCACACGGGAAGATCCCCCACACGCCGGTGAGCTGCGTCGTCTCGATGAGACCCGACGCCAGGAAACCCGCGAGACCCGCGACGACGATGCCGCGGCCGCCGAGCACCCGCAGGAAGAAGCCGAGAGGGGCGAACAGCAGCACGTTCAAGGCCACCTGCAGCACGACCGGGTCGGTCAGGTACCGCCCCGACACGGCGACGGCGGAGCGGATGTCATCGACGAAGGCGAAGGGCTGCAGGTTGACCCCCGCGCAGCGGTAGACCTGCGATGCGGGCAGGGGGATGAGGGTGTACGTCCAGATCGCCCAGAAAGACACCGCCGCGCCCGCCCACAGCAGCGTGCGCCACAGCGTCAGACCGCCGCGACGACGGTAGCTGATCGCGACGAACGGCACGAAGGCCAGCACCGCCACAACCGCTCCCGCCGCGACGGCGAGCAGGCCCGAGCGCACGATGGAGTCCACTCGACGAGCCTATTGAGCCGGCGCGAACGCCCCGGTCGGTTTGCCGACGCGCCCGTAGCCTGGGAGCATGACCCGCGCCGACGCCCTCCGCGACGACATCGTCGCCCGCATCGACGAGACCGGCTTCGGCGCCCACGGCCTGCACGTGCACGTCGGTGACGACATGGCGACGCACCGATGGGCGGCCGACGTACGCGAAGAGATCCACTCCGTCGCCAAGGCCGTCGCGGTGCTGGCCGCGGGCCTCGCCGCCGACGAAGGGCTCGTGGACCTCGACGAGCCCGTCGCCCGGATCGTTCCCGCGACCTCGGACGTGACGCTGAGGCACCTGCTCTCGATGTCGAGCGGCGTCGACTTCGCGTACTCCGAGACGATGATGACCGACTGGCCCGATCTCGCCGCCGAATTCTTGTCGCGCCCGTCGCGCGGCCGGGTGTTCCAGTACTCGAATGCGAGCACCTACACCGCGATGCACGTGCTCTCGCAGCGCACCGGAGACGTCGAGGAGTTCCTCCGTCCGCGCCTGTTCGTCCCCCTCGGGCTCGACGACCTCTCGTGGCGTCGCTGCCCGAACGGGCGGGTGCTCGGCGGCGAGGGGCTCGCGCTGCGGACGGACGAGATGGCGCGGATCGGTCTGCTCATCCGGGATCGGGGCGTCTGGAACGGTCGCCGCCTCGTCTCGCCCGAGACGGTGGATGCCATGCACTCGGGCTGGATCGAGACCGGCGGCACCGGCGACGGCTACCGGCGCTACGCCCTCGGCGGGTGGGACGGACCGGGCGACGCGTGGCGCCTGCACGGGGCGTACGGCCAGCTCATCGTCTTCGCCGGCGATGCCGTCGTCACGATCTCCGCCGACGACCACGTCGGCGCCGACGCCGTGGCCGCATTCATCGCCGAGACCGCCGTGCGCTGATCGCATTCTTGGAATGTCGGGAATACGGCATCCGTTGCATTCGTTGATCACGTTCCAGCGACCAGAGGCTGAACGACCTGCGCGTCAGATTGCGCAACGCCCTGAGTGCGCGTAGTGTCGCGCGCCGTGACTGACGAAAGTCGCGTTGACGGCGAAGAGACGCCGATCGCGAAACGCATCCTGATCGGCGAGCCCCTCACCTCCGAGAAACTCGACGAGCAGCTCCTTCCGAAGAAGATGGCGTTGCCCATCTTCGCCTCCGACGCGCTGTCCTCCGTGGCCTACGCCCCGCAGGAACTCCTGATGATCCTGCTCATCGGTGGAACGGCCCTCCTGACCCTCAGCCCGTGGGTCGCCGCAGCCGTCGTGTTGCTGCTGATCGTGGTGGTGCTGAGCTACCGACAGCTGATCAAGGCCTACCCCTCGGGCGGTGGCGACTACGAGGTCGCCAGCAAGAACCTCGGCGAGGTGCCGGGTGTGGTGGTGGCCGCGGCCCTGTTGGTCGACTACGTGCTCACGGTCGCCGTGTCGGTGGCATCCGGAGTCGACAACATCATTTCGGCGTTGCCTGAATTGAATCCCTTCCGCGTCGAGATCGCCGTCGGGTTCGTCATTCTCATCGTCGTCGTGAACCTCCGCGGAGTGCGCGAGGCCTCGGGCGTCTTCGCGATCCCGACCTACCTCTTCATCGGCTCGGTCGGCCTCATGATCGTCGTCGGGCTCGGGCGCACGCTCCTGGGCAACGCCCCCGTGGCCGAGAGCGCCCAGTACGCCGTGCAGGCCGAATCGCTCACGCAAGCCGCGCTGATCCTGCTCGTACTGCGCGCGTTCTCGAGCGGATGTTCCGCCCTCACCGGTGTCGAAGCCGTGTCGAACGGCGTGCCCGCGTTCCGCATGCCGAAGATCCGCAACGCCCAGACCACGCTCACGATGATGGGCGGCATCGCCATCGTCCTGTTCGTCGGCCTCACGGCGCTGGCACTCATCTCGGGCGTGCACTACGCCGAGAACCCCTGCAACCTGGTCGGTTTCGACTGCGCCAACAACCCGCAGCCGAGCCTCATGGCTCAGGTCGCCGCCGCGACCTTCGGCATGGGCAGCATCCCGTTCTTCATCATCCAGGCCGCGACCGCGTGCGTGCTGCTGCTCGCGGCCAACACCGCGTTCAACGGCTTCCCCCTGCTGGGATCGGTGCTCGCGCGCGACGGCTACGCCCCCAAGGCGCTGAACACCCGCGGCGACCGCCTGGTCTACTCCAACGGCATGATCATCCTCGGCATCGTCGCCATCGGCGTGCTGATCGTCTACCAGGCCAACCTCACGACGCTGATCCAGCTCTACATCATCGGGGTGTTCGTGTCGTTCTCGCTGGGTCAGATCGGCATGGTCCGGCACTGGCGCCGCGCGCTGCGCGGGCTGAGGGACCTTCCGCCCGAGGCCGCGAAGCAGCAGTCCGCCGCGATCGAACGCCGCTCGGCCGTCTCGGGTCTGTGGATCAACTCCGTCGGTGCCGCGATGACCGTGCTCGTGCTCGTCATCGTGACCATCACCAAGTTCACCCACGGGGCGTGGCTGGTCTTCATCGCGATCCCGATCCTCGCGGTGCTCATGATCGGCGTGAACCGGTACTACCGCGACGTCGAGCACGAGATCCGGATGGACGACGACGTGCACTTCGGCTCGTCGGGCGACGTCGCCATCGTCCTGGTGAACCGCCTGCAGAAGCCCGTGATGAAGGCCATCGATTACGCTCTCGCCGCCAACCACGACAAGACCCTGGGCGTGCACGTCGCCATCACCGACGAAGACGCGGCCCGGTTGCAGAAGGAGTGGGCGGAGCACGAGATCCCGATCCCGCTCGTCATCATCGACTCGCCGTACCGCACCTACAGCTCGCCGGTGTCGACCTTCATCAAGAAATACCGCGAGAACAACGGCTCGGCCGTCGTCACGGTGTACCTGCCTCAGTTCATCGTGGGCCACTGGTGGGAGTCGATCCTGCACAACCGCCGCTCACGCCGTCTGGCGCAGCAGCTCATGCTCGTGCACGGCGTCTCGATCACGCTCGTGCCCTGGCTGCTCGACTCGTCGGAGCTGATCTACGGGCGGCGCTCACGCCCCCTGCCGGGCCAGCAGCGCAGTGGCCGGCCCGTCGCCGAGGTGCCGGCGCACAAGTCCAAGAAGGTGCCGCAGCCGCCGGCATCCTGAGTCCGTACCGAACGCCCTCGCCACTCCGGCGGGGGCGTTCGGCCTTTTCGCGGCGCCCGCTCCGCGGCATCCGGGGTCCGACGCCGCCGCCGGGGCGCTCAGCTTGCCTGAGTGTCCAGAACACCCGGACGATTTCGAGAAACGTCCGGGTGTTCTGGACACGCAACAGGGTCGCGGGGGGGGCTGCGGCAGAACGGGGCGCGCGCCCCGGCGCCCGCCCGCCTCAGCGGACCGTCCGGCGTAACAGGGCCACCGCGATCGACGCCGCCACGATGAGGATCGCGAGGCACCACGCCAGCGCGATCCAGATCTGCCCGCCGACGGGCTGCTGAGCGAGAAGGGCGCGGATCGTGTCGACGATCGAGGTGACCGGCTGGTTCTCGGCGAACCACCGCACGGGTCCGGGCATCGTCGCGGTCGGTACGAACGCCGAGCTCACGAACGGCAGGAAGATCAGCGGGTAGCTGAAGGCACTCGCGCCGTCGATCGTCTTCGCCGCGAGCCCCGCGATGACCGCGATCCAGGTGAGTGCGAGCGTGAAGAGCATCAGGATGCCGACCACCCCGAGCCACGCCGTGACCGAAGCCCCCGACCGGAAGCCGAGCAGCAGCGCGACCCCGACGACCAGGGCGAGCGAGACCGCGTTGGCGACGAGCGAGGTGAGCACGTGGCCCCACAGCACGCTCGTGGCGGCGATCGGCATCGAGCGGAACCGATCGACGATGCCGCCCTTCATGTCGAGGAACAGTCGGTAGGCCGTGTAGGCGATTCCGGATGCCACGGTGACCAGCAGAATGCCGGGCAGCAGGTAGTCGACGTACGCCGTTCCGCCGGTGTCGATCGCTCCGCCGAACACGAACACGAACAGCAGCATCATCGCGATCGGCATGATCGCCGTGGTCACGATGGTGTCGGGGCTGCGCAGAATGTGGCGCAACGACCGTCCGGTGAGCACGGCGGTGTCGGTGAGGGCGTGCGTGGTCATGATGCCTCCGCTTCGGTGGCGCCGGTGGGGCCGACGATGGCGAGGAAGATTTGCTCGAGGCTCGGCTGCTTCTCGACGTACTCGCGGGTCGCCGGGGGGAACAGCGCGCGCAGTTCGGCGAGGGTGCCCTCGGCGATGATGCGCCCCTCGTGCAGGATCGCGATGCGGTCGGCGAGGTGCTCGGCTTCTTCGAGATACTGCGTGGTCAGCAGCACGGTCGTGCCCGCCGCGGCGAGCGCGCGCACGGCCTCCCACACGTCGATCCGTGCCTGCGGGTCGAGGCCCGTGGTGGGCTCGTCGAGGAAGACGACCGAGGGGTCGCCGACGAGACTCATCGCGATGTCGAGGCGCCGCTTCATGCCGCCCGAGTAGGTGGATGCCGCGCGCCCGGCGGCATCCGTCAACGAGAACCGTGCGAGCAGGTCGTCGGCGACGCGGCGGGGGGCGGCGAGGTGTCGGAGGCGGGCGACCAGCATGAGGTTCTCGCGGCCGGTGAGCACCTCGTCGACGGCCGCGAACTGCCCCGTGAGGCTGATCGCGGCGCGCACCCGCGCTCCCTCGGTCGCCACGTCGAGGCCGTCGACCTGCGCCGTGCCGCCGTCGGCGGCGAGGAGGGTCGAGAGGATGCGGACGGCGGTGGTCTTGCCGGCGCCGTTGGAGCCGAGCAGGGCGACGATCGAGCCGCGGGCGACGTCGAGATCGACGCCCGTCAGCACGTGCACGTCGCCGTAGGACTTCACGAGGCCCCGCACGCGGATGGCGGGGGCCGTGTCGATGACAGGCATGGGTGTTCCTTCCGTTTCGTCCGGTCGGAGGGCGCACGAGGCCATCGCCTCCGGCCGACCGGGTGCCGGAGGACGTGCGGGCGGAGCGGCTCAGCCCTGCTGGCGGGACGCCTCGTCGATGGCGCGCGCGAGGCGCGTGCGTTCGCGGCCGATCCAGCTGCCGTCGCCGTAGTTCGCCATGAACTCCTCGGCGAAGACGACGGGGTCTGCGCCCACGAGGTCGCGCACGGGCGTCTGGGCGGCGGCGGCCTGCTCGAGCAGGTCGGCGAGGTCGCTCACCATGCGGATGAGGCCGTCGGTGTTCTCGGTGGGGCCGAGGTTGAGCAGGTATCGCTCGAGGGCCGCGGCCGTCTGGCGGTAGGGCTCGGGCAGGGCGTGCACGCGCTGGCGGTACTCGCGCCACTGCTTCTTCGCGCTCAGGTCGCCGATGATCTTCTCGTACCAGGCCATGTCACTTCCCCTTCTCGCGGAGCGCTTCGAGCCGGTCGGCGAGCGTGCTCCAGGTCGTCCAGAATTCGGCGAGCTGCGCCCGCCCGTCGTCGTTGAGCGTGAAGACCTTGCGCGGCGGCCCTTTTTCGGACGCCACCTTCTCGACGTCGACCAGACCGCGCTGCTCGATGCGCACGAGGATCGCGTAGATCGTGCCCTCGGCGAGGTCGGCGAACCCGCGTTCGCGCAGGTCGGCCGTGATCTCGTACCCGTAGGCGGGTCGCCCCGCCAGCACGGCGAGCACCACGCCCTCGAGCACGCCCTTGAGCATCTCGCTGTCTTGCTTGGCCACTCGCTACTCCTTCACGCTGACTACCGGTACAAAGTAACACTGAGTACCGGTACTCCACAAGACCGAGTACCGCCTGGCCGCGACGACCCCGTTGAGCGTCCAGAACACCCGGACGGATGCCGCACGGCATCCGGGTGTCGTGGACACTCGGCGAGGGGAACGGCCCGCTGCTCAGTCGATCGGGCGCCGGCGCATCTTCTTCACGTCGGTGCGGCGCTGCTTGGCCTGCAGGCGGCGCTCCTTCGACCCGCGCGTCGGCTTCGTCGCGCGACGCGGAGGGGCGGGCGGGCGAACCGCCTCGGCGACCAGGGCCGCGAGCCGGGCACGCGCGGCGTCGCGATTGCGCAACTGCGCGCGGTGTTCCGAGGCCGCGATCGTCAGCACCCCGTCGACCAGGCGGTCGCCGAGCCGTTCGAGCACGCGCTCGTGCTGCACCTCGGACAGAACGGCGGATGCCGCGGCATCCCACATCAACTCCACCCGGGAGTCGGCGGTGTTCACGCCCTGACCGCCCG
The DNA here is from genome assembly GCF_023712585.1 of Microbacterium sp. P26. NCBI lineage: Bacteria > Bacillati > Actinomycetota > Actinomycetes > Micrococcales > Microbacteriaceae > Microbacterium > Microbacterium sp. P26. Next base: position 153,605 of record NZ_JAMAXZ010000002.1, on the reverse strand, counting down.
GGCCCGACGAGCGCGAGAACCGCCACGACAGCTCCGCCGCCGGGATCACGAGCGCAGCGCTCACGCGCACGTCGGATCCGTCGGAGGAGAGCATGCCTCCATCATGCGCGGTCGGCGGCGCGGCCGGGGCTCGGGGCCTGAGGCGGCGCCGAGACTGCAACCGGCTGACAACTCGGCGTCAGGCTGCAACGGAGATGTCAGCGAGATGCAGTCTCGCGGACGGGGGGGGCGGGGGGGGGGGACGGGGGTGGACGGGAGGCGCGCCCAGCCAGCCCGTAAGCACTCCGTATGCGTCCGTCAGGGAGCCGTAGGGAAAGCGTTAGGAGCCCCGGATGCCGGCTCCCGGCGGAGTTGTATCGACAGACGTGCCGCCCCGCGGCGCCCGCGGCTCGCCCGCGGTACAGACCCGAATCTGGAGTCGTCGTGCTCGATGTCGTCTTCCTCGCCGTGACCGTCGCGCTGTTCGCGCTGGTCGCGCTCGTCGCCAAGGGGGTCGAGAAGCTGGGCCCCGAGGCCCGTCCCTCGTCCGCCCGCACCACCGGTCGAGGCGGTGACCGCTCGTGATCTTCTTCTCGATCCTGGCCGCCGTGCTCGCGGTCGCCGCCGTCGTGTACCTCGTGGTGGCACTCGTCCGACCGGAGAAGTTCTGACATGGACAGTGGCACCATCTGGTCGGTCGTCCTGACCAGCCTCACCCTCCTCGTCGCCCTGGGCCTGGCTTACCGCCCCCTCGGTGACTACATCGCCCGCGTCTACACCGGCGAGCGCGATCTCGCGGTCGAGCGCGGCACCTACCGCCTCATCGGCGTCGACCCCCGCAGCGCCCAGACCTGGCAGGCCTACCTGCGCTCGGTGCTGCTGTTCTCGTTCGTCAGCGTCGTGTTCGTCTACGCGATCATGCGCCTGCAGGGAGTACTGCCGTTCTCGCTCGGCCTGGACACCCCCGGCGAGGCCCTGTCGTTCAACACGGCCGTCTCGTTCGTCACGAACACCAACTGGCAGGCCTACTCGGGTGAGGCGACGCTCGGCTACACCGTGCAATTCGCCGCCCTCACCGTGCAGAACTTCGTGAGCGCGGCCGTCGGCATCGCCGTGGCCATCGCCCTCGTGCGCGGCTTCGCCTATCGCCGCAGCGGCGTGATCGGCAACTTCTGGGTCGACCTCGTGCGCGGCACCTACCGCCTGCTGCTGCCGATGTCGGTCATCGCGGCGATCGTCCTGCTCGCGGGCGGCGTCATCCAGAACCTGTCCGGGTTCACGGATGCTACGACCGTGGCGGGAGCGGCGCAGTCGATCCCCGGCGGCCCGGTCGCCTCGCAGGAGGCCATCAAGCTGCTCGGCACCAACGGCGGCGGCATCTTCAACACCAACGCCGCCCACCCGTTCGAGAACCCCACGCCCTGGACGAACCTCTTCGAGATCTTCCTGCTCCTGGTCATCCCGTTCTCGATGCCGCGCGCATTCGGCCGCATCGTCGGCGACGACCGCCAGGGCTACTCGGTCCTCGGCGTCATGGCCGCGATCTTCGTCGCCTCCAACGCGTTCGTGGCCTGGGCCGAGTTCGCCGGCGCGGGCACCGCTCCGATGCTCGCCGGCGGCGCGATGGAGGGCAAGGAGGTGCGCTTCGGCATCTTCGGCTCGACGCTGTATGCCGCCTCGACCACCCTCACCTCGACCGGGTCGGTCAACTCGATGCACGACAGCTACACGGCCCTCGGCGGCATGGTGCCGATGATCAACATGATGCTCGGCGAGGTCGCCCCCGGCGGTGTCGGCGCGGGCCTCTACGGCATGTTGATCCTCGCCGTGATCGCCGTCTTCGTCGGCGGACTGTTGATCGGTCGCACCCCGGAGTACCTCGGCAAGAAGATCGGGCCGAAGGAGATCAAGCTCGCGAGCCTGTACATCCTCGTCACCCCGACCCTCGTGCTCGCCGGGACCGCGTTGAGCTTCGCCATCCCCGGCATCCGCGACGACGTCGAGACCACCTCGATCTGGAACCCCGGCGTCCACGGCCTGAGCGAGGTGCTCTACGCCTTCACCTCGGCCGCGAACAACAACGGCTCGGCCTTCGCGGGTCTCACCGCCAACACCCCGTGGTTCAACACCGCGCTCGGTGTGGCGATGCTGCTCGGCCGGTTCCTGCCGATCCTGTTCGTGCTGGCCCTCGCCGGTTCGCTCGCGGCCCAGGATGCCGTGCCCTCCACCGCCGGCACCCTGCCCACGCACCGCCCGCAGTTCGCCGGCCTGCTCGGCGGCGTGGCCGTGATCGTGACGGCTCTCACCTATTTCCCGGTCCTCACCCTCGGACCCCTCGCTGAAGGACTGACCCGCTGATGTCCACCACCACTCCTACGGCCCCTGAGCCTGTCGAAGGGCCGGCCATGGCCGAAGCCCCGGCCTCCGCTCCGCGCCGCGCGTTCAGCGCCGCGCAGGTCGTCGCCGCCCTTCCGGGCGCCGCGAAGAAGCTCAACCCCGCCGCCCAGTGGCGCAACCCCGTGATGTTCCTCGTCTGGGTGGGAGCTGCCCTGACGACGCTCATCGCGATCGCCGAGCCGTTCGTCGGCGGAAGCGACGACAGCCTGCCGTTCGGCTTCACCTGGGGCATCGCCATCTGGCTGTGGCTCACCGTGTTCTTCGCGAACATCGCGGAGTCGGTCGCCGAGGGCCGCGGTAAGGCCCAGGCCGCGACCCTGCGCAAGACGCGCACGACGACCTCGGCCCGCCGCGTCGTCTCGTACGACGAGAAGGCCGACCCCTCGGCATCCGGCGCCTCCACCGAAGACGTCCCCTCGGGCGATCTGCGCGTCGGCGACATCGTGCTCGTCGAGACCGGGGAGCTCATCCCCGGCGACGGCGACATCGTCTCGGGCATCGCGACGGTCGACGAGTCGGCCATCACGGGCGAGTCCGCCCCGGTCGTGCGCGAGTCGGGTGGAGACCGCAGCGCCGTCACCGGCGGCACCCGCGTGCTCAGCGACCGCATCGTGGTGAAGATCACCTCGAAGCCGGGCGAGACCTTCGTCGACCGCATGATCGCCCTGGTCGAGGGCGCGTCGCGTCAGCGCACGCCCAACGAGATCGCGCTCAACATCCTGCTCGCGAGCCTGTCCATCGTCTTCGTCGTCGTGGTGCTGGTGCTGAACCCGATCGCCTCGTACGCGGCATCCCCCGTCTCGATCCCGGTGCTCATCGCCCTGCTCGTGTGCCTCATCCCGACCACCATCGGAGCGCTGCTGAGCGCCATCGGCATCGCGGGTATGGACCGCCTCGTCCAGCGCAACGTGCTCGCGATGTCGGGACGCGCGGTCGAGGCCGCCGGTGACGTCACGACCCTGCTGCTCGACAAGACCGGCACCATCACCTACGGCAACCGCCGCGCCTCGGCCTTCGTCACGATGAAGGGGGTCGGTGGCCCCGAGCTCGCCGAGTACGCCTCCCTGTCGTCGCAGGCCGACCCCACGCCCGAGGGGGTCTCGGTGGTCGAGCTTGCCGCCGCCCAGGGCATCATCGCCGAGATGCCCCGCGGTGCGGAGCCCGTGCCCTTCACCGCGCAGACCCGCATGAGCGGCCTCGACCTCGTCGACGGCACGCAGGTGCGCAAGGGCGCGAGCTCGGCCGTGCTCGCGTGGCTCGAGACCTCGGGCAGCCCGGTCGCCCCGGCGCTGCGCGCGCAGCTGATGAGCGAGACGGATGCGATCGCCCAGTCGGGCGGCACGCCCCTGGTCGTCGCGACCCTGTCGAAGGGCGAGGGCCGCATCCTCGGCGTCATCCACCTCAAGGACGTCGTCAAGGACGGTCTGCGTGAGCGCTTCGGCGAGCTGCGCGCGATGGGGATCCGCACCGTGATGATCACGGGCGACAACCCCCTCACCGCCAAGGCGATCGCCGCAGAGGCCGGAGTCGACGACTTCCTCGCCGAGGCCACGCCCGAAGACAAGCTCGCCCTCATCCAGCGCGAGCAGGAGGGCGGCAACCTCGTCGCGATGACCGGTGACGGCACGAACGACGCGCCCGCCCTGGCACAGGCCGACGTGGGTGTCGCGATGAACACGGGCACCTCGGCCGCGAAAGAGGCCGGCAACATGGTCGACCTCGATTCCGACCCGACGAAGCTCATCGACATCGTGCGCATCGGAAAGCAGCTGCTCATCACGCGCGGCGCGCTGACCACGTTCTCGCTCGCCAACGACATCGCGAAGTACTTCGCGATCATCCCGGCGATGTTCATGGGCGTGTTCCCGGGCCTCGCGGCGCTGAACATCATGGGCCTGCACTCCCCGGCATCCGCCGTGACGAGCGCGATCATCTTCAACGCGATCGTCATCATCGTGCTCATCCCTCTCGCCCTGCGCGGCGTGAAGTACCGCGCCGCGAGCGCGTCGAGCATCCTCAGCCGCAACCTGCTCGTCTACGGGCTCGGCGGCGTCATCGTCCCCTTCATCGGCATCAAGCTCATCGACCTCGTCGTGAGCCTGCTCCCCGGCTTCTGAAAGGCCCCGTCATGCGCACCACCCTGCGTACCACCGGCGTCGCCGTCCGCGCGATGGCCGTCTTCACCCTGCTCCTCGGCGTGGGCTACATGCTGCTGATCACCGCGGTCGGCCAGGTCGCCCTGCCGTTCCAGGCGAACGGTTCGCTCATCAAAACCGCCGACGGACAGGTGTCGGGCTCGCAGCTGATCGGGCAGTCCTTCGCGGATGCCGACGGCAACGCCCTCCCGCAGTACTTCCAGTCCCGTCCCTCGGCCGCGGGCGACGGCTACGACTCGACCGCCTCGAGCGGATCGAACTGGGGGCCCGAGAACGAGGACCTCATCGCCGCGATCGAGGAGCGCAAGGCCGCCTCGGTCGAGCTCGACGGGTCGGGGCAGATCCCCGCGGATGCGCTCACCGCCTCGGCATCCGGACTCGACCCCGACATCTCTGTAGCCAACGCCGAGCGCCAGGTCGCCCGCGTCGCGGAGGCCCGCGGCCTCTCGGCATCCGAGGTCGAATCCCTCGTGAGCGCGCACACGATCTCGCGCGACCTGGGATACCTCGGCGACCCGCGCGTGAACGTGGTCGAGCTCAATCGCGCGCTCGACGCCCTCTGAGAGACGAGAATCAGGGACATGACTCTGTCACCCGCCGCCGTCGCGCCTTTCGCGCGGCGGCGGCGCCGTGCGTCCGAGCGAGCGGTCGCCGAGCGGCGAGCGGTCGCTGAGCCTGTCGAAGCGTCCGCGGGCGTCGCAGAAGGGCGAGCGGTCGCTGAGCCTGTTGAAGCGTACGCGGGGGTCGCGGTCCCTTCGACAAGCTCAGGGACCTCGGCAGGCTCGGGAATATTCGCCCCGAGGAGCGCCCCGTGAAGCGCGGACGCCTGCGCGTGCTGCTGGGCATGGCACCCGGTGTCGGCAAGACGTACGAGATGCTCGAAGAGGGCAGGCGCCTGCGCGAGGAAGGCCATGACGTCGTCATCGCGATCGTCGAGACCCACGGCCGCGTCGCCACCGCAGCGCAAGCCGAGGGCCTCGAGGTCATCCCCCGCCGCGCCGTCGCCCACCGCGGCGTCGAGCTCGACGAGATGGACCTCGACGCCGTGCTCGAGCGGCATCCGCGCATCGCACTCGTCGACGAGCTCGCGCACACCAACGTGCCGGGCTCGCGCAACGAGAAGCGCTGGACCGATGTCGAAGAGTTGCTCGACGCCGGCATCGACGTGATCACGACCGTGAACGTGCAGCACATCGAATCTCTCAACGACGTGGTCGAGAAGATCACGGGCGTCGTGCAGCGCGAGACGGTTCCGGATGCCGTGGTCCGCTCCGCCGATCAGATCGAGGTCGTCGACCTGGCACCGCAGTCTCTGCGCGATCGCCTCGCCGCGGGCTCGGTGTATCCGGCCGAGCGCATCGACGCCGCACTGTCGAACTACTTCCGCCTCGGCAACCTGACCGCGCTGCGCGAGCTCGCCCTGCTGTGGCTCGCCGACGAGGTCGACTCGGCCCTGCAGCGCTATCGCACCGAGCACGGCATCGAGGGCTCGTGGCAGGCGCGCGAGCGCGTGGTCGTGGCCCTCACCGGCGGCCCCGAGGGCGAGACGCTCATCCGCCGCGGGGCTCGCATCGCGGCCCGCTCGGCCGGCGGCGAGCTGCTCGCCGTGCACGTGTCGAGCCAGGACGGCTTGCGCACGAGCGCCCCGGCCACGCTCGCCGAGCAGCGCGCCCTCGTCGAATCACTCGGCGGCTCGTACCACCAGGTGGTGGGCGATGAGCCGGCGACCGCTCTCGTCGACTTCGCTCGGTCGGTCAACGCCTCGCAGCTCGTCATCGGCGTGAGCCGCCGCGGCCGTCTCGCCGCCGCCCTCACTGGTCCCGGCATCGGCGCCACCGTCATCCGCCTGTCGGGCGACATCGACGTGCACATCGTCAGCCACGCGCGCGCGGGCGGCCGGTTCACGCTCCCCCGCCTGAGCGGCCCCGCGCTGAGCGCGAAGCGTCGCATCCTGGGCTTCGTCGTCGCCGTGCTCGGGGGACCCCTGATCTCGCTGCTGCTGATCTCGACGGGCTCCGACGACTCGATCGCCGCCGACGTGCTCGTGTATCAGCTGCTCGTCGTGGTCGTGGCGCTGATCGGCGGGATCTGGCCGGCCCTCTTCGCAGCGGTCCTGTCGGGCTTCACGCTCAATTTCCTCTTCATCGAGCCGCTCTACACCGTGACCATCAGCAATCCCGCGAACACGATCGCGCTGGTGTTGTACGTGGTCATCGCGACTCTCGTGAGCACCGTGGTCGACCAGGCTGCCCGCCGGGCCCGCTCCGCCCGCCGCGCCACGGCCGAGGCCGAGCTGCTCGCCACCGTCGCGGGCAGCGTGCTGCGCGGCGAGAGCACGGTGCCCGCCCTCGTCACCCGTGCCCGAGAGGCCTTCGGCTTGGCCGGAGTGCGTCTCGTCGCCGCCGACGGCACGGTTCTCGCAACCGACGGCGAGCCCGTGCGCGACGAGCGCTCCGTGTCGGTCGCGGTCGGTGACGGACGCGCGACGCTCGAGCTGCACGGCGGCGACCTCGACGCCTCGGAGCGCCGCCTGCTCGACGTCGTCGTCGCGCAGCTCGCGGCCGCCCTGGAGCGCACCGACCTGGCCGAGACCGCCGCCGAGGCCGGAGCCCTCGCCGAGACCGATCAGGTGCGCAGCGCCCTTCTCTCCGCTGTCAGCCACGACCTGCGCCGGCCCCTCGCCGCCGCCGTCGCCTCGCTCGGCGGCCTGCGCGCCGCCGGTGATCACCTCTCCGAGGACGACCGTCGCGAACTGCTCGAGACCGCCGACGAGAGTCTCGCGACGCTCTCGATCCTCGTGACCGACCTGCTCGACGTGAGCCGCGTGCAGGCGGGCGTGCTCGCGGTGTCGCTCACGCCGACGGATGCCGCGGGCGTGGTGCTCATGGCGCTCGACGAGCTCGATCTCGGCCCCGACGACGTCGAGCTCGCCCTCGACCCCGACCTGCCGATGCTCAGCGCCGACCCGGTGCTGCTGCAGCGGGTGCTCGTCAACGTGCTGACGAACGCCCAGCGCTACACGCCCGACGGCGAGCGCGTACGCATCGCCACGAGCCGCCTCGGCGGCACGGCCGAGATCCGCGTGATCGACCACGGACCGGGCATCGCCGCCGAGCGCCGCGAAGACATGTTCTCGCCGTTCCAGCGCCTCGGCGACACGGACAACACCGCCGGCCTCGGCCTCGGCCTCGCGCTCTCGCGCGGGTTCGCCGAGGGCATGGGCGGTACTCTCACCCCCGAAGACACCCCCGGCGGCGGGCTCACCATGGTCGTGGCGCTCCCCGTCGCGGGCGCGGCTGCCATGGCATCCGGAATCTCCAGGAGGACGCCGTGAAGGTACTCATCGCCGACGACGACCCGCAGCTGGTCCGCGCTCTGCGCATCACGCTCGCCGCGCACGGCTACGACGTGGTGGCCGCGGCCGACGGCGCCGCAGCGATCACCCTCGCCGCCCAAGCGCATCCCGACATCGTGCTGCTCGATCTCGGCATGCCGCATCTCGACGGCGTGCAGGTGATCGAGGCCCTGCGCGGGTGGACGACCGCGCCGATCATCGTCGTGTCGGGCCGCACGGGCTCGGCCGACAAGGTCGAGGCGCTCGATGCCGGCGCCGACGACTTCGTGACGAAGCCGTTCCAGATCGACGAGCTGCTCGCGCGCCTGCGCGTGCACGCGCGGCGGTCGGTGCCCTCGGCGGGAGACGCCGTCGTGCGCTTCGGCGACGTCGAGGTCGACCTGGCGGCCAAGGCCGTGCTGCGCGCGGGCACTCGGGTGCATCTCACCCCCACGGAGTGGCGGATGCTGGAGTTCCTCGCCCGCAACCCCGGTTCGCTCGTCACGCGCCAGACGCTGCTGAAGGAGATCTGGGCGAGCGAACAGGTCGCCGACTCCGGCTACCTGCGGCTGTACATGTCGCAACTGCGAAAGAAGCTCGAGGCCGATCCGTCGAACCCCGTGCACCTGCTCACCGAGCAGGGGATGGGCTACCGACTGGTCGTGTGACCGGCGCTCACTTCCGTGTGCCGCGGGTGCGGGCGATCCAGATCGCCTGCCCGATCGTGATGGCCGCCCCGCCGATGGAGAAGACGACGCCCGTCATCACCGCCCCGGCGGCGAACGCCAGCGACGCACCGATCACGATCAGGACGAGCCCCAGCGCGAATCCGCCCCACTGCTTCGCTGTGCGGTCCGCGTCGGTCATGATCCCATCATGTCGGCACGACGCCGCCGCAGGGTGCGACGGGCCACGAGCGGCTCACGAGATCGTCAGCGTCGCCGTCGCGGTGAGGTTCTGATCGCTGTCGCGGTACGCCGCCGTGATCGTCGATGATCCGGATGCCGCCTGCGCGGTGATCTGCGTCGTCCACACGCCGTAGTAGCTGGTGGTGCCCGAGCTCGCCGCCAGCGTCGCCCCGCCCGACGCCGACGCTGAGACGGACTGGCCCGCCCAGCTCTTCCCGGCGTTGTCGGTGACCTTGACCGTCACCGTGGCCTTGCCGCCCGGGGCCACGCTGGTCGGCGAGACCGACACCGACAGCACCCGGCGGGCGAAGGTCACGGTCGTCGAGGCCGAGGCCGTTCCGCCGCTTCCGGTCGCCGTCGCGGTTGCCGTGGCCGTGGCGTCGGCGCGACCGGTCGCGATGGCTTGCGTGCGGAAGACGCCGTTCGCGTCCGTCGTGCCGGCGCGAGCGGCGAACTGCCACGCCCCGCTCGTTCCGCTCAACGTCACGGATTGCCCCGCCAGCGGCCGGCCGGACGCGTCCTTGCGCACGATGGTGACGTTCACCGCTTCGCCGGAGCGCACGAGGGTCGAACTGAAGGTCAGCGTGACCGCCCCCGGGTCCGACCCCGCGTGCGCGGGCGAGGTCACGGCCAGCACCACCGCGGGAACGGTGAGGGCCGCAGCGCCGACGACGGCGCGGCGCGAGGGGATGCGGTGCTCGGGGGTGAGGTGCTCGGACATATCGGCGCGGCCTTTCGCTCGGTGAGCGGCGATGTGGAGCGCCGCACGCTCGGCACGGTCTCCGCCATCGTCACCCCTGTCACGCGCAGCGATCCGACGGACCTCGTCCGATTAAGCCGACGACGCCGAGTTCTTCACCCTCAGCGCATGTCGACGAGCGTGTCGTCGCCGCTCTCGTCGTCGACCTCCGTCGCGAGGAACTCGGCCTGCACCCGGGCGCAGCGCGACGCGAACACGATCGAGTGCAGCAGCATCAGCGCAGTTCTCCGACCGTGTGGCATCCGGGACACGGGAAGGCGATGCGGTCGCCCACGCGCACGTCGCCGGGGAGCACGACGGTTCCGCACGACTCCTCCCCGTGGGCGTCGACGACGGCGAAGGGTTCGTCGTAGGCGTGCGAGACGCGTCCGATGAGCCGCGCCTCGCGCCAGACGGCCTCGAGCCCTGTGACGCAGGCGTCGAGGCGCAGGGTGTCGGGCGTGGCATCCGTCACCGTCGCCACGACGACGGTCGTCGACAGGATCGCGGATGCCACCCCGCCCGAGGCCGGGATCACCGCGGGCCCCGTGCACACGCAGGGCGTGCCGCAGATATCGGCGTACCGACCGACCGACATCGCCCGCACCGTGACGTCGTCGAGGGTGGGCGCGGAGCCGGCGGGCCATGCCGCCGCGTCGAAGGGCGCCGGGATGCTGGCGCGAAGGGTGGGGAGCAGGGCCGTGAGGGTCATGGCATCCGGTCTACGCCGCGTCGGGCGGCGGATCCGCGGCCCTCACGATTCGCGAACGGCCGCGGGAGCATTCCTCACTCTTCGCTCGCGGGGCCCGGGCGCCGGGGGTTCGTGCACCGAAACGGCATCTCGCTGACATCTCCGCTGCAGGATGACGCGCGGTTGTCAGCGAGATGCAGTCTCGCGGCCCGTGAGCGAGGCCGCGAGACTGCTGGGCCCGACACCGGCGGGGGCGGAAGCCGGGGCGACCGCGAGGCCGCACGCCGGGCCCCACGCCGCGCTCACGACGCGTCGCCCGCGATCTCACGCAAGGTCGCGAGGTGGCTCCGCCAGGCAGCGCGACCCTGGGTGGTGAGGGTGAGCGAGGTGCGCGGCATCTTGCCCGCGAACGACTTGCCGACCGAGACGTATCCCGCCGCCTCAAGGCTCGACACCTGCTTGCTGAGCGCGGAGTCGGTCACCTCGATCGCGTCGCGCACCTCTTTGAAGCTCAGTGTGCCCGCGCGGTCGAGGGCCGCGACGATCGAGAAGCGCACAGGATTCTGCAGCAGCTCGTCGAGACGGTGACGCGGGTGCGAGGCGGCCATGGTCACGACCGGGCCTCGCGGGCCGCGCACACGAACGACACGACGAGCACGAGGCCCGAGGCGAGGCTCGCGAGCAGCACGTTGCCGTGAGCCCAGATCACGACCGAGAGCGCGATCGCGTACGAGACGAACCAGCTGGCGATGTAGGTGGTCCAGCGGCGACCGCGTGCGAAGGCGGCCCGCCCCTGGATGCTGATGACGAAGAAGATGATGAGCGCGAACATCACCGCCAGAAGGCTGACGTAGGCGAGACCGAAGGCGTCGCCGGTCGCGAGGGCCATGGCGAAGGTGCCCATCGAGGTCGCCACGCCCAACGCGACGATGAAGGTGATGTACGGCCACCGCGTGGCGTTGTGCGCCGAGTGGCTGAGGCGGTCGGCGTGGTCGAGCAGCGCTCGCGCCTCGGTCGGGGTGACGGTGGGCGTGTGGTCCATGGCGGATCCTTTCGACCCTTCTACTGTGACATGTACTTTCCCTACTGGCAAGTAGTTCCTCCATGAACTGTCGCCGAGACTGCATCTCGCTGACGTCTCCGTTGCAGGATGACGCGCGGTTGTCAGCGAGAAGCAGTCTCGCGGCCCAGGGCGCCTCACGACCGACCCCACGAGACCCCGAGCCGACCGCACGGCACCCACCCACTCGGCGCGACGTAGCCTGGAGGGGTGAGCCTCCCCTTCGACGTCGCCGCCGTGCGCGCCGACTTCCCGATCCTCGAGACCGAGATCGACGGTCACCCCCTCGTGTACCTCGACTCGGGGGCGACGAGCCAGAAGCCGCGCGCCGTGCTCGAGGCCGAACGCGAGTTTCTCGAGCGGGCGAACTCCGCCGTCCACCGCGGGGCCCACAGCCTCGCGGCCGAGGCCACCGAGCTGTTCGAAGACGCGCGCGTCACCGTCGCCGAGTTCGTGGGCGCCGAGCCCGAGCAGCTCGTGTGGACCAGCGGCGCCACCGCCGGCCTCAACCTCGTGGCGGGTTCGCTCGGGTACGCCGGGCGCCTCCGCGAGGGCGACGAGATCGTCGTGACCGAGGCCGAGCACCACGCCAACCTCATCCCCTGGCAGGAGCTCGCCGCCCGGACCGGTGCGCGCCTGCGCCACATCCCCGTGCTCGAAGACGGCATGCTCGACCTGCACGCTGCGGCCGAGCTCATCGGCGACCGCACCAAGGTCGTCGCCTTCCCGCACGTGTCGAACGTGCTCGGCATCGTGAACCCCGTCGCGAAGCTCGTCACCCTCGCCCGCGGCGTCGGCGCGCTGACCGTGCTCGACGCGTGCCAGTCGGCACCTCATCTGCGCCTCGACCTGCCGGCATCCGGAGTCGATCTCGCCGTCTTCTCGGGCCACAAGGTCTACGGGCCCTACGGAATCGGGGCGCTCTGGGGCCGCGACGAGGTGCTCGACGCACTGCCGCCGTTCACGACCGGCGGGTCGATGATCACCACCGTCACGCTCGACAAGGCCGAGTACCTGCCCCCGCCGCAGCGCTTCGAACCCGGCACGCAGCCGGTGTCGCAGGCCGTCGCCCTCGCCGCCGCCGTGCGCTGGCTCGGCGAGCACGACCTCGACGCCGCGCACGCCCACGAGGCCGCGCTCGAGAAGCGCCTGCGTGAGGGGCTGCGCTCGATCGACGGCATCCGTCTTCTCGGAGACACGGATGCCGCCGAGCGCGTCGCCCTACAGGCCTTCGAGGTGCAGGGCGTGCACGCGCACGACGTGGGTCAGTTCCTCGACTCGCGCGGCGTCGCCGTGCGCGTCGGACACCACTGCGCGCAGCCGCTGCACCGCCGATTCGGCATGACGGCGTCGGTGCGCGCGAGCGCCGCGATCCACACCACGGAGGCCGAGATCGACACCCTGCTCGACGCCGTCTCGGGCGTGCGCGGGTTCTTCGGCGTGGGGGCCGCGGCATGAGCGGGCTCGAGTCGCTGTACCAGGAGCTCATCCTCGACCACGCGAAGAACCGTCGGGGTTTCGGCCTGGCCGAACCCGGGGCGCACAGCGCGACCGTGCACCAGCGCAACCCGATCTGCGGCGACGAGATCACCCTGCGCGTCTCCGTCGACGGTGACCGCGTCAGCTCCGTCACGTGGGAGGGTGCGGGCTGCTCGATCTCACAGTCGTCCGCGTCGATGCTGGTCGCCCTGCTGCAGGAAGACGGCGGCGACGAGGGCATGGCGAAGGCCGATGTCGAGGCGCTGATCGCGCAATTCCGCGAGGCGTTGCGGTCCCGCGGCAAGGTCCCCCTCGACGAGGAGACCTTCGCGGACGCCGCCGCCCTGTCGGGGGTGTCGAAGTACACGGCCCGCGTGAAGTGCGCGATGCTCGCGTGGGTCGCGCTCGAGGAGGGGCTGCGGCAGGCCTGAGCGCACCGGCGCGCTCGGCACAACCTCAGCGATACGCACAACCTCCGTCGGCATCCGCCGATGCGGGCTGAGAATGCGCGAATCACTGAAGATACGCCCGGGCCGACCCGCGCCCGCGCCGCACAACCTCAGCAAGACGCACAAGCTCCGCCGGCATCCGCCCACCCGAACTGAGAATGCGCGAATCACTGAAGATACGCCCGGGCCGACCCGCGCCCGCGCCGCACAACCTCAGCAAGACGCACAACCTCCGCCGGCATCCGCCCACCCGAACTGAGAATGCGCGAATTACTGAAGATACGCCCGGGCCGACCCGCGCCCGCGCCGCACAACCTCAGCAAGACGCACAACCTCCGCCGGCATCCGCCCACCCGAACTGAGAATGCGCGAATCGCGGAGGATACGCCCGGGCCGACCCGCGCCCGCGCGGCACAACCTCAGCAAGACGCACAACCTCCGCCGGCATCCGCCCACCCGGACTGAGAATGCGCGAATCACTGAAGATACGCCCGGGCAGACCCGCGCTACCCTTCCGTCAGAGCACGAGAGGGCGGATGCCATGGCCACCGGTGGAGCAGGATTCAGCGACGAAGAACGCGCGGCGATGAAGCAGCGCGCCGAAGAACTGAAGGCCATGAAGGGCCTGAAGGGCGCGGCGAAGCTCGAGAAGGAGAACGAGGCCTGCCTCGAGGCGATCGACAAGCTCGAGGGCGTCGACCGCGCGGTCGCCGAGCGCCTGCACGTCATCGTGCTCGAAGAGGCGTCGCACCTCACGCCCAAGACGTACTACGGCTTCCCCGCCTACGCGAAGGACGGCAAGGTCGTCGTCTTCTACCAGCCGGCGTCGAAGTTCAAGACGCGGTACGGCACCGTCAGCTTCGACGACAGCGCGCAGCTCGACGACGGGCCGATGTGGCCGGTGTCGTTCGCCGTGGTCGAGGTGACGGCCGAGGTCGAGCAGCGCATCCGCGAGGCCGTGCGCCGGGCGGCTCCCGCGGCCTGAGCCGGCGCGCTCGCAGTATCGGAGAACCGCACCAGAATCAGACCGCGCGAGCCGCGGCATCCGATTCCGGTGCGAATCTCCGATTCCGATGAGCGGATGCCGCGACCCCGGGCCACGGCATCCGTCGCGCTTCAGGCCAAGACGACGCGCTCCATCCGCTCGAAGCTCTGCTCCATGCCGTCGACCATGCCGGTGGCGAGCACGGTGTCGCGGGTGGCGGCGTCGGGATACTCGATCAGCAGGGTGAGGAGTGTGGCGCCGTCCTCCTCGTAGAACGACAGGTCGTTCGTGGTCGAGGGGAAGTCGGTGCCGGTCATGTGCTCGGTCTGCACGATGCGCCGCGGCTCGTCGATCAGCAGGGTCGTGCCGTCGAAGCCGAACCCCTCGCCCTCGGTGCCCGGTTCGGGCTCCCACGCGACGCGGTAGTCGCCGCCGACCGACACGTCGACGTCGGCGACGCTCATGCGCCAGCCGTCGGGGCCGAGCATCCACTGCCGCATGAGGTCGGGGTCGACGTGCGCGCGCCAGACGAGCTCGCGCGGGCCCTCGATCAGCCGCGTGATGCGCACGTGCTGGTCGTCGAGGATCTCGAGCTGCGTCCCCTTGCCCTGGGCGAACTCCCGTAGCCCTTGCAGCACGGCGTCGAGCTGGTTGATGGCGAGGGTCGATCCCTCGACGGCGCCCATGGCGAGCACCTGCTCGAGTCCCTCGAGCGAGTCGAAATACGTCACATTGGTCAGGCGCGAGCCGGAACCGGTCTGATCGAAGGCGAAGGTCATGCGCATCGCGGGCATGCCGGGGATCGCGTCGCCGCCCTCGTCGACGAACGAATCGACCACCTCGAAGCCACGGGGCTCGTCGATGTCGATGAACTCCCAGCTCCCCCGCGCGATCTCTCCGGTCGGGCTGGTCATGGCGTAACGCGCGCGGCCCCCGCGCTCGAAGTCGAAGCTGGCGAAAGTCGCCGGCCAGCCGGGAGGACCCCAGAAGCGCTCGAGCTGACGTGGGTCGGTGAAGACCTGCCAGAGGCGCTCGGGCCCGGTGGCGAAATCGGCGACCAGGGTCATGGTGAGCGCTTCAGCGTCGCTCTCGATGGATGTGACGGGCATGGCGGACTCCTTCGTCTAGCTCTCGTTCGGGGTGGATTCGGACTCGCTCAGCAGGGCGTCGAGCCGGTCGATGCGGCCGCGCCACAGGTCTTCGTACGACCGGAGCAGTTCTTGCGCCCGGGCGAGGGCGGCGGGATCGGCACGCACGAGTCGCACCCTCCCCTCCGCGCGTTTGGTGATCAGCCGCGCCTCGGCGAGCACGGCGATGTGCTTCGACACCGCGGCGAACGACATCGCGTAGGCCGCCGCGAGCTGCGTGACCGACTGCTCGGAGACGAGCGTGCGCCGCACGATGTCGCGTCGCGTGGCATCGGCGAGGGCGTGGAACACCCGGTCGATGTCGGCGTCGCTCTGTTGTTCAACCATTTGGTTGTACGTTAGCGCGGGGTGAACCGCTAAACAAGACCCCAAGCGCAAGACGGAGTAGAAGGTCGACCACTTAGATAAGTTCGGGTGATGAGCCGCCCGTTTGATGATTTGGGAGATTGGGTCGGACACCTCGACGAGGAACGTCCGACTACAGTCGCGCTGACTCTTCGCGCGCCTGTTCGGCGAGCTCAATCTTCAGGTGCTGGGGCCTTCCTTGGCCTCGGCGATGACGGTCACCAATACTGGTTCAAGGTGCCTGGCAACGCGCAAGGAAACTACGTCCTTGCGAACGAGGTAATTGTCGAGCGAGTCGGGAACCTCATTGGAGCCCCGGTGTGCGAGCGACACCTCGCGTGGGTGACCCCCACCGCCATGACCTGGCGAGATTACCCCGTCGCACCGTCAAGTGGTCGCCTTGTCGCTCATGCGTCGAAGCACGTGAGCGGCGCGGTGGATGACGACGCCATGGCATATACGCGACGCGACGACAACTCACGGCGACAGGCTTCGCTGCTTGCCCTATGGGACTGGTGCCTTGGGGATGACGAGCAATGGTTATACGAAGCCGCGTCCTCGTCATCCATCTGGTCCTACGACCACGGCCTGTGGTTCACGACCGGGGAAGGCGACTGGGATACGAGGGTGCTGCAAAGCCTCGTGGGCGTCGACGGGTCATTCCGCTCACCGCCTGCGGGCCTGAACCGCACGCGACTGCACGAAGTGGCGGACCGGCTGCTGACTGTCACCAGGGAGGAGCTCCTAGGAGCGATGTCGGAGGTCCCCGTAGAATGGGGAGTGCCCACCGCCGATCTGGAGGCGATGGGATGGCTTCTATACCGGCGCGCACCTGCCGTTGCTCAGCGCATGAGAGATCTGGCGTCCCCGAAACACATTTGACCGGACAGGAAAACCGAGATGAATGAGCCGTATCACTACTGGCTCGTTCGCTATGTGCCTGACATCGCACGGGGCGAAAGGGTCAACATAGCCGTCATTGTCGGCCGGGACAGCGGCGACTGGGCAATCAGGTCTGCCCCCAACCTGAAGCGTGCGAGCAGGCTCGGGGGCGACGCGCAAGCCTTGCGCCCCTGGCTGGAGAGTCTCGAGAGATCTGTAAGAGATTACGAGCACCCTCCCCTCGCCCTCTTTGCCGCAGTCAATCCCGAAACCGTGAGCCGCGCCTGGCTATCTCTGCTCTCGCATCGGTTCAATAACATCCTGCAACTGAGCGATCCGGTCCCGGTCGATGGACCGTCTGCAGAAGAGGCGGCAGAGTTTCTCTACTCGGCCCTAGTCGCAACCCCAGACGCGCGCCCGCGCTCCAAGACGCGTACCCGGCTTGTGCAGAACCTGAACGATCTTTACCTACGTACTGGGAGCCTGGCCCTCGGCGAGTCTCTCCTCCGCCGCCCTCGGGCGATTGTTGGGAAGCAGCGCGGCCGATTCGACTTCGCGGTGGTTGACCACCGCGTTGACCAGCTCTCTCACGCGTTCGCCTTCGACGTGAAGGACACTGAATTACTCGAGCAAGAGTTGCAGTCCTGGAATTTTGTCATGACAAGACTCCGCGATGATGGGGCGAGATTGCTGGCAGGGCAAGAGAGTCATCTCGCTCAAGCGGACGTGCCGGTGTCCGTGGTCTTCCAAGAGCCCCCCAGCGGCGCAGACAGTCGAGCACGCGACGTTTTCGACGCCGCGCTTGACGCGTGGGCGACGCTAGGTGTTGATGCAGTCCCAGGTTCAGAAATGGGCAGGATTGCGGTCGAAGCCCGCGACCTGGTGCACAACTGACAAACCGCTAGCTCGCCTCCGACTGCGTTCCTTGACCTACCCCAAATTGTTGGGCTGAAGAACCTCGAGCGGCCCATCCGGCAGCACCACCCAGCCCTCGCGCCGCGCGACGGAAAGCATGTCGGATGCCGGCTTCTCGAACGACCCGAGCGCTCCCGCGCGGGTGGCGAGAGCGGCGATGAGCGCGTCGAACGCATCGGCTTTCGCGATCGCGAGCGGGGCGAATCCGCCGATGTCGAGCCAGGGCGCGCGTTCGCGCAGCGCATCGAGGAGGATCGCGCGCCGCGCGGCATCCACCCGGTAGCCCGAGGTGTCGAAGCCCCACCGGCGCAGCGACCCGCCGGGGTACACCTCGAACAAGCGTCCCTCCCCCGCCCGGTCGACCGGGAAGCCGACCGCCGCGAGGCGCCGCAGCAGCCCCGCGCCGCGCAGTGCCGTCACACCGAGTCGGTCGGTCGAGACGCTCAGCGGCCAGCGGCCGATGCGCTCGCGCACGACGTGATCGGTGTGGCGGTAGACGAGCTTCCGGCGCCAGTCGGCGTGACCCTCCACCGGTCCGAGCCTCGGCTCGGAGGAGGCGTGGTGCGCCCCGACGAAGTCGACGAATGCGTCGGGCCACCCCAGCGGGCAGTCGACGCCGAGCCACACCTCGCCCGAGGCGACGGATGCCACGATGTCGGCATCCGTCATGCCGATCTCGAGGCGCTCGAGCCGAGCCGCACCGGACGACCAGACGATCTCGGCGAGCGCGGTTCCGGGCGCGGCCGCGGCGAGGTCCACTCCGACGGTTCTCATCGCTTCGAGCCTAAGCCGGGGGCGGGCACGACGGGCGGGCGACCCCGTCGACCGGGCGCGACGGCCGCAGGACCGAACGCCGACGGCCCGGACCACCGTGAGGTGACCCGGGCCGTTCCCGTGGGAGTGTCGCTCAGCCGAGGAAGGGCACGACGAAGATCGCGATCGTGATGACGGGTCCGATCACGACCATCGACAGACCCCAGATCGTGAGGTGCTTGTACAGGCGGGGGCGTTCGCTCTCGTGCGCCGAGGCGACGATGGTCGCACCGGTCGTTCCGAACGGCGCGCAGTCGACGAGCGAGGCCGAGATGGCGAGGGCGTAGATGAAGCCGGTCATCTCGAGACCACCGCCGGGCAGCAGCAGCGGAACGGCGAGCGGAACGAGGGCGCCGATGATGCCGATCGTCGAGGCGAAGGCCGAGACGAGACCGGCGATGATGCACAGCACCAGCGCGGCGATGAGCGGCTCGTTCACCGAGCGCGCGAACTCGCCCAGCTGATCGATCGCCCCGAGGCGGGTCAGCACACCGACGTACGTGATGATGCCGCCGAGCAGCAGGATCGTGTTCCAGTCGACCTTCGCCAGGCCCTCGCGCCCGGCCTTCGGGTTGATGAAGGCGAGCAGCACGGCGAGCGTCAGGGCGACGGCGCCGAGGTTGAGGTCGATGTCGTTCAGCGTGAGCGTGAAGAACGCGATGACGAGCACGGGGATCGAGACGAGCGTCATGAGCTGATAGCCGGTGAGCTTCTGGGTCACGGTCTGCTCGAGCAGGGCCGTGCCGCCGCTGCGGGGGCGCGTGCGGAAGCCGGTGCCGGCGACGCCGTCGGAGCCTCCGGTGCCGAGTTCGCCGGATGCCGCCTTGGCGGCGCGACCACGGGCGATGAGCTCGCGTCCGCCGAACATGAGGAACGCGACGGCCACGATGACGGTGTTGATGCCGACCGAGAGGCCGAACATGAGGGCGGCGTTGTAGGGGATGCCCGCGGTGGTGGCCACCGTGAGCACGGTGATGCCGACGATGCTCGTGGGGGCGAGGGCGCCACCGACGATCGCGGAGCTCATCGCGATGCCCATCATCGTGGAGTGGATGCGGTGCTTGTGCGCGAGGCTCATCGCGATCGGAACGAGGGTGAACGCCGCGTGCGAGGTGCCGAGGCACGCCACGAGCGTGCCGACCGCGAACATGGCCCAGGGGATGAGCGCGACCCGGTCTCCGATGAGGCGCACCGAGCGATCGACCAGCCAGTCGATCGTGCCGACGGCGCGGGCGATGCCGAAGAGGTACGTGATGCCGAGCAGGATCAGCAGGGCGTCGACGGGGAAGCCGCCGAGCACGTCGTCGAGCGACTCCCCGACGAGCAGCACGCCGATGACGCAGGCCGCCACGAGGGCGAGCGCGCCCATGTGCACGTTGCGGATCGCCGAGATGGCGAACACCGCGACGAGCACGATGAGGGCGATGATCTCCACGTTCACGAGATCACCCCACGCGGGGCGAGGGGGATGGTCTGGGCACGGTGCATCGTCGTCGATCTCCTGGTGGTCGGGGGTGAGGGGTCAGACTCCGAGCGCGAGCCCGGAGAGGTAGGCGGATGCCGCGGGCTCGTGCACGCCGTCGAGATCGGCGAAGCGCACGAGCTCCCCGGCGGCGACGTCGCGGCGCAGGCGCGCGCCGGAGAGCAGGTAGTACGGGGCGATCTCGCCCGCGTCGGGGGCGACGATGACGGGGGCGACACCCGAGATCTCGTGGTGATGCCCCTCGACGCGGAACGGGGTTCCGGCGGCGAGGTCGGTGGACGCGCGGGCGGCGAGCACCGTGTGCTGGCGCGGCTCGGAGGTCGCGGCGGTGTCGTCGACCGCGGCGGCGATGGTGAGCGGCGTCTCGATGCCCATGAAGTGGTACGGCCAGTAGATGCAGGCGTAGCGGCCGTCGCGGCTCACGACGTGACCCTTTCCGCGCAGGATCTCCCACGTGACGTCGTCTCCCGTGCGGACGATCGCGAAGACGCCGCCGGCGAAGCTCGCCTCGCCGGGCAGGCGCAGCATCGAGAACACGTCGATCACCCCGGTGGAGCCCAGGATGCCGCCGTCGGCGCGCTCGGCGTAGACGTCGGCGAGCTCGTCGGGACGCACGACGGGGTAATGCATGGTCTCGACGTCGGCGGTCGCTCCCGTGTAGAGCGAGACCACGTTCATCTCGCACGAGTCGGCTGCCGCGGCGCGCTTGAGACCCGCCACGGCCTCGGCGCGAGCCGTGAGAGTGGCGCGCAGGTCGTCACCGCGACCGAGCAGGCCCGCGAGCGCGGGCGCGTGCTGTTCGACGCCGTTCTGGTTCACGATCCCGGTCTCGGGGTCGAACGCGAGGTCGTACTCGCCCGACTTGCCGAGGGCGACGATGTCGAATCCGGTTGCGAGCACCCCGTCGACCAAGCGCAGCAGGTTCGCGGGCTGATCTCCGTCTCCGGGGAGGTACCGCAGGCCGCGCTCACGCGCCTTGGCGCTGAGGGCGACGCCCGCGATCGTCTCGACCTCTTTGCTGACCATCACGACGTGGGCGCCGTTGTCGAGCGCGGCGTCGGCGTACGAGAAGCCGGCGTCGATGCGGCCGGTCGCCTCGACGAGCACGTCGACGTGCGACCAGGCGACGTGGGCGGCGTCGGCGACGACGGCGGTGCGCCCGGCGTCGACCGCGGCTGCGGCCTCCGCGGCATCCGTCGCCGTCACCATGTCATCGCCCGTCATGCCGAGGTCGGCGAGCATCCGGCGGACGCCGTCGACGTCGGGGTCGACGAGCTGGGCCGCCGCCATGTCGGGGAGCCGACGAAGCTGGTCGAGCAGCGTGCGGCCGTACCCTCCGTTCGCGCCGGTCACCGCGATGCGGATGGGGGCCGGACGGCGCTGTGCCGAGCTGTGGATCACCGTTGTTCCTCTTACGTCGTCGAAAGTCATGGGGTGCGTCGGGAGCGCACCTGGTGCTCCGCAACTGTAACGCCGTCTCACAAATTGTCAAAGTATCTTCTCAAATATTCACATACACTGAGAGGGGCCGTGGTTGCGGCCCGCCCTCGATGAAAAGGTTCCCCATGCACTTCGGCGCCATCGCTGACGACTTCACCGGAGCGACCGACCTCGCCACCGCTCTGCGGGAGCGGGGACTGCGCACGGCTGTCGTCATCGGCGACAACGACGTCCCCGCCGACCACGATGCCGTGGTCGTCGCCCTGAAATCGCGCACCGCCCCCGTCGCCCAGGCCGTGGCCGACTCGCTCGACGCCGGCGAGCGCCTCGTCGCCGCGGGTGCCGAGCGCCTCTATGTGAAGTATTGCTCCACCTTCGACTCCACCGACGAGGGCAACATCGGCCCCGTCCTCGATGCGGTGGTCTCGATGGCGGGCACCGATCGCACCATCGTCGTCCCGTCGTTCCCCGCGAACGGACGCACCGTGCGCGACGGGAGCCTGTACGTGAACGGCACGCTGCTCGAGCACTCCTCGATGCGCCACCACCCGTTGACGCCGATGACGAGGTCGCGCCTGCGCGAGATCCTCGCCCCGCAGACCGCCGCGACGCTGACCGAGATCGGTCGCGACACCGTGCACGCGGGCACCGATGCCCTCCGGGCCGCGATCGACGACGCGGAGCCGGGATACCTGATCGTCGACGCCGAGACCGACGACGACCTCGCCGTGATCGCCGCGGCATCTCGCCATCTGCGGGTGCTCTCGGGAGGCGCGGCCCTCGCAGCGCACCTCGACGCCCCCGCCGACGCCTCGGTCACACTACTCCCCGCCGTCGGACCGGGCCGGCTCGTGGTGTGCGGCTCCGCCTCCGCTGCGACGCGCGCGCAGATCGCCGACGCCGTCGGGCGGGGCGCCACGATGCGACGCGTGGATCTGGATGCCGCGGCATCCGACCCCGACGCCGAGATCGCGGCCCTCACCGCCTGGGTGCGGAGCCTCCCGCAGACGGAGCTGCCGCTCATCTCCTCGGTCACCGAGCTCGCCGACATCCGCCGAGACGCCTCCGCGACCGCCGACGCCGTCGAACACGTGCTCTCGGCCGTCGTGGCCGATCTCGTCTCGACGGGCGACGTGCACCGGGTCGTCGTCGCGGGAGGTGAGACCAGCGGTGCCGTCGTGCAGGCGCTGGGCGTTCCGAGTCTCGAGATCGGCCCGCAACTCGCGCCCGGAGTGTGCTGGAGCGCCGGCCAGTCGGCATCCGGAGACACCGTCGCCCTCGTCCTCAAGAGCGGCAACTTCGGCGGCCCCGACCTGTTCACGACCGCCTGGGAGGCCCTCGCATGAGTGCCCTCGACGACCTCATCGCCGCCGGCCGCACCCTGGTCGACGCGGGGCTCAGCCCCGGCACCTCGGGCAATGTCAGCGTGCGCGAGGGCGACCGACTGCTCATGTCGGGCACCGGCACCCGCCTGGGCGCCCTGACCCCCGACGACATCGCCGTCCTCACCCTCGACGGCGAGATCGTCGGCGGCGCCCGCCCCTCGAAAGAGGTGCCGCTGCACGTCGCGATGTACGCGCGCACTCCCGAGCACCGTGCCGTCGTGCACGTGCACTCCCCCTCGACCGTGGCCGTGTCGTGCCTCGAGCCCTGGGCGCCCCACTCCGCCGTTCCCCCGCTGACGCCGTATTCGCTCATGCGCGTGGGCCAGGTTCCGCTGCTCGGGTTCGTACCCCCGGGCGACCCCGCGATGGGCGACCTGATCACCGACTGCCCCTTCCCCTTCCGCGCCGCCCTGCTCGCCAACCACGGCGCCGTCGTGAGCGCAGCGGATGCCGCGGCGGCGGTCGACAGCACGATCGAGCTCGAAGAGGCGTGCCGCATCACGCTGCTCACCGACGGTCGACAGCGACGACTCATCGCCCCGGAGCGCGTGGCCGAGATCACCGCCCGCTGGGGGACCCCGTGGACCGCGACCGCTTCAGTAAGCTGAGCGGGACCGAAGGACGACGATGACCGAAGCCGCTCCGATGATCCCCGATCAGCGCAGGGAGAGCATCGTCCAGGCCCTGCATCGCGAACGCGTCCTCAGCTTCCGTCAGCTGAGCGATCTGGTGGGCGTCAGCCAGATGACCGTGCGCCGCGACGTCGCCGTGCTCGAAGAGCAGGGGCTCGTGCAGGCCACCACCGGTGGGGCGAAGCTCGTCAGCCGGCTCGTGCTCGAACCCTCGCGCGCCGAGAAGGCCACGAGCGAGATCGCCGAGAAGACGGCCATCGCGCGCGCCGCGGCGACCCGCGTGCACGACACGATGACGATCTACCTCGACGCCGGCACCACGGCGCAGGCCATGCGTCCGTTCCTCGAGCACGTGCGCGACCTCACCGTCGTGACGAACGACATCGCCACGGTGCAGACCTTCCTCGACCACCCCTCGGCCGACCTCATCTCGGTCGGCGGACGCGTCGACCGCACGAACCTCTCGACGATCGGCCGCCTGACCCGCCTCACCCTCGCCGAGCTCTCGCTCGACCTCGCCTTCATCTCGTCGAGCTCGTGGGATCTCGGCCATGGGGTCACCACCCCCGTCGAGGCCAAGATCGAGGCGAAGCGGGCCGCGGTCGAGGCCGCGGAGCGCGCCGTTCTCATCGCCGACAGCTCGAAGTACGGCCGTTTCGCCAAGTACCGCGCCCTGCGCCTCGCCGAGGTGGCCGAGGTGATCACCGACGCGGCCCTGCCCGACGGGGCGGCCGAGGCGATCGCGGCCACCGGCATCGAGGTCGTCCGCGCGTAGGCCGGCGTCAAGCAGGTCCGAATCACCTCGCGACCTGGGAGGATCAGCACATGGCAGACGAGGACCTCCCCGATTCGCTCGAACCGGCGATCCACGTTCCGCCGCGCGACGAGCCCCCCGCTCCGCCGACGCCCAAGGGCGACCTGCGGGCGGTGTCGATCATCGCCCTCGTCACCGGCGTGATCGTGATCGCCTGGTACCTGTTCCTCGTGACGGCCAGCGCCATCGCCGACCTCGAGAACCTTGCGTGGATCCAGATCGGCATGTGGGTGCTCGCCCTCGTGTCGTTCGTCTGCGGCATCCTGAGCCTGAACGCCCGCATGGCCCGGGAACTCGCCGCGGCGGGCTTCATCGCGGGGGTCGCCGCGGGACTGCTGTCGATCTCGATCGGGTTCTTCAGCGGGCTCGAACTGCTGAGCTGAGCGGAATACCGCCTGCCGCGCGGCGGTTCTGGGTCTCATGACGCCGGATGCCGCTCTGGAACGCGCCCTGTCACGCATCGACGTGCGGCCGGGCCACGCCTGGCGGCAGACGCTCGCCGCGGGCGGCACCCTGTCGCTGAAACGCGGCGAGGCGGCGATCGTGTACCTGCGCGAAGGCGAGATCACCGGACGCACCGGCGCGCGTGCGGCCTGCACGGTCGATGCCGCGTCCGGCGAGACGGCCGCTCTCGACGGGGGCCGCACCCTTCTCGCCGGAGACGCGCTGATCTCGCTCGGCTGCCACGGCGTGACCGTGTCATCGCAGTCGGGCGCCGAGGTGACGGTGGTGCCGCTCGAGGTCGTCCCGACTCTCGACACGCGCGCTCTTCCGCCCCTGATCTTCGTCAGTGGCTTCGCCGGGGCCGAGCCGGCCGCCGCCCAACTTGCCGCTCACCTGGGCGTCCCGAAGCCGGGCACCGGTCGCCAGGGCGACCAGACGATCTGCCGACTCATGGTCACGACCGTGCTGCTGTCAGCGCTGCGCACGTGGGCGTCGAGCCAGCGCGAGTCGTCGTGGCCTCCGCTCAGCGCCGACCCGTTCCTCACCCGCGTGGTCGCGGCCGTGGCCGACGACCCCGGGCGCGAGTGGACCCTCGACCACCTCGCGGCGCTCGGAGCGATGTCGCGGTCGGTGTTCGCCGCGCGCTTCCGCGAGGTGTTCGGCACCTCGCCCGCCTCGTACGTGACAGAGGTGCGCATGCGCCGGGCGAAGGAGCTGCTCGACGCCGGCACCTCGGTGTCGGAGACGTCGCGGTCGCTCGGCTATGGATCGGACGAGGGCTTCCGGCGCGCGTTCCGCCGCCACACCGGTGTCGCCCCCTCGGCCTGGCGCACCGCTCGGCGGCCGCTGACCGTCTGACCGGGGGCCGCCGTCGAACGCACTGTTCCGTCCGATCGGCGAACGATCCATCCTCCGACCGGCGCCCCTTGATTGGATGAGCGACATGACGCACGACGCTCCCGCTCGCCTCACCGGAGACGGCATCGCCGATCTCCGCCTTCGGCTGTCGCGACGCCGTCGGTCGGCTGCGCTCCTGGGCGGTCAGGCGGCCGCGGGCATCTCCTCGGCGTGGCTCGAGTCGCTCGCCGCCCGGTGGGAGGAGAGCTACGACTGGTCGGTGCTCGATGAGCGTATCCAAGCGCTTCCGTGGCAGCTCATCGACGGCGATGTTCCTCTGCGCGTCGTGCATCAGAGAGGGCCGGGAGACGCTCCGGTGATCCTCCTCCTGCACGGCTGGCCCGACTCCGTGCTCCGCTTCGAGAAGGTGCTCACCCTCCTCACCGCGTACACGGTGGTCGCGCCTGCACTCCCCGGTTTTCCGTTCAGTCCCGACGCGGGCGCAAGCGGGATGTCGGCGATCCAGATGGCGGATGCCGTCGCCACGGCCATGCGAAGACTCGGATACACGCGCTTCGTCGTGAGCGCGGGCGACATCGGCTGCGACGTCGCCGAGGCTCTTCTGCGCCACCACCCCGGGATGGTCCGCGCGGCGCATCTGACCGACGTCTCTCAGATCCATCTCGCCGGCGGAGTACCCGACGACCTGTCGGATGCCGAGCGCGACTATGTGCAGCGTTGGCAGGCCTGGCAAGACGAAGAGGCCGCGTACAGCCTCGAGCAGGCGACGAAGCCCGCGACGCTCACGGCCGCCTTGAGCGACTCCCCGACGGGCCTGCTCGCGTGGATCGCCGAGAAGCTCGACCGCTGGACCGACCACCCCGGCGACATCGACGCGGTGTTCCCGCCCGACGACGTGCTCACGTGGGTGTCGGCGTACTGGTTCACCGGCGCGATCGGGTCGTCGTTCGGGCCCTACGCGTTGCGCACCCCGCCGCCCAATGACAAGGTGCCCGGCGGCGTCCCCGTCGTGCTCTCGGTGTTCCCGGGGGATCTGGTCAACGCGCCGCGCGACTTCGCCGAGCGCATCTTCGACGTCGTCGCCTTCCGGGAGCACGCGGCCGGTGGGCACTTCGCGGCGTGGGAGCAGCCGAGCACGTACGTCGCCGACCTCGAGATCGCGATCGCCGCTGCCCTCCGCTGAGAAGGCTCGCGCCGACGGGCGCCGGGACGGCATCGCCCCGGCGCCCGCTCTCAGACCGTCGCGGGTCGGCGCGGGCGCAGAGAGAGCCCGAACAGCACGGCCCCGACGATGAGGAGCGCGATGCCGATGGCATCCGCCGCGAACACCCCTGCGGCGTCGACGAGGAGGCCGCCGGCGCCCGCCGCGATGGTGATCGCCAGCTGGAAGCCCGTCACGACGAGGCTTCCGCCCGCCTCGAGACGGTCGGGCATGAAGTGCCCCACCCAGGTGTTCACGATGATCAGCCACGACGAGAAGAAGAAGCCCCACACCAGCACGGCCGCCGCCACCGCGGCGAAGGCTCCGGGCAGCAGGGCGACCGCCGCGATCGCCAGCGCGATGGCGAGGGGGCCGATGACCGCGAGGCGGGCGAACGCCCGGTCGACGATCATGCCGACGGCGATGTTGCCGACGAACCCGCCGACACCGAAGAGGGCGAGCAGCAGCACGATCGTGCCGGCGGTGACGTCAGGGATGCGCTCGAGCGAGAGCCGCACGTACGTGTAGGCGAGGA
Source organism: Microbacterium sp. P26 (assembly GCF_023712585.1). Lineage (NCBI taxonomy): Bacteria > Bacillati > Actinomycetota > Actinomycetes > Micrococcales > Microbacteriaceae > Microbacterium > Microbacterium sp. P26. The sequence goes on along the minus strand of NZ_JAMAXZ010000002.1, from coordinate 126,533 downwards.
AGTGGCCGAGCACGACGAGCACGTGACCCGCCATGCCACCGAACACGCCGGGTCGGCGCAGAGTATTGCCGAGGATGCGCAGGCTCGACGCCGCCGCCGGCGGCACGGGCGGCAGCACCACCCGCACGGCGACGCCGACGAGGGCGGTGGCGACGGCGATGAGCAGGAAGGCCAGTCTCCAGTCGAGCGCCTCGCTGAGGGCGACCCCGATCGGCACGCCCGCGACCGTGGCCAGCGACAGGCCCGCCGAGCCGAACATCATCGCCCGGCCGATGCGGTCGGGGCTCGACAGGCGCGCGGCGACGGTGATCGACATCGACCAGAACGCGCTGATCGCCGCGCCCAGCAGGAAGCGTGCGATCAGGATCGCGGGAAGGCTCGGGGCGATCGCGACCACGAGGCTCGAGATCGCGGCCGACGTCGCCGCCGCGACCAGGAGCGAGCGGCGATCGAGCCGCGGCAGGAGCAGGCCCACGGTCGGGGCGAACAGGAACCCCGCGAGAGCGGTGACGGTGACGGTTTGACCCGCTTGCCCGGGCGTCACGCCGAGGGCGGCGGCCATCTCGGTCAGCACGCCGTTGGGGAGGAACTCGGCCGTCACGAGCAGGAAGCTCAGCAGCATCACGACGACGAGTCCGCCGTAGCGCATCACGGGGACCCCCGCGACGGGGGTGGGAACGGGGGCGGTGGTGGTCATGCTCCGATGCTCGTCCGGCCTGGGAGGGGGCGCCCGACCGTTCGTCCGTCGCATCCGACCGATCGTCCGGGCCGTCGGATCACCCCGCGAACGGCGGACCCACGTACCGCGCGGCGGGGCGGATGATCTTCGGGTCGGCCGCCTGCTCGAGCACGTGCGCGCTCCAGCCGATCGTGCGGGCCAGGGCGAAGGTCGGCGTGAACAATCCGCGCGGAATGCCGCACTCCTCCATGACGACGGCGGCGTAGAACTCGACGTTGGCGTGCAGAGGGCGTTCCGGATGCCGTGCCGCGAGCTGCCGCTCGGCCTCGACCTGGAACGCGAGGGCCTGGGCCACGCGCGGGCCTCCGAACTGCTCGGCAACACCCCTCAGCAGCTCGGACCGCGGGTCGCTCGTGCGGTACACCGCGTGCCCGAAGCCCATGAGGCGCCTCCCGGCCTGCAGCTCCCCTGCGATCCACGCCGCCGGGTCATCGCCGGCACGGTCGAGGCCGTCGAGCGCGCGGGCCGGGGCTCCCCCGTGCAGCGGGCCCGACAGGGCACCGAGGGCGCCGGTGAGGCACGACGCCATGTCGGCCCCGGTCGACGCGATGACCCGAGCCGTGAAGGTCGAGGCGTTGAAGCCGTGGTCCATCGCCGCGATCAGGTAGGCCGAGAGGGCGCGCACGTGCCGCTCGTCGGGGTCGTGCCCGGTGACCCGCGCGAGGTAGTCCGCGACGATCCCCCGCCCGGTCGATGCCTCACCCGAAGCGAGGGCGAGCGGTGCCATGGCCGCGAATGCGATCGCCTCGTCGAGCCGGGCGGCGGGGTCGAGATCGAACAGGGGTTTCGACGAGCGGGCGGATGCCGCGAGCGTCCACACCGCGCGCAGCGCCGCGAGCGGCCGGTCGGTGCGCGTAGCGACCGCGGAGATCAGCTCGGGGAGGCGGGGATCGCCCTGCTCCGCGGTCACGCGAGCGGCGAAGGAGGCTCGGGCCGTGGCATCCGGAAGCTCTCCGACCACCAGCAGATGCCAGACGTCTTCGAACGAGTGCGACCGCGCGAGGTCGACGGCCGCATGGCCGCGGTAGTGGTACCAGCCCGCCTCGCCGTTGACGTCGCTGATGGTCGTTTCGGCCGCGACGACGCCGTTCAGGCCGCGGGGCACATCGATCAGGTCGCTCATGGGCTCAGTGTGCGAACCTGACGGTCATAGCGTCAACGTTGATCGGATCAATATGGCCCTCCCCCGCCTGACCGCCGCGCAGGTCGCCGCCCGCCTCGGCGTCAAACCCGAGACCGTCTACGCCTACGTCTCGCGCGGGCTGCTGACCCGCGAGCGCGACGCGCACGGCTCGAGCTTCGACGCCCTCGAGGTCGAGGCCTTCGCCGCGGCTCGTCGACGCACGCCCGCCCGCACGCCGATGCACCCCACGACCGGCATGCCGCTGGGCGTGGTGCAGACGCAGATCGCCGACATCGAAGACGGCGAGCTGCTGTACCGCGGTCGCCGTGCCCGCGACCTGATCGGCACGCCGTTCGCCGAGGCCGTCGCGTGGTTGTGGGGCGCGGAGCGGGTCGATGCCCCCGACCCCGCGATCGGTAGCGCCCGCGCGATGGTCGAGGCCCTCCCCCTGCACGCCGGGGCCATGGACCGACTCCGCGCCGCGGTGACGGGCTTCGCGGCCGACGACCCGCTTCGCTACGACGCGTCGGCGGTGACCGCCCACCGCATCGGCTGGACGCTCATCACCGGGCTCCCGGTCGCTCTCCGAGGCACCCCCGACGTCGATCTCGCGCGCTCACTCGTCGGCGGCTGGAGGGGATCGGCGGATGCCCCGACCCTGACCGCCGTCGACGCCGCGCTCGTGCTGCTCATGGACCACGACCTGGCCGTGTCGACGTTTGCGGCGCGGGTCGCGGCCTCGGCGCGCGCCGACGGGTACGCCGCGATCAGCGCGGCGCTCGGAGCTGCGGATTCGCCGCTGCACATCTCGGCGGCGACGCGCACCGCGCGCCTGCTCACCCGTGTGCGGCGCGGACAGGAACCCGAGCGCGCCCTCGCGGAGACACTGCGCGAGGGCAGCGGCATCCCGGGCTTCGGTCATCCGCTCTACCGCGAGGGTGACGATCGCGCCGACGCGCTGTTCCCGCTGATCGCCGCGCTCCCCGACGGGGCCTCGGCGATGGATGCCGTCGAGCGCCTCTCGGCCGTCGTCACCGACCGCACGGGGCTGCGCCCGAACGTCGACCTCGCGCTGGCGGCCCTGGTGTCGGCCGCGCGCCTGCCCGACGACGCGGCGAGCACCATCTTCGTGCTCGGCCGGATCGCGGGGTGGACCGCGCACATCGCCGCCGAGTACGCCGAGCCCGCGATGCGTCTGCGCCCTCGCGGGCAGTACGTGGGGCCGTGAGTGACGGGGCTTCGACAGGCTCTGCCACAGCGCTGCGGCTCCGCCAACGCGACGGGAGGTCCCTGAGCTTGTCGAAGGGCCCGGCGACGGGAGGTCCCTGAGCCTGTCGAAGGGCCCGGCAACGAAATGACGGGACGACCGAGGGTGAATTCTCTTCTTGCTAGCCAGGAACCTGGCTAGCCTGGCGCCATGATGTACAACGTGCTCGAGGCGCGCAACAACCTCTCGAAGCTGATCGCCGAAGCCGAGTCCGGCGTCGAGGTCACGATCGCGCGGCGCGGGGTTCCGGTCGCGCGGATCGTTCCGATCGACGTCCAGCCGCCTCGGCCGGGCAACGCCTTCGCGAAGTGGTTGGAAGAGAACCCCCTGACACCCGAGCTCGCGCGACCGGTCGAAGAGATCGAGGCGCTCATCGCGGAGAATCGCGCGGCAGGGGCGTGATCTATGTAGACAGCTGCCTGGTCATCTACGCCGTCCAGCGCGACGACATCATCGGCGACCGCGCGCGCCTGGCTCTCGCTGCGGCTCACGCGCCCTTGGCGGCGAGCCCGCTCGTGATGCTGGAAGCAATGGTCGGGCCCATGCGCGAGCGAGGCGCCGAGTCGCAGCTTCGTATGTGGAGCGTCTTCGAACGTTTCGAGATGTTGCCGATCGGGCCCGACGCCTATCTCCGCGCTGCACGTCTGAGAGCTCGCAACCCCGGCCTGCAAACGGCAGATGCGCTGCACCTCGCTGTCGCGCTCGAGGAAGGGTGCTCGCTCCTATGGACGAACGACTCGCGCTTGGCCGCGATAGCGCCAGAATTCGCTGTCGACGTGCTGAGGGCCGACTGACCCTCAGCGAGAGGCGCCGACCAGTGCTGGCAAACTCGGCACCTCCTCGGCGTGCCGGGCCAGTGCCTCTCGGCCCACGACCAGTCGACGACCAGCCCCCCACGCCTCGCGGCTCAGCGGTTCTCCCACCCGCGGGCCATCTCCACCACCGCGGCCACCGCGGCTTCGGTGTCGGCGGGTGACCCGCCGGCGCGGCCGGCCACCAGACCCGCGACGAAGGCGCTGAGCGGAGCCGCCGGGCGGGCGACCCCGTTCGCGACGTCGCGCGCGAGGTCGAGGATCAGCGAGATCGGGATGTCCCCCTCGGCCAGATCGAAACGCTCCGCAAGGGCGGCGCTCCAGTCGTTCAGCGCCTCGGGCGGCAGCGTGCGGGATTCGGTCATGACTCCTCCTCGGGCCGTCGGGCGATCGACGACCGCGCCTGCGTCAGATCGTCCCACGTGTCGACGTCGCGCGTCAGGGTCTCGTCCGCGGCGATCGCGATGATGCGCAGTCCGCCCAGCAACGCGCGCATCGAGGCGTCGCGTCCGTCGTCGGGCAGGACGGATGCCGCTTCTCGCAGCGCCGCGGAACGATATCGGCCGATCAGCCACTGCCGGCGCCCGTCATCGAGGCAGGCGCCGTCGGCATCCGGAGTCAGCTCGTCGGGCAGAAGGTCGAGCGCAGCTCGAGCGGTCGGCAGGTCGCACGCGAGCACGAAGACCTCGTCGGCGCGCACGCGGGACAGGGCGGCGACGATGCCCGCGACCGGCCCGCCGAAGGGCGGGTCTTCGCGCACCCACTCGACGTCGAGGTCGTCTGCGAGCACGGGTGCGGCCACGACGATCCGCTGTGCGCCGTGAGATCGTACGGCCGCGATCGCCGCGTGCAGCAGCGTCGTTCCGTTCACCTCGAACAGCGGCTTCGTCGCCCCGTCGACCCGTGAGGCGCGTCCGCCGGCGAGCAGGATCGCATCCACGCTCACCACAGCAGCACCTCGACCTCTTCGCCCACGGCGGTCGCCCGTGCGCTCGGGGGGATCACGGCGAGGCCGTTCGCGTCACCGAAGCCCCGCGTGCCCCGCTCGACCGGCTCGGCCACCGGATGCGCGGGGTCTGACCGGTCGATCCGCACGGGCACGTACTGCGCCCGCTCGGGCCGCGCGCGCCACTCGGCGGCGAACGGCACGACGGCCCGGGCCCGACCCCGCTCGCGGTCGCCCTCGAGCGCGCGCAGCGCCGGTCGCACGAAGAGCTCGAACGACACCGCCGCGCTGACGGGGTTGCCCGGCAGCCCGAACAGCAGCGTTCCCGCCTCGGAGCGGCCGAAGCCCTGCGGCTTGCCCGGCTGCATGCGCACGGGCTCGAATCGCATGAGGTCGCCGAGGGTGTTTCTCACCACCTCGTAGGCCCCGGCGCTCACCCCGCCCGAGAACACGACGACGTCTGCGCCCGCGGCCTCGGCGGCGGCGATCGCGCGGCGCGGGCCGTCGCCGCTGTCGTCGACGCTCGTGCGCAGCACCACCTGTGCCCCCGCCTCTTCGGCCAGGCCGGCGAGCAGCACGCTGTTCGACTCGGGGATCTGCCCCCGCCGCAGCGGCGTGCCGGCAGGTCGCAGCTCGGATCCCGTCGACACGATCGCCACCCGCGCGGCGCGAGCGACCGAGACGGTCCCGACTCCGGATGCCGCGATCGCACCGACCCGTCCCGCGGTGAGCCGGACGCCGGCAGCCGCGACGAGCGACCCCGCCCGCACGTCGGACCCGCGTCGACGAATGTGCGCGCCCGTGCCGCGGGGCGCCGTGAGCACCGTCACGGGGCCGAGGCCACCCGCGAGACCGTCGGCGGTCTCCTCGAACGGCACCACGGCGGTCGCCTGCGTCGGCACGGGGGCTCCGGTCATGATGCGCACCGCCTCGCCGGCCCCGATCGGCGGGTCGAGGTCGCTGCCGGCCGGCAGGTCGGCGACCACGCGCAGGGTCGTCGGCGCACCCGTGACGTCGTCGGCCCGCACGGCGAAGCCGTCCATCGCGGAGCAGTCGAACCCCGGCACATCGACCGCGGCATGCACGGCGACTCGCAGCACCCGGCCGCGCGCGATCGCGACGTCGCGCGGTTCGGGCTCGAGCGGCACGACCGCCTCGAGGATCGCGGCGAGGTGCTCGGCGACGTCGATCACGCGAGCGCACCGGGGGCTGTCAGGGGCATGCCCTCAGCGTAGGCGCGGCCACCGACACCACTCTCGCGTCAGAGGTCGAACCGGTGCGGAATGCCGCCCTCGCCCTGACCCTCGCGATACGGCACGAAGCCCATCGCCACGTAGTAGGCGAGGCCGGGGGCGTTGTCTGCGCCGATGGTGGCGTCGATGTGGCGGAGCCCCGCGTCTTGCGCCGCCGCGACCGACCGTGCGAACAGGCTCCGGCCGATGCCGCTGCGCCCCATATCGGGGTGGATGTGGGTGCCGATGATGCCCCAGCCCTCTTCCACGCCGTACGGGTTTCCCGCCCAGGCGCGCTTGAGCGACTGGAAGCCGATCACGACGCCGTCGCGCACGGCCACCGTGAGAGCGATCGTGTGTTCGCCGTCGAGATAGCGCTCGCGCACGAAGTCGGCGTCGACCGCCCACGCGCGCAGCCCCGCCCGGTGGATGGCGTTCTGCACCTCGACCATGTCGTCGAGATCTTCGGGGCGGGCGTCGCGGAACTCGATCATGCGGTCATCCTTGCACCGCTTCTGATGCGCATGTCCGCATGCCACGCCAGCCTCACCCGTCTGAAAGCCTCGACTCACCGACGCGCAAGCCCGGCGGCATCCGGATGCCACGGCCCTACCGTGATCGCATGGACGGCCTGACGTACGCCGAGGTCGGCGCGACCGCCGGCACGATGCCCGCGGGCTACCACCACGTGCGCGCCCGGCGCGTGATCGGCCGCGGTCATGCGGAGTTCGAGCGCGCGGCCGACCTGCTGCTGGCGGGAGAGGCGCAGCGGCGCGCGGGGGCGCGGGTGGCGCTGTCGGAGGCGCCGATGCGCGTGGGCACGCATGTCACGATGCGGCTGGGTCTCGGCATCCTGAGCTTCCGCATCCCCTGCCTGGTCGTGTGGGCGGAGCGGTCCGCCACCGTCGCGGGTTTCGCCTACGGAACGCTGCCGGATCACCCCGAGCGCGGCGAGGAGCGCTTCACGCTGACTCTTCGGCCGGACGACGAGGTGGTCTTCGAGATCGCCGCCTTCTCGAAGCCGGGCCGCTGGTTCACCCGCATCGGTGCTCCCCTCGGTCGTCGCGTGCAGGCGTGGATGACCCGGCGGTACCTGCGCGCGCTCGACGCGCGCTGAGCCGCGCCAGGTCGGGTGCGAGTGCCCGCGCGCGTGCACAGCTCCTGAGTTTCGGGCAAGCCGGTTCATGAACCCCGAGAATTCCGCGGCTGGGACACACGCGACGGAAGAATCTCCGGCGTTGTGCACCGCGCCGCGGGGAGATGTCGACGTGAAAACCAGAAAGGCCCCGCCGAAGCGGGGCCTTGCAGGTGTCAGCGAACTCAGGGGCGCGGACGCTCGTCCTCGACCACCGACTGCACGCTGTCGGTCGCGGGGGTCTTGTCGTCGGCGCGCACCTCGTCGGCAGCGATCGCGATGTCGATCGCGGCGTCCTCGAGGGCTTCGGCGACGACGTCGCTCACATCGCCGCGATCATCCGCGGGCGGAGTGATCGGCTCGGGCTCCAGACCCTCGGTCACGCGATCCGCGGCCTCGATGTCCGACTCGGCGTCGGCTGTGGCCACGCGCTCCCGCGCCTGACGGACCGTCTCGTCGACGGCGGCCGCGGCTCCGGCCGCGATGTCCTTCGTCTTCGAGACGGCGGTGTCGATGGTCTCCGAGGCGCTGGCCGCGAGGTCCTTCGACCGCGCACGCGCGTCATCGGCCACCGCCGACGCGCGATCCGCGACGTCCTTCGCCTTGGCTCTCGCATCGTCGGCCACCTCGGACGCGCGGGCCGCGACGGCATCCGCCTTCTCCTCCGCCTCGGCCACGACGTCGCGGTCGAACGGACCGAACACGCCGGTCACCACGACGTCCACGTCGATGCGCTCGCGCCCGAGCGGCTCGAGCGCGGTGCGAACGGCCCGGCGGACCTCGTCCGACACCTCGTGCAGCTTGTGCGGATAGTCGACGACCAGCGAGATGGTCGCGGTGACGGCGCCGGCACGATCGGTGTCGATCTTCACACCCGGCGCCGTGCTGGCGAGGCCGACGCGCTCGCGGACGGCGTCGGAGGCGCGACCGAGCAGGCTGCCCAGCGCGTGCACGCCCGGAACGGAACCGGCGGCCGTCGCCGCGAGCGTCGCCGCGGCCTCGAGATCGGGCGGGTCGATGGTCGCATCGATGGTGGACATCAGGTCTCCTCGTGGGGGTGTCAGTGCACGCGGGTGTTGTCGCGCGCGAGCTTGGCGCGAAGACCCGAGTGGATCGAGATGTAGGCGCGCAGGTTCTGTCCGGTGAGGGCGGCGAGGTTCGACACGAGCGTGTCGACGTGCTCGGCCACCTGACGCGGCGAGGTGTTCTGCCGCGGGGTCACCGCGACGTGCAGCACGGACTCGTGCTGGATCTCACCGGCGGTGATGCGCGACGACAGGATCTCGTCGCGCTCGGCGAGCGCGTTCTTCAGCGCCTCCGAGGCGAACGCGTCGGTCACCGTGATGCGGCCTTCGGCGCTGTCGCTGCCGGTCGACTGCAGCGGCGCCTGACGGCGTCCGCGGATGGCCGACGAGGCGATGACGATGAGCACGATCGCGATCACCACGAAGGCGGCGACGGCGCCCCACCCGGCGGACTCACGGCCGAGCGACTCGAGCCAGCCCTGGAAGCCGCCCATGACGGTCGTCCAGGTGTCGGCGCCGCCGGGCGCGAGGCCCACCAGCAGCGCGAGGGGCGCGAGAGCAAGCAGCACGAGGGCGACCACGAAGAGGATGAAGCGGTTCAGACCGCGACGCGTGGCGTTCATCGGGACTCCTTGGTGTCGGGGCGCTCGACGCGCAGGTGCGTGCGCACGGCAGGGGTGAGCTTGTAGGCGGCGACTTCCTCATCGACGATGCGGCGCAACTGCGCCTCGTCGACCGGGATGCCGACCGGGGGACGCACGGCCACGTCGACGGTGCGGTGGGCCACACCCACGACGATGTCGTCGCGAGCGATGCCCGACTCGTTGCTGAGGTGCTGAGCGAGGGACGATGCCACGACGCCGTTGTCGACGACGACGGCACGGTCTCCCCACTCCATCTCGTGGCGCGACAGGCGCCCGGGCTTGAGAGCGAGCACCAGCACGATCAGGCCGAGGATGGCCAGCACGACGCCGGCGACGATGAAGGCGACCGGCATGAGCGCGGTCGGCGCCGCCACGAGGGCGTTCAGGGCCTCGCCGGGACCGACCAGCAACGGCTGGGCGCCCACGAGGTGCAGGATGATCTCGACCGCGGCGTAGGCCAATGCGAGCAGCAGCAGCACGACCACGATGAGCATCGCTGCGGTGCGCGGGGAGTGGGTCTCGCGGCGCACGACGGTGCGGAGCACGCTATCGCTCATCACAACACTCGCTTTCGCTGGGGGGCGCTGGCGCCCGTGATCGTCAGATCGACGCGCGAGACCTCCCGGCCGAACAGCCGGGTCAGACGCGTTCGCAGTTCGCTCTGGGCCGCGCGTGCCGCGTCGAGCACGGGGGTGGCGGCCCGGACGGCCTCGGTGTCGTCGAGGCGGGGAACGGGGAATGCCGTCGACACGCGCACCACGGCGGTGTCGCGGGACGAGACGATCTCGACGTGGACGTTCTTGGCGTCCACGCCGACCACGTCGGCGGCGGCCCGCTCGGCCGTCTTCTGCAGCACGCGGTCGGCGATGTTCACCCGACCGGCGGGGAGGCCGGGGCCGGCAACCGCGGTGCGGTTGCCGACCCCGGGGGAAGCGGTGACGGTGGTCACGATGTGCTCCGACCCTTGAAGGCGTTGACGACGTTGCGGACGTCGATCTCACCCGCGCTCATGCGGGCGACGACCACACCGATCGCCATGAACAGGGCGACGAGGATGAATCCCCAGAAGCCGAAGATCAGGGCGCTGAGGGCCAGGACGAGGCCGGCGAGGGCGCCCTTCGTGCTGGCGCTCACTGGACGCGCTTCTCGGACTCGGCGTCGTTGTTCTCGTCGCCCGGGATGTGGACGTCGTTCACGTCGACGTTGACCTCGACGACCTCGAGGCCGACGAGACGGTTGATCGCTCCGGCGACGCGGGCGCGCACCTGGTCGGCGACCTCCTGGATGGGGGCGCCGTACTCGACGACGATGGTCACATCGGCGGCGGCCTGCGTCTCGCCCACCTCGACCTTGACGCCCTGCGTCAGGTCGGTGGCGTTGATGGCGTCGCGGATGGCGCCGAGGGCGCGGGCTCCGCCGCCACCGAGGGCGTACACGCCGGTGACCTCACGGGCCGCGATGCCGGCGACCTTGGCGACGACGCCTTCGGCAATCGTGGTCTTGCCTTCGGTGTGGGCCTCCGGGCCGCGTCCGCCGAGGGGACGGTTCACGCGCGACGCCGCCTGGGGGACGTTCTGCGCAGCGGGGGTGGTGGTGGAGTCGGTAGCCATGTCCGTGCCTTTCGATGTCTTGACCCGGATGCTTCCGGGGTGGCGCTTCGGCCTACATGACTAAGACGTACTGGGTGGAGGAATCGTCACGCCGCACTTGAAAAATCCCGAAAAATCTGTATTCGACAGAATGGGAAAGGCCAGATTCCGCAGGATTCCGAGGATGAGCGCGGTCCCACCGCCTGAGGCCCCGCGCCGCGGAATCGCGCGGAATCGACGAGCTTTCCGTCGACCGTCGAGCCCGAACGCGGGCGTACGCTCGACCCATGACCCCCATCTCGCTCGCGGCCAGGTCCTGACATGGGCCGTCTCACCGCCTCCCGTCGCGTCACGCGTCTCACCCTCGACGGCGTCAACAGGCAGAGACCGGATGCCGTGGCGGTGGAGGAACCGCTCGAGATCCGCGTCGCCGGAACACCGTTGTCGGTGACGATGCGCACGCCCGGCCACGATGTCGAACTCGCCGCCGGTTTCCTTGTGTCGGAAGGCGTCATCAGCCGCGGCGAGCAGTTCGCCCGGGCGATCCACTGCGGCGGTCCCGGAACGGGCGGAGCCGACGGCAACACCTACAACGTGCTCGACCTGACCCTCGCGCCGGGCGTCGAGCTCCCCTCCACCGACATCGCGCGTTCCTTCTACACGACGAGTTCGTGCGGGGTGTGCGGAACGGCATCGATCGACGCCGTCGAGAAGGTCTCGACGTACGACGTCTCGACCGACCCGCTGACGGTGTCGGCCCACGCGGTGGCGTCCTTCCCCGATCGCCTGCGCGAGCAGCAGAAGACGTTCGACAAGACCGGTGGTCTGCACGGGGCCGCCCTGTTCGATGTCGCCACGGGCGAGCTGCTCGTGGCGCGCGAAGACGTGGGGCGCCACAACGCCGTCGACAAGGTGGTCGGCTGGGCTCTGCTGAACGATCGCCTTCCGCTGCGCGGCACCGTTCTACAGGTGTCGGGCCGCGTGAGCTTCGAACTCGTGCAGAAGGCCGTGATGGCCGGCATCCCGATGCTTTCCGCCGTGTCGGCGCCCTCATCGCTCGCGATCGAGCTCGCCGAGCGCGCCGGTCTCACCCTCGCCGCTTTCGTGCGGGGCAACAGCATGAACCTGTACACGCGGACGGATCGCATCATCGCACCGTCCACAACCCCCGCGACGACCGATCTCGCGAGCGTACGCTGACGACGACCGGATGCCAGGGGCCCGGCGCCACGACCATCGGAGGGACTGAAATGGGTGAGTCGTTCGGACTGATGACCGAAGAACCGCGCCAGGGGGGCCTCGGCCCGCAGGTCGAGGGCGACTGGTCGAGCACCGGTCCCTACGAGCACCCGGCCGCCGGCTGGGGCGCCGCGCTCACCGTCGGCAAGGTGCTGTACGAACAGCGCCAGCCAATCGCGGGCACCAAGGCGATGTTCACGATGAACCACCCGAAGAGCGGTTTCGACTGCCCCGGGTGCGCCTGGCCCGACGACAAGGGCGTGACCCTCGACATCTGCGAGAACGGCATTAAACACGTCACGTGGGAGATGACGCACAAGAGGGTCGGCAAGGAGTTCTTCGCCGAACACTCCGTGAGCGAGCTGTCGCGCTGGAGCGATTTCGAGCTCGAGGACGCCGGTCGCCTCGTCGGCCCGATGGTCTACGACGCCGAGACCGACCACTACGTGCCGATCTCGTGGAACGACGCGTTCCGCATGATCGCGCAGCACCTCACCGCGATGGAATCCCCCGATCAGGCGGTCTTCTACACGTCGGGGCGCCTCAGCAACGAGGCCTCGTTCCTCTACCAGCTGTTCGCGCGCGAGCTCGGGACGAACAACCTCCCCGACTGCTCGAACATGTGCCACGAGGGCTCGGGTCGTGGGCTCACGGCGTCCCTCGCCACCGGCAAGGGCACCGCCGACCTCGAGGACTGGGAGAACGCAGACGCGCTGTTCATCCTCGGCGTCAACGCGGCCTCGAACGCCCCGCGCATGCTCACCAGCCTCGCCGAGGCGATCGACCGCGGCGCACAGGTCGTGCACGTGAACCCGCTGCGCGAGGTCGCCGGCACCCGCACGATCGTGCCGCACGAGATCGTCGACATGGCGACCTTCCACTCCACCCCGACCAGCACGATGAACCTGCAGGTGCGCCCCGGCGGCGACCTCGCCCTCATCCGCGGCATGGCCAAGGTGGTCTTCGAGGCCTCGGCGACCGACCCCACCGCGATCGATCAGGCGTTCCTCGATCAGTACACGAGCGGACTCGACGAGTACCGCGCGATGGTCGAGTCGACGTCGTGGGCCGAGCTGGTCGAGCAGGCGGGTCTCACCGAGACCGAGATCCGCCAAGCGGCGTCGGTGTACCTCGCCTCGGAGCGCTGCGTCATCAGCTGGTGCCTCGGCGTCAGCCAGCACCAGCACGGCGTCGACACCGTGCGCGAGATCGTCAATCTGCTGCTGCTGCGCGGAAATGTCGGACGGAAGGGCACCGGCCCTTCGCCCGTGCGCGGCCACAGCAACGTGCAGGGCAACCGCACGTGCGGCATCAACCACAAGCCCACCGAGGACTGGCTCGCCACGCTCGACGAGGTCTGCGGCATCACCTCGCCCCGCGAGCCCGGCCTCGACACCGTGCACACGGTCGCGGCCCTGCACCGTGGCGACCTCAGGGTCTTCCTGGGCATGGGCGGCAACTTCGTGCGGGCTGCTCCCGACACCAAGCTCACCGCCGAGGGCATGGGACGCTGCGAGTTGACCGCGCACGTGAGCACGAAGCTCAACCGCAGCCACCTCACCCACGGCAAGGCGGCGCTGATCCTCCCGTGCCTCGGCCGCACCGAGCGCGACGAGCAGGAGTCCGGGCCCCAGTCGATCTCGACCGAGGATGCCATGAGCTCCGTCATGCTCTCGCTCGGCTCTCGCAAGCCCGCCTCCCCGCACCTGCTGAGCGAGCCCGAGATCATCGCGCGCATCGCCCGCGCGACGATGCCCGAGTCGGCGACGCCGTGGGAGTGGTACGTCGGCGACTACGACCGCATCCGCGACACGATGGCCAAGGCGCTGCCCGGCTTCGAGGGCTTCAACCAGTTGGTGCGCCAGCCCTACGGCTTCCGCATCCCGCAACCCGCGCGCGAGCGCGACTTCCAGACGCCGTCGGGCAAAGCCGAGTTCTCGCACGCCGAGCTGCCGAATGTCATCCCCGAAGAGGCCGACGTGCTGGTGCTGCAGACCATGCGCTCGCACGACCAGTGGAACACCACCATCTACTCGGCCGACGACCGCTACCGCGGCGTGCGCAACATCCGCGAGCTCGTGTTCATGAACCGGCGTGACATGAAGGAGCGCGGCATCGCCGAGGGCGACCTCGTCGACATCGTCGCCACCTCCCGCGACGGCTCGGTGCGCAGCGTCACGGCGTTCCGCGCGCTGGAGTACGACACCCCGCGCGGCAGCGCCGCCGGGTACTTCCCCGAGATGAACGTGCTGCTCGGCCCCGACGACTACAGCCGTCAGAGCGACCAGCCGCTGATGAAGGACATCCGGGTGCGCATCGCGAAGACGGCCTGACGCCGCGCAGACGCAACAGGATCGGAGAGTCGCGCCGGAATCGGATGGTTTCGGCGCGACGGGCCTGCGGGCTTTTCTCCGCCGTGGCCGGTGGGCGCGCGAGATCGTCTACGTCGACGGACGCCTCAGATCGACGACAACGCGCGGGCCATGAACGAGGCCCAGATCACGATGAAGAGCAGGTTGCCCGCTGTTCCGAGCGCCCCGATGACCATGGCCCATCGGGCGAACCCCGCTCCCCCTTCGGTGTTGCCGGGGCGGCCGAGCTGATTGCGCGCGATGATGCCGATCACCAGCCCGGCGATGGGCACGAGGAACGCCGCGATGAAGCCGACCAGCGCGAGCGTGCTCGTTCGCGTCGGGGGCACAGAGGAGACCATGACGCGACACTAGCGGCCGCACGCAGCCCACGACCCCACGAGTGGTCGTCGGCGTCGCCCCGCGCTGACCGGCATCACGGCGCAGTCGGCCCGATCGGGCAAAGAGGTCCGCGGTGTCGTTCGAGGCTTCCTGACCGACCGCGCCCAAGGCCTGTCCGCCCGCCTGGTGGCGGGGGCAGTTCGAGCGCAGGACAGGCAAGCGACATCCGTCGCACACGACGGTGAGACCGGACTCGACCCCGTCCTCGCCCGCCGGGGAGCGAACCCTCACCCCGCGAACCCACCCTCGTCTCGAGCCCCCGCCCCGCTCAGAGGTCGAGCTGCCAGAGGGCCTGCGTCGTCGTGACGCGCAGCGCGTCGGCGGCGTCGGCGAGCGAGCGTTCGACGCCCACGACCTCGCTCATCGAGAAGACGCGCGAGCCGACGGCATCCGGGGCGACGTCACCTGCGATGACGACCGCCGGCACCCGGTGGCGCGCGGCGACCGAGAGCACGTGCCCCGGCCCCTTGCCCGCAAGGCTCGTGGCATCGAAGGCGCCCTCCCCGGTGAGGGCGAGGTCCGACTCGGCGAGCGCTTCGCTCAGCTCGAGGGCCTCCGCGACGAAGGCCGCACCGTCGACGACCTCGGCGCCGGCCGCGAGAAGGGCGCCCGAGAGACCACCGGCGGCCCCCGACCTCGGCACGACCGAGACGTCGAGTCCGAAGCGTTCGGCCCAGTCCGCGGCATCCGCCCGCAACCGTTCCGTCAGGCGCGCGACGAGTTCGGCGTCGGCGCCCTTCTGCGGGCCGAACACCTCGGCCGCGTGCACGAACGTCGTGGTCGTGTCGGTGAGCACCGTCACCTGCCCGGGAGCGAACGGCACATGGTCGCCGAGCGCCTCGATCGCCCCGCGGCCGCCGTCGGTCGCAGCCACGCCGCCCGTGCCCACCACGATGCGGATCGACCCCGAGTCGAGCGCGAGCCCGATGAGCTCACCGACGCCCCGCGTCGTCGCGCCCCAAGGGTCGTTGCCCTCCGCTCCTCCGGCGAGGACGAGTCCGGATGCCGCTGCCGACTCGATCACGGCGGCTCGGCCGTCGAGGCGCCAGGCCGCGTGCACGGGTTCGCCGAGCGGTCCGGTCACCTCATCGTGCACGTTGGCCCCGCCGAGCGCGTCGAGCGTTCCGTCTCCGCCGTCGGCCATCGGCACGATCGCGATCTCGGCGCCGGGCCACCGATCGCGCACGGCCAGGGCCATGGCATCCGCCGCCTCTCGCGCGGTCAGCGTGCCCTTGAACTTGTCGGGGGCGATGACGATGCGCATGGGCGTCCTCTCAGCGGACTGCTGACGGCGCAGCCCCGTCCATCTTGCCCGAGCCGCCGCATCACCTCGGCGATCCGCACATCCTCAGCCCGAATGCGGTGAACCCGGCCGACTTTCCGCGGATCGCTGAGGTTGTGCCCCCCGGCTGCCGGCGGCCCCGGGCATGTCGGCGGTCCCAACTAGACTGACTGGCGTCCGGCCCCTGCGATCTTGGAGCTCAGCCGCGTGACCACCCCGAACCCCGCCGCCCGTACCGCTCTTGCGGACACCGTCGACAACGCGATCGCCACGCCCGAGAAAGAGCAGCCCTACGGCGCCCTCGGTCTCAAGAGCGACGAGTACGCGAAGATCCGCGAGATCCTGGGTCGCCGCCCCACCAGCGGCGAGCTCGCGATGTACTCGGTCATGTGGAGCGAGCACTGCTCCTACAAGTCGAGCAAGATCTACCTCCGTCAGTTCGGCCAGAAGGTCAGCGACGAGATGAAGACCCGCCTCATGGTCGGCATGGGTCAGAACGCCGGCGTCGTCGACGTGGGCGACGGCTGGGCGGTCACCTTCAAGGTCGAGTCGCACAACCACCCCAGCTACATCGAGCCCTTCCAGGGCGCGGCCACCGGTGTCGGCGGCATCGTGCGCGACATCATCTCGATGGGCGCGCGCCCGGTCGCGGTCATGGACCAGCTGCGCTTCGGCGCGATCGACCACCCCGACACCCCGCGCGTCGTCCACGGCGTGACCAGCGGTATCTCGTTCTACGGCAACTGCCTGGGCCTGCCGAACATCGGTGGTGAGACCGTGTTCGACGCGGTCTACCAGGGCAACCCGCTCGTGAACGCCCTCGCGGTGGGCGTCATGCGCCATGAAGACATCAAGCTCGCCAACGCCACCGGCGTGGGCAACAAGGTCGTGCTGTTCGGGGCCCGCACGGGTGGCGACGGCATCGGCGGCGCGAGCATCCTGGCATCCGACACCTTCGCCGACGGCGGACCCACCAAGCGCCCCGCGGTGCAGGTGGGCGACCCGTTCGCCGAGAAGGTGCTCATCGAGTGCTGCCTCGAGCTGTACCGCGACGACCTGGTCGAGGCGATCCAGGATCTCGGGGCCGCGGGCATCTCGTGCGCCACGAGCGAGCTCGCGGCCAACGGCGACAGCGGCATGAAGGTCGAGCTGTCGAAGGTGCTGCTGCGCGACCCCTCGCTGACGCCCGAAGAGATCCTCATGTCGGAGTCGCAGGAGCGCATGATGGCGATCGTCGCGCCCGAGAAGCTCGACGCGTTCCTCGCCGTCGTCGGCAAGTGGGACGTCGAGACCAGCGTGCTCGGCGAGGTCACCGGAGACGGCCGCCTCGTCATCGACTGGTACGGCGAGCGCATCGTCGACGTCGACCCCTCGACCGTCGCGGTCGACGGACCCGTCTACGAGCGTCCGGTTGCATACCCCACGTGGATCGACGCGCTCAACGACGACAGCGCCGCGAAGCTGGAACGGGCGACGGATGCCGACACCCTCCGCGACCAGTTCACGACCCTCGTCGCGAGCCCCAACCTCGCCGACACCTCCTGGATCACGAACCAGTACGACTACTACGTGCTCGGCAACACGGCGCTGAGCTTCCCCGACGACGCCGGCATGATCCGCGTCGATGAGCAGACCGGTCTCGGCTTCGCGATCGCGACCGACTGCAACGGGCGCTACAACCAGCTCGACCCCTACAACGGCGCGAAGCTCGCCCTCGCCGAGGCGTACCGCAACGTCGCCGTCACGGGTGCCGTGCCCACCGCCGTCACCGACTGCCTCAACTTCGGCAGTCCCGAGAATCCCGAGGTCATGTGGCAGTTCAGCCAGGCCGTCGAGGGCCTGAGCGACGGCTGCCTCGAGCTCGGCATCCCGGTCACGGGCGGCAACGTCTCGTTCTACAACCAGACCGGTGACCAGCCGATCCACCCGACCCCCGTCGTGGGCGTCCTGGGCATCATCGACGACGTCGCGGCCCGCATCCCCAGCGGCTGGCAGGACGCCGGCGAGAACCTCTACCTGCTCGGTGTGACCGCCGACGAGCTCGACGGCTCGCAGTGGGCCGGCACGATCCACGACCACCTCGGCGGACGCCCGCCGAAGGTCGACCTCGCCATGGAGCGCAAGCTCGCCGAGCTGCTGCAGGCCGCAGGATCCCAGTCGTTGGTCTCGAGCGCGCACGACCTGTCATCGGGCGGTCTCGCGCAGACCCTCGCCGAGGGCGTCATGCGCTTCGGCGTCGGCGCGCGCGTCTGGATCACCGAGCTCATGGAGCGCGACGGAGTGGATGCCACGGCCGCCCTCTTCAGCGAGTCGACCGGCCGCGTGCTGGTCAGCGTGCCCCGCGAAGAAGACGTGAAGTTCCGCGGACTCTGCGACGGCCGCGGCTACCCGGTGCTGCGCATCGGCGTGACCGACATCGAGCCCGGCACCGAGGCCACCCTCGAGATCCAGGACGTCTTCACCGTCCCCGTCTCGGAACTGCGCCGCCTGTCGAACGAGACGCTGCCCGCGGTCTTCGGGCCCACCGTGTCGGAGCCGGTGGCCTGAGCCCCGGGCCCCGGCCCTGCCCCGCACCCCGCAACGACGAGAGGAGACGCGCGATGACCGACGAAGACGACGACATGACCGTGTTCAGCGACAAGCGTCAGAAGCGCGTCAAGATCACCGCGTGGGTCGTGATCGGCGCGCTCGTGCTCACCGGCGGCGGTGCCACGGTGATTTCGCTGATCCTCGGCTGAGCACCGCGATCCCCGCGTGAGGGGTCATCTCCTGTCGCCTGGCGAGCGCCGCGGCGACAGAAGATGACCCCTCACGCGTTCTCGAGCAGGGCGCGGAGGTCGGCGGCGAGCATCGCGGGGTGCTCCATCGCGCCAAAGTGCCCGCCCGAGGGGAAGCGCGTGAACCGCACGGTCGGATACCAGCGCCGGGCGAACGACTCGACCCCGTGATCGAGGTCGTGGGGGAAGAGACCGAACGCCGTCGGCACGCTCACCCGGCCGGCCGGCGGGAAGCGCCGTCGGTCGAAGTACACGCGGGCGGCGCTGCCGGCCGTGCGGGTGAACCAGTGCACCGACAGGTTCTCGAGGATCAGCTCGAGGGGGATGCGTTCGAACACGTCGCCGTCGCCCCAGGCCTGGAACTTCTCGAGGTACCAGCTCGCGAGTCCCGCCGGCGAGTCGGTGAGCGCGGCGGCGAGGGTCTGCGGCTTCGTGCGCTGCTCGGCGGCGTAGGCCCCCTCCGTGACCTCCCAGGCGGCAGCGGCATCCGCCCACTCCTTCTCTTCGGCCGACAGATCGTCGTCGTCGATCGTGTGCCAGAGCGGTACGTCGGAGAGGTGCAGACCCGTCACGCGGTCGGGGGCGAGCGAGGCGATCTGGTCGGCGATGGCGGTGCCGAGGTCGCCGCCGTGCACCGCGAACGACTGCACGCCGATATCGTCGAGCGCCGCGAGCACGCGCTCGGCGTTCCAGCGCGGGCCGCCCTCGTCGCGACCCGCCGGGTCGCTGAACCCGAAGCCGGGGATGCTGGGCACGATCACGTCGAGGTCGGCGAGGTGCTCGACCACTCCGCGGAAGCGCACGAAGCTGTCGGGCCAGCCGTGGATGAGCACGATCGCCGGCGCACCGGGCGTGCCCGAGCGCCACAGGTGCACGCGGCGTCCCGGGTCGCCGACGAGCAGGTGCTGCTCGTCACGCAGCCGCTGCTCGACGCGGCCCCAGTCGAAGTCGACCCAGGCGTCGAGTACGCGGCGCAAGGCCGAGGGACGCGTGCCGCGCGACCAGTCGTCGCCCACGTCGTCGGGCCACCGGGTCGCGGCGATGCGCCGTCGCAGGTCGTCGAGCTCGTCAGCGGAGGCGCGCGGGTCGAGGCGGCTGATCATGGGGTCCACCCTGACACGGCCAGCCCGACGACGGTCGAAGTCCGATCGGGGCCGCTCGACCCGTCAGGCGAGTGCCGCGAAGCGCTCCGTCTTCTCCACCGGGCCGATCACGATGAGCAGATCGCCCTCGTGGATGACGGATGCCGCGCCCGCAGCGTGCCATTCGCCGTCGGCGCCGCGGACCTTGACGATCGTCACGCCGTGCCGGCGCCGGACCGCGGACTGCTCGAGGCTCTGACCCACGAGCTCGCTCGGCGCGACGGTCTTGGCGACGACGAGATCCCGGTCGAACTCGACGTAGTCGAGCATCGAGCCCCGCACGAGGTGCGCGACACGGCGTCCCATGTCGGCCTCGGGGTAGACGACGTGCTCGATGCCGAGCTGCTCGAGGATCAGTCCGTGCTGCTCGCTGATCGCCTTCGCCCAGATCGAGCGGGCCCCCATGCGCTTGAGCAACGAGGTCGTGAGGATGCTCGCCTGGATGTCGGAGCCGATGCCCACCACCACGCGGTCGAAGTCGGCGACGCCGAGCTGCTCCAGGGCGACCTGCTTCGTCGAGTCGGCGCGCACGACATGCGTGAGTACGCCGTTCAGCGACTGCACGATGTCTTCGTCGGTGTCGATTCCGAGCACTTCACTGCCGCTGCGGGCGAGCTCGGTCGCCAGGGCACCGCCGAAACGGCCGAGGCCGATGACCGCGATCGACGACGCGGTGCTTCCGCGCAGTCGGCGACGGCTGAAGAACGGATTCGCGTTATCCAATGATCGGACGCTCCTTCGGGAGTTCGTACATGCGCTTCTCCCGCGACAGCGCCAGGGCGGCGCCGAGCAGGACGGGGCCGAGTCGGCCGATGAACATCAGGGCGATCAGGATGAGCTGGGCCAGCCCGGGCAGGTCCGCGGTGATCCCGGTCGACAGGCCGACCGTCGCGAACGCCGACACCACCTCGAAGAAGACGCGGTCGAAACTGAAGGGGCTCAGGAGCATGATCGCGAGGGTCGAGCCGACGACGAGGGCCACCGACAGCAGGGCGACCGTGAGCGCCTCGCGGTGGGTCGAGCGCGGCAGACGCTTGCCGAACATGTTGACCGCGGTCGCGCCGCGCAGCTCCGCCAGCACGATGAAGAGCAGCACCGCGAACGTGGTGATCTTGAGTCCACCCGCGGTTCCCGCGGGCCCGCCGCCGATGAACATGAGGATGTCGGTGACGAACCAGCTCTCGGGCATCATCTGCGAGACGTCGATCGAGTTGAAGCCGGCGGTGCGCGGCATGACCGACATCGTGAAGCCGGCGAGCACGCGCCCGCCCGGGTCGAGGGCGCCGAGCGTCGCTGGGTTCGACCACTCGAGGGCCGTCAGCACGACGGCCCCGCCGACGAGGAGCACGGCGGTGCCGACGAGCACCGTGACGGTGTTCAGCGTCCAGCGCCGGGGAAAGCGGAACCGTCGCCACAGCTCCATGATCACGGGGAAGCCGAGGCCGCCGAGGATGATCGCCCCGCAGATCGGCAGGCAGATGAACGGGTCGGTCGCGAACGAGATGAGGCTGTCGCTGAACAGGGCGAAGCCGGCGTTGTTGAACGACGACACCGCGTGGAACGCCCCCAGCCACAGCGCGTGCGGCAGCGACTGGTCGTAGGCCAGCCAGAACCGACCGGCGAGCAGCAGCGCCACGACCGCCTCGGTGGCCAGGGCGATGACCGCGACGCCCAGCAGCACGCGGCGCACGTCGCCGACGGCGACGGTGTGGGTCTCGCTCACGGCGGTGAGTCGTGTGCGCAGCCCGAGCCGGCGCGCCACGAGCAGCCCGAGCAGAGTCGCGAGCGACATGACGCCGAAGCCGCCGACCTGGATCAGCACCATGATGACCACCTGACCGAACGGCGACCAGAAGTTCGGGGTGTCGACGACGATGTGCCCGGTGACGCAAAGCGCACTCGTCGCGGTGAAGAGGGCCTCCATGAAGGTCGCCGACCGCTCCTGCGTGGCTGCGGGCAGGCTCAGCAGGCCGGTTCCGATGGCGAGGACGACGCCGAACGCGAGGGTGATCACCCGGCCCGGTGTGAGCAGGACGCGGGGTCGCGTCATCGCGGCCGGCCGGCCTGTGCGTCGTCCCTGTCTCACTGCCCCACGATCTCACATCCCCGCTGACCGTCCGTTCGGAGCGGTGGCCCTCGCGTGCTCGGGCGGCGCGACGGAGACGGGACCACTCCTGCGGATTCCGGCCTGACGCCCAGCGTGGTGTCGGAGGCCCGTCGTAGCATGGGCACGTGGAACCGCTGATGGCCCTGTTGGTCGACTGGTGGTGGATCGGCCCCGCAGCGGCCGGTGCGGGCACCGTCGGCTGGATCGGCGTGCGCCGCTCACGCCATCGCGCGCTTCCCGCCGGCACCACGACCACCACCGATCGCGCCGCCCGTGCGTGGGCCTCGCGTCCGCTGGGCAAGTCGGCCGCCCGCCGGCTCGAGCTCGACGCGGCGACGCTCGACCTGCAGACCGCCCGCACGGCGGTCATGCGCGGTCGCGCCGAGATCAAGGTCGCCGACGCCGAGGTCGTGCGCGCGCAGGCCGAGCGCGCGGCATCGCGCGTCTCGAACGACCAGGTGGCGGCCGCCCGGGCACGACTCGCCGACGCGCAGCGCGACCTGCGCGCGGCGATGGCCGAGGTGCGCGCCCGCCGCGCGGGCGTGAAGGCGGCGAAGGCGATGCTCCCGGCGATCCGCTCGGGCAGCGCGCCCCTGCCCGTCGCGCGGCTGCTCGCCGAGCACGACGCGATCCTGATGCGCTGGATGACGTACGAGACCGACCCGGCCCTCGCGATCGACTACCCCCAGATGAGCGATTCGCGCTCCCCCCTGCTCGCGGAGTTCCTCCGCGCGCACGAGCGGGCGCAGTGGCTCCGGCCGGCCTCGGTGCAGACCCGCCTGGCTCCCGCCGACTTCCTCGCCTATCGCGACGCCGTGCGCCGCACCGCCCACGCCTTCGATCGCGCGGAGCGGGCCGCGCGCCGTGGCGGAGAGCAGCCGCGGCTCGAGGCCGACGACGCGTGGGGCCGCATGGCATCCGACCTCGCCGAGACGGCGCAGCGCGCCCTCGCACGGTCGATGGAGTCGGTCGGTCGGGCAGCCGCTCGCACCTGGAGTGAGCGCGGCGCCAAGCGCGCGCAGAAGAAGACTCCGGATGCCGAGGCCCCCCGGCCGCAAGACGGCTCTGTCTGGCCGCCTCCCGCACGAGACCGGCCGCGCCCGCCCGCTTCCTGAGAGAGGCCGAGAACAGCGGCGTAGCATGGCGCCGTGAACGAGTTCTGGATCTTCGCCGGGCACTACTGGTGGCTCGTGTTCCCGGTGTTCGGGATGACGATGGGCGCCATCAATGCGCGCGTGAAGCATCGCGAAGTCACTGCTCGGCGTCGCCACCGCGAGCAGCTCGAACTGCTGAAGGCGCAGGGCGGAACAATGGCCGTCTCGGCCGCCGGCGGTGCTGGCGCGGCCGCGCCGATCGCCGCGGCATCCGTCGCCCCCACCGAGAGCACGCAGAAGCGCGTCATCGCCGCTCAAGACGAGGTGACGCATCGGTGGCTCGAATACGAGCTCGATGCCGCGAAGCTCATCAGCTACCCCGCGATGAGCGACGGCCGGCAGCCCCTCACGGCCGCCTTCCTGCGCGCGAAGAAGGTCGCCGACAACCTGCGTCCCGCCGACGGCGAGATCCTCTCGCCGGATCAGCTCAAGGAGTACCGCGACGCCGTCACCGACTACGAGGTCGCCTTCGACGTGGCCGAGCGCGACGCCCGCCGCGTGAAAGACGCCGCCTTCACCGCCGACGAGCGCAAACGCCTCGACACCGCGAAGAAGCTGCTCACGGTCGCCACCGACCAAGCCGCGACCCGCAACGAGCGACAGCTCGCCTACCGCCGCGTGCGCGAAGAGCTCGACGGCCTCATTCTGCTGTCCGACGACGCCGTCGACGTGCTCGAGAAGAAGGTCGCGCTCGAGCTTCCGCGCGAGCGCACCTCGCCCCCGGCATCCGGACCCTCGCCCGAGGCGGCGCCGGGCTCCGCCGCCTGAGCGACCGCCGCACGGGGCTCATCGGGGTCGTCGGCCCCCCGGCGGCCCTCAGCAGGCATGCGAACCCGATTCACGGGGTGAATCGGAGCGGCCGCCCCTGTCAGCGCACCCGCCGAATACGCACCGGCCCCCGCGCCGTGGTCACGTCGACCACCTCGCCCTTCTGCGTGACCTCGACCTCGCCGAGCTCGACCAGCGCGTGCGCGGCGTCGCGCGCGGGCTGCATGAGGTCGCGCCACTCGTCGCCGCCGACCGCTCGCGCGGCCTCGGAGGGGCAGATGGTCTTGTCGGCGTCGCGCGCGGCGAGCAGTTCGCGAATGGATGCCACGAGGCGGGGATCCGCAGCAGATGACGAGGCCATGTGTCCAGTGTCCCCCCGCGAAAAGGGGCCGGGGCCAGACTGTCCCGGTGATCACCAAGCGCCACGCCCCCGACCTGCCCGGACGCGCCGTCATCGCGCAGCGCTGGAACCGCGCGATCTTCGTTCACTGGCGCATCGATCCGGCGGAGGTCGCCCTCCTGCTCCCGCCGGGCACGCGCCCTGATGTGCACGACGGCTCGGCGTGGGTCGGCCTCGTGCCGTTCGTGCTGAGCGAGTTCCGGTTCCTTCCGCTGCCCCCGGTGCCGTTCGTGGGCTCGTTCACCGAGATCAACGTGCGCACCTACGCCGTCGATGATGAGGGGCGTCGCGGGGTCGTGTTCCGCACGCTCGAGGCTGAGCACCTCGCCCCGGTGCTCGCGGCGCAGGCATTGTTCGGCCTGCCCTACCGCTGGGCGCGGGCGGGGGTGCGCACCGACGGCGCACGGATCGAGTACCGCTCGCGGCGCCACGGGGGTCGGCATCCGTCGACCCGGGTGCGGGCGGCCCTCGGCACCGAGACGGTCGACACTCCGCTGTCGCGCTTCCTCACCGCGCGGTGGGGGTTCCACGAGCGACACCTCGGCCGCACGATCTGGGCGGCCAACGCGCACGAGCCCTGGCCCCTGGTGACCGCCGAGCTCGAGGCGCTCGACGATGACCTCGTCGCCGACTCCGGCTTCCCGCAACTGGCCGGACGCGCGCCCGACTCGGTGCTGGCCATGCCCGCCGGTCACCCCGGTTTCATCACGCGTTTCACGGGGGCGCACGCGATCGGCTGACACGACGAAGCCCCCTCCGCGAGACGGCGGAGGGGGCTTCGGGCGGAACGCGTCAGTCGCGCTGCGTCGAGAACGCCTCGGGGTACTTCTCGAGCCACGCGTCGACGGCCTCCGCCTCGCGGCCCTCGCCGTACTCGTTGACGACGAGGTCTTCGAGCGAGCCGTACTGCTCGTCGTCGAGCTGGATGCCCTCGATGAGCTCAGCGGCATCCGGGTACTTCTCGGCGAAGCCCGCCGTGCCGAGGAAGTGCAGCGCCTCGGGGTCGCCCATCAGACCCTGGGGGTCTTCGAGGTCTTTCACGTCGTAGGCGTCGTTGGCCCAGAACGGACGCCACAGCGTGACGGCGATGTCCTTCTGCGCCGAGATGGCGTTGTCGAGCTCGGTGAGCATCGCCGCGGTCGACGAGGTGACGAGCTCGAAGTCGCCGTCGAGGCCGTAGCCGGGCAGCATGGTCTCCTGCGTCTGCTTCGTCAGACCGGCTCCCGGCTCGATGCCGTAGATGCGGCCGTCGAAGCGTGCGGCGTTGGCCTTGAGCTCTTCGATCGAGTCGATGTCGACGTAGCTGGGCACCGCGATCGTGAGCTTGGCGTTGTCGTAGTACGCGCCGAGGTCTTCGATCTTGTCGCCGTAGCGGTCCATGTACGACTTGTGCGTGAGCTCGGGCCAGGCCGAGGGGTAGATGTCGACGTCGCCCTGGGCGAGACCGGTGTACAGGGGGCCGGCCTCGGTGAGCGTCTGCATCTCGACGTTGTAGCCGAGCTTGCCCAGCTGGTCTTCGAGCAGGTACGCCGTGCTCAGGCCGTCGGTCCACGAGGGCAGGAAGCCGAGCGTGATCGTGCCCTTCTCGCCGTCGCCGCCGGTGCCGCCTTCGGCCTGGTTTCCGCTGGCGCAGCCCGCGAGGGCGAGGGCGCCCACGGCTCCGAGGGCGAGGGCTGAGGTGAGGTGTCGCTTGTTCATTGCTGTGTTCTCTTCCGTTTCGTATGTGATTCCGTAGGTGCCTCCCCGCGTGGGGGGTCGGTTCCTGTCGCCTGGCGCAGGCCTGAGCGACAGAAGATGACCCCTCACGCGGAGAAGAAGGGGGCGGATGCCGGAGCTCAGCGCCCGGCCGACACCGGGGTGCGGCGGGTCGGGGTCTGCTCGCGGTCCGCAGGCTGCGCGGCATCCGTCGACTCGGAGGCCGGAGTGGTTGCCGCACGCGCGGCGCGGCGACGGCCCAGCACACCGAGCAGCGATCCGGTGTTGTCGGCGCGGTTGCCGAGCGCGGCGGTGAGGCGGTCGAGGTACACCGCGAGCACGACGACGCTCAGGCCGGCTTCGACGCCCTTAGGCAGGTTGACGGTCGAGATCGACTCGACGACCTCCTTGCCGAGGCCGTCGGCTCCGACGATGCCGGCGACGACCGCCATCGACAGCGCCAGCATGATGACCTGGTTGATGCCGGCCATGATCGTGGGCATCGCGAGCGGCAGCTGGATGCCGCGCAGGATCTGGCCCGGGGTGGCGCCGAAAGCGTGACCCGCCTCGACGGTCTCGGAGTCGACGCCCCGGATGCCGAGCTCGGTCAGACGCACGCCGGGGGGCAGCGCGAAGATCACGGTCGACACGACACCCGGCACGACGCCGATGCTGAAGAACGTGATGGCGGGGATGAGGTAGACGAACGCGGGCATCGTCTGCATGAAGTCGAGGATCGGCTTCAGCACGGCCCGCACCGTGGAGTTGCGCGCCGACCAGATGCCGAGCGGCACCGAGATCGCCACGGCGACGACCGTCGCCACCAGCACGAGCGCGAGGGTCTGCATCGCGGTGACCCACTGGCCCATCGCAAGGATCAGGGCGAACCCGATCACGGTGCCGAGTGCGAGCTTCCACGAGCGCAGGAGCCAGGCGAGCAGAGCCGCCACCACGATGACCACGACGATGGGCGCGGCGAGCAGCACGTCGCTGAGGCCGCCGACGAGGAAGCGCACCACGAGGGCGATCACGTCGAACAGGCCCGAGAGGTTGTCGCGGAGCCAGTCGACTCCGGAATCGACCCACACGCCGACGGGAATGCGGAAGCCGTTCATCGGGCGACCTCCTGGTTCTCGGGCGACGTGGCATCCGGCGCATCGAGCACCGCGTCGATCTCGGCGGAGGGCAGGGGCTGGGGCAGCACGGTGAGCTCCTCGGTCGAGGTGGGTCCCGGGCCGAGAGCGGCGAGCAGAGTGACGCGCGGGATGACGCCGCTCAAGCGGCCCTCGGTGTCGAGCACGGCCAGCGGGAGCGGCGACTCGACCGAGGGGACGAACAGATTCATCAGCACCTCGTCTTCGTGCACGCTCTGCGGCAGCGGCTTGAGCTTCGACAGCAGCGAGCTCTCGCCGGCGCGCACGAGCGTGATCGCGTCGCGGTCGGTGATGATGCCGAGCGGCTTGCGATCGCGGTCGGTGACGTAGACGGCCGACATATAGGCGTCGCGCATCTGGCGCAGGGCCGTGCGCGGACCGGCCGAGGCCTCGACGCGCGGACGCGGACGCTCCATGACGTTGCCCGCGGTGAGCACGCGGGCACGGTCGACGTCCTGCACGAACTGCTCGACGTAGTCGTTGGCCGGGTCGGTGAGGATGTCTTCGGGCGTGCCGATCTGCACGATGCGCCCGTCGCGCATGACCGCGATGCGGTCGCCGAGGAACATGGCCTCGTTGAGGTCGTGGGTGATGAAGACGATCGTCTTCTTCAGCGTGCGCTGCAGCTCGAGCAGCTGCTCCTGCATCTCGCGGCGGATGAGCGGGTCGAGGGCGCTGAACGCCTCGTCCATCAGGAGCACGTCGGTGTCGGCGGCGAGGGCGCGGGCGATGCCGACGCGCTGCTGCATTCCCCCCGACAGCGCGGAGGGGAGCTTGTCGCCCCAGCCCTCGAGTCCCACGAGGGCGAGGATCTCGTTCGCCTTGGCGAGACGCTCGGCCTTGCCGACGCCGCGCAGTTCGAGCGGGTAGGCGACGTTGGCCGCGACCGTACGGTGCGGGAGGAGCGCGAAGTGCTGGAAGACCATCGCGAGACGATCGCGGCGCAGCGAGCGCAGACGCGACGAGCTCACGCCGGTGAGGGCATCGCCCTGCACCTCGACGGTTCCCGCGGTGGCCTCGTGCAGGCCGTTCAGCATGCGGATGATCGTGGACTTGCCGGAGCCGGACAGGCCCATGATGACGAAGATCTCGCCGGGCTGGACCTCGAAGCTGGCGTCGATCACGGCGGCGGTCCCCTGCTCGGAGACCTCGCTGCGCGAGGAACCGGCGCGGAGTTTCTCGACGGCGGCCTGGGGAGCGCGGCCGAAGACCTTGAACAGGTTCTTCGCCGCGAGGGCGGGTGTCGATAGGGCAGGCGGGTGGGTCACTGTGTGCACCTCAGCGGCCTTCGGGTGGCCGCAGCGGTCACGCCCGGGTGGCAGCCGTCGGCGCTCTCCGGGGGGCGGAGCACGTCGGCACCGAACATCGGGTCCGGTGCCCAGGCCGCCGACCGTACGCTCACCGGGTCGACTCCCCCGAGTCGTCACCGGCGACCGCGGACTGGTCGGGTGGGCGGCCCCGTCAAGGGCCTCCACCAACGTTTCATGCCATGGATCGCCTGGCAAATCCCCGGTCGGCTTGAAATAGCGGATGCCGTGTGGCACGCGCGCACGTGTGAACCGGTGCGCTCCGTCAGTGGGGGTCGACCGTCGCGGCACGAGGCCCGGGCGTGTTGCGACGCCCCTTGCGCGAAGGCCCGGGGATGTGGCATCTGGAACCCGTCGCGCCCGGCGGGAGGGCCAACCGGGCGCGGCGTCAGTCGGCGGCGGGCTGCTCTGCGGCCGAGCGGTGGTGGCGGATGACCTCGGCCACGACGAAGTTGAACCACTTCTCGGCGAAGACCGGATCGAGCTCGGCGTCTTCGGCCAGACGCATCAGACGCGCGATCTGCTGCTCTTCACGGGCGGGGTCGGATGCCGGCATGCCGTGCTTCGCCTTGAGCACGCCGACCTGCTTGGTGCAGCGGAAGCGTTCGGCCAAGAGGAAGATCAGCGCGGCGTCGATGTTGTCGATGCTGCCCCGCAGCCCCTGCAGGATGGTCGAAGCGTCGGCGTCGGTCATGTGGCCTCCCAGATCGCCTCGACCCTACCGCGCCGCGCGCGCCCCCGAGCGCGGCTCCCAGGGAGTCCTACAGTGGCACCATGAGCCGATCGACGCGCCCCGACCCCACCGCCGAAGGCGCGGACGCCGGGGCGTCCACCTCGCGCGACCGACCGATGTGGTCGGCGCTGTCACGACCCTACGCGGCGGGCTTCTTCCTCACGCTCGGCGGTCTGACCGCGTTCCTTCTCGCCCTGGCTCTCGGCCAGCTCTCGACGGTGCTCATCTACATCGCGATCGCGCTGTTCGTGGCCCTCGCGCTGGACCCCCTCGTGCGCCTCCTCGTGCGCCGCGGGCTCTCGCGCGCGTGGTCGATCGTCATCGTGTTCGGTGGCCTGGCCGTCATCCTCGCGGGGGCGCTCTGGCTGCTGATCCCGCCGGTCGTGCGGCAGGTCGAGCAGTTCGTCGGGGACATCCCCTCGTTCGTGAACGACCTGATCGACAGCGAGGCGGTGCGCTGGGTCGAGACCAACTTCGGCGACAGCCTGGGCGACATCCTCAAAGAGATCCAGAACTTCGCCACGAACCCGTCGAACATCGCCGCGATCGGCGGCGGCCTGCTGCAGGTCGGCATCGGGATCGGCGAGTTCATCTCGGGCGCGATCATCGTGCTGGTGTTGAGCCTGTATTTCCTCGCCTCGCTGCCGAAGATGAAGAACACCCTCGTGCGCCTCAGCCCCGCTCGAAGCCGCGAAACCGTCGCCGACATGACCGGGCAGATCACCGACTCGGTCGGTGGCTACCTCGCCGGCATGGTCGTGCTGGCCCTGTGCAACGCGGTGTTCGCGTTCATCGTGTTGACCATCCTGCAGCAGCCGTTCGCCGCCCTGCTCGCGGCCCTCGCCTTCGGCATCACGCTGATCCCCCTCGTCGGATCGGTGCTCTTCTGGGCGACGGCGACGCTGTTCACTCTGCTCGTGAGCCCGACGGCCGGTCTGTGGTTCGCGGTGATCTATCTGGCCTACATGCAGGTCGAGGCATACATCCTCACGCCTCGCGTCATGAACCGCACGATCTCGATCCCCGGCGCGCTCGTCGTCATCGGCGCACTCGTCGGCGGCACGCTGCTCGGACTGCTCGGCGCCCTCGTCGCGATCCCGGTGACGGCCTCGGTTCTGCTGATCATCAAGCAGATCGTCATCCCCCGCCAGGACGCGAAGAAGTAGCCCGAGCGCGACCAGAGCGCGCGCAGGCTCAGCGCCGGGGCAGCAGCCGCGTCGGCGACGGCGACGGCGTGCGGTGTCGTACGCGATCGGGGACCCCGGTGCGGGCGTCGAGCGGGAGCGAGACGATCTCGTCGGCGAGCTGAC
Source organism: Microbacterium sp. P26 (assembly GCF_023712585.1). Classification (NCBI taxonomy): domain Bacteria; kingdom Bacillati; phylum Actinomycetota; class Actinomycetes; order Micrococcales; family Microbacteriaceae; genus Microbacterium; species Microbacterium sp. P26. Next base: position 96,200 of record NZ_JAMAXZ010000002.1, on the reverse strand, counting down.
CCGCGACGAGCAGCGTGTCGTGGACCACCACGTGGTGTCGGGGCCAGTGCGTGCCGGTCTCGGCGAGCGCGAGCAGTTGCAGGGCTTCGCCGCCGCCGCGCACCGACAGCACGCCGACGGTGTCGCTGCCGCGCACGCCGGCGTACAGCGTCGTCCCGTCGCGGCCCATGCTCAGCTCTGCGGCGGTGTCGGTCTCGAGCGAACCGAGCAGCGGCTCCCCCGACACGACGCTCCAGCGTCCCTCGCGGTCGGCGCCCAGCACGAAGACCTCGCGGCTCAACTCGGTCACGACGTAGAAGAAGCCCGACGGATGCCACAGACCGTGTCGTGGTCCGCTGCCTTTCGGTAACACGACCTCTTGCATGAGACGCAGGCCCTGGGCGCCGGAGCGCCAGAACCGCACGAGGTCGAGCCCCATGTCGGTGGTGGCGATGAGGCCGCCCGGCAGGAAGGTGGCCTGGTGGGCTCGCGAGACGCGATCACCCGCGAGAGCCTCTTCCGACTCGGCATCCGTCTCGGGCACGTCGTCGTAGCCGGGCACGAGGTGCGAGAACTCCTCGCCGACCGCTTCGCGCACCGCGCGCGCGGCCGCGGCCAGATCGGGCACGACCGCCCCCGAGACGCGTGCGCCCGTCGACAGGGTCGGACCCTCGGTCGACGAGCCGTACGGGTCGACCGCCTCGGCGGCGATCTGCGGGCGGGAGGGTCGCCCGACGGCGTCGAGGTCGATGCGCACGATGCGACCGTCGCCCCAGCAGCTCGCGATGAGGAACGACGCGTCGGGAGAGACGGCCACGTGGCACACCGCGGCACCCGCGTCGACGGGCGCGCCGACCGCCGCGAGCCGCGTCTCGGACGTCCGCCGGTAGGCCTGCACCGTGCCGTCCGACTCGAGGGCCGCGTAGAGAAGGTCGTGCGTCGGGTGCGCCGCGATCCACGACGGCGAGCCGGGCGCGGCCACGGCCGTGCCGACCATGCCCAGCGGGCCACCGGCGCTCTGCGCGTCGGCCTCGCCCGCCTGCAGGACGCCGATGCCCTCGGCCGAGCCCGCGTCGGAGGCGTACGCGCCGACCCAGAAGCGCATCAGTCGATGAGGTCGTGGCGCACGATCACCTGGTCGCGGGCGGGGCCCACGCCGATGACCGAGATGCGGGTTCCGCTCATCTTCTCGAGCGCCAGCACGTAGTCCTGCGCGGTCTGCGGCAGGTCGTCGAACGTGCGGGCCGACGAGATGTCTTCGCTCCACCCGGGGAAGTTCTCGAGGATCGGCTTCGCGTGGTGGAAGTCGGTCTGGTTGACCGGGAGGTCGTCGTATCGAACGCCGTCGACGTCGTAGGCGACGCACACGGGGATCTGCTCGAGACCGCCGAGGATGTCGAGCTTGGTCAGCACGAGGTCGGTGATGCCGTTGATGCGCGTCGCGTAGCGCGTGATGGGCGCGTCGTACCAGCCGACACGGCGGGGGCGACCGGTGGTCGTGCCGAATTCGAAGCCGCGCGAGCGCAGCCAGTCGCCGCTCTCGTCGAACAGCTCGGTCGGGAAGGGTCCGGAGCCGACGCGCGTCGTGTAGGCCTTGACGATGCCCACGATGCGGTCGAGGCGGTTGGGGCCGACGCCCGAGCCGGTCGAGGCGCCGCCGGCGGTCGCCGACGACGAGGTCACGAACGGGTAGGTGCCGTGGTCGATGTCGAGCATGGTGGCCTGGCCGCCCTCGAACACCACGACGTCGCCCGCTTCGAGAGCGTCGTTGAGCAGCAGCGACGTGTCGGCGACCATGGGGCGCACGCGCTCGGCGTACGACAGCAGGTCGTCGACGACCTCGTCGGCCGTGATCGACCGGCGGTTGAAGATCTTCACCAGCAGGTGGTTCTTCTGGTCGAGGGCACCCTCGACCTTCTGACGCAGGATGTTCTCGTCGAAGAGGTCTTGAACGCGGATGCCGACGCGGTTGATCTTGTCGGCATAGGCCGGACCGATGCCGCGACCGGTGGTGCCGATCATGCGCTTGCCGAGGAAGCGCTCGGTGACCTTGTCGAGCGTGCGGTGGTACTGCGTGATGATGTGCGCGTTGGCGCTGATCTTCAGGCGGCTCGTGTCGAGGCCGCGCGCGTTGAGCGCCTCGAGCTCGTTGAAGAGCACTTCGAGGTCGACGACGACGCCGTTGCCGATCACGGGGTTGACGCCCGGAGACAGGATGCCGCTGGGGAGCAGGTGGAGCGCGTACTTCTCGTCGCCGATGACGACGGTGTGACCGGCGTTGTTGCCGCCGTTGAACTTCACCACCCAGTCGGTGCGCTCACCGAGCAGGTCGGTGGCCTTGCCCTTGCCTTCGTCGCCCCACTGGACGCCGACGATCACGATTCCGGGCATGAGTGCTCCTCGCATGTTGTCCGGCGGTACACCTCATCCTATCGAGCGGGTCCGACACGGCCCCGCGCAACCCCGGCACACCGGGCGCGCATCTCGCTAGCCTGGGCGCATGATCCGCTCTCGGGGATGGGCCACCGGCTGGAACGCGGCGCGCGTGGCGATCGCCGCGCTCATCGCCGTCGCGGTCGTGGCGCAGTTCGTCTCGACGTTCAACGAGGCCCTCGCTCGAGGTCGCGACACCGCGACGGTGGTCGCCAACTTCTTCAGCTTCTTCACGATCCTCTCGAACGTGTCGGCGGCGATCGTGCTGGTGCTGCTGGGCGTGCGGTTCTTCGCCCGGCGACGCCGCGTCGAGGTCGATCCCGCGGGGCTCGCGACCGCCCTCGCCTTCGTCTCGACGTACATGATCGTCACCGGCATCGTCTACAACCTGCTGCTGCGCGGACTCCCCCTGCAGCCCGACACCGTCGGCTGGTCGAACGAGATCCTGCACGTGTGGGGGCCGCTGTTCCTCCTGCTCGACGTGCTCCTCGGGCCCGGCCGACGCCGCTTGGCCTGGGCTGCTGCCTTCGGCGCGGCGATCTTCCCGATCGTGTGGATCGTCTACACGCTGCTGCGCGCACCGATGATCACCAACCCCACGACGGGTGCGCCGTACTGGTACCCCTACCCCTTCCTCGACCCGAACTCCGGCGGGTGGGGGAGCGTGGTGGTCTACATCATCGTGATCGCCGTCGCCATCATCGCGTTGGCCTTCGGGGTGGTCGCGATCGGGCGGGCACGCGGCATCCGGATGCCGAGCACGTAGACGACCTGACGCCTGCGACGCCTACCCTAGGACGCGTGCGTACACGACTGACGTCCGCGGCCCTGGCCGCCTCCGCCCTGCTCCTGCTCGCCGGATGCGCGTCGGGCACCTCCGGCGATGCGGCTCCCGCTCCCGCCTCGAGCGTCGCGTCGGGCGACTGCTCGTACGCGGCGTCGGGTCAGGCCGCGGCCGATGCGACCCCGCCCGCCGACGGCGCCGACCGCCCCACCGGCGACATCGCCGCCGTGCTGCAGACCTCCGCGGGCGACATCCCGATCACCCTCACGGGCGAGCGCACGCCGTGCACCGTCGAGAGCTTCGTCTCCCTCGCGCAGCAGCAGTACTTCTCGAACACCGAGTGCCACCGCCTCACCACCGAGGGCATCTTCGTGCTGCAGTGCGGCGACCCGACCGGCACCGGACGCGGCGGTCCGGGCTACCGCTTCGCCGACGAGCTCGACGGCAGCGAGACCTACCCCGCCGGCACGGTCGCGATGGCCAACGCCGGCCCCGACACCAACGGGTCGCAGTTCTTCCTCGTGTATGAGGACACCCCGCTGCCGCCGAAGTACACGGTCTTCGGCACGATGTCGCCCGAGGGCCTCGCCGTCGTGCAGAAGATCGCGCAGGCGGGAACGGCCGGCGGCGCCTCCGACGGCGCCCCGGCGAACCCGGTCACGATCACCGGCGTGACGATCGGCTGACCCCTTCTCCCCCGCCCTCGCGGGGGCGCGAGTTCTCCACCGAATCGGGTCTCGGCATCCGCCCGCTCTAGACTTGAGGGCATGTCCAAGGTCCTTCAGTCCCTTCCCGTCGGCGAGCGCGTCGGCATCGCGTTCTCGGGTGGTCTCGACACCTCGGTGGCCGTCGCGTGGATGCGCGACAAGGGCGCCGTGCCCTGCACGTACACGGGCGACCTCGGGCAGTACGACGAAGACGACATCGCCTCGATCCCGGGCCGCGCCACGCAGTACGGCGCCGAGGTCTCGCGCCTGGTCGACTGCAAGACGGCGCTGGTCGAAGAGGGCTTCGTCGCCCTCGCGTGTGGCGCGTTCCACATCCGCTCGGGCGGACGCACCTACTTCAACACCACGCCGCTGGGCCGTGCCGTCACCGGCACCCTGCTCGTGCGCGCGATGAAAGAAGACGGCGTCGACATCTGGGGCGACGGCTCCACCTACAAGGGCAACGACATCGAGCGGTTCTACCGCTACGGCCTGCTCGCCAACCCCGCGCTGCGCATCTACAAGCCCTGGCTCGACGCCGACTTCGTCACCGAGCTGGGCGGGCGCAAAGAGATGAGCGAGTGGCTCGTAGCGCACGACTTCCCCTACCGCGACAGCGTCGAGAAGGCGTATTCGACAGATGCCAACATCTGGGGCGCCACGCACGAGGCCAAGACCCTCGAGCACCTCGACGTCTCGCTCGAGATCGTCGAGCCCATCATGGGCGTGCGCTTCTGGGACCCCGAGGTCGAGATCGAGACCGAAGACGTCACCGTCGAGTTCGAGGCCGGTCGCCCCGTCGCGATCAACGGCACGCGCTTCGCCGACCCGGTCGAGCTCGTGCGCGAGGCCAACACCATCGGCGGCCGCCACGGCCTGGGCATGAGCGACCAGATCGAGAACCGCATCATCGAGGCCAAGTCGCGCGGCGTCTACGAGGCCCCGGGCATGGCCCTGCTGTTCCTCTCCTACGAGCGCCTGGTCAACAGCATCCTGAACGAAGACACCCTCGCGACGTACCACGAGCAGGGTCGTCGCCTCGGTCGCCTCATGTACGAGGGCCGTTGGCTCGAGCCGCAGTCGCTCATGCTGCGCGAGTCGATCCAGAAGTGGGTCGGGTCGACCATCACCGGGTCGGTCACCGTGCGCCTGCGCCGCGGTGAGGACTACACGATCCTGAACACCGTGGCATCCGGAATGTCGTACTCGCCCGAGAAGCTCTCGATGGAGCGCGTCGGTGACGCAGCCTTCGGCCCGGTCGACCGCATCGGCCAGCTCACCATGCGCAACCTCGACATCGCCGACTCGCGCGCGCGTCTCGAGCAGTACGCCGCGATGGGCCTGCTCGGTGGCCCCACCGGCGAGCTGGTCGGTGACGTGACCGCGGGTGGCGCGCAGGAGATCACCGAGTCGGCCTCGCCGCTCGACGCGGCCGGCGAGCGCCTCGCCGACGCGACGGATGCCGCGGGCGAAGGCGCCGCGTTCGACGCCGGCACCGACTGACGACCCCCTTCGACGAGAGCCCGCGGCGCCCCTCCAGCGCCGCGGGCTCTTTCGCGCGTCCGGCACCCCGCTCCGCGCGCTCCCACGCGCGTGAGGGGTCACGAACTGTCGCCTCCGAAGCCTCTCGGCGACAAGAACTGACCCCTCACGCGCCGGCCCTCCCTCTCACCGCGCGTGAGGCCCGCCCGCAGACAGAGTTGGACGCCGCAGGATTAACTTGCACACTAGCGTGCACTTTCGGCGTACACTGATCATCCGTGAGCACCCCTACCCGCCGTGACGCCGTCGAGAACCGCGCCGGCATCCTCAGCGCCGCCACTGCGGCCATCGGCCACGACCCGCGCGCCTCGATCGACACAATTGCCCGCCGCGCCGGCCTCTCGCGCCGCGCCCTCTACGGCCACTTCGACGACCGCAACGCGATCGTGCGCGAGGTCATCGCCGCGGGAGCCGCCCGCTTCAACGCCATCGCCGACGAGATCGACGACGCCGACTCCCGCGTGGCGCTCGCCCGCCTGGCATCCGAGCTCTGGCGCGAAGCCGCCCACGTGCAGGCCGCCGCCGCCCTCGCACTCGACGATGCGCACCTCGCCGAGACCTCCGCCGCACTCGCCCCGCTCCGCCGTCGCATCGTCGCGATCGTGCGCCGCGGACAAGACGCCGGCGAACTGCGCACGGATCTTCCCGCGCCCACCCTCGCGCGCCTGCTCGAAGAGACCGGCCGCATGGTCGTCGCTCGAGTGGACGCCGGCTCCTCGACGGCCCGCTCGATCGCGGTGTGCGCCGTGCTCGGCATCGCCGGGCTCTCGTGGACCGAAGCGCGCGCCCTGCTGGAGCAGCACCCCGACCTGGAGGCGCAATGAGAATCGTCCTGACCGCCGTCGCGAAGGGCCGCGCGCAGAGCGTGCTGCCCGAGACCACCACCGCCTTCGAGACCGGCTCGGCCACGCTCGTCGTCGCCGAGACCGAGCAGCGCCCCACGGTGCTGGGCCTCGTGGCATCCGGCCGCATGAAGATCGACAGCGGCTCCGTCACGATCGACGGACGAGCGGATGCCGGCGCCCTCCGCCGCCGCGTCGCCCTGGTCGACGCCCCTATCGTCTCGGAGCCCGAGGCGAACGTCACCGTCACCGGCGTCGTCGCCGAGGAGCTGATGTTCGCGGGGCACGCCCCCACCCCCTTCGCGGCAGCGCGGTGGCTCGAGGGCATCGGCCTCGACGCGATCGCGAGCCTTCCGATCGGCAACGTCGAGCCCGCCGCCCGCGTGCGCCTGCTGCTCGAGCTCGCCGCCCTCCGCACCGACGTCGAAGGGTTCGTGCTGGTCGCCCCCGACCGCCACGGCGGTGAGCCCCTGGACTGGTGGCGCATCGCACAGGAGTTCGCCGAGCGCGGCTACGCCGTGCTCGTGGTGGCCGGGCACGCCTCGCGCACGGCGATCGACGCCATCGACCAGACCGCGGAGGCCGCGCGATGAAGATCCCCCAGATGATCACGGCCGAACTGCGCCGTCTCACCTCCACCCGCATGTCGGTCATCGCGCTCATCGCGCTGCTGGCCGTGCCCATCCTCTACGGCGGGCTCTACCTGTGGGCCAACCAAGATCCCTACGGCAACCTCTCGAGCGTGCCGGTCGCCCTCGTGGTGAACGATCAGGGCGCCGAGGTCAACGGAGCCGAGCGCAACCTCGGCGACGAAGCGGCCGACCAGCTGCTCGACAGCGACACGTTCGAATGGCATCGCGTCTCGACCGAGCAGGCCGACCAGGGCCTGCAGCGCGGCGACTTCGACTTCGTGGTGACGCTCCCCTCCGACTTCACCGATGCCGTCGCCTCGCTCTCGAGCGACAGCCCGCGCCAGGCCGACATCGAGCTGCGCACCAACGACGCCAACAACTACCTCGCCTCGACGATCGGCACGCAGGCGGTGGCGCGCATCCAAGCCTCGGTCGCGCAGAAGGTCGTCGACGAGGCCGGGCTCACCCTGCTCGACGCCCTGCACACCATCCGCGTGCAGCTCGTAGACGCCACGACCGGCGCGACGCAACTGGTCGATGGACTCGGCACCGCGAAGAACGGATCCTCGCAGCTCGTAAGCGGCTCGACGCAGCTCGCCGACGGATCCGCTCAGCTCGCCGACGGAACGGCGCAGTTGTCGGCCGGCGCGGCGCAGCTGAAGGACGGCACCGCGCAGCTGCGCGACGGATCCGCCCGCGTCGCCGACGGCGCCCAGCAGGTCGCCGGCGGTGTGGACCGCATCGACGCCGCCGCCCGCCAGGTCGGCTCGATCGCGGGCGACGCCGCGGCCCAGCTTCCGCAGGCGCGCTCCGACATCGCGAAGGCCCTGACCGACGCCGGGCTCGACAAGGCCCGCGTCAACGAGATCCTCTCGCGCCTCGACCCCGTCGGTGATCGCCTGCAGAGCGCCAACACCCGCGTGCAGGACACCGTCGCGCAGATCAACCAGCTCGACGACGGCGCGCGCCAAGTGGCATCCGGAAGCGCCACCGTGGCCGCCGGAGCCGCCACCGCCGCAGACGGGGCCTCGGCCCTCGCCGACGGCGCGGCGTCCGCGGCATCCGGAGCCTCTCAGCTGCGCGACGGATCCGCCCAGCTTCGAGACGGCGCGACCCAGCTCGACGACGGCATCGGCCAGCTCTCCACCGGCGCCACCCAGTTGCGCGACGGGCTGGCCTCCGGCGTCGAGCAGATCCCCGACTCCGACGACGCGACCCGCCAGGCGCAGGCCGCGGCGATCTCCGACCCGGTCGCGGTCGGCACGAGCTCGGTCACCAAGGCGCAGAACTACGGCGCAGGACTCGCCCCGTTCTTCGCGGCCCTGGCCGGCTGGATCGGCATCTACGCCCTGTTCCTCATCGTCAAGCCGGTGTCGAAGCGAGCGATCACGGCTCTGCGCTCCCCCATCCGCGTGACGCTCGCGGGCTGGCTCACGCCCGCGGGCCTCGGGGCCCTGCAGATGGTCGGCCTGTTCACCGTGCTCGCGATCACGCTGCAGTTCTCGTTCGCGAATCCATGGGCAGCGCTCGGCATCCTGCTGTTCGCCTCGGCGACGTACGCGGCGATCGTGCTCGCGCTCAACGTGTGGCTCGGTTCGGTCGGTCAGTTCCTCGGTCTCGTGCTCATGGTGCTGCAGCTCGTCACGGCCGGCGGCACGTTCCCCTGGCAGACGCTGCCCGCGCCCCTCGCGGCGCTGCACCACGTGCTGCCGATGGGATACGTGGTGGATGCCATGCGGCAGGTCATGTACGGCGGAGACCTCACGCGGGTCGGGCCCGACCTGCTGGTGCTGGGCGCGTGGATGGCCGGCGGCGTACTGCTCGCGGCGATCGGCGTGACGCGCATGACGCATCACCGCACGCTGCGCGACCTGCAGCCGAGCCTGATCGGCTGAGGCGCGGTGCGCCCCCCAGGTCCCTGAGCCCACCGAGGTCCCTGAGCTTGTCGAAGGGACCGGCCCCCGCTTGCTCCCGGTGGCTTCGACACGCTCAGCCACCTCACTGCCTCACGCGGGCAGACGCACCTCGAACACCGTGCGGCCCGGCGCACTGTCGACCGTGATCGACCCCCCGTGGGCGGTCACGATCGCCTGCGCGATCGAGAGGCCGAGGCCCGTGCTGCCCTCGTCGCGGTTGCGCGCGTCGTCGGCACGGGCGAAGCGGTCGAACAGGCGCTCTGCGACGCCGGGGTCGATGCCGGGTCCGGCGTCGGTCACACTCAGCACGGCCTCGGCGCCGTCGCGCGCGAGCGAGAGGGTCACCCTGGTGCCGGGAGGGGTGTGCACCTGGGCGTTGCGCAGCAGGTTGGCGACGACCTGGCGCAGGCGATTCGCATCGCCCGTGACCGAGATGAGGTCCTCGCTCACGTCGAGCCGCCACTCGTGCGTGGTCGCCGCCGCTTGCGCATCGCTCACGGCGTCGACGGCGAGCAGTGTCAGCTCGACCTCGTCGCGGCGCAGGGGCTGTCCGGCATCCAATCGCGCCAACAGCAGCAGATCGTCGACGAGCGAGGCCATGCGCTGCGCTTCCGACTCGATCCGGTCGAACGACCGCGCCTGGGTCGGCGTCATCGGCGCGTCCTCACCGAGGGAGAGCTGGGCGTAGCCGCGGATGCTGGCCAGGGGCGTGCGCAGTTCGTGACTGGCATCCGCGATGAACCGGCGCAGCTGCTCCTCGCTGTGCTGGCGCGCGTCGAGCGAGCGCTGCACGTGAGCGAGCAGGTCGTTCAGCGACGCCCCCACCCGGCCCACCTCGGTGGCGGGGTCGGTGTCGGGCGGCGCGACGCGGTCGGCGATGTCGACGCTGCCCGCATCGAGCGAGAGCGTCGAGACCCGCTGGGCGACATCGGCCACCCGGTCGAGGGGTCGCAGGCTCCGACGCACGAAGAGCGACAGGCCCAGGATCGCGGCGACGAGCACGACGGCCCCGACCGCCGCGAGGATGACCGTCAGCGCCGAGGTCGTCGCGCTCACGTCGGCCTCGGATTCGCCGGCGAACACCGTCGTGCCGTCGCGTTGCGCTCCCGCGACGCGGAAGGTGCCGAGATCGCCGCCGAGGTCGACGCTGGTGGGGGTGCGGTCGGTGGCCACGGCGGTTGTCAGACGCGCGATCTGGTCGACGGTGAGCGCGACCTCGGTGCCGTCGGATCGCGTGTAGCCCGAGCGTGAGACGCTGCCGTCTGCCGCGATCACCGCCTGCAGCGAGCCGACGCGAGGCGCGGGCCCGGTTCCGTCCGAGCCGGAGCCGAACGAGCCGGATCCGGATGAGCCTGCGCCAGGTGGCCGCAATCCTCCGTCGGACCGCGACGAATTCGCCACGAACGACAGGCTCTCGCGCACCTGCTGGTCGAGCCGGTCGAAAGCGAACGAGCGCAGTGCCACGATCGTGGCGACGCTCATGATGACGAAGGCGAGCGCGACGAGCAGGCTCGTGCCGACGACGAGCGTGCGCCGCAGCGTCCACCGGGCGCGGGTCACGGCGCTTTGATCGTGTAGCCGACGCCGCGCACCGTGTGGATCAGCGGGTCGCCGAGGGTGTCGATCTTCTTGCGCAGGTACGAGATGTATATCTCGACGACACTGCCGTCGCCGCCGAAGTCGTAGCTCCACACTTCGTCGAGGATCTGCGCCTTGCTGAGCACGCGGCGCGGGTTCTGCATCAGGTAGCGCAGCAGTTCGAACTCCCGTGCGGTGAGTTTGATCGGGATGCCGCCGCGTTCGACCTCGTACGCGTCTTCGTCGAGCGTCAGGTCACCCACCCGCAGCCGAGGGTCGGCGTCGGCGACGGCCGCCACGTGCCGGCGGGCCATGCCGCGCAGTCGCACGACCACCTCTTCGAGGTTGAACGGCTTCGTGACGTAGTCGTCGGCCCCGGCGGAGATGCCCGCGATCCGGTCTTCCACCGCGTCCTTGGCCGTGAGGAACAGCACGGGGGCGTCGTTGCCGGCGGCGCGCACGCGCGCCAGCAGCCCCATTCCATCGAGCCCCGGCATCATGACGTCGAGCACCATCAGGTCGGGTTCGAAGTCGCGGATGACGTTCAGCGCCTCCTGGCCGCTCGCTGCCGTGCGGGTGTCCCAGCCCTCGTTCTGCAGGGCCATGCGCAGCAGCTCGCTGAGGTTGGCCTCGTCGTCGACGACGAGCGCGCGGATCGGCGAGCCGTCGGGGCGGGCGAGGGGGGCGGGGCGGGAGGTCACGGATGCCAGCATGCACTCTCCCGCGACGCGGTGCCACCGCGTCATACGTCCTTCATAGAAACCGTGAGGGGGCGGTGAGGGTGGCGTTCCTACTTTCGCTCCGACGGCCGCATCCCGCGTCCGGAAGGAGACCCATGTACGGCACGTACCTCCGGCGCGAACTCGCCGGCCGCACCAAGCAGACCGTGATCGTCGCGGTCGGACTCGCGATCGCCATCGCGCTCGTCATCGTCGTGAACGCCCTGTCGGCGGGCGTGCGCGATGCCCAGACACAGGCCCTCTCGTCGGTCTACGGCGTCGGCACCGACCTGACCGTCACCGGCGCGCAGACCCAGCCCGGCGAGGGCGGTGGAGCCCGCTTCGACTTCGGCGCGCAGGACGGCACCACCACCGACGGCACGACCACCCTGAACCAGTCGCGTCTCGTCGCGGAGCGTCAGCGCGCGACCCTCGACGCCTCGACCGTGACCACCGTCGCCGACATCGACGGCGTCGCGTCGGCGACCGGCGCCCTGTCGCTGACCAACATGACCTTCTCGGGCGAGATCCCCCAGCGCGACACGGGCACGGGCACGACCGGATCGGCCCCGACCGACGGCGGCGGCCAGCCCCCGGCGGACGGACAGGGCGGGGGCAACTTCGGGGTCGACTCCTTCAGCGTGCTCGGCGTCGACCCCGCGGCATCCGTCGGCCCCCTCTCGGCCGTCACCGTGAGCGAGGGCCGCGCCCTGACCGGTGCCGACGCGGGCAGCGACGTCGCGATCGTCGACGCGACCTACGCGGCGAGCGCGGGCCTCGCCGTGGGCGACACCGTCGAGGTCGCGGGAACCGCCGTTCAGGTCGTCGGAATCGTCGCCTCGGCCTCGGCCGACGCCGACACCGCCGCGAACGTCTACCTCCCCCTCGACGTCGCCCAGTCGCTGGCGGGCGTCGGCGACGTGGTGTCGACCGTGTACGTGCAGGCGGAGTCGTCGGATGCCATCGACGCGGTGCAGAGCCAGATCACGGCTGCGCTTCCCGACGCCACCGTCAGCTCCGAGTCGCAGCTCGCCTCCACCGTCTCGGGCTCGCTCTCGAGCGCGTCGACGATGATCTCGAACCTGGGCACCTGGCTCTCGCTGGTGGTGCTGCTGGTCGCGCTGGCGCTGGCGGTGCTCTTCACCATCTCGGGCGTCGCGCGTCGAACGCGTGAGTTCGGCACCCTGAAGGCGATCGGGTGGTCGAACGCCCGGATCGTGCGGCAGGTCGCGGGCGAGTCGCTCGCGCAGGGCCTGCTCGGCGGCGTCGCGGGTCTGATCCTCGGGCTCGGCGGCATCCTTCTCGTCAACGTGATCTCGCCGACCCTCTCGGTCGCCGCGAGCACGACGAGCGGGCCGGGCCGCGGTGCGGGAGGTCCCGGCGGCGGGGCCGGCGGCGGATTCGGACAGGCTGCGGCGCAGGCCACCGAGGTCGTGCTCCACGCTCCGGTCACCCCCATCGTCGTGCTCGCCGCGGTCGGCATCGCGGTGCTCGGCGGCGTCCTCGCCGGAGCGTTCGGCGGGTGGCGCGCCGCTCGTCTCAGCCCCGCCGCAGCCCTGCGTTCGGTCGCGTGAGCGGCATCCACCCCCCTTCAAAGGAGACAGACCATGAGCCTCACCGTTCCCACCCGCACCGCCACCGCCTACCGCCTCGAGGGCGTCACGCGCACCTACCGTCAGCGCGATCGCACCGTGCAGGCCCTTGCCGGCGTCGACCTCGAGATCGAGGCCGGGGACTTCGTCACGATCCAGGGGCCGACCGGCGGCGGCAAGTCGACCCTGCTGCAGATGCTCGGCGCGCTCGACCGCCCCTCGAGCGGCGCCGTCGTGCTGGGCGAGGTCGACATCGCCCGCGCCTCGAACGCGCAGCTCTCCCGCCTGCGCGCGGAAGAGATCGGCTTCGTGTTCCAGGGGTTCAACCTCATCCCCACCCTCACCGCCGCCGAGAACGTCGACATGGGCCTCGAGCCGCTCGGACTCGATCGTGCCGAGCGGCGACGTCGGGTGACCGAGGCGCTGACCCGCGTGGGTCTGGCCGACCGGGCCGACCACCGCCCCGGCGAGCTCTCGGGCGGTCAGCAGCAGCGCGTCGCGATCGCCCGCGCCACCGCCAAGCAGCCCCGGGTACTGCTCGCCGACGAACCGACCGGCAACCTCGACGAGGCGATGCGCGACGAGATCCTCGACGTGCTCGAGGCGCTGAACGTGGAGGGGCTGACCCTGATCGTGGTCACCCACGACTCGGCCGTCGCCCGCCGCGCCCGCCGGCGCCTGCGCCTCGACAAGGGTGTCGTGACCAACATCACACGCGACTGATCAGACCGGCCCGGGGCCCCGCCTCCCCCAGCGCGGGGCCCCGGGTCTCGCTCGTCCTGCCCCGTCCCGGTCCGGTCCCCGAGCCTGTCGAAGGGCCCCGCACCCGAGGTCCCTGAGCCTGTCGAAGAGACCGGACCCCACCGACCCCCCGGTCAAGGGGCTCTCCACCTCCGCCGCCCGCCCCCTACAGTCGAACCACGCCGACCGGAGGGATGCCATGGCCGCCCGCAACACCCGCCTCATGCGCTGCACGCCCGACGACCTGTTCGCCGTGCTCTCCGACGGCTGGCTCTACCCCGTCTGGGTCGTCGGGGCCGCGCGCATGCGCGACGTCGACGAGGAGTGGCCCCGGGAGGGGTCGCAGATCCACCACTCCCTGGGCATCTGGCCCGTCATGATCCATGACCAGACCGAGATCATCGAGTGGGACCCTCCGCGCCGCATGCGCCTCCGGCCCGAGGCGGGCATTCTGGGGCGTGGCGTGATCCGCATCGATGCCCGCCCGCACGAGTTCGGCACCGCCGTCACGATCCTCGAGGAGCCTGTGTCGGGAGCCGCGGCGATCCTGCCGTCGCTGCTGTGGAAGCCGCTGCTCATCGCCCGCAACCACGAGTGCCTGAACCGCTTGGCCTTCCTCGCCGAGGGGCGGAGAGAAGAACGAGAAGCGCGCGAACTGCACCACCGCACGACGACGCCCGACCCGGCCGGGGGCGTGCCGTCACCCGGTGCGCAGCGAGACGCGCAGAAGGCCGACGTCTGAGGGGGTCGTCAGCTTTCGGGACGCGACTGGGCTCCGGTCGAGCCCGGCTGCTCGGTGCGGTGCTGCAGCTCGTCGACGTACAGGTTCTTCTCGTCGGTGGTGCGGTTGCGATAGGCCGCGCGGCCCACCATATGCGCGGCGAGAGGCGCGGTCGCGAATTGGATGAGGATGATCGGGATGCCGAAGGCCACCGCCTCCCATGTGCGCTGCGACAGCGCGACGGCGACCACGATCAGCAGCACACCGAGCACCTGCGGCTTCGTCGAGGCGTGCAGGCGCGAGGGGACGTCGGGCCAGCGCAGCAGGCCGATGGTCGCGGTCAGGCAGAGCACCGCGCCGATCAGCACGAGGATGAGCGCGACCGTGTCGAGGACGGACTCGATGGTCATCGCGGGTTCTCCTTCCGCGCGACGAAGCGGGCGACGGCGATCGACCCGAACACGCCGATCGCGGCGATGACGAGCATCGCCGGCAGCGACCGGGTGTGGTGGTTGATCACCATGTCGGCACCCAGGATGCAGAGCACCTCGGTCAGCAGCACGTCGGCGGCGACCGCGCGGTCGAGGATCGACGGGCCGATGACCAGACGGATGAGCGCCAGCACGGCTGCGACCGCGAAGACGATGAGGATGACCACCACAAGTGCGTTCACGTCAGCGTCCTCCCATCGCGTGGCGTCTCGACGCCGTGACGGGCGTCGGCTTCGGACTCGGCGATCTTCGCGCGCAGCTCCTGCATCTCTTCCTTCGACCCGACGGCTCGCGTGATGCGGGCCTCCCACCCGAGCACGACACGGCGCTGGTGCTCGAGGTCGTTCTCGTCGCGCACGCCGATCGTGTGCAGGAAGAGCGTGCGGTTCTCGCGATCGACGTCGACGATCAACGACCCGGGGATGAGCGAGGCGGTGATCGCGGTGTGGGCCATGATCACGTCGTCATCGACGCGCAGGGGCACGGCGATGATCGCCGCCCCGGGCGGCCGCCGGAAGTCGAGCACCTGCCAGGCGACGATGAGCGACCCCTTCACGACCGCTCCGATGAAGGTGAGCACGAAGATCAGGCCGTACCAGAGGTTGATGCGGCCCGAGAGCTCGATCGGGGGCAGGCGGTAGACGCGCGTGACGAAGACCGCCATGACGAGCCCGGTGATCAGGGCGAGCCAGGTGAACTGCCCCCACAGCAGCATCCAGAGCGCGACGAGCCACACCAGCAGCGGCAACTGGTGCAGGAAGAGCGACATCTGCGCGCGACGCGTCGGGCTCATCACTCGCCCTCCGCATCCTGCAGCTGAACGAGGGTGACCCCGCCGTAGATGCGTTCACCCGCGCGGAGGCAGGCGTCGAGCAGGGGTCCGGCGAACACCGTCAGCGAGATCGTCACGACCACCATGCCCGCCGTCGCCATCGTCATGATCTTCGGGATCGTGCGGCGCTCGGTCGAGATCGTCGCGGCGGGCGCGTTGCCGAGGTACGCGATGCGCTCGGTCGTCTCGGCGGAGTCGTCGTCTTCGCGCCAGAACGACAGGTTCCAGGCTCGCATGAGGGCGTAGAGCGTGAGGATCGAGGTGACGATGCCGCCGACGATGAGCACCATCATCACGGGCGTCCCGACTTGGGCTGCAGCGTCGAAGAGGGCGTACTTGCCGATGAACCCCGAGAACGGCGGCAGACCGCCCAGGTTGATCGCCGGGATGAAGTAGAGCACGGCGAGCAACGGGGCCGCGCGCATGAGTCCCTTCACCTTCAGGATCGACGTGCTGCCCGCGCGGCGCTCGATGAGCCCCACGGCGAGGAAGAGGGTCGTCTGCACGATGATGTGGTGGACGATGTAGTAGATCGTCGCGCCCACCGCGAGCGGGGTATTGATCGCCAGGCCGAAGATCATGTAGCCGATGTGGCTCACGAGCGTGAACGACAGGATGCGCTTGAGCTCGGCCTGCGCCACGGCACCCAGGATGCCGACGATCATCGTCGCGAGCGCCACCATCATCAGCAGGAAGTTGATGTCGTTGTCGACGAAGAGCTGGGTCTCGGTGCGGATGATGGCGTAGACGCCGACCTTCGTCAGCAGGCCCGCGAAGACCGCCGTGACGGGCGCGGGAGCCGTGGGGTACGAGTCGGGCAGCCAGAACGACAGCGGGAACACCGCCGCCTTGATCGCGAAGGCCAGCAGGAGCATCAGGTGCAGGATCGTCTGCGTGTCCTGCGGCAACAGCGCCATGCGCTCGCTGATCTGCACCATGTTGACGGTGCCGAGCGCGCCGTAGACCATCGCGATCGCGGCGAGGAACAGGATCGACGACACCAGCGACACGACGATGTAGACGACGCCGGTGCGGATGCGCGACTCCGTGCCGCCGAGGGTGATCAGCACGTACGAGGCGACGAGCAGGATCTCGAAGCCCACGTAGAGGTTGAACAGGTCGCCGGCGATGAACGCGTTGAAGATGCCCGCGCCCAGGATCAGGTATGCCGGGTAGAAGATCGAGACCGGGGTGTCCTCGTCGTTGTCGGCCGCGCCCTGACCGATCGAGAACAGGAGCACCGCGAGCAGCACGATGCTCGTCACCACCACGAGCAGCGCCGCGAGCACGTCGACGTAGAGCACGATGCCGAGCGGGATCTGCCACCCGGCGATCGCGACGGCGATCGGTCCGTTCGTGTCGACCGCGACCAGCAGGATCGCACCCAGGATGAGCACCGCGCTCAGCGAGGCCACCGAGACGACGATCTGCGTCCTCTTGCGGCGGCCGAAGATGAGGTTGATCGCGGCGCCGACGAGGGGGATGCCGACGAGCAGGGGCACGAGGGCGCTCATGAGCGATCACCGTCCTGGGGGTCGCGGGGGGCGTCGCTCTCGTCGACCTCGACCGTTTCATCGCCCTCTCGGGCGATCGGATCGCTCAGACGGCCCGCCCGATCGCGCCGCACGGCGACGCGGTCCACGGGGGCGTCGTCGACGAGCTGGGAGAGGTCGCCCTGGTGCAGCACGCGGATGGGCGAGACGACGTCGCCCACGAAGTCGGTGGTCACGTCGTCGTCGTCCGATCGCGACTCCTCGTCCATCGCGTCTTCCGGCTCGTTCGCCACGCGCGTGCGCAGCGCGATGTCGTCGGCGTCGTCGACGAGGGTGTCGGCCTGGCCGAGCTGCCACGAGCGGTAGATCAGCGCGAGCAGGAACGCCGAGATCGCGAAGGTGATGACGATCGCCGTGAGCATGAGGGCCTGAGGGAGCCCGTCGGACATGTCCGCGGCATCCGTCTCCCCGTCGTAGAAGGGAGCGAGGGCCGGGCGGCCCATGACGATCAGCAGCAGCAGGTTGGCGGCGTTGCCCAGCAGCAGGAAGCCGATCAGCACGCGGGTGAGGCTGCGCTCGAGCATGGCGTAGACGCCGCACGCGAAGAGCACGGCCATGACGATGACGAGGACGAGGGAGATGCTCATGACGTCTTCACCTCGGCGTCTTCGGGGAGCTGCGATTGGCGGTCGACCTCGGCGCCGAGGCTGCGGAGCACGTCGAGCACCAGGCCGATCACGACGAGGTAGACCCCGACGTCGAAGATCGTGCTGGTGACGAACTCCCAGTGACCGATGAGGGGCAGCTCACCCTCGAAGGTGAAGCTTTGCAGGGGCGCGAACCCGAAGAACATCGGCACCATGGCGCACAGCACCGCGATCGCCATGCCCGCCCCGAGCAGCCGGCCGGCGTCGGTCGGCGCCGCGGCCCCCAACTCCCAGCGTCCGCCCGCGATGTAGCGCATGACGAGGCCGAGACCGGCGACCAGGCCGCCCGCGAAACCACCACCGGGCAGGTTGTGACCGGCGAACAGAAGGTAGAGCGACACGACCATCACCGAGTGGAAGAGCACCCGGATGATGATCTCGAGCAGGATCGAGCGGTTCTCGGGCTGCACCTTCGCCCCCGACACCAGCCAGGCGCGCGGAGCATCGGTCTCGCCCACGCGCTGCGCGCGCACGCCGCTGTCGGTCTCGACGAGGGGGCGGCGCCGACCGAGGCCCACACGCGCACGAGCGGTGCCCGATCGACGCGCGAGGTTGTCGCTGCGGTCGGTGATGAAGACGAGCGAGGCCACGCCCGTGGCCGCCAGCACGAGCACCGACAGCTCGCCCATCGTGTCCCAGCCGCGCAGGTCGACCAGCGCGACGTTCACCACGTTGCGACCGTGGCCGATCTCGTAGGCGAGGGGCGGCCACTCGAGCGAGATGGGGGCGTCCTGGCGGGCACCGGTGGCCACGATCGCCACCAGGGCCATCGTGAGACCGACACCCGCGCCGAGCACGGCCCGGGCGAGCGGGGCGACGGACGCGTTCTGCTCGCCCATGCGCGCCGGCAGCCGTCGCAGCACGAGCGCGAACACCACGAGGGTGACCGTTTCGATGAGGATCTGGGTGAGCGCCAGATCGGGGGCCCCGCTGGTGGCGAAGAGCACGACGAGACCGAGGCCGGTGACCGAGACCAGCGCGACGCCGGTGTAGCGCTTGCGGGCGCGGACCGCCAGGATTCCCGCCGCGATCATGAGCGGCGCGGCGATCAGCTGCGTGGGGGTGTGCCAGGCGTCGAGCTGCGCGCGCCATTCCGCAGAGGCGAAGAGGGCCGTGCCCTCGGCGACGACCAGCACGATGAAGATCGTGCCGACGTAGAAGGGCAGCGAGCCGCGCTGGAAGCGGGCCGTGACCCACTCCGAGGTGAAGTCCACGCCGCGCAGCGTGGCGTTGTAGACGTCGTTCGCGGTGAACGGCAGAACGCGGGCGCGCTTGTGCAGCTGCGTCTTGCGCACCAGCCAGAAGATCCCCGCGCCGAGGGCAAGAGTGCCGAGGGAGATGAACAGCGCCGGCTCGAGACCGTGCCAGAGCGCGAGGTGGTACGGGTATTCCGGAGCCTCGACCCCCGCCGTCGCCTCGGGCAGACCGTCGGCGTAGGGCGCGAGCCAGTGGTCGACGACCGGCGCGAGGAAGCCGAGGGCGAGCGACGCCGCCGCGAGCAGCACCGGTGCCGACAGGAAGCCGATGGGCGGGTCGGGCCAGTCGGTCGTGTCGACGTCGCGCTTGGTCCAGTAGGCGCCCCAGAGAAACCGGATGCCGTATGCCGCCGTGAGCGCGGAGCCCAGCACCACGCCGAAGAGCGCGACCAGACCCCACGGAGCACCGGCCTCGGCCTCGTGCAGCAGAGCCGTAAGTGCCGTCTCTTTCGCCACGAATCCGAGAGTGGGGATGACGCCCGCCATCGAGAAGATCGCGATGAACGATGCCGTCGCCATGACCGGCGCCTGGCGACCGAGACCCGAGAGCTGGCCGATGTCACGGGTGTTGAGCTGGCGGTCGATCACGCCGACCACGAGGAACAGGCACGACTTGAACAGGGCGTGGCTCAGCAGCAGGGCGACGCCGGCGAGGGCGGCGTCGCGGGTGCCGTAGCCGAGCATGACGGTGAGGAATCCGAGCTGGCTCACCGTGCCGAAGGCGAGGATGCGCTTGAGGTCGCGTTCGCGCAGGGCCTGGAACCCGCCCAGCAGCATCGTGAAGACACCGAGGGCGATGAGGGTCGGGCGCCAGAACGGCGTCTCGGCGAACCCGGGGGCGAGGCGCGCGATCAGGTAGATGCCCGCCTTCACCATCGCCGCCGCGTGCAGGTAGGCGCTGACCGGGGTGGGGGCCGCCATGGCCCCGGGGAGCCAGAAGTGGAAGGGGAAGATCGCCGACTTGCTGAGTGCACCGATGAGCAGCAGCAGCACGGCGATGTCGACGACCGTGCCCACGGGCGGGTCGGCGAGGATCGCCGACAGGCTCGAGGTGCCCGCCTGCACGACCATCAGCACGACGCCGATCAGCATGACCAGCCCGCCCAGGGTCGTCACCAGCAGGGCCTGCAGCGCGGCACGGCGACTGGCCGCACGACCGTGGTAATAGCCGATGAGCAGGTACGACAGCACGCTCGTGACTTCCCACAGCATGACGAGCACGACGATGTCGTCGGTGAGCACGAGCCCGTACATGGCACCGGCGAAGCCGAGGAGCACGGCCGAGAACTGTCCGACGCCGGCCGTCTTGCCCCGGAAATACCAGCGGCAGTAGAGCATCACCAGCGCGCCGACCCCGGTCACGACGAGCGTGAGGAGCCATCCGAGCACGTCCATGCGCATCGACAGCGAGACGTCGATCGCCGGGATCCAGCGGTATTCCTCGAACGGAATGTCGCCGCCGAACACCGAGGGGGCGACGGCGACGGCATGCGCGAACGCGAGCGCCGGAAGCGCGGCGGCGACGTAGAAGGCGCGAGGGCCGATGCGCGACACGAGCCACGGGAGAACCAGAGGAACCGCCGCGAAGGCACCGAGGAACATCAGCACGGTCGGGCCTCCTCGGGGTCGACGGGCAGGTGCCCGGGCTCTCGGGGTGTCGGACCTATTCTATGCGGCGCATGAGTCTTTCCGCGCCGCCGGCGATCATCTGGTAGGCGGTGGTGCGGTCGTCGTGCCCTCGCGGAACGTGCACGACAGGGCGAGCCCCGAGGGCTCGGCGTCTTCGAGCATCGCCGCGACCGCCTCCCCGGCGGCCCGACCTTTCGCTGTCGCGGGCTGCACGAGGGTCGTGAGCACGTGGGGCGCCAGACCGTCGACCACGACGCCGTCGAACCCGGTGACGCTGACGTCGTGCGGCACTCGCAGTCCGGCCTCCTCGGCCGCCCGGATCACTCCGGCGGCGAGCAGGTCGCTCTGCGCGATGACGGCGGTCGGTCGCCGGGTGGGATCGGCGAAGATCGTACGCCCCGCGATCGCGCCCTCGTCGATCGAGCTGGTCGCCGCGGCGAGCGCCGGGGCGTCGGGGAAGACCGCCCGCGCTCCCGCCAGGCGGTCGGCGGTGACGTCGACGCGCACCTCGGCGTCGTCGGCGATCCACCCGCGGCGGCGGGCGGTATCGGTGGGGAGGGTGACGATCACGACGTCGCGGTGGCCGAGCCCGGCGACGTGCAGAGCCGCTTCGCGCTGGGCCTCGGTGTTGTCGAGCAGAACCCGGGGGATCCCCTCGCCCGCGTCGCCCTCGACGACCACGACCGGGATGCCGCGGCCCCGGACGATCTCGAGCGAGTCGCGCATGCGCGGGCTGCAGCCGATGAGCACGGCGGCGTCGATGGGGGCGGTGTGCAGCGACGGCTCGCTCACCGTGACCCCGTCGTCGCGCAGCAGCAGGAGGGCCGCCCCGAGGCGCGAGACGCCGTCGGCGAGCCCGTCCATCATGTGCGTGGTGACCGGGTCGAGGAACGCGGTGCCGAGGTGCTGGTCGAAGACCACGCCGACGATCCCGGAGCGCCCGCGGCGCAGCGAAGCCGCTCGCGGGTCGGGGCCCGTGTAACCCAGCGACTCGGCGGCGGCCATCACGCGGGCCCTGGTCGCCTCCGAGGTGGGGGTCTTCCCGCTGAAC
This sequence comes from Microbacterium sp. P26, assembly GCF_023712585.1. Taxonomy (NCBI): domain Bacteria; kingdom Bacillati; phylum Actinomycetota; class Actinomycetes; order Micrococcales; family Microbacteriaceae; genus Microbacterium; species Microbacterium sp. P26. The sequence continues at coordinate 74,555 of NZ_JAMAXZ010000002.1, read as the reverse complement.
ACGACGGACGCCGTCGATGCGGAGACTCCCGCCTCGCGGGCGACATCGCTGATCGTCGCGCGTCTGGTGCTCACGGCCCGATCGTAACCTGCGCGATCCCGCGGCGCCGAATCGATTCGATAGGGTTCTTCCATGCACTCGACGCTCACCCGATCCCAGCTCGTCCGCTGGCACATCGCGATCTGCGCCATCTTCCTCGCGAGCGGGTTGAGCATCTCGACCTGGGCCTCGCGGGTGCCGGCCATCCGAGAATCCCTCGGCATCGAGAATTCCGGCGTCGGGCTGCTGCTGCTGGGAATGGGAGTGGCATCCATCATCGGCCTGTCGATCGCTCCGGCCGTCATGGCCCGCATCGGCGCCCGGAGCGGCATGCTCGTCGCCCTGCTCCTCGTCGGCGTGGGCCTGATGATCATCGGCTTCGGCGCCGACTCCCTCCAGCTCTTCGGCGTCGCCCTGGTGGGCCTGGCGTTGTTCGGCTTCGGTAACGGCGCGGTCGACGTGATGATGAACGTCGAGGGAGCGGCTCTCGAGAAGGCCACCGGCCGCACGATCATGCCTCTGCTGCACGCCTTCTTCAGCTTCGGCACCGTCATCGGCGCCGGTCTCGGCTTCGTCGCGGTGAGCCTCGGCATCCCCATCATCGCGCACAGCGTGGCGATGGGCGTGGTGATCATCGTCGTCGCGTTCGTCGCGGTGGCCAACGTTCCGCGCGCCGAGGTCGCGATGGACGCCCCGGCCGACGAGGAGCGGGCGCACTGGCGCGAGCGCCTCACGGTGTCTCTGCAGGCCTGGCGCGAGCCGCGCACCTACACGCTCGGCGTGATCATGCTCGGCATGGCCTTCGCCGAGGGCAGCGCGAACGATTGGCTGCCGTCCGCGGTGGTCTACGGTCACGGTGCCCCCGAAGAGGCCGGCCCGGCGGTCTTGGCGGTGTTCTCCGTGGCGATGACGGTCGGCCGCATCGCGGGCGGCCCGGTCGTCGACCGCCTCGGTCGCGTGCTCGTGCTGCGGGTGCTCGCCGGCACCGCCGCCGCGGGACTGCTGCTGTTCATCCTGGCGCCCTACGGACCCCTCGTCTTCGTCGGCGCCGCGTTGTGGGGCCTCGGCGCCTCGCTCGGCTTCCCGATCGGCATGTCGGCGGCCGCCGACGACCCCGCCAAGGCCGCATCGCGCGTGGCCGCGGCCGCCACGATCGGTTACGTCGCGTTCCTGTGCGGCCCTCCGATCCTCGGCTGGATCGGCGACCACATCGGCCTGCTCAACACGCTGCTCATCGTCGTCGGCCTGATCGTGGCATCCGGTCTCTTCTCCGGCGCCGCCAAGCCGCTCGCCGTCGCCGAGAAGGCGGAGGCCGAGCCCGCGCGACGCGATTAGGCTCGTCGGGTGCGTCTCGTCATCGCCCGTTGCTCCGTCGACTACACCGGCCGTCTCAACGCGCATCTCCCCCTCGCCACCCGTCTGCTCGTCCACAAGAACGACGGCAGCCTGCTGGTGCACTCCGACGGCGGCTCGTACAAGCCGCTGAACTGGATGAGCCCTCCGTGCAGCCTCACGCTCGAGCAGCCCGACGAGGTCGACGTCGAAGACGGGGTGATCGAGCGCTGGCGCGTCCTGCACGCGAAGACCGGTGACGCCCTGCTCGTGCGCATCCACGAGATCATCCACGACACCGCCCACGAGCTGGGGGTCGACCCCGGACTCATCAAGGACGGCGTCGAGGCCGACCTGCAGCGACTGCTGGCCGAGCAGGTGTCGGTCGTCGGCGAGAACCTCACGCTCGTGCGTCGCGAGTACCCGACCGCGATCGGCCCCGTCGACCTGCTGCTGCGCAATGACGACGGCAAAGGCACCGTCGCGATCGAGGTCAAGCGCCGCGGCGACATCGACGGCGTCGAGCAGCTCACCCGCTACCTCGAGCTGCTCAACCGCGACCCGCTCCTGGCGCCGGTGACCGGGGTGTTCGCGGCTCAGGAGATCAAGCCCCAAGCGCGCGTGCTCGCCACCGACCGCGGCATCCGGTGCCTCACCCTCGACTACGACGAGATGAAGGGCGTGCAGTCGGGCGCCCCGCGTCTGTTCTGACCGCGCCGCGTCGAGCCGGGCGGATGCCGCGCCGGTAGCGTTGACGCATGTCTGCACGCTCTCCCTTCTCCTGCGTCCTGTGGGACGTCGACGGAACGCTCGTCGACGCATCGGAGGGCATCCTCCGCCGATTGACCACCACGCTCGATCACTTCGGGCGCACGCCTCCGACGCGCGGCGAGCTGTCGAAGTGGATCGGTCCGCCCATGCGGGAGTCGTTCCAGGTCAACACCGGCATGACCCTCGCGCAGGCGGATGAGGCCGTGGTGTTCTACCGCGCGCTCAACAAGAGCGAGGGCTATACGGGCAGCGCTCAGCTGTATCCCGGTGTCGCCGAGCTCGTGCACGACGTGCACGCCGCGGGGGTTCCGCAGTCGACGGCGAGTTCGAAGCCCGAGGTGCAGGTGGTCGCGCTGATGGACCACTTCGGGCTGGCCTCCGATCTCGAGGCGATGGTGGGGGCGAGCCTCGATGAGCGCGCGCTGAGCGCCAAGTCCGACATCGTGCGCGAGGCGCTGCGTCGGCTCGAGGCAGCGGGCGCCGACACCTCGCGTCCCGTGCTCATCGGCGATCGGCATCACGACGTCGAGGGCGGGGCGGATGCCGGGGTGCCGGTCATCTTCGTCCGGTGGGGCTTCAGCTGGCCCCACGAGGCCGACGGTGCCCAGGCGGCCGTCGACGACGTCGACCAGCTGCGCGCCCTGCTCCTCGTCGACGATGACAGCGGTGTCTGACATCGACGGGGCGGTGCCGGCCCTCGTCGCCCTGATTCTCACGGTGGTCGCCGCGGCGATCGTCGTGTTCGTCGTGCGCACGATCCGTCGGTCGGCGAAGACCCGCGCGGCGGCCGATGCGGCGGTCGCCGAGGCCGCCGACGCCCTGCTGCGTCTCGATGACGCCGTCGTCGAGCTCGACGTGGCTTTCGAGGCGGCGGATGCCGACGACTCCCGCGATGCGCCCACCGAGCTGCGCCGTGCCCGCACGTCGGCGCACCGCGCCCGCGACCGCGGCTTCGTCGACGTCTCGGATCTCGACGATGCGTCGCTGATCCCCGCGACGCGGCGCGATCTCGCCCGTCGCACCCGGGCCGGTCTCGAGGGACAGCTCGCCCGCACGTCCGACACGCGGGCGCGGCTCGCGGAGTGGGTCCGTGCGAACCGTTCGACCGACGGGTTGGCGGCTGCGGCGCGCGAGCGTCGCGAGGCGGTCGTCGCGGCGGCGGGTGACCCCGAGCCGCTGCTCGATGCGCTCCGACACCGCTTCGATCGCTCCGACTGGGCCGAGGCCGAGGCGTCGGCCGCGGCAGCGGCGGCGGCGCTCTCCGAGGCGGACGACGCCCTCTCCGGAGCCATCGATGACGACGCTCTGCTGCGCGCAACGCGGGCGATCCGCCGGGCGGCGCGCCACCTGCGCGCTGTCGAGGACGCTCACCGCATCGCCTTCCAGGCCGCCGAGAACACCGACGCCGAACTGGCCGCCGCGCGCGCCGAGCTCGACGACGCCGTGCAGATCGCCACGACGCGGAGCGGGCAGTGCGCCCCCGACGCTCTCGAGCGTCTCCGCGCCGCGCGTGCGGACCTCGACGAGGCAGCCGCCGAGGCGGATCGCCGGCCGCGCGAGGCGATCGTGGCCGTCGCCCGCGCGCGCGAACTGCGCGACGACATGGTCGGCGACGCGGTGAGCCCGCGTCTGCGGCTCGAGGCCGCACGCGCCGCTCTGCCGGGCACGCTGGCATGCGCGCGCGCCGCCCTCGCTCAGGCCGACACCCGCGACGAGGTGCGACCGATCGCCGATCGTCTGCGGCTCGAACACGCGCGCCGCGAGCTCGCCGCCTCGCGCGCGGCCACCGACGCGGGCCGGGCTCTGGCCGACGCTCGGGCCGCCTGGCACGCGGTTCCGCCCCCGCAGAACTGATCCCCGACCGCAGCTCACGAGTGCCCTATCGTGAGCGGCATGGGGAAGAACACGACGCCGAGCCGTGCTCTGCGAGCAGCGAGGCGCATCCCGGTGTCCCTGGGACTCGCCGCGTCACTGCTCGTCACCGGTCTGCTCACCGGGAGTCTCTGGCAGCCATTCACGGCATCCGATCTCTTTCCCGCCGTCGCCTACGGGGTGCCGGCATTGCAGGCCGGTCGCTGGTGGACGCCGGTCACGGGAACGTTCTTCGTCGATTCGCCCTGGCTGTTCCTCGCCGGCCTCCCCGCCCTCGCCGGGATCGGCTACCTCGAATACCGCCGCGGCAGCCGGGTCGCCGCCGCGACCTTCGGGGTGGGTCAGCTCTTCGCGGTCCTCGCCGCGGCCCTGCTGCTGTGGGGCGGCTCGCTGCTGCCGTGGACGTGGGCGCAGCAGCAGGCGGATGTGCTCTCGGTCGGTCCGTCGGCCGGACTCTTCGCGTGCATCGCCGCCTCCGTCGCCCTGCTGCCGTCGCCGTGGCGCCTGCGGGCGTGGACGGTCCTGCTCGCGGGCCTGTCGGTGGCCCTCTTCTACTACGGCTCGCTCCCCGACGTCGAAAGGCTGCTGGCGGTCGGGCTCGTGCTCGCGGTGACGAGGTCGCTGCGACCGCAGCGGGTGAACGTGCGCGAGCAGCGGCTTCTCGCCTTCGTCGTGCTGTGCGCGCTCGGCGCGATCGAGATCCTCGGCTACCTCGCCCCGATGACCGGCCCGTTCGGCTCCTCGGCCGCGACCTCGGGATCGTGGATCGACGTGGCCGTCAACACCGTGATCGTGCTCGTCGTGGCCACCGCTCTCCGCCGCGGTCGTCGATGGGCGTGGATCATCGTGATCGTCTACGTGGCGCTGAATGCCGTGCTGGTGCTGCTGCTGATCGCCGTGCTGCTGCTGGCGGGGCTCCCGGGCGTCGAGGCCGACCTCGATGCCGACGTCACGAGCGTGCTGGCCTCGTCGGCGCTGTGGATCGTGGCGGGGGCGTATTTCGTGCTCGTGCGCGGTGCGTTCCGGGCTCGTCCGCGCGCCCAGCTCGGCACCTCACCCGCGCCCACGGCACAGGAGGTGAAGACCGCCTTGCACGCCGACGGCGGCGGCACCCTGTCGTGGATGACGACGTGGGAGGGCATGTCGTACGCCCGGTTCGGCAGCGGGATCGTCGCCTACCAACGCCGCTCCGGCGTCGCCCTGGCCCTGGCCGACCCGATCGGCCCCGCCGCGGAGCGCGCGCAGACGGTGCGGGCGTTCATCCAGGCCGCCGAGGCCGCGGGCCTCGCACCCTGTTTCTTCAGCGCCGGTGAGGCCACGAACGCCGCCGTCCCCGACGGGTGGCGCAGCATCGTCGTCGCCGACGACACCGTGGTCGACCTCCCCGGGCTGCAGTTCACCGGAAAGGCATGGTCGGCGGTGCGCACCTCGCTCAACCGCGCGCAGCGCGAGGGCATGACGTTCCGCCTGTCGCGCCTGTCCGACGAGAGCTGGGGCGTCCGGCAGCAGTTGCGCGCGATCTCCGACAGCTGGGTCGGCGAGAAGGACCTGCCCGAGATGGGCTTCACGCTCGGCACCCTGCACGAGGCCGCCGATCCCGAGGTGCGCCTCGCGCTGGCCGTCTCGCCGGCGGGCGACGTCGACGGATTCCTCTCGTGGCTGCCGGTCTACGGCGAGGGCGCGATCACGGGCTGGACGCTCGATCTCATGCGCCGCCGCGAGGGCGGCTTCGGCCCCGTCATGGAGTACCTGATCGGCGCGTCGGCGCAGCAATTCTCGAACGAGGGCGCGGCCGTCATGTCGCTGTCCGGGGCCCCGCTCGCACACGAGTACCCCGCGGATGCCGGCGTCATCGCCGACCTGCAGGAGCGCATGGCCACGATGCTCGAGCCCGTCTACGGCTTCGCGTCTCTGCACCGCTTCAAGCAGAAGTTCCACCCGCGCTACGAGACGATGTATCTGCTCTACCGCGACGAGGCCGATCTCACGCGCATCGGCGCCGCCCTCACGCGCGCGTTCCTGCCGCACGCGACGCTGCGACAGTTCGCGGCCGCCGGCGTCGATCTCGTGCGACAGGAGCACTGACGAATCCCGGATGCCGTGGCATCCGGAATCGTGAGATGCCCCGACCGGCGCGAGGCGCACGGTCGGGGCGGATCCGACCGAGGGCCGGACACGGATCAGAGGGGGCGGATGTTCTCCGCCTGCAGACCCTTGGGGCCCTGCGCGACCTCGAACTCGACGCGCTGGTTCTCTTCGAGCGAGCGGTAACCGCCCGACTGGATCGCGCTGTAGTGCGCGAAGACGTCCTGACCCCCGTCATCGGGAGCGATGAAACCGAAGCCCTTCTCCGAGTTGAACCACTTGACCGTGCCCTGCGTGCTCATCGTGTTGCCGTTTTCCGCTTCAGCCGGCGCCGAGCGCGCCGGTCAGTGAGCCCAAAGTAACGGCCGGGCCGCATCGGCTCAAAGGTCCGTGACATAAACGTTGCGGGACGTCTTCGGGAGGCCACCGGCGGGCCGAAAGACCCCTGAGCCCATACGACGCCCGGGCTGAGCAGAGCTCGAAGCCCGGGCGTCGACGGATCCCCCCGGATATGTCACGCGAGGCGTGACGGTGATGACAATACCGGCGCCGGAGCCCGTTCGCGACACGAAAACGAAGAATCAGCGAGTTATTGCCGTGTTCTGTGATAACCGGGAGTCGTAAAATTCGCCTGATGGACGATCGTCGGCGTGCTTCCGCCCTCGTCGACGAGGCTTACCGAGCCCTCGGCGAGGCGATCGTCGACGGTCGCCTCCAGCCGGGAGACCGTCTGCGCGACGTCGAACTGGCCGCATTGATGGGGATCTCCCGCACCCCGGTGCGCGAGGCCCTGCAGAAACTCGAGCGCATCGGCATGGTCGAGGTCGCCGCCAACCGCTACACCCGGGTGTCGGAGGTGAGCGACCGCGCCCGCGGAGACATGCGCGAGTACGCCGCACACACGATCGCGGCCGTCATGCACATCGCCCTCCCCCGCTGCAGCGACGAGGAGGTGCAGAGCATCGTCTCGCACGTCGATGGGCTGCGCGACGCGGAGGACTCCCCCTCGTACGTCTTGGCCGCGCTCGCCCTGCACACCCACCTCGTAGCCGTTTCGCGCAACGTCGTCTTCCGCAAGCAGCTCGAGCAGACCGATCTGGTGCTCCGCCGCAATCTCGAGGGCTGGTACACCTCATCCGACACGCGGTCGGTGCTGTTCGAGCACCTCCGCGATCAGATCGCACGCCGCGACACCAACGGTGCGACGTGGACCTTCCTGTCTCTGCACGGATTCGCCTGAGCACGCAAGACGCCCCGAGCCCGCCGGAGCCTCGCGATAGCGTGACGCGCATGCCCCACATCGAGTTGCGCGACCTCGCCCCCGACACCACCGACGCGGCTTTCGAGGCCGTCCGCTCGAGCTCGTCGGCGTGGTCGCGCGCGCGATTCGACGACCGCGCGGCGTTCAACGCCTGGCTGGCCGACGACGCCGTTTCGGCCCACGCCATCGTGCAGGACGACGGCGTGGTGGGCGTGGCCGCCGCCATGGACGTCGACGGCGACCGAGAGGTTCTGCTCGCCGTCCGTCCGGACGCCGACCCCGAGGCGCCGACCGAGGCGCTGCGCATGGTCACGGTGCACGAGGCCGAGCGACCGCTCTACGCGTGCGTCGCGGCCGACGACGAACCGAGCCACGATGTGCTCGCACGGCTCGGTTTCGTCGAGCACGGGCGCGACGGAGCCGACGTGGTGTACGTGCTTCCGCCGACGTTAGAGTGACGCGGTGGGGACGACAGACGACCATCACGACCGGGGGGCGGTCGAGACCGCGGCCGACACCGCGGGGTTCACCAGCATCCTGAGTCGTCCTCGCGCGATGGTCGTCTTCGCCTTCATCGTCTTCGTGGTCACCACGCTGCAGTCGATCTCCGATCCGCTCGCGGGGGCGATGCAGGGCGACGTCGTGTGGGACTACCCGATCCCCCTCGGCGTCGTGACGGCTCTCGTCGTGCTCGGCTGTGCCGTGCAGAGCGGCTTCCTGCTCCTCGCGACCCGCCTCCCCCTGGTCGCGGTCGTCGGCACCATCGCCTGCTACCTCGCACTCGTCGTCGGGCTCGAGGTTCCGCGCTGGCTCGGCGGGCTTCCCCCCGTCGTCGCCGTAGCGGTGTTCTTCCTCGCGGCGAGCCGGCGCCCGGCGATCGCAACGGCCTGGAGCGCGGTCACGATCGGTGCCACGGTCGGCGTCCTCTCCCTATGGTCGCTGTCGACGGGTGCTCCCCTCGGGGTGACCGGCAGCTTCGTGCTCAGCACCGGACTCGCCTTCGCCGCGCCCGTGGGCGGCGCCGCCGCGCTGGGCATCTGGTGGGCTCGGCGCATGCGCGGTCTGCATCGCGCCCGCGCCGCGGTCGCCGCCGCCGCGGCCCGCCACGAGACCGAGCTCGAGCACGCGAAGACCCTCGAGCGCGCCCGCATCGCGCAAGAACTGCACGACGTCGCCGGCCAGCACCTCGCGGGGCTGTTGTCGCTGGCCGATGCGGCCGTCGACATCGAGGTCCTCGACGCCGAGCAGGCGTCGGCCCTCATCGCCGAGATGCGCGCCGAGGGGCGCTTCGCCTCGGCCAGCCTCTACGCGGCCCTGCGCGACCTGCGCGCCGAGAACGACGCCCGCGCCGAGCCGACCCTCGACCTGCGTTCGCTCGACGAGCTCGTGCAGTACTGGGCGTCGCGCGGCATGGATGTCACGCGCCGGGTCGACGGAGCCGTCGACGACCTGCCGGCGATGGTGTCGACGACCGCGTACCGGGTGGTGCAGGAGGCCCTCACGAACGCCTGCAAGCACGCGGCCGGCGCCCCCGTCACCGTCGAGGTCCGCGTCACCGACTCGTCGATCCGAGTGGTGGTGGCCAACGCCGAGGCCCCGGCCCCCGAGGTCGACTCGACGCCCGACGGACTCGGATGGGGTGTGGCGGGCATGGCCGAGCGCGTCGACTTGCTGCACGGCACCTTCGCCGCGGGTCCCGTCTCCTCCGGTGGCTGGGCGGTCGTCATGGAGGCCCCGCTGAGCGTGCACGCCACCCAGACCCCGGTGCCGACGCCGTGAGCGACACCGACATCCGCGTCCTGATCGTCGACGACAACCGCACCGTGCGCCGCGGCATCCGTCTGCGGCTCGAGAACGCCGCCGGCATCCGCGTGGCCGGGGAGGCCTCGAACGGGCGCGACGCGGCCGTCCTCGCGCGGGCGGAGCGGGCCGACGTCGTGCTCATGGATCTGCACATGCCGGGGATGAGCGGTATCGAGGCCACGCGCCTCATCACGAGCGAAGCGAACGAGACCTGCCGCGTGGTGCTGCTGACGAGCGAGGTGTCCGACGCCTTCGTCGTCGAGGCGCTCGAGGCCGGCGCGAGCGGCTATCTGCTGAAGGGCCACGACAGCGATCAGCTGCTGCCCGTCATCCGTGGCGCGGCCGCGGGGACCGCGACCATCTCACCCCGGGTCGCGCCTCGCCTCATCCGCGAGCTGCGCGAGGCCAGACCGCAGCCGGCCGAGCCCGAGCAGTTGGCGTTGCTGACGGCCGCCGAACTGCGGGTCGTGTCGCTGCTGAGCAGCGGGCTCACCTCGAACGACGAGATCGCCCGGCATGTCACCGTGTCGGTGAACACGGTGCGCAGCCAGACGGCATCCGCGCTGCGAAAGCTCGATCTCGACGACCGCACGCAGTTGGCGCTGTGGGGGGCACGAAACGGCCTGATCCGGCGCGAGAAGTAGTCCGATTGGACGAAAACCGCCCACGCCGGTCGCGCGCGGCGGGGAGCGACGAGCCCCGCATACGAGACTGCTGGCACGGCGGACGGCTTCTCCGCCATATCGGGCGTGCGGGGCTGGGATCGGGGGCGGCCCCGCACGACCGGATCCCGCCGGAGACGCGAAAAGGCCCGGGGCACGGTCCACCGCCCCGGGCCTTTCGCGTGCAGGTCAGCGCGCGGTGCGGCGTCCCACGATGAGGCCGTAGATCAGCAGGACGATGATCGACCCACCGATCGCGAGCAGCCACGTCTGGATCGAGAAGAAGTCCTGCAGCGGGGCGTTGAAGAGCAGGCCACCCAGGAACCCGCCGAGCAGAGCGCCGACGACGCCGAGCAGGAGCGTGATGAGCCAGCCGCCACCCTGCTTACCGGGGAGGATGAGCTTGGCGATGGCGCCGGCGATGAGGCCGAGGAGAAGAAATCCGAAGAATCCCATGATGTGTTCCTTTCGCGAGTGTGAACCGATGCCCGCTCAAGGCGAAGCTCTCGTAGTACTCAGCTTCCTCCCAGATACAGCGTAAGCAGGGTGGGTTGCCTCTCGCCGGAATCCGTGATTCATCCGCCACAGGCGTTCGGCGCGGCCGGCGACGCGCCTCTCTCGCAGGACGTGGGACGGGATGCCATCTCCCTTAGGGCACGCGCATGCCCCTCCCTGCGGTGGCCTCGGATTCCTGCCGGATACTATTCCCGTCCGTGCTCCCCGCCAGCGAAGAGAAGGGACCGACCCCATGACCCGTGCCGACCTGGTGAAGGACGAGGGCCGCGTCGAAAGACTGTGGACCGGCGCGACCTGGAGCGAAGGACCGCTCTGGATCCCGACCACCCGACGGCTGCGGTGGAGTGACATCCCGGGCGATCGCATCCTCGAGTGGGACGCCGCGAGCGCGGCGACGATCGTCCACCGCGAGGGGGTCGAGTTCACGAACGGCCGCGTCCTCGATCACGACGGCACCGTCGTGCAGTGCTCCCACGGGCGTCGGCGCCTCGAGCGCGAGCACCCCGACGGATCGGTCGACGAGATCGTCTCGCGGTGGGAGGGGAGGAAGCTGAACTCCCCCAACGACGTCGCGGTCGCCCCCGACGGGTCGCTCTGGTTCAGCGATCCCGACTACGGCATCCGTCAGGACGACGAGGGCCACCCGGGCGAGCGCGAGTACGGCGGGCGATTCGTCTTCCGCTGGTCCGCGACCGATGGCATCCGCCCCGTCATCGCCGACATCGTGCAGCCCAACGGTCTCGCGTTCTCACCCGACGGATCGACCGTTTACGTCACCGACACCGCCATCGGCCTCGACGACGGGCCCGGTCACTGGATCCGCGCGTACGACGTGGTCGACGCCGGAGCGGGGGCCGAGAATGGCCGGCACTTCGCCACCATCGATGACGGAATGCCCGACGGCATCGTCGTCGACGAAGAAGGCCGGGTCTGGTCGTCCGCGGGCGACGGAGTGCACGTCTTCGCTCCGGATGCCGCGGAGCTGCTGTTCCTTCCGGTTCCCGAAACGGTGGCCAACCTCTGCTTCGGCGGTGACGACGGCACCGACCTCTTCATCACGGCGACGACCAGCCTCTATCGCGTACGCACGACGACCCGCGCGGCCTCCTGATTCCCGAGGTCGCGTTCGACGATCCGTGCGTCAGAGGTGCTGACGCACCAGTGCTCGGCGCAACCCGTCGGTGCGCACGTCGTCCCAGAGGGCTGCGCCCGCTCCGTCCGGGATGCCCGCCGCAGCGTCGCACAAGTGCGAACGGACGGTCGCGGCGTCGAGAGGTGTGGGACACACGACCACGGCGAGCGCGATGGAGTGCCCTCGCCGCCGCTCGGCACTCTGCAGCACCGTCTCGGCGGCCGCTTCGAGTCGTGGTCGCGCGTACTCCGCGTCTCGGGCGCATGCCACAGACACGGCCACCAGCACCCTTCGGTAGTCAGGGCCGGAGCTGAGCCGCTCGTCGAGCAGAGCGAGCTGCTCGTGCGCAGCGCGCCGCAGATGGCGCCCGCGAGGGGTGGACCGCAGGTCGACGCCGTACAGCAGGGTCGACGGTGCCGCTCCGATGCCCGCGTCGATTCCGTCCCACGCGAGACAGCCACGGTCGCCGTCGACGCGAACACCTGAGGTGAAACGGGTGATGAGGGTCAGTGCACTCATCCTCCTGTCCTACGCGAACACACGTCGGAACGCTCGCGTCCTCACGGAATCCCTACGGTCGACACCGCCTCGCTGACGGTCTGCTGACGCGAAGACCCTGCGACCGCCCCTGACGAGGAGCCGGGCGTATGGCTCTTGCGAGGATCGACGCGCGCATGATCCATGCGGCCGACGATGAGCGCATGCGTTTCAACGATCGGGACTTCCCCCTGCGCGTGGAGGGGCCGTGGGGCTCCTACGAGCGGCGGTTCAGCGGCCACGGGCTGGTCGCCGAGCACCTCCGCATCCTCCCGCCCGACGGCGATGATCGCTCGCGCCTCGCCTGGCAGATGTCGGGCATCTGGCCGTATGTCGGCTTCTTCCTCGGCATCGCCGCCGCCGTCACCGCCCATCACGCCACATCCGTCGAGGCGAGCACGGCCATCGGCGCAACCGTGTGGCTCGTCCCCTGGGCCTGGATGACCTGGCGTGCCCGTCCCTACGCCCGCCGCGTGCGCGACCAGTGGCGCCTGCACGACGCCTCGACCTGGCTCATCGAGCCGTCGGCTCTGCGTGATTCCGCGCGCAGATTGGATGCCGCCGGCACGGCCTCTTCTGCCACGCTGAAGCTCGTATGGTGCGAGGAGTACGACGCGTCGAGTGATGCGAGCGCGCGCGACACGAAACCATTACAGATGAACCATTTCCGGTAGCTCGCCCCCACCGATCGAGCCGCGACGTCGAAGGAGACCGTCATCAGCGCCACCCCGATCCTCCCCGGCTTCCATCCCGACCCCTCGATCTGCCGCGTCGGCGACGACTACTACCTCATCACCTCGACCTTCGAGTACCTCCCGGGCGTTCCGGTTCATCACAGCCGTGACCTCACGTCGTGGACCGTGATCGGGCACGTCTTCGCCGACCGCGACCACCTCTCCTTCCCGTCGTCGGCGGGGAGCGCCGGCATCTTCGCTCCGACGATTCGCCACCACGAGGGCCGATTCTGGGTGATCACGACCGACATCAACACCGTGGGCGACGGGCAGCTGCTGACCTCCGCCGCCACCCCCGAGGGGCCCTGGAGTCCGCCTCTTCGCGTGTCCGGCGCCATCGGCATCGACCCCGATCTCTTCTGGGATGCCGACGGCACCTGCTACCTGACCTGGGCCACGGGCCGCGCCGACGCCCCGATCCTGCAGGCGTCCGTCGACCTCGAGACCGGCGATCTGCTCTCCGAGCCCGCTCTCCTCTCCACCGGGAGCGGCCTCGCGCACCCCGAGGGACCGCACCTCCTGCGCCGCGGCGACTGGTACTACCTGCTCCTCGCCGAGGGCGGAACGGAGCGAGGGCACGCGGTCACCATCGCCCGGTCCCGCACCGCGACCGGACCATTCGTGTTCCACCCCGGCGGTCCGATCCTCAGCCACCGCAGCTCGACCGATCCCGTGCAGAACACCGGTCACGCCGACCTCGTCGAGACTGCCGACGGATGGAGCATGGTCTACCTCGGGGTCCGTCCCGTCGGACCCGGCCCGGGCTTCCACCTCAACGGCCGCGAGACCTTCCTGGCGAAGGTGTCGTGGGTGGACGACTGGCCCGTCGTCGACGAGAATCTGGACATCTCCCCGGTGTCGACCTCGTTCACCGACGACTTCTCCGCCGATCGTCTGGACCTGCGCTGGATCGCCCCCGGGCGCCACCCCGGTGACTTCACGAGCGTGTCGCCGCGCGGAGTCGTCATCGATCAACCGTCCGACGAGCGGTATCGCTCGCTCCTGGCGACGAGAGTGCGCGATCAGCAGTGGGAGGCGCGAGCAGACGTCGAACCCGGTGACGCTCGCCTCGTCCTGCGCATGGACGAGGACCACTGGGTCGCCGTCGAGTGTCGAGACGGCCAGGCGGTCGCCCGCGCCACAGTCGGACCCTTCGCGCAGGACCTCGGCGCGATCCCGCTCCCGGCGACGACGCCCGTGACGCTCTCGCTGCGCTCCACCCTGCCCATCCCCGGACCGCACGGCGGTGTGCCCGTCGCCGACGACCTGCAGTTCGGCATCGTCACCGACGACGGGTTCGTCGAGATCGCCCGCATGGACGGTCGATACGTGTCGACGGAGGTCGCCGGCGGGTTCACGGGCCGCGTCATCGGCGTCGAGCCCATGCCCGCCACGGGTCGACCGGCGGTGCTGCGGTCGTTCTCGTACGAGGCGATAGCAGGCTGAGTGCGCGAGGGGGGACTTTCCCTGGTGCCCCTCCACACACCGCTACGCGGCGCGCGGAGCCTCTCGGGCGCCAGGGGCCCAACCCCTCACGGGTCCATAGCCCTCCCGCTCCCGCACGAAACGAAGAAGGCCCCGGGATGAACCCGGGGCCTTCTTCCTTCTGTGCGCGAGGGGGGACTTGAACCCCCACGCCCTTGCGGGCACTGGCACCTGAAGCCAGCGCGTCTACCTATTCCGCCACTCGCGCGAGATGCGGCACGGATGCCGCGAACTCAACTTCCCGAGAATATCACGGCCCCGACTGGGTCACGAATCGCGGGCCCCGATGACCGCTTCCATCACCTGTCCAGCCGTGCTGACTACGATGTGCCTACTGGTCTGCCTGCCTGAAGGAGTCTCGTGGGGCTACTCGACAGTTTCGAGAAGGGTCTCGAACGCGCCGTCAACGGTGCGTTCGCGAAGACCTTCCGCAGCGGCATCCAGCCGGTGGAGATCGCATCCGCTCTGCGCAGCGAGCTCGACAAGAAGGCTGTGGTCGTCACGCGCGATCGCATCCTCGCGCCCAATACGTTCTCGGTGCGCCTGTCGCCCGCCGATGACGAGAAGATGAGCGCCCTCGGATCCACCCTCGTGCACGAGCTCGACACCCTGGTGAAGAAGCACGCGCGCACCCAGGGGTATTCGTTCGCCGGCCCCGTCGCCATCACGATCGAGCGCGACTCCACCCTGTCCACCGGAACGCTGCGGGTCGACTCGCAGACGACCGAGGGCCAGGTCGCGTGGCGCGGTGTCGTCGACATCGACGGCAAGCGGCATCCGCTCACCGGAGCCCGCACGGTGATCGGCCGCGGAAGCGACGCCGACATCACGATCCCCGACGCCGGCACCAGCCGCAAGCACGTCGAGATCCTCTGGGACGGCGAGCGCGCGATGGTCCGCGACCTCGGCTCCACCAACGGCACCACTCTCAACGGCCGCAAGGTGTCGGAGGCGGCTCTGCCCCCCGATTCCACGATCTCGATCGGCCGTACCAATATCGTGTTCCGTGTGGTCGCTCAGGCGCAGCCGCCGCGACGCGCGTCGGCCTCCGACGCCACGCGCATCTTCGACGTCCGGGAACGAGGACCCCTGTCATGAGTCCGTTGACTCTTCTTCTTCTGCAGGGCGGCTTCCTCGTCCTGCTGTGGTTCTTCGTGTTCGGCGTGGTCTATTCGCTGCGCGCCGACCTGTTCGGGGTCAAGGTGCGCAAGCTCCCCGAGCCCGTGGCATCCGCCCCCGCCGCCCCCGCTCCCACGGCGGCACCCGACGCGGTCACGACCCAGGTCAAGCGCCCCGCAGCCCCCGCTCCGGCTCCGGTCGGCGGCCTGGCCACCACCTCGGCGGTGTCGCGCATCGTCATCACGAGTGGCCCCAAGGCCGGCCTCGAGCTGC
The DNA here is from genome assembly GCF_023712585.1 of Microbacterium sp. P26. Lineage (NCBI taxonomy): Bacteria > Bacillati > Actinomycetota > Actinomycetes > Micrococcales > Microbacteriaceae > Microbacterium > Microbacterium sp. P26. Next base: position 58,934 of record NZ_JAMAXZ010000002.1, on the reverse strand, counting down.
CGCTCGGCTCCGAGCCGCTCACGATCGGTCGCTCGAGCGAGTCGGGCCTGGTCATCCGCGACGACTACACCTCCAGCCACCACGCTCGTCTCGTGCTGTGGGGAGACCAGTGGATGCTGCAAGACCTCGACTCCACGAACGGCACGTCCCACGACGGCGTGCGCGTCGCCTCGCCCGTGCAGGTGAAGGTGGGCGCGCCCATCAAGGTCGGCGCGACGACGTTCGAGTTGAGGAAGTAACCCTCCCCCATGGTCTTCCAGGGCTCGAGCGCCGCCATCTCCCATACGGGAAAGGTGCGCTCCAACAATCAGGATTCCGGTTACGCCGGGTCCAACCTCTTCGTGGTCGCCGACGGCATGGGCGGCCACGCGGGCGGTGACGTCGCGTCGAGCATCGCCATCGGTCGTCTCACCGAGCTCGACCAGCCGTTCCGCACGCCGTCCGAGGCCGAGCACGCCATCCGCGACGCCCTCGCCGACACCGCGGCGGAGCTGATCGACACCGTCGCCCGCCGTCCCGAGCTCGCGGGCATGGGCACCACGGTCAGCGCTCTCGTCATGGTCGACGACTACGCGGTGATCGGCCACATCGGCGACTCGCGCATCTACCTCTACCGCGACGACACCCTCACCCAGATCACGGCCGATCACACCTTCGTGCAGCGCCTGGTCGACTCCGGTCGCATCACCCCCGAAGAGGCGCGGTACCACCCGCGGCGCTCGGTGCTCATGCGCGTGCTCGGCGACATGGATCCCGACCCCGAGGTCGACAGCTTCATCATGCCGACGCAGGACGGCGACCGCTGGCTGCTGTGCTCCGACGGCCTCTCGGGTGTCGTCGACGACACGCACACCGCCAAGACGCTCGCGCTCGGCATGCCCCCGGCGCGCACCGCCGACGCCCTGCTCAAGCAGGCGCTCGACGGTGGTGCCCCCGACAATGTCACGGTCGTGCTGGTCGACGTGGGCGGACAGCACCCCGTGTTCATCGGTACGCCGACCATCGTCGGCTCGGCCTCGAACCCCAGCGGCGTGGTCGTGCCCGCCGCGCGTCCGGGCCGCTCGAACTGGCTGCACCACGCGCGCCAGGTCGCCAACGAGCCCACGCACTTCGAGCCCGCCGCCGAGTTCCTCGAGGAGCTCATCGAAGAAGACCGTCGCCGCGCGCGTCGGCGTCGCCTCGGCTGGCTCGCCGCCCTGCTCGTGGTACTCGCCGCCATCGGCCTGGGCCTGTGGGCGGGATACAACTGGACGCAGACGCGGTACTACGTCGGCGCCGACGACAACTCTGTCGTGATCTACCGCGGCATCCAGCAGTCCATCGGACCGCTCTCGCTGTCGACCGTCTACGAAGACACCAACATCGTGCTCGCCGACCTCTCGGAGTTCGACCGCGAGACGGTCGAGGCCACGATCTCGGCCCGATCGCTCTCCGACGCCGAGCTCATCGTCGATCGCCTGCGCCCCGCAGAGGAGGGAAGCGGATGACCGACCAGAAGCTGACCCGCACCCCGGATGCCGTGTCCACCGACACCGCCGTGATGCGGGCCCTGAAGAAGATCCGCACCCCCGCCAAGCAGCGCAACCGCGAGCTCGGCCTGCTGCTGTTCGCCATCGCCGTATACGGCGGAGCCGTCACTCTCGTGCAACTCGGCGTGAGCGGCACCGTCGAGCCCGGCTTCCTGACTCTCGCGGCCATTCCCGCGGTGCTCGCCCTGATCACGCACGTGGCGCTGCGCCTGCGCGCCCGCGACGCCGACCCGTTCGTGCTACCCATCGCGACCGTGCTCACGGGCCTCGGCATCGCGATGATCTACCGCATCGACCTCGCTGACGGCGCGTCGGGCTGGGATGCCACCGGCCACCGCCAGATCGCGTGGGCCGCGATCGCGATGGTGCTGGCGCTGGTGGTGCTCATCTTCGTGAGCAACTACCGCGTGCTGTTCCGCTACACGTATCTGTTCGGCCTCGCCGGCATCCTGCTGCTGCTCCTCCCCTTCGTCCCGGGCCTGGGCACCGATCAGAACGCCGACGTGTGGGTCTCGCTCGGCTTCGTGTCGTTCCAGCCGGGTGAGCTGGCCAAGATCTGCCTCGCGATCTTCTTCGCCGGCTATCTCGTGCGCACGCGCGAGAGCCTCACCTCCACGGGCACGCGCTTCCTGTTCATGACCTGGCCGCGTGCCCGCGAGCTCGGTCCGGTGCTCGTCATCTGGCTCGTCTCGCTCGGCATCATCGTGCTGCAGCGCGACCTCGGTACCGGCCTGCTGATCTTCGGCATGTTCGTCGCGATGCTCTACGTCGCCACCGGCAAGACCAGCTGGGTGCTGATCGGTCTGGTGCTCGTCGCGAGCGGGGCGTTCCTCGCCTCCCAGGTGCTGCCCTACGTCAACGGCCGCTTCGCCAACTGGCTCAACGCCTTCGACCCCGACGTCGTCAACCGCGAGGGCGGCAGCTACCAGCTCGTTCAGGGCATCTTCGGCCTCGCGCACGGCGGTCTCTTCGGCACCGGTCTCGGCCAGGGGCGCCCGTCGATCACCCCTCTCGCGCAGAGCGACTACATCATCCCGAGCCTCGGCGAAGAGCTGGGTCTGGTGGGCCTGTTCGCGATCCTCGCGCTCTACATGGTGTTCGCCAGCCGCGGCATCCGGATCGGCCTCGCCGGTCAGGACGACTTCGGCAAACTCCTCGCGACCGGCTTCTCGTTCACGATCGCGCTGCAGGTGTTCATCATGGTCGGCGGTGTCACGCGGGTGATCCCCCTCACCGGCCTGACCACGCCGTTCCTGGCGGCCGGTGGCTCGTCGCTCATCGCGAACTGGATCATCGTCGCGTTCCTGCTGCGCATCTCCGACGCGGTGCGCTCCCGCCCCCGGGTGGTGATCGGCTGATGACCCGTTCGTCCATCCCCGCCCACACCCCGATCCCGGAGGAGGCACCGTGACCAAAGAACTCCGACGCCTCAGCATCGTCATGCTGGCGATGTTCCTCGCGCTGTTCGCCTCGACGAGCATCATCCAGGTGGTGCAGGCCAACGCCCTCACCAACACCTCGGGCAACACCCGTGCGCTGTACGACTCCTACGAAGTGCAGCGCGGATCGATCGTCGCCAGCGGCGCCGCCATCGCCTCCTCCGTTCCGTCGGACGACGTGTACAGCTGGCAGCGGGAGTATCCGGATGCCGCGATGTGGGCCCCCGTGACCGGGTACGTGAATCCGGTGCTCGATGCCCGCACCGGTCTCGAAGCGGCCGAGAACAGCGTGCTGAGCGGCCAGGACTCGAATCAGTTCTTCTCGCGCATCGACCGCGCGATCACCGGCAAGGCGCCCCGCGGCTCCAACGTCGAGGTCTCGGTCGACGCCACCGTGCAGAAGGCCGCGTGGGACGCCATGGGCGATCTGCAGGGAGCCGTCGTCGCGATCGAGCCGTCGACCGGGCGCATCCTCGCGATGGTCTCCAAGCCCGGCTTCGACACGAACACCCTGGCCTCGCACGACACGGATGCCGTGAACGCGGCCTACGACCAGCTCGTGGCCGACCCCTCGAAGCCGCTCGACAACCGCGCGATCGCGGGCGACCTCAACCCTCCGGGATCGACCTTCAAGCTCGTCGTGGCGTCGGCCGCCTTGGCATCCGGAAAGTACACGCCCGACTCGGCGTTCCCCAACGTGGCCGCGTACACGCTCCCCGACTCCACGAACGTGGTCAGCAACGCCGGAGGCGGCGCGTGCGGCGAGGGCGACACGGTCACCATCGCCACGGCCCTGCGGCTGAGCTGCAACATTCCGATGGCCGAACTCGCCGTGGAGCTCGGCGCCGACGCGATCCGCGCCGAGGCCGAGAAGTACGGCTTCAACTCGACCTTCTCGACGCCGCTCGAATCCACGGCCTCGACGTACCCCTCGAACCCCAACGCCCCGCAGACCGCACTGAGCGGCTTCGGACAGGGCGACGTGCGCGCCACGCCCCTGCAGATGGCGATGGTGTCGGCGGGCATCGCGAACGACGGCGTGGTGATGAACCCGCGCATGATCGATCGGGTGATCAACACCGACCTGTCGGTGAGCGACCAGGGCTCCGACAGCGAGTTCGGTCGGGCGCTCGAACCCGACGTCAACGCGCAGATGGTTTCGATGATGACGGCGAACGTCCAGGACGGCGCGGCATCGAATGCAAGAATAGACGGGGTTCAGGTGGCGGGTAAGACCGGCACTGCGGAGAACGACTCCCGTCCCTACACGCTCTGGTTCACCGGTTTCGCACCGGCGGACGACCCTCAGGTCGCCGTCGCCGTGGTGGTCGAAAACGGTGGAGGCCGGGGGCAGAGCGGGAGCGGCAACGAGATCGCCGCCCCGATAGCGAAGAAGGTCATGGAGGCGGTGCTGGGTAAATGAGACCGACGCAGGGTGTGACCTTCGGAGGACGCTACGAGCTCGAATCGCGCATAGCGATCGGCGGTATGGGCGAGGTCTGGGAGGCGACGGATCACGTCATCGGACGAACCGTCGCCATCAAGATCCTCAAAGACGAGTACATGGGCGACCCGGGCTTCCTCGAGCGCTTCCGCGCCGAGGCCCGCCACGCCGCGCTCGTGAATCACGAGGGCATCGCCAGCGTGTTCGACTACGGCGAAGAAGACGGCAGCGCCTTCCTCGTCATGGAGCTGGTGCCCGGTGAGGCGCTGTCGACGATCCTCGAGCGCGAGGGCTCGCTGTCGACCGACAAGACCCTCGACATCGTCGCTCAGACCGCGGCGGCACTGCAGGCCGCGCATGCCGCAGGTCTCGTGCACCGCGACATCAAGCCCGGCAACCTGCTGATCACGCCCGACGGCCGCGTGAAGATCACCGACTTCGGTATCGCCCGCATCGCCGACCAGGTTCCGCTGACCGCGACCGGTCAGGTCATGGGAACGGTGCAGTACCTCTCGCCCGAGCAGGCGTCGGGTCACCCGGCGTCGCCCGCGACCGACACCTACTCGCTGGGCATCGTCGCGTACGAATCCCTGGCGGGCAAGCGCCCCTTCACGGGCGAGTCGCAGGTGGCGATCGCCATGGCGCAGATCAACGAGCAGCCCGCCCCCCTGCCGCCCACCGTGGCGCAGCCGGTGCAGAACCTCGTCATGGCGATGATCGCCAAGAAGCCCGAAGACCGTCCCGCCTCCTCGGCGGCGGTCTCGCGGGCGGCCACCGCCCTGCGGCGCGGCGACCTCACGGCAGCTGCGGCCGCCGTGCCCGCTGTGGCCGCCGGTGCGGCGATCGCCGACGAGGTGACGCAGCTGCTCACGACCGGCGGACAGACCTCGGCGACCACGCGGCTCATGCCCGCCGCGGGTGCCGCGACATCGCTTCTGACCGAGGAGCACGTCGAAGAGACGCCCGTCGCCGAGAAGAAGAAGCGCAGCCGGTGGACGTGGCCTCTGGTGGCCCTCATCGCGCTGCTCGCCCTGATCCTCGCAGTGACGCTGTTCGGCCTGCTGTCGAACCAGGACGGTCCGGATGCCGCGCCCACCGAGTCCGCGCCCACGCAGTCCACGCCGACTCCGAGCGTGACGACCCCGTCGGCCACCCCGACGGCGACCTCGTCCCTCGTGAACGTCAATGCCCTCGATCTGCCGGGCCGGACGTGCGAAGAAGCGAGCCAGATCCTCGACGAGAACCAGCTGGGGGCGCAGTGCGAGACGGGCAACCCCGCCTCGAGCCCCGACCAGGTCGGCATCGTCGACTCGGTGAGCCCCACGGGCAATGTCCCCGAGGGGACGATCATCGTGCTGAAGGTCTTCGGCGAGGAGACCCCGCTGACCGAGCCTTCCGCTCCGACGCTCCCCGGCTCCTCGGTGGGCGCGGGCAGCGACGTGCGCGTGTCGTGGGGCCAGTACACCTGCCCCTCCGGAACCGGCAACGTGGTGTCGTACAACCTGACCGCCACCAACGGCACGTTCGACAACAACGGGCAGTCGTCGTCGTCGTTCCCGCCCGATTCGCGCAATGCGCAGCTCAAGGTGAGCAACGCCGTGGGTGACTCGCTGCGCATCACGTACACGGTCAGCTGCTCGGGCACCGACCGCACCGCCGGCCCCTCGAGCGAGGCGTCCGCCACCATCACCGGTGGCAACACGCCCAGCCCGAGCGCCACCGGCAACGGAGCGGGCACCGGCGCGACCAGCGCCCCCGGCAAGAAGAACTGATCCACCCTCGATCCCCCCACGCCAGGAGTTCCTTCGTGACCACTGAGACGCGCGTCCTGTCCGGGCGCTATCGCGTCGACGACCTCATCGGTCGCGGCGGGATGGCGAGCGTGTACCGCGGGTACGACCAGACTCTCGGGCGCACGGTGGCGATCAAGATCCTGCGTTCCGACCTCGCCGGAGACGCGGCGTTCCGCACGCGGTTCCGCCTCGAGGCGCAGGCGGCGTCGCGCATGGCTCACGCGACGATCGTGCGGGTGTTCGATGCGGGCGAAGACGCCGAGACCGGGGTCGACGGCGTCGAGCGTCCCGTGCCCTACATCGTCATGGAGCTCGTGCACGGTCGCCTGCTGAAGGAGATCATCGCCGAGGGCAAGGTTCCGACCGACGAGGCGCTGCGCTACGTCGACGGCATCCTGGAAGCCCTCGAGTACTCGCACCGCGCCGGCGTCGTCCACCGCGACATCAAGCCGGGCAACGTCATGATCACCGACTCCGGTCGCGTGAAGGTCATGGACTTCGGCATCGCCCGCGCCGTGTCGGACTCCTCCTCCACCGTCGCCGAGACGACGGCCATCGTGGGGACCGCGGCCTACTTCTCGCCCGAGCAGGCCAAGGGCGAGTCCGTCGACGCGCGCGCCGACCTGTACTCCACGGGCGTCGTGCTCTACGAACTGCTCACCGGTCGCCCGCCCTTCCGCGGCGAGACCCCCGTGGCCGTCGCCTACCAGCACGTCAGCGAGGCGCCGTTGCCGCCGAGCGAGATCGACGAGTCGATCCCGCGCGCACTCGACGCGATCGTCCTGCGCGCACTGGCGAAGGATCCCTTCCAGCGGCCGCAAGACGCCGCGAGCTTCCGTGAGGCGCTCGACGAGACCGCGGACGGTAAGGCGCCGACCAAGCGCCAGATGTCCGCCCTGTCGAACGAGCTGTACGGACCCAACCCGCGTCAGGCGGCCGAGACCGCGCGCTCGCTCCGTCAGCTCAGCACCGACACGACGATGCGCCGCACGCAGCCCGGACCCCCCGTCGCGTGGATCTGGGCCGGCGTCACGGTCCTGGCCGTCCTGCTCGTCGCGGTGCTGGTGTGGGTCATGCAGATCCAGCCCGCCTCGAACGTGCCCACCAATGCCCTGGCTGTTCCCGACGTGGTCGACATGTCGTACGACCGCGCCGTCGAAGCACTTCAGGCCGAGCAACTCACCGCGAGCCGCGTGAATCAGCCCGACGAGGAGATCGCCGCGGGGAATGTGATCAGCTCCACTCCGTCATCCGGTACCACCGTGACCGCCGGGCAGCAGGTGACCCTGTACGTGTCCTCCGGCCCCGACACAGCGACCGTCCCGACGCTGCAGGGGATCAACGAGACCGAGGCGCGCACGGCGCTCACCAACGCCGGCCTGACAGTCGGGACCGTGCGGCGCGTGGACGACCCCGCTCTCGCTGCCGGAACCGTGATCTCCGCGACCGCGGAGTCTGGCACGGAGATCGCGAAGGGCACGACTGTGGGCCTCGAGGTCGCCAGCGGCAAGGTCGTCATCAACGACTACGCCGGGTACACCCTCGACGGCGCGAAGCGCGAGCTCGAGTCCGACGACAAGCAGCTGACGGTCCTGACGAAGGACGACCCCGGCTGCAAGGCCACCACCCCCGCGACGGTCACGACGCAGTCGCTGGCCCCGGGCGAGGTGCCGGTGCACAGCGAGATCACGCTGACGGTGTGCTCGGGGTCCTGACCCTTCGCGGGTGAAGGGCGCTTGCGCGCTCCACGGCGCCGGTCAGACCGGCGTTCTCGAGCCACCGGCCGAGCAGCCGATGGCCGCCCTCGGTCAGCACGCTCTCGGGGTGGAACTGCACGCCCTCGAGCGGCGCGGAGCGATGGCGGAGTCCCATGACGACGCCTCCGTCGGTGCGCGCCGTGACCTCGAGCTCCGGGGGCAGGCTCGACTCGTCGACGGCGAGGGAGTGGTAGCGGGTCGCGATGAACCCGTCGTCGAGACCGGCGAACACCCCGTCGCCGTGGTGGCGGATGACGCTCGTGATGCCGTGCAGCAATTCCGGAGCCTGCGTCACCCGTGCACCGAACGCCGTCGCCAGCGCCTGGTGGCCGAGACAGACCCCGAGCAACGGGATGCCGGCGTCAGACGCCGCGCGCACCACCTCGACCGACCGTCCCGCGTCGAGCGGATGACCGGGCCCCGGAGACACGAGCACGGCGTCGTGACGACGCACGGTGTCGACGACGGCGGGATCATGGGCGTCGACCATCGACGTCTCCGCACCGATGTCGCGGAGATAACCGGCGAGGGTGTGGACGAAGCTGTCGCGGTTGTCGACGACGACGACCCGCAGACCGGTCACTCGACCGTGACCTCCGAGGGGTACACCAGGTCGCTCACCCAGGGGAAGACGTAGAAGAACAGGCCGTAGAGCACGGCCGCCAGCAGCACGAGCAGGATCAGGACTCGCACCCACCAGGGACCGGGCAGAACACGCCAGAGAGCTCCGTACATCACGCGGCTCCAGAGGTCAGAGAAGTGGGAGGGCCTGCTTCGGTGCGCGGGGTGTACGACTCGAAGACGCCGTAGGCGATGGCGCGCTCGGAGAATCCGTACCGCGGGCTGCAGGTCGTCATCGTGATGATGCGATCGGTCGCGTCGACCTGCGGCTGCTGCGGCAGCGGCAGCAGCACGTCGACGCCGTTGGGGCGCACGTACTCGATGTTGCGGAAGCGGTAGGTGTACCAGCCCTGCTCGGTCTCGACGACGACCGCGTCACCGATGTGCAGCGAGGGGAGGTCGGCGAACGGGGCTCCGTGGCTGCCGCGGTGGCCGGCGATGGCGAAGTTGCCGACCTGGCCGGGCATGGCCGTGTCGGGATAGTGACCGAGCCCGATCGGGTCGAGGGTGCGCGACGAGCTGACCCCGCCGGCGAGGGGGAACGAGTAGTCGGGCCCGAGCCGCGGGATGCGGACGACGGCGAAGCGCTCGGCATCGCCCGGCTGCGGGAGGGCGGGAGGATCAGCCGTCGGCGGACCGGTGGGTGCCGTGGTTTCCGGCGAGGATGCGGCGGGTGCGGGGGCCGAGGGCTCGAGGGCCCACGAGTCACTGAGCTCCTGGCCCTGGTCCTTGAACTGCGCCCCGATGATCGCGTCGCCGATCCACAGCTGCCAGACCACGAACAGCAGCACGACGACACCCGCCGTCACGAGCAGGTCGCCGATCACTCCGACGACCGACACCCGGCGCCGGGGAGCGCGGCCGCGCCGTCGCGTACGACGGGTCTGCGGCTCCTGCACGGTCTGCACGAGGCGAGTCTAGTTCCATGGGTTCGCGCGCCCCTGACCGTTAGACTGTCCCGCATGGCTCGAACTGGCAAAGGCGAAGACCCGATCGCTGAGCGCAACGACGGCGGATCGGCACCGAACCCCGTGTGGTTCCTGCCCATCATGATCGGCCTCATGCTCATCGGCCTCGTGTGGGTGCTGGTGTTCTACCTCAGCAACTCGCAGTTCCCCATCCCGGGCATCGGCCCGTGGAATTTGGTCATCGGTTTCGGAATCGCCTTCGTCGGCTTCCTCATGACCACGAAGTGGCGCTGACTTACACGCGTGTAATTCATCCCCACCTGTGGATGAGGCTGTGGATAACTCTCAGACGTACGCCACGGCCGGGATCACCAGCAGGGCGAGAAGAACGACGCTGAGCGTCACCAGCAGACCGATCTGCACCCCGCGCTGACGCGGTGCGCGCGTGCGGGCGTAGACGAGGCCGACCAGGGCTCCCGCGACGAGTCCACCCAGGTGCGCCTGCCACGAGATGCCCACCGCGGCCAGCGACGCCGCGAAGCTGCCGGAGCTGATCGCGTCGATCCCCGCCACGACGAACGGCCAGGCGAAGTTGATCCCGATGAGGATCGCGATCACGCGGATGTCGGCTCCGATGTGGCGGCCGATCACCAGCAGCGCCCCGAACAGGGCGAAGATGGCGCCGGACGCTCCGACGGTCCACACACCGGGCGCGAGCAGAGCCACGGCGACGGATCCGCCGATCGTGCCGATCAGGTAGAGAGCCAGGAACCGGGCGCGTCCGAGCATCGGCTCGAGGCTGCGGCCGATGAACCACAGCGCGAGCATGTTCAGGGCGACGTGGAAGAAGCCGCTGTGAACGAGCGAGACGGTGAGCAGTCGCCACGGCTGGATGACGCCCAACTGCGGAACGAGGAAGACGCTGTTGAAAGCGAGGAACTGGGTGAGGATCGACCCCACCCCGGGGATCAAGCCGATGATGTAGGTCAGACCCGTGATCGCGATGATCGCGAGGGTCATCCGCGGGCGATCGGTCGAGAGCGCCATCGCAGGGCGAGACGCCCATCGACGCTGCGCCTTCTTCTGCGCGGGAGTCTGCTGAGCGCGCTGCTCGGCCATGCACTCCGGGCAGATGACACCGACGGCGGCGGGTGTCCGACATTCCGGGCACACGGTGCGCATGCACCGCTGGCACAGCACGAAGCTCTGCCGGTCAGGATGCCGGTAACAGAAGTTGTCGCTGTTGCGACGGAACTCGTCGGTCGTGGACACCCGCCGTCGTCCGAGCGTCAGACGGCGACGACGTCGACCGAGTGCAGCACGACGTCTGCCTTCGGCCGGTCCTGCGCGCCGGTGGGAACTGCGGCGATCTCGTCGACGACGGCCTTGGAAGCCTCGTCGGCGACCTCGCCGAAGATGGTGTGCTTGCCCTGCAGCCACGGAGTGGGGTCGGTCGTGATGAAGAACTGCGAGCCGTTGGTGCCCTCGGCCTGGCCGGTGATGGCATTGCGGCGCAGACCGGCGTTGGCCATGGCCAGCTTGTAGGGCTGCGTGAAGTCGAGCTCGGGGTGGATCTCGTCGTTGAAGTTGTATCCCGGGCCGCCGATGCCCTGACCGAGCGGGTCGCCGCCCTGGATCATGAAGTTGGGGATGATGCGGTGGAAGACGACGTCCTTGTAGAGGGGACCTTCGCCCTTCGCCCCGGTCGCCGGGTTCGTCCACTCCTGCGAACCATCGGAGAGCCCGATGAAGTTGCGGACGGTGCGCGGCGCGTGGTCGCCGAACAGGTTGACGACGATGTCGCCGTGGTTGGTGTGCAGGGTCGCTACGGCGGTGTGGTTGGCCATGGGTACATTCTCTCAGAGTTATCTGCAAGGGTCGGCGGTGCCGGCGACCCGTTCTGGCAAGATGAACGAACGTACATCCCATCGACAGGGAGGATGAGCCGTGGGCCTCAGCCGCAAGAGCAAGAAGGAACTGCGCAAGCTCCAGAAGCACGCCGCCAAGGTGTGGGAGTCGCAGCAGGTGCTGCTGGGCGAGAGTGGGAAGGTCGCTCGCGAAGCCGGCCATCAGCTCGGTCGCTTCAGCCGTGAAGACCTCGTCCCCGCCGTGCAGGACGGCTACGGCAAGTACGCCGCTCCGTACGTGGACAAGACCGTCAAGGGCACGAACCGCTTCCTCAGCCACAAGGTCGTTCCCGCGGCCGGTGCTGTGGTCGGCGGAGCGATGTCGGTGTGGGACGCCGCGGGCGACACCCGTGACCGCATCGCCAAGGGCAAGGGCTTCGAGCTCGACACTCACAAGTACGCCAAGCGTGCCGAGAAGTACGGCAAGCAGGCGTCCAAGCGCCTCTCGAAGAAGCTTCCCTCGCAGCACGACGGCATTGGCGCCGGTGGCGTGATCGCCATCATCCTCGGTGTCGTGGCCGCCGCGGGCGTCGCGTACGCCGCGTGGCAGACGCTGCGCGCCGACGACGAGCTGTGGGTTGCCGACGACCCGCTGCGTGCGCCGGACGCGTGAGCGACCCCACCACCAGAGTCAGAGAGGCCGCGCGCGAGCGCGGCCTCTCTGTCGATGTGCGCGAGCGTCCCGCCACCTCGAGCCTCGATGAAGCCGCCGAGCTCCTCGGAATCCCTGCGGCGGCCATCGTCAAGACGCTCGTGGTGAAGCGCTCAGACGACACGTACCTCTTCGCCCTGGTGCCCGGTGATCGGGCCATCTCGTGGCCGAAGCTCCGCGCCGTCGTGGGGGTCAACAAACTCCGCCTCCCCGAGCCCGAGCTCGCCCTGGCGGCGACCGGCTACGAGCGCGGCACGATCGTGCCCATCGGCAGCACCACGGCATGGCCCGTGTACGCCGACGAGCGCATCGTCGGCACGCGCATCGCCATGGGTGCCGGCGCACACGGATACAGCCTGTTCGTCGATGCCGACGACCTGATCTCCGCGTACGGCGCGACCGTCGCCGACATCACGGTCGACCGCGCCTGACGATCAGGTGGGCAGTAGGCCCGCCATGCGCAGGGCCACGTCGACCAGCTGAACGCGACGGAGTTTGCGGGCCTCCGCGAGGGTGAACCACTCCGCTCGATCGGTCGAGCCGTCGGTCTCGAACCTCAGGCGACCACCGACGACGTGGGTTCGATAGACGATCCGCAGGGCGTGGAGCGGCCCGTCGGAATCGTGGGCCAACCGTGCCTCGGCCGGGATGACGCGGGAATGGATGCCGAGCAGCTCGTCGATCGCGACGCGGAACCCCGTCTCCTCGCGGACCTCCCGGCGCACGGCGTGAGCGGGATCCTCGCCGGGCTCGAGACCGCCTCCGGGAAGCGTCCACGCGGGCCGTCGGCCGTCGATCCAGTGCGCGAGCAGCACACGGCCGTCGGCGTCGGTCACGACGGCGTACGCGGCGACCCGCATGTCCATGACGTGACTCTAGCGAGCGCCGGGGCACGTGTGTCGCGGTGCAAAGACGAAAGCCGGCCCGAAGGCCGGCTTTCGTTTCGCGGTTGTGGAGCCTAGGAGATTCGAACTCCTGACATCCTGCTTGCAAAGCAGGCGCTCTACCAGCTGAGCTAAGGCCCCGCGAGGGAAGGGGTGGGGCTACCAGGACTTGAACCTGGGACCTCTTCATTATCAGTGAAGCGCTCTAACCGCCTGAGCTATAGCCCCGTCTCGCTGACGTGATGTCAACCTCGAAGACTTTACCGGACTCCCGAGGTTTTGACGAATCGGCGTCAGTTCGAGGTGAAGCCGACAAGCAGGCCGCCGGTCACCTTCACCGCGAGATTGTAGATGCCCGCCATGACCGCGCCGAGCACCGTCACCACGACCAGGTTGAGGATCGCCACGATCGCGGCGAACGCCATGACCTGGGGCAGACCGATGTACTGCGAGAGCGTCGCCCCGCCGTCGGTGAAGCTGGTGAAGAACTCATCGAGCTTCGACAGCAGCGTCGCCGAGACGACCAGGTAGATGAGGAAGTACGAGACCACCGTGACGATGGCCAGGGCGACCGCCACCAGGAACGACAGCTTCACCGCCGACCAGAAGTCGATGTAGACCAGGCGCAGACGCACCTGCTTCGCAGGGGTCTTGTGAGTCGACTTCTTGGCGAGCTTGTCGGCTACCGTGCTCATGCGTCAGTACTTTCCTCGGGGGTGTCGGAAGGGGAGGCGCTGGCCTCGTCCGCGGATGAAGCGGCGGGCTCAGTGGTCGTCTCCGTCGTCTCGGCGAGGTTCCGCTCGGCGTTGCGCGCGATCGCGATGATCTTGTCATCGCCTCCGGCGCGAGCGAAGACGACACCCATGGTGTCGCGTCCCTTGGCGGGCACCTCGGCCACGCTGGAGCGTACCACCTTGCCGCTGGCAAGAACCACAAGGACCTCGTCGCCCTCGGACACCATCATTCCGCCCGCGAGGACCCCGCGATCGTCGGTCAGACGGGCCACCTTGATGCCCAGACCACCGCGGTTCTGCATGCGGTATTCGGTGACGGCGGTGCGCTTGGCGTAGCCGCCTTCGGTCACCACGAAGACGAATTCGTCGTCCTTGGCGACGGAGGCCGAGAGCAGGCTGTCGCCCTCGCGGAAGTCCATCCCCTTCACGCCCGAGGTCGACCGACCCATGGGGCGCAGCGCGTTGTCGGTGGCGGAGAACCGCAGCGACATGCCGAGGCGGCTGATGAGGAGGATGTCGTCGCCCTCGTCGACGAGCATGGCGCTGACGAGTTCGTCGGCGCCGCCCTGCTCGGCGTCGTCGCCCTCGTCGGAGGTCTGACCGCGCAGCTTGATGGCGATGACGCCGCCCTGACGGTTGGTGTCGTACTCCTCGAGGCGGGTCTTCTTGACCAGACCGCCCCGCGTCGCGAGCACGAGGTAGGTCGCGACCTGGTAGTCGCGGATGTCGAGGATCTGCGCGATCTCCTCGTCGGGCTGGAGCGCCAGCAGGTTGGCGACGTGCTGACCCTTGGCGTCGCGCCCGGCCTCGGGCACCTCGTACGCCTTGGAGCGGTACACGCGCCCCTTGTTCGTGAAGAACAGCAGCCAGTGGTGCGTCGTGGTGACGAAGAAGTGCTCGACCACGTCGTCGGCGCGCAGCTGTGCGCCCTTCACGCCCTTGCCGCCGCGGTGCTGCGAGCGGTAGTTGTCGCTGCGCGTGCGCTTGATGTAGCCGTCGCGAGTGACGGTGACGACCATCTCCTCTTCGGCGATGAGGTCTTCGATCGAGACGTCGCCGTCGAACCCGTGGAGGATCTCGGTGCGACGGTCGTCGCCGAAGCGGTCGACGATCGCGGTGAGCTCGTCGCGGATGATGGTGCGCTGGCGGGCGGGCGTGGCGAGGATGTCGTTGTAGTCCGCGATGCGGGCCTCGAGCTCGGTCGCCTCGTCGACGATCTTCTGGCGCTCGAGGGCAGCGAGACGACGCAACTGCATGTCGAGGATCGCCTGGGCCTGGATGTCGTCGATGTCGAGGAGCTTCTGCAGACCCTCGTTGGCATCCTGAGCCGTCGGCGAGCGACGGATGAGCGCGATGACCTCGTCGAGCGCGTCGAGCGCCTTCAGGTAGCCGCGCAGGATGTGCATGCGCTCTTCGGCCTTGCGCAGGCGGTAGCGCGTGCGCCGGACGATGACCTCGACCTGGTGGTCGATCCACAGGCTGATGAAGCCGTCGAGCGAGAGCGTGCGCGGCACGCCGTCGACGATCGCCAGCATGTTGGCGCCGAAGTTCTCCTGCAGCTGCGTGTGCTTATACAGGTTGTTCAGCACGACCTTGGCGACCGCATCGCGCTTGAGCACGACGACCAGGCGCTGACCGGTACGGCCCGAGCTCTCGTCGCGGATGTCGGCGACACCGGTGATCTTGCCCTCGCGGGCGAGGTCGCCGATCTTGACCGCGACGTTGTCGGGGTTGACCTGGTACGGCAGCTCGGTGATCACGAGGCACGTGCGGCCCTGGATCTCCTCGATGTTGACCACCGCGCGCATCGTGATCGAGCCGCGACCGGTGCGGTAGGCGTCCTTGATGCCGCGCGTGCCCAGGATCTGGGCGCGCGTGGGGAAGTCGGGGCCGGGGATGCGCTCCATGAGCGCCTCGAGCAGCTCTTCGCGCGTGGCATCCGGGTTCTCGAGGGCCCACAGGGCACCACTCGAGACCTCGCGCAGGTTGTGCGGCGGGATGTTCGTCGCCATACCGACGGCGATACCGACCGAACCGTTGACCAGCAGGTTCGGGAAGCGCGCCGGCAGAACCGTGGGCTCCTGCGTCTGGCCGTCGTAGTTGTCCTCGAAGTCGACGGTCTCTTCTTCGATGTCGCGCACCATCTCGAGCGCGAGGGGGGCCATCTTGGTCTCGGTGTATCGCGGGGCGGCGGCGCCCTGGTTTCCGGGAGAGCCGAAGTTGCCCTGGCCGAGCGCCAGGGGGTAGCGCAGCGACCACGGCTGCACCAGACGCACGAGGGCGTCGTAGATCGGGGCGTCACCGTGCGGGTGGTAGTGCCCCATGACCTCGCCCACGACACGGGCGCACTTCGAGAACGACTTGTCGGGGCGGAAGCCGCCGTCGTACATGCCGTAGATCACACGGCGGTGCACCGGCTTGAGGCCGTCGCGCACGTCGGGCAGGGCGCGTCCGACGATGACGCTCATCGCGTAGTCGAGGTAGCTCCGCTGCATCTCGAGCTGCAGGTCGACCTGGTCGATCTTGCCGTGGTTGTGAGCGCCTTCTTCGCGCGCGTCGGCGGGCTCGGGAGTGGTGTCGTCAGCCATGTCTTCTCAGTTTCGTGAATACGTCGGAGCGAGATCTGTCGTGCGGATCAGATGTCGAGGAAGCGGACGTCTTTGGCGTTGCGCTGAATGAAGCTGCGTCGCGACTCGACGTCTTCTCCCATCAGCACCGAGAAGATCTCGTCTGCCGAGGCGGCGTCGTCGATGGTCACCTGCTTCAGCGTGCGGGTCTCGGGGTCCATCGTGGTCTCCCACAGCTCGTGGTCGTTCATCTCGCCGAGACCCTTGTAGCGCTGGATGCCGTTGTCTTTGGGGATGCGGCGTCCGGAGGCCTGACCGTCGACGAGCATCGCGTCGCGCTCGCGGTCGCTGTAGGCGTACTCGTGCGGGTGGTTCGACCACTTCAAGCGGTACAGCGGGGGCTGCGCGAGATAGACGAAGCCCGCCTCGATGAGACCGCGCATGTAGCGGAAGAGCAGGGTCAACAGGAGCGTGGTGATGTGCTGGCCGTCGACGTCGGCATCGGCCATGAGCACGATCTTGTGGTACCGCGCCTTGGCCATGTCGAAGTCTTCGCCGATGCCCGTGCCGAAGGCCTGGATCATCGCCTGGACCTCTTTGTTGCCCAGGGCGCGGTCGAGCCGCGCGCGCTCGACGTTGAGGATCTTGCCGCGCAGCGCCAGGATCGCCTGCGTGTGCGGGTCGCGCCCCTGCACGGCCGAGCCGCCGGCCGAGTCACCCTCGACGAGGAAGATCTCGCTGATCGAGGGGTCTTTCGAGGTGCAGTCTTTGAGCTTGTCAGGCATCGCAGCCGACTCGAAGACGCTCTTGCGACGCGCGGTCTCGCGCGCCTTGCGGGCGGCCAGACGAGCGGTCGCGGCGTCGATCGCCTTGCGGATGATGTTCTTCGCCTGCGCGGGATTGCGGTCGAACCAGTCGCCGAGCTTGTCGCCGACGACCTTCTGCACGTAGGCGCGGGCCTCGGTGTTGCCGAGCTTTGTCTTGGTCTGGCCCTCGAACTGGGGCTCCGACAGCTTGACCGAGATGACGGCGGTGAGACCCTCGCGGATGTCGTCGCCGGTCAGGTTGTCGTCTTTCTCTTTAAGCAGGTTGTTCGCCCGCGCGTAGCGGTTGACGAGCGTCGTCAACGCGGCGCGGAAGCCCTCTTCGTGCGTGCCGCCCTCGTGCGTGTTGATGGTGTTGGCGTAGGTGAAGACGTTCTCGGTGTACGCCGTCGTCCACTGCATCGCCAGCTCGAGGGCGATCTTGCGCTCGGTGTCTTCGGACTCGACCTCGATGATCTCGTCGTTGACCACGTCGGCCTTGCGCACGCGGTTGAGGTGCTCGACGTAGTCGACGAGACCGCGCTCGTAGAGGAACGTGTCGTGGCGGGCGTCGGTGACCTCTTCGCCGGGATCGCCTTCGGTGATCACCGACTGCGGACGCTCGTCGCGCAGGCTGATGCGCAGCCCCTTGTTGAGGAACGCCATCTGCTGGAAGCGCGTACGCAGCGTGTCGTAGTCGAAGTCGACGGTGTCGAAGATCGTGGCATCCGGCCAGAACGTGATCGTCGTGCCGGTCGCGTCGCTCTCTTCTCCCTGCGCGAGGGGGGCGAGGGGCACGCCGCCGTCGCGGAACGACTGGCGCCACACGTGGCCCTGACGCTTGACCTCGACCTCGAGTCGCGTCGAGAGCGCGTTGACGACTGACGAGCCGACGCCGTGCAGACCGCCCGAGACCGCGTAGCCGCCGCCGCCGAACTTGCCGCCGGCGTGGAGGACGGTGAGTACGACCTCGACGGTCGACTTTCCCTCGGTGCGGTGCATGTCGACCGGGATGCCGCGGCCGTTGTCGACCACGCGCACGGCGCCGTCGCTGAGGATCGTCACCTCGATGGTGTCGCAGTAGCCGGCGAGGGCCTCGTCGACGGAGTTGTCGACGATCTCCTGCACGAGGTGGTGCAGGCCGCGCTCACCGGTGGAACCGATGTACATGCCGGGACGCTTGCGGACCGCCTCGAGACCTTCGAGCACCTGGATGGCGTCTGCCCCGTACTCGTTGGGAACCTTCTTGCTGATCGCTTCGGGTTCCTCGGAAACGCTGTCGGGGTTTTCGGACGTCATGGGTACGCGCGCTCCAGATCGATTCGTCGGAACCTCCATCCTATCGCGGAAGGGCCCTCGAAATGGCTTGTACGCCCCTACGCGGCGATAAATCGCGCCGAGCCGGGATCGACCATGGCTCAACCGTAGGTATCGCGCGGACCGCGGCCTGGAACGGCTCTGGGCCCCCATTTCCACGAGGGGACGTCGGGCCCTACGAAGCGGATCGCCTCGACGCCCGCCTCGGGGTACCGCCGGATGATCTCCGACAGGATGTGCGCGCGCATGAGCTGGAGCTGTTTCGCCCATGCGGTGGAGTCGGCCTGGACCGTGAGGGTGCCGTTGTCGAGCGCGACCGGGCGGGTGTGCGCGGCGGTGTCGGCACCGGCGACCTCGTCCCAGGTGCGCACGAGGTCTTCCCGCGAGAGCTGGGGCTCCCACCCGGCGGATTGCGTCAGTGCCGAGAGCACGTCGCCCAGGCCGCGGGGGTCGCGCCCGGGAGTGAAAGGAGCGTTCTCTCCGTCGTCGGATCGACGGCGCTTCTTCTTCTTGCGATAGGGAGACGGCTCGAGGCCGCGCAGGCGCAGGTAGGTCGCCATCGTCTCGGGGAGCTCCGCCTCGTCAGACATGACCCTGCTCCCGGATCTCGCCGGCCTCGACGCGCACGACGTGCGCACGCAGCGCATCGGGCACGTCTTCTTCGACCGCGGAGGTGACGATGACCTGCTCGTAACCGCCGGCCAGCTCGGCCAGGCGCGTGCGACGCCCCGCGTCGAGCTCGGCGAAGACGTCGTCGAGGATCAGCACGGGGTCGCCCAGGCGCGACTCGGCGCGCAGGAGTTCGGCGGATGCCAGTCGCAGCGACAGCGCGACCGACCAGGACTCTCCGTGTGAGGCGTACCCCTTCACCGGCAGACCCCGCACCTGCAGCACGAGGTCGTCGCGGTGCGGGCCGACGAGCGTGAGACCGCGCTCGAGCTCGGCGGAGCGACGGGCAGCGAGGGCGGCGCGAAACTGGTCGGCGAGAGGAGCCGACGACCCGCCCGCGTCGACGGCGTCGCCTTCTTCAGGGTCTCCGCCGCCCACCGACAGCGCCCACGACAGACGGGGGTCGTGATCGGCTCCGGCGATCGCCGCGTAGGCGCGGGCGAGAGGGGCGGAGAGATCGGATGCCAGCGCCAGACGCGCCTCGATCACCTCGGTGCCGAGCGAGACGAGCTTGTCGTCCCACACGTCGAGGGTGCTGAGGGCGTCACCGCGGATGCCGCGCGCTCTGGCCGACTTCAACAGAGCGCTGCGCTGACGGAGCACGCGGTCGTAGTCGGCGAGCACGGCCGACATGCGAGGAGACCGCTGGACGATCAGCTGATCGGCGAAACGGCGTCGCGCAGACGGGTCGCCGCGCACGATCTGCAGGTCTTCGGGGGCGAAGAGCACGACCTGGGCGTAGCGCGGCAGTTCGGTGGTGCGCACGTTGACCCCGTTGACGCGGGCCTTGTTCGCCCCTTGGCGGTTGAGCTGCAACTCAAGCAGCACGCTGCGCTCACCGTGGGCGAGGCGGGCGCGCACGATCGCGGCATCCGCCCCGTCACGCACCATCGGAGCGTCGTTCGACACGCGGTGCGAGCCCAGCGTGGCGAGATAGGCCACGGCCTCGACGAGATTCGTCTTTCCTTGACCATTTCGGCCGATGAAGACGTTCGCGCCGGGCGAGAGCGAGACATCGGCTTCCGCGTAATTGCGGAAGTCCTTCAGTCCGAGCTGCTCCACGATCACCGAGTCAGACTACCCGTCACCTCCGACACCGCCCGGGTCGTGGCGTCCGCGGCTCAGCGCAGCAGCAGGTTCGGCTGCAGCAGGTACTTGAACGAGCCCTCGCCGCCCTTGTCGACCGAGGTCTGCGGGGTGACCAGCACGGGGCTGAGCTTGTTCGCGTTGTCGCTCGAGGTGAAGGTGATGCGGGTGAACTCGCTGCGCACCGCTCCGAGCGACTCGAGCAGGTACTGCGGGTTGAGTCCGAGGGTCACCTCGTCGCCGACGAGCGTGGCGTCGACCGACTCGGTCGCACGCGCCTGCTCGGTGCCCGAGGCGTCCATCGACACCCCGTCGGGCCCGAAGGTGAAGCGCAGCGGCGCCGACCGGTCGAGCACGAGGGCGACGCGACGCACGGCCTCTTGGAGCTCGGCGGTGTTGACGACGCTGTGGTGTTCGGTCTGCGCGGGGAACAGGCGGCGTACGGGCGGGAAGTTGCCCTTGATCAGCAGCGAGGTCACCGTCTTGTTGCCCGACGAGAACGCGATGATCTCGCGGTCGCCCGAGCCCGAGAACGCGATCGAGATGTCGCCGCCGTGCGCGAAGGTCTTGCCGACTTCCTGCAGGGTGCGCGCCGGCACGAGGGCGGAGGTGGGCTCGTCGGATGCCGCGGCGCCGCCGTCCCAGGGGATCTCGCGCAGCGCGACGCGGTAACGGTCGGTGGCGACCAGGCTCAGACGCGTGCCGGTGACCTCGAGCTGCACGCCGGTGAGGACCGGGGTGACGTCGTCGCGCGATGCGGCGAACGCGACCTGCGCGATGGCCGTGGCGAACTCGTCTGCCGGCACGAGACCGGACTCGCCGGAGACCTCGGGGATGGCCGGGTATTCCTGCACGGGCATCGACGCCAGCGTGAACCGCGCGGAACCGCACGTCAGCAGGATGCCGCCGTCGTCGTCGACCGCGATCTGGATCGGGGCGTTCGGCAGGCGACTCGCGATGTCGCTGAGGAGGCGGCCGTGGACGAGGATCGTGCCGGGCTCGTCGACCGTGGCTTCGATCGTCGTGCGCGCGGATGCCTCGTAGTCGAAGGCCGCGAGGGTGAGCCCCTGCTCGCCGGCCTCGATGAGCACACCGGCCAGGATCGGCTGCGGATTGCGCTGAGGCAGGAGCTTGACCACGAACGAGACGGCTTCGCTGAACACATCGCGATTGACGTGGAACTTCACGGACGCTCCCTTGACGGCGGGTATGGCTTACCCATGCTAGTGCCCCACTCGCGTCGACCCATCGAGGCCCGACCGCACCACGAGGTCATCGAATGACCCTTAACGAAGAGATGGAGTCTTCATCTTGTTAACAGCTGTGGAGAGTGTGGATAACTCCCGACACGCGTGTTAACAGCAGGGATCGCGGCGGTTGTTAACTGTGGACGCGTTGCGGATCGCCTGTGCTGTTAACACGATCCCGGATGCCGGCTCCTGACGCTCGTCCACAACCTCTCGGCGCGTCCTACACATCTCATCCGCAGCAATCGGGAGTTATCCACAGGTTTTCCACACTGTGCAGAACCGTGTCGAAAAGTGCCCCCGCGCGGCGTTCAGGCCCGGAATCACGCGGGAAAACGCGAAAAGGGTCCGCCGCAGATGCGGACGGACCCTTCACGGGAGAGAGGCGCTCAGCGCATACGGCCGAGCTGGCTGGTGATCTCCGAGACCTGGTTGAAGATCGATCGACGCTCCTTCATGAGGTCGCTGATCTTCTTGTAGGCGTACATCACGGTGGTGTGATCGCGGTTGCCGAAGAGCTGGCCGATCTTGGGCAGCGACAGGCTCGTGCGTTCGCGGCACAGGTACATGGCGATCTGTCGAGCCGTCGCCACGGCCTGGGAACGGCTCGAGCCGTACAGGTCGTCGACCGACAGTTTGAAGTACTGCGCCGTGGCCGTGATGATGTCGGTCGGCGAGATGACGTTGGCGTCGTCCTGGTCGATGATGTCGCGCAACACGGTCTGAGCGAGCGACATGTCGAGCGTCGAGCGGTTCAGGCTCGCGAACGCCGAGACGCGGATGAGCGCACCCTCGAGCTCGCGGATGTTCGACGACACCACGGTGGCGATGTACTCGAGGACGTCATCGGGGATGAGCAGCCGTTCGCTCTGCGCCTTCTTGCGGAGGATCGCGATGCGCGTTTCGAGGTCGGGCGCCTGCACGTCGGTGATCAGGCCCCACTCGAAGCGACTGCGCATGCGGTCTTCAAAGCCCGTCAGCTGCTTCGGCGGCAGATCGCTCGTGATGACGACCTGCTTGTCGTGATCGTGCAGCGTGTTGAACGTGTGGAAGAAGGCTTCCTGCGTCTCGGCGCGACCCTGAAGGAACTGGATGTCGTCGATCAGCAGGATGTCGACGTCGCGGTATCGCGCCTGGAACGCCGAGCCGCGGTTGTTCGCGATCGAGTTGATGAAGTCGTTCGTGAACTCTTCGCTCGAGACGTATCGGACCCGGATGCCGGCGTACATGCTCGCGGCGTAGTCGCCGATCGCGTGGAGCAGGTGAGTCTTGCCCAGCCCCGAGTCGCCGTAGATGAAGAGGGGGTTGTACGCCTTCGCCGGCGCCTCGGCCACGGCGACGGCGGCCGCATGCGCGAAACGGTTGGACTGACCGATCACGAAGTTGTCGAAGGTGTACTTCGGGTTGAGCCGAGTGTCGTTGCGCGAGGCCGGGACGATCGGCTCGGGCGCCTGATCGATCACGGGGGAATGCCCGGCGGCGGGGGCCGTCGCGGACGCCCGTGTCTCGGCCGGCGCGGGTGACGAGGGGGAACTGCGGTGCGAGTCCCCGAGGTCGGGGTTCACCACGACGCGGAAGGTGCTGACCTCGGGATCGGTCCCCTGCACCTGCGCGAGGGCTTCGAGGATGGGCGCCCGCATGCGCTTGTTGAACTGCGCGGCCGTGAGGTCGTTCGGGACGTCGAGGTACAGGGTGCCGCCCATCACGCCTTGCGGCACGGCCAGATTGAGGAAGCCGTGGAGCTGCGGGGTCACTCGGTCGTCGGTGAGAAGATGGTCCAGCACGGTCGACCAGACAGGTACATCCGGGAGTTCGTGCAGAGACATGTCCCCTCCGGGATCTTGACGCGACGGGTGATCGACGTGTCGCGCCGAACCTGTGGATAACTTCCGGGGCCACGCTAGTTCGCGGCTCTCGCGGAGCAAAATCCACTGTAGAGGCCGGTCGCGTGTCTTTGCCACGGTTGTGGACAACGCTTGGGGATAATGGGCGGTCGGCCCTCGGTTTGAGTTAACGCCGCGCGCGACGTAGCCTTAGTCGGTTGACTTATGCCTATACGGCAGTCCCGACCCCGTCCCCGGCAGAAGAGCATCGGGCGACACCACCTCCGGAGTGACCCATGAGCAAGCGCACCTTCCAGCCCAACAACCGCCGCCGCGCCAAGAAGCACGGCTTCCGTGCCCGCATGCGTACGCGTGCCGGCCGCGGCATCCTCGCGGCCCGCCGCGCCAAGGGCCGTACCGAGCTCTCGGCCTGATAGACCCGGTGCTCGCGAAGCCGAACCGACTCACCCGCGGATCGGACTACAAAGCCACAGTCCGACGGGGCTCTCGGTGTGCCGGAGCGCACACCGTGACCTACGTCGGAACGTCGGCTGAGACCGATTCGCCCCGCTTCGGCTTCATCGTGAGCCGACAGGTCGGCTCCGCAGTCACCCGCAACACCATTCGCCGCCGCCTCAAAGCGGTGTGCGCCGAGGCGCTCCCGTCCATCCGCGGGGGCGCCTCGATCGTCATCCGAGCACTTCCGTCGGCCGCGACCGCTGATTACGCGACGCTCCGAGCCGACGTGGTGCGGTGTCTCGAACGAAAAGCATCGGCATGAGCGCTTCGACACTGCCGACCTCGGCGACCGGGGCGGCCCACCTGACCGCCGACGGGGTCGTGGCATCCATCCCCCTCCTCCCCCGTAACGCAGGGCTCGCCCTGCTCCATGCATATCGAGCGACGATCTCGCACGTCTACGGCGATGTGTGCAAGTACTACCCGTCCTGCTCCGCCTATTCGGTGGGCGCCGTGCAGCAGCACGGACTCGTGAAGGGCATCGCGTTCACCGCGGCCCGTCTCGCACGCTGTCATCCCTGGGCTCAGGGTGGCATCGACGACGTCCGTCCTCATCGGGCCTTCCGCCACGAACTCACTCGGCACGGTTTCGTCGTGCCCGCCCGAAAGGACTGATCGTGCAATTCGATCTCATTGGGACCATCCTCTGGCCACTGAAATGGATGGTCGAGCTCGTGCTGGTGGGCTGGCACGCGCTCTTCACCGCGGTCGGGCTCGCTCCCGCCGCCGGCCTTACGTGGGTGCTGTCCATCGTCGGACTCGTGCTCATCGTGCGTGCCGCCCTCATCCCGCTCTTCGTCAAGCAGATCAAGAGCCAGCGCAAGATGATGGAGATCGCTCCTGAACTGCGCAAGGTGCAGGAGAAGTACAAGGGCAAGCGCGACCAGCTCTCTCGCGAGGCGATGAGCCGCGAGACGATGGCCCTGTACAAGAAGCACGGCACGACGCCCGTCTCGAGCTGCCTTCCGCTGCTCGTGCAGATGCCCATCTTCTTTGCGCTGTTCAGCGTGCTCAACGACGTCTCCAAGCACGCCGCCGTCGGTCAGGGTGGTGTGGGTCTGCTCACGCCCGAACTGACGACGGAGTTCTACGACGCGCGTCTGTTCGACGTGGCATCCATGCACGTGAACCTCGTCACGGCGTGGGGCCAGTCCGACGGACAGGTCACCGTCGCGATCCTGCTGACGCTTGTCGTGCTCATGATCGCGTCGCAGTTCTTCACGCAGCTGCAGATCATCTCGAAGAACCTGTCGCCCGAGGCCAAGACCGGTCAGGCGTACCAGATGCAGAAGATCATGCTCTACATCCTGCCGCTGGCCTTCATCTTCTCGGGTGTCTTCTTCCCGCTCGGCGTCGTCATCTACTGGTTCGTCAGCAACCTCTGGACGATGGTGCAGCAGTTCGTCGTCATCCGCGAGATGCCCACTCCCGGCTCCGACGCCGCCAAGGCCCGCGAGGAGCGCCTGGCGCGCAAGGGCAAGGCGATCGACTCGTCGGGCAAGGTCGTGCCGATCGAGAAGTACGAGGCCGAGCAGCAGCGTCTGTTCGAAGAAGCCGAGAAGGCCCGTGCCACGCAGCCGAAGCGTCAGCAGCCGGTAGGCAAGCAGCGCGCCAAGAAGCAGCAGTCCGCCAAGAATCCCGGCACCGGTGGTGCGTCGGGCTCCTCCTCCCCCGCCTGACCCACGGAGATCACGATGACGACGTCCGATCAGATCGCCCCCGACCAGACCGCCGCCACCGAGGAGCAGCTCGAGCAAGAAGGCGACATCGCCGCCGATTACCTCGAGGGCCTGCTCGACATCGCCGACATCGACGGCGACCTGGCGCTCGACGTGCGCGCCGGCCGTGCCTACGTGTCGGTCGAGGCCGACGACGTGTCGGCGCTGTCGGCGCTGTCGCACCCCGACACCGTGCAGGCGTTGCAGGAACTGACGCGCCTCGCGGTGCAGAGCTCCACGGGACGCTTCTCGCGCCTGATCCTCGACATCGGCGGATCCCGCGACGCGCGACAGCGTCAGCTCGAGACGCTCGTCGACCGAGCGATCACGCGCCTCGAAGAGGGTGCCTCCCAGGCATCGCTGCCGGCGATGTCGAGCTACGAGCGCAAGCTGGTGCACGACATCGCGGCCGACCGGGGATACTCCTCCGAGTCGTTCGGCGAGGGTGCCGACCGGCACACCGTGCTGCGACGCGGCTGAGCGGGTATGGCGGAGCAACTCGAGACGGAGCCGGATGCCGCGGCGACGCTCTTCGGCGACCGGATCGACCTCGCGCGGCGGTTCGCCGAGAACCTCGCCGTCCATGGTGAGGAGCGTGGCCTCATCGGCCCGCTCGAGGTGCCCAGGCTGTGGACGCGCCACATCCTGAATAGCGCGATCGCCGCTCCGTTCTTCTCTGGCCGCGCGGTCGACGTGGGTTCGGGCGCCGGTTTGCCCGGGCTCGTTCTGGCCATCGCACGACCCGACGTCGAGTGGACGCTCATCGAGCCCATGGAGCGTCGCACGGCGTGGCTGACCGAGCAGGTGTCGGAGCTGGGGCTGACGAACGTCACCGTCGCCCGCATGCGGGGCGAGGAGTGGGCTGCGGGCCGGGTCTTCGACGTGGCGACGGCGCGCGCCGTGAGCGCTCTGCGGACGCTCCTGCCGTTCACCGCTCCCCTCGTGCGCCCGGGCGGTCGGCTGGTCTTCCTGAAGGGCGCCAACGTCGGCGCCGAGGTCGAGGCTGCGGCCAAGCAGGTGCGCAAATTCGGCCTGCAGGACGTGACGGTCGAGATCGTCGGCGAGGGTCTGCTCGACGAACCCACGCGAGTGTTCCTGGCCACGGTCTCACGCTGACGTCGGACTTTTCACTGTCCCCTCGCCGCGTGAGATCTGCGGAGCGTGCGGATCGAGGGTCTTGAGGAGCAGGCCGAACGCGTCGTCGGCACGGTCGACATCTGCGGTGGCGTCGATGTCGAGAATCAGACCCCGAAAGACGGCGAGCACGAGAGTCGCTGATTCCGCTCTATCGATCGTCGCGAGGCCGGCTTGGAGCGGTGGCAGCCAGTCGGTGGTGGCGCGGGCGCGAAGGCCCGGCCACAGCGCGGAGTCGTGCTGCTCGGTCAGCTGGTCGAACATGCGTAGGAACGGCCGCGCCTGGGGGCCGGTCATGGAGACCCACGCGCGCGCGAGCGTGGAGGTGTAACGCTCCCCCGGTACGACGCTGAACCTCGCTCCGAAGTACTCGAGGTGGCGTTGCCGCGCCCGGCGAAGAACGGCACGCAGAAGATCGTCTCGGGTGCCGAAGTGGTACAGCAACATCCGCGCCGACGTTCCCGTCGCGTCGACGAACGGCTGCAGGCGGTCCGGGAGACCGTGCTCCAGAGCGTGGTCGGTGCACTGGTCGAGGAGGTGTTCCGAGATGTCGGGTTGCTTCGGTCGTCCCACGCGTCCAGCCTTTCACGTAACAGTCAGTACGTCTATGAGACTGGGAGGATGGGCGTTCGCTCTTGATGGCATGGTGTTCGGCACGGAACGCGGGGGCGCAATCACGATGCGTTCGACCGATCATCGTTGTGCCGCAAGACGGCGTGAGTGCACACGGTAATCGGCCTGTTCGCGTCGAAGGGCGAATCAGCGCGTACCGAGTGGTGGTCCGTCGATGAACGAGAACTCTCTTCGGGCGGCGCCCACCGGCTCGACGATGCTCTGGTCGGCGGACACTCTTATGGCGGAACCGTCACGAGCGGAGGCCGGATGTCACCATATTGGGCGCGTCTCTTGGAGGTGACCTTTGTCCTCCTCGCCAAGCGTGTGAGGTGAAGGGACGTGTCAGAGAGCTCTGCCAAGGTCGGGCGGGCACGTGACGCGATCACGCTCGGGACGTGACGACGAGGGCTCGCGACGGAGCGCATCGCGCGCGACATGACACTCCCGGTCTCTGTCGGCGCAATGCATCGACTGTCACTTTAGTCCTCCGCTCTCTGGCACCGAGGTGACGCGGGCGGGACGGTTCGGCGTGGACTCCCCCACACTGTCTGTGGTGGGGAACGGAACGCACCTTCAGGTCGATAGCGAGGTCGTTCGGAGAGGTGAAGCCGATCCGTGAACCCCGCGACGGGGTACGGCCCGGACTCTTCGCGTCCGGGCGTCTCAGCCGCTCGGTTGGGAGGCCATTGCGAGACGAGCTGCCGCGAGCCGCCGAGAGAGGGTGCGGCGTCTGGGATGCGCCTCCCAGGAATGCCGTGTCAGGGCGTACACCGGTGCGGGTCTGTTTCACGTGAAACGTCGCGGCTCCGTGAAGCGCGCAAACGATTCGGGACCCTAGAGGCCCGTCCACCCATCTCGCTGGCCGTTCTGACTTCGATTCGGTCCGGTCGAGTTTCGAGCTCAGGGTGCCGACGTGGTGCTCCTGACCTCGGGCCGGGATTCTCGAGTCATTCCGGGAAGCGCGCATCGCATCTGCGATCACGCAACGTCGGTGCCGGCGGTCCTCCAATCTGGGCGGTCTGCGCCGATATTATGACGACCCACAGAGTGCCGCCCCTTTCTGCTGGTCACAGCGATGGACGCGGTCCTCGATGCTCCGCTTCCGAGGGCCATCGAGCGACGCAGCAACTTCGTCGAGACCACCTCTACACAGGCGCCTTCCTCGAGGCCGCCACGCCAGCGACCATGGTGGGGAGGACTGCAACGTTCTCCCCCGCTGTGCTCAGCAGCGTGTCGACCTGACCTGCGATGAGCTGGCCTTTGTGGTTCGGGTCGTTTGCAGAGGAGGCGGGAGAGCTGGCGGTCAACGCACTGTTAAGGGTGTGGCCCGATACGTCGGCCATACACCTGAGGTCGTTTCACGTGAAACATCCCCGTTAGGGTGATTCGCGTGCTCGGATCCGAGGGTCCGGCGCACGCATATCGGGTCGCTGAATGCGTGAGCGCGGGTGTGTGTGTAGTGGCGAGGAAGACCGTGCGTACCCGAGCTCTGTGGGCCATCGACTCGAGTTGGAGGCGTCTGGCGCACGTCGCGGTGTCCGTTTCCACTGAAAACCTCAACTCAGCAGGGCGGCGTCACGGCACCTGACGGGCCGCGCCTCGTGGAGTGGACCGCCCGGAACGAGCTTGCAAACGTGTGAACGGCGTCGACCCGCCGATCGCGTACCCAGTGTGGGGCTGAATGGCGCACGCCAACCCGGGAATGGGACGATCCCTGCATCGGACAGGTGACGGGGCCTTCTGATTCCGATCGCCGAGGGCATGTGGGTCGAGCAGGTGTCTGTCGCATCTGTTGGATCGAGTGCCCCGCTTTCACGACAGCGACGAGGCGACGGCTCGCTCTGTTTCTCGCAGATGCGATTCGCGGCCTTCCGCGAAGTGGGCTCCTCGCTCGGGAGCTTGTGCAGCCACTGACCACTCGGTGGCGGAGGTCGGTCCCCGCCGCGTTCAGGAATGGTGGACACGTGTGGCGGGCATCGGAAGCCACCCCCCGTGCCGTTGTTTCACGTGAAACACTCGCCTCCTGCCGCGCTGAGCCGATGCGGCGTCGGGGTCAACCCGTGAGCCGGTGCAGAGGACAACGCTGCGCGGTGGGGATCGGCAGGCGCCGCGAGATCTCGGACCTGTAAACGTGCGTAGCTCGCAGACAGGGAGCAGCGGGTCGTGACAATCGACCTCCGTCTCGCGCGTCGAGCAAGGGGGTGTGAACGACGATTGTTTCACGTGAAACATAGGGGCGAGAATTCATGCGGGCGGGAGTAACGGAGCGGGGTAATGCTCGTAGTCGGACTCCCTCCCTTGTCTACACTTGATCGGGACGGGCTTCGAGCAGGAGTGGAGCAGCGCCGGCGCTCATCGCTCCGGGCTCGACAACACCAGCATTTGGGGATCACCTGCCTTCAAGTGGCCTGTGGACCCACACTGGCCGTTTCACGTGAAACATCGTGAGAAGTCGATCACATCGAGCTGGCGTGAGGCAACCATGACCGACGGCCCGCGCTGTGAACGGTCGGACGTTCAGTGCGGGACTTCGCTGGATGCTCCGCCCGCCTTCGATGCCTTCTCGGCATGGAACCCACGTTGGGTGGCTGTGGCGCAGACCCGCAGGTCCGAGGGGATCCGATCGCACACCACGCTCGGATTGGGAGTGCCTGGTGCGTGTGGCCATCCGGATGAAGGGAGAGCCCACCGTCGGCGCTGAGCAGTCCGCAGACATGTCAGGGGAGGGGATGGATCGCGAAGGACTGAGTGATCCCGAGAGAAGGCCGAACACACCCACCGGCGTGTGCGAGCACTGCAGCGCGACGACACTGCGCGCCCTCGGAGTGAGCAAGGTCGGTTGCTCCCCCACAGTCGATGATGCGAAGGGGCATCTATCGAAGCGAGCGAAGAGACACCAAATTCGGTGCATCGCGCGCGAGCCCTCTCGCGCCCCTTTCGAAACGAAGCACACGAGTGTCGCGGATCAACAACAGCGCGTGCGGTCGTGGCCCTGGAGGGGTGGGTGAACACGCCGCGAATGCTGTATCGACCGCGTCGCAGCGCGAGCCAATCGGGTCGATGTTTCACGTGAAACACGAGCAGTACGTCAGTGATGAAGGAGCACACCCGGTCTGTACCTGTCTGGTGGTCCCGCTCCGCCGGTCCGGTTGTCGTGGAGGGGGTCGGGCACATCCGAGACATCCATGGGACTCGCACGACCGAGCCGGGGTGAGCCACTCCCCCACCGCGACCAGTAAACGGTGTGGGCGGCGGATCGGCAAGTACGCATGCGCGCCGCAGGGTGAGGGTTTGACCACCGAGGCGCCGCCGGCGGGGATCGAGAGGTGCCTGGACCACGAGAATGCGACGCAGGGCGGCCCGGCGCTCGAGTGCGGTGGCTTGGACGAGATCGGGAACCCGACGAAGGCCCCTCACATCTGCCAGACGTCGTCAACGACTGACCGCGCGCCGGCCGTATGAGCGGTGAGCGAGCGCTCTCGCACCACACCGGCTTCTCGATGTTGCCGTTCCGGGGTCACGACGCACCGACAGGCTTCCTACAATGGGCGTCGCTCTCGCACGCTTGTACCCGGCTCATTGTCTGAAGACGGTGGTGGCCACGCGGGCAGATAGGAGCAGCTCCTCCCCTGACGACCACGCGATCCACGGCTATGTTTCACGTGAAACATCAACCGCAAGCACCACAAGATCCCTCTCGTTGACAGGACACCCCGCCAGCGGCCCCGAACCCCGCGGATCTCGGCGTTTCGGTTCTCAATGCCACCGCCACCGCGGCAATGTCGGCGCCCGCGGGTAGACTGACCACGTTGGTGATGGGAAGGTGTGTTTCACGTGAAACAGTCCGATGAGGCAGCCACGCCGTCATCTTTCGAGGACTCCCCTATCGCCCGCGAGATCGCGAATCTCTCTGCGCGACGTCGGGCACTCGAGGAGGCAACGTCCAAGGTTGAGCTGTCGGGTCGGACCCGTGTGTTCACGGTGTCGAACCAGAAGGGTGGCGTCGGCAAGACGACCACCGCTGTTAACATCGCGGCGGCTCTCGTCTCGGTCGGAGCTCGCGTTCTCGTGATCGACCTCGACCCGCAGGGAAACGCTTCCACTGCCCTCGGGGTCGCCCACAATGCCGAGACGCCCAGCGTCTACGACGTGCTGATCGACGAGTTCCCTCTCAATGACATCGTGCAGGTGAGCCCGGAGTCGCCGAACCTGCTGTGCGCTCCCAGTACCATCCACCTCGCCGGAGCTGAGATCGAACTGGTGTCGCAGGTCGCGCGCGAGCACCGTCTGCGCGGGGCGCTCCGCGACTACCTGGCGATGGAAGACAACCACCTCGATTTCGTCATCATCGACTGCCCGCCGTCGTTGGGTCTTCTGACGATCAACGCCTTCACCGCTGCCGATGAAGTCATGATCCCGATCCAGTGCGAGTACTACGCGCTCGAGGGCTTGAGCCAGCTGCTCGGTAGTGTCCAGATGATCCAGAAGCACCTGAACCCGGGACTGCACGTGTCGACGATCCTGCTCACGATGTACGACGGACGTACACGACTCGCGCAGCAGGTGGCGGAAGAAGTGCGATCGCATTTCAGCCACGAGGTTCTCGACACGGTCATCCCCCGTTCTGTTCGCGTCTCTGAGGCGCCGAGCTTCGGGCAGACGGTCATCGCGTACGATGGCCAGTCAGCGGGCGCCATTGCCTACCGCGAAGCAGCGGTCGAGATCGTCGCCCGCGACACTAAGAAGAAGGAATCCTGATGGCGAAGAGGACCGGACTGGGCCGCGGTATCGGCGCTCTCATCCCCACGGCGGAACCCTCGGAGTCCCGACCCGTCGACGTGTTCTTCCCCGGAGCGAGCACGACGACGAAGGATCCGTCAGACTCCTCCCCCGCAGGTGACACCCCGGCCGACGATCTCGTCACGGTTCCCGGTGCACGCCTCGTGCACATCGACCCCCAGACGATCGTCCCCAACCCGCGACAGCCGCGCACCCACTTCGATGCCGATGACCTCGCGGAACTGGTCCACTCCGTTCGCGAGTTCGGTGTGCTCCAGCCCGTCGTCGTGCGTGACAAGAAGGACGGAACCTATGAGCTCATCATGGGTGAGCGTCGTACGCGAGCATCGCGGGAGGCGGGTCTCGAGACGATCCCCGCCGTCGTCCGAGACACAGACGACGAGTACCTCCTCCGTGACGCGCTGCTCGAGAACCTCCACCGGTCGCAACTGAACCCGCTCGAAGAAGCGTCGGCCTATCAGCAGCTGCTCGAAGACTTCGGAATCACCCAGGAGGAGCTCGCGACGCGCATCGGCCGATCGCGCCCCCAGATCAGCAACACGATCCGCCTGCTGAAGCTACCCGTCCCCGTGCAGCAGCGTGTGGCTGCCGGCGTGCTGAGCGCCGGGCACGCGCGTGCCATCCTCTCGCTTGACGACGCCAAAGAGATGCAGAAGCTCGCCGACAAGATCGTCAACGAAGATCTGTCGGTCCGGGCTGCGGAGGCGGCGGCGAAGAT
Source organism: Microbacterium sp. P26 (assembly GCF_023712585.1). Classification (NCBI taxonomy): domain Bacteria; kingdom Bacillati; phylum Actinomycetota; class Actinomycetes; order Micrococcales; family Microbacteriaceae; genus Microbacterium; species Microbacterium sp. P26. The sequence goes on along the minus strand of NZ_JAMAXZ010000002.1, from coordinate 26,250 downwards.
GCCGGGTGTCGCCCCCGTTCGTCAGAAGCCGCAGGCGGGCACGCGTCGCGCCGGCCTCGATCAGGTCGCCGAGCGACTCGGCGACCGGTTCGACACCAAGGTCCGAGTGTCGCTGAACGCCAAAAAAGGCCAGATCAGCATAGATTTCGCGAGCATCCAGGATCTGAACCGCATCCTCGGAGTGCTCGGTGAAGAGGGATACACGGGCTGACGGACCCATCGCCACCCGGCGTCACGCGGCGGGCGAACGCACCCCGGCCCGCGATGTCGGTGGGTCGACGTACGCTGAATGAGTGACAGCGAACGATGACAACCTGCGCCGTCGCGCCAGCCTCGAACTTCTGCGCGCGGAAGCGTCGGACGAACTGGCCGTACTGATCCACGAGCGCCTTCGCGGTGGCGAAGATCCGTGGGATTTCATGGAAGACCTGCCGAGCGTCGACGAACTCGTCGTCTTGACCCTCCGCGCCGAGAACATCGCCGAGAACGGCGGGGTCCGCCCGAATCGCTCCCGCAACTATCGTGTGCTCCGGCAGATCTCCCTCGACTATCCGCCCCTCACACGCGCTGTGTGGCGCATTCTGGGCGACGAAGAGCCGCACCGGCGTTGGGACGCCAGCGTGCGCCTCGACGCGTCGTAGAGGCCCACAGCATCGCCCCGCGCGATGCGCCGGGTTCCCGGCATCCGGAATCTCTCCCGCGGGAGGATGAAACAGCGAATCCCCCGGCACCGAAAGGCACCGGGGGATTCGAGGAGAGCAGGTCAGCCGAGGAAGGCTGCGAGGTCCTGCTCGAGGGCGTACTTCGGCTTGGCGCCGATGATGGTCGTCTTGACCTCACCACCCTGGAAGACCTTCATCGCGGGGATGGATGTGATCTGGTACTTCATGGCGAGATCGGGGTTCTCGTCGACGTTGAGCTTGAGGACGGTGATCTTGCCCGAGTTCTCGCTCTGGATTTCGTCGAGCACGGGTGCGACCATGCGACACGGTCCGCACCACTCAGCCCAGAAGTCCACGAGAACGGGTCCGTCGGCCTGCAGGACGTCCTGCTCGAAGGTCGCGGAGGTCGTCGCCTTGGCGGTCATGTGATTTCTCCTTAGATGAGATGTCAGTGTGTGAAAACGCAGGTGAAGGCGTTTTTGTTCCTCAGACCACGGCGGCGTCGGGAAGGCCCTCGATCGGGCTCTCGGCGACGGCGGGTTCGCCGGCCTCACCGCGGGCGGCGAGGAAGTGCTCCACATCGAGAGCCGCGACCGTGCCGCTGCCGGCGGCCGTGATGGCCTGGCGGTAGGTGGGGTCGATCACGTCACCGGCGGCGAAGACACCCTCGACCGACGTGCGCGACGAACGGCCGTCGACCCAGATCGTGCCCTGGTCGGTGAGCTGCAGCTTGTCGTGCACGAGGTGCGTGCGGGGGTCGTTGCCGATCGCGACGAACAGCCCGTCGAGGGGCAGCTCGCGCGTGGTGTCGTCGACGGTCGAACGCAGGCGCACGCCGTTGACGGCCTCGTCGCCCAGGATCTCGTCGACGGCGCTGTTCCAGATGAACTCGATCTTGGGGTTTGCGAAGGCGCGCTCCTGCATGATCTTCGAGGCGCGCAGCGAGTCCTTGCGGTGGATGATGTAGACCTTCGACGCGAACTTCGTGAGGAAGTTGGCCTCTTCCATCGCGGAGTCGCCGCCGCCGACCACGGCGATCGTGCGGTCGCGGAAGAAGAATCCGTCGCAGGTGGCGCACCACGACACGCCACGGCCCGAGAGGCGCTCCTCACCTTCGAGACCGAGCTTGCGGTAGGCGGAGCCGGTCGCGTAGATGACCGAGACGGCCTCTTCGACCTTTCCGCTGCCGAGGGTGATCTTCTTGACGGGGCCGTCGAGCTCGAGCGAGACGACGTCGTCGTAGAGCACCTGGGCGCCGAAGCGTTCGGCCTGGGCCTGCATCTTGGCCATGAGGTCGGGGCCCTGGATGCCGTCGGGGAAGCCGGGGAAGTTCTCGACCTCGGTGGTGTTCATGAGGTCGCCGCCGGCCTCGACGGAGCTCGCGACCACGAGGGGCTCGAGGTTGGCTCGGGCCGCGTAGATGGCGGCCGTGTAGCCGGCGGGGCCGGATCCGATGATGATGACGTGACGCACGGTAGCGCGTTCCCTTCGTTGATTCCGCCCGATGAAACCCATGCTAGCCCCGTGGTATTCCGCGTCCTCGGGGGTGGCGCGCGGGGGTCAGCGCTTGGGCAGGAAGCGCCGCCCGAGTGCGAGAGCCGGAGCGAGTTCCGGGGTGCGGAACACGGCCAGGATCCCGATGTACACGGCGAGCACGACCGAACCCACGAGCGCCGCGCCGAGGGCACCCGTGTAGATGGTGTCGGACACCCAACCGGTGGGTCCCCCGCACAGCAGCAGCACTCCCCAGCCAGCGCCCGCGGCGGGGATCGCCGCACCGATGAAGCGCAGGAGGGGCGGCATCCATTCGCCGATCCTGATCCCCCCGAGACGACGGTGCAGGATGATCGTCGCGATGATCACCTGGACGAGGCTCGACAGCGCCTGACCGAGCGCGACGGCGGCCGCGAGCTGCGCGAGGGGCACGAGGCCGGCCGACACGGCCCATCCCGCGGCGAGGGCGCTGAGGGCGACCAAGCACCCCTGCACGAGCGTGAAGAAGAACGGCGTGCGCGTGTCGTTGTAGGCGTAGAACGTCCGCTGGACCACGAACAGCACCGCCAGCGGCAGCAGACAGACCAAGAAGCACAGGAGTACGGGAGCGGCGGCGAGGGCTTCGGCCGAGCTGTTGGTGAAGATCCGCGTGGCGGGAACGGACGCGACCGCGAGGGCGGCGGTCGCGACGACGATGAAAAGACCCAGTACCCGGATGCTGCGGACGATGTCGGTCTTCACGTCGCCGTCGCGTCCGGCCGCGGCGTGCTCGCTCAGCTGCGTGAAGTACGGCGTCCCGATCGAGAGCACGATGATCGAGTACGGGAGCATGAAGACCAGCCACGCGTTCTGCGACGCGAGGATGGCCGGACCCGTCCCCGAGGCGCCCGAGAGCACTCGTGTCTGCACGATGCCGGCGAGCTGGCCCACGATGACCATCAGGAACGTCCAGCCCGCGAGGCGGCCGATGTGGCGCAGGCCCACGCCGCGCCAGTGGAAGTCGGGGCGCAGCTGCAGTCCGGCGCGCCGCCAGAACACCAGCAGCACGACGGTCTGCAGCACGATGCCGCCGGTGGCGACGCCGCCGAGCAGGCCGATCATCGTCGGGGTCCACTGGACCACGTCGGGGCTCGGCCCACCGAAGAGCAGCAGGAACAGGCCGAAACCGGCGATCGAGACGAGGTTGTTGACGATCGGCGCCCACGTGTACGGGCCGAAGACCTTCCGCGCGTTGAGGATCTCGCCGAGCAGGGCGTACAGGCCGTAGAAGAAGATCTGCGGGAGGCACCAGTACGCGAACGCCGTGGCGAGGGCGATCTGGTCGGGCTCGACCTTCGACGGGTCGATGTAGACCGTGACGATGAAGGGCGCGGCGACCATCGCGATCGCGGTCGCCGCGAGCAGGATCACCGTTCCGAGGGTGAAGAGCTTCGACACGAAGGCGCGACCGCCGTCGGCGTGGGCTGCGGCCTTGACGATCTGCGGCACGATCACGGCTGTCAGCACGCCCGTCGAGATGACCGTGTAGATGTTGTTCGGCAGCTGGTTGGCGAGTCCGAACGCGTCGCCCGCGGCGCTGCCGACCGAGCCGACGATCGCGACGAGCACGACGATGCGCAGGAGGCCGCTCACGCGGGACACGATCGTTCCCGCTCCGATCAGAACGCTCGCCCGTCCGATACTGCTCACGGGTGGGTCTCCTGCTCGGTGGGGTTCTGCGCGGGGGTGGGTGGGTCGAGGTCGTCGTCGGCGTCTTCGGCGGGACTGCGGCCGTCGGCATCCGGATCCTTCGCCCCGATCCCATCGACCGGAGCGTCGTCATCGGGGTCGCCCGCACCGGACTGTTCTTCCGCACGGGCCCGCCGGCGTCGCGCGACCGTGCGCACCACTCCGAGGGTCAAGAAGCCGACGATGAGCAGGATGATGACGATCAGCCCGATGCTCTCCCACTCGGCGCGCACCTCGACGTCGACCGCCTGGGGGGCGCCCACGGGTTCTCCGCTGGGGCTGTAGAGCTGGAAGTCGACGCTGACCTCGCCGTTGGCGATGCGGGCCTCGACGGGCACCTCGACGCGCGTGTTGGCCGATGCCTGCGCGTCGATGGTGGTGCGCTCCTGCACGCGCAGACGCGCGTCATTGGTGCGGACGGCCAGCACGACGGTGACGGGCCACGGCAGGTCATTGCGCACCCACGGACGCAGCGGGGCGCTGGAGGAGACCAGACGGAAGTCCGACGACAGGATGCCGACGGAGTCGAGCGTCGTGCTGGTCGCAGCGCGGTGGTCGGCCACGGCCTGGCGGGCGGGATCGCCCGTCCACGAGGAGCTCGTGACCTGCAGGACCTCGGCGCGCTCGCGTCCGGTGAGCAGTTCGGGCTGGTCGAGGATCGTCGCGAATCGGTCGATCGTCTGCTCATCACCGACCAGGTCGGCGACGTCGGTGACCCGCGCGGCGTCGACGGTCGGGGCGCCGAGCGAGATCTCGGATGCCGGGAGCGACGACACCTCGCGGAGGGTCGAGGCCGCGAACCCCGGGGCGGAGGTCGCGAGACCCAGGGTGGCGCGCAGGCTCACGCGCGAGCGGTCGGTGCCGCGGTCGAGCACGGCGAGGACGGGTTGACCGCCCGTGGTCGCCCGCGCGACGAAGAGGTAGCCCTGGGCGGCGGCGAGGGAGGCGCTGCGGCTCGTGGTGTCGTTCTGCCCGGCGGCGGCGGCGAGGGCCCGCGACACCTCGGCGTCGTAGACGGGCGTCGACACGCCACCGACGCTCGCGGCCGCCTGGCGGGCACCGCCGGTCACGCTCGACGAGGGCACGAGCACGTGCGCGGGCTGATCCGCGGTGGCGAGGGCGCCGAGGGAGGCCACGGTGTCGGCGCCCGCGGATCCCGTCACCGGCCAATACACGCCGGAGGTCGCCGAGCCGATGTCGAGGAGGGTCGACAGCGAGGGATACGAGGGCTGGCCGGGGGTCGAGCCGGGTGAGGGTTCCGGTGAGGACACCGCCGAGACCGCGGGCGCGGGTTGCGTGAAGTCGGCCGCGCTCATGTAGCCGAGCAGCGACGTCGGCTCGAGAGGGGCCGAGAGGCCGGCCCGCAGCTGAGCCGCCACGTCGGAATCGCCGAACTGCAGGGCGAAGCGGTCGTTCGGCAGCTGCAGCAGGCGCTGCAGCCACGACACGGCGGTGGGCGGAGCCGCCGAACCGAGCACGCGGATGGCGGCCGGGATCGCGGGATCGATCGCGAGGGTGGCCGTGGTGCCGTCGACCGCGTCGAGCTGGGCCGAGAGGGCTCCGTCGACGGCGGTCAGCTCGGCGAGCTCGTTGGCGGTGAGCAGGCCGCGCGTCATCGGGGCCGCCGTGATCGGCACCACGAGGGCGATGGGGGTCGCGGGGGCACCGTCGGCGGGGATCACCACGACGCTCGTCGCCCTGAGCGAGCCCGTGGTGACGAGCAGGGGGTACACGCCCGCGCCGAGACCGGCCAGGGCGGGGTCGGTTGCAGCGACCGACAGGGTGGTCGTGGCCTGCGAGCCGGAGGACGCGGCATCCATCGATCCGATCGCCACCTGCTGCACGCCGGCGCCGGAGGTGTCGCCGCCGAGCCAGCGGTCGAGGGAGGCGTCGTCACCGAGGGGCGTGCGACCGAGCGACAGCACGAGCGGGGCGACGGAGGTGTCGGATGAGCCGGCCGTGACGGTCACCACCACGGAGAGCGCTTCACCCGCCCGAAGCACGCCGTTACCGGCCGGAGCCGCGGCGATCGTCGCCGGGCTGGCGGACGCCGAGGGAGACGGCGTCGGCGTCGCGGCCGCGGCCGCGGAGGCCGGAACGGCCATTCCGACCGCGAGAGCGCCTGCCGCGAGGGTCGCCAGCAGCCGGCGCGTGAGGGAGCGCCGCGGCACGGGTGAGCCCGAGGGCTGGGAGGTCACGGTCATACGATCGTCGGTGGGACGAGGGGGCCTCGTACCGCCTGCGAGTCTAGGCCCGCCTCCCTTCGAGCCCCCCGATAGCCTCGCGCAGACGGTTGAATGGACCGGTGCTCCCCGAACCCGATCCCCAGCTGTGCCAGGCCCTCGCCGACGACCTCCGCGGGGCGGGCTACGCCAGCGCCGCCCTGCGCGACGCGTGGGGTGCTCAGGCCGACGACGCGGTCGCACGGGGCCTGCGGCGCCCGGCCCAGCGTGCGCTCGGTGAGCGCACCGACGCCCTGGCCGTGCTCGGACGCCTGTGGGGACTCGGTTTCGCCGTGGACAGAGCGGATGCCGAGACGGCGTTGCCCTCGCTCGGGGTCGACGGTGCCGTGGCTCTGGGTCTCGTCCGCGCCGAGGGCGACGAGGTCACTCCCGCCGTTCTGGTGCGGCCGCAGGCCTTCGCCGACGACGAGGGAGAGGTCGAGTGGTGGATCGCCAGCGACCTGGATGAGGCCGCGCTCGAGGGTCCCCTGCCCGAAGACCACGTGCTCGGCGTCGGCGGAGCCTCCCAGACGCTCGCCCGCCTGCAGCTGACCAGACGCGGGGGCACCGCTCTCGATCTCGGCACGGGCTGCGGCATCCAAGCCCTCCGCCTCCGGCGGCTCGTCGACCACGTCGTAGCCACCGACATCTCCGAGCGCGCCCTCCGCTTCACCCGCTTGAACGCGCTTCTGAACGGTGTCGACGGCATCGAGACGCGGCTCGGGTCGCTCTTCGAGCCGGTGGCGGGCGAGACGTTCGACCGCGTGGCATCCAATCCCCCGTTCGTCATCACGCCGCGGGTCGAAGGCGTTCCGTCGTACGAATACCGCGACGGCGGCATGGAGGGCGACGCCCTGGTGGCCGCGGTCATCACGGGGGTCGGTGAGAACCTCGCCCCCGGTGGGGTCGCGCAGTCGCTCGGCAACTGGGAGTACCGCTGGGGCCAGACGGGCCTCGACCGCGTGCGCGGGTGGGTCGGCTCGGAGATGGACGCGTGGGTGATCGAGCGCGAGGTGCTCGACCCGCTCGCCTACGCCGAGCTGTGGGTGCGCGATGGCGGCACGGTTCCCGGAACCCCGGCCTACGCCGCCCTCATCGACGCGTGGCTCGACGACTTCGCGCGTCGGGGTGTCACCGGCGTCGGATTCGGCTACGTGCTGCTGCGCCGGCCGCTCGCGGGCGCCCCGACCCTCGCGCGCTACGAGCGCGTCTCGGGCGGGGGCGAGGCGGCCTTCGGTCCGCACCTGGCCGCCTGCCTCGCCGCGCACGACCGCGCAGCTCTCATGGACGAGGACGACCTCGCCTCGGCGGTGCTGAAGGTGTCGCCCGACGTCACCGAGGCGCGCCACCACCGTCCGGGAGAAGAGGATCCCTCGGTCATCGAGTTGCGCCAGGGCGGCGGGTTCGCGCGGACGATCGAGGTCGACCCCGCTCTCGCGGCCCTCGTCGGCGCGTGCGACGGAGACCTCGCCGTGGGCGTGCTCGTCGACGCCATCGCGCAGTTGTTGGAAGTGGATGCCTCAGAGCTGCGGGCCGACGTGCTGCCGCGCGTGCGCGAGTTGCTCGTGACCGGCTTCGTGTCGTTCGCCGACGCGTGAGCAGCAGCCCGTGGCCGTGAGGCGCCCCGGTTAGGCTCGAAGGCATGCTGAACATGGTCGAGGGTCTCGCGCGCCTCGAGGAGCTCGCCGCCCACCCCGTGGTCGCGACGCTCGCTCGCGTGTTCGCCGACGCCGGGCGCGATCTGGCGATCGTGGGCGGTCCGGTGCGCGACGCGCTGTTGGGTCGCACGACGCACGATTTCGACTTCACCACCGACGCGCGTCCCGACGAGATCCTTGCTCTGGTCAAGCCCGTGTCGAGCGTGCAGTGGGACGTGGGCCGCGCGTTCGGCACCATCGGCGCGAGGGTCAAGGGCGAGCAGGTCGAGATCACGACCTACCGTGCTGACAGCTACGACGGCGTCACCCGCAAGCCCACCGTGGAGTTCGGTGACACGCTCGAGGCCGATCTCAGCCGCCGCGACTTCACCGTCAACGCGATGGCGCTGCGCGTTCCCGCGCGGACGCTGGTCGATCCCACCGGAGGCGTCGAAGATCTGCTGGCCGGTCGCCTGCGCACCCCGATCGACCCCACCGTGAGCTTCGGCGACGACCCCCTCCGTATGCTCCGCGCGGCACGCTTCGCCTCGCAGCTCGAGTTCGCCGTGGATCCGGACACTCTCGACGCCATCGCCGAGCTGGGCGGCTCGCTCGAGATCGTGAGCCCCGAACGCATCCAGGCCGAGCTCGTGCGGCTGCTGCAGACGGATGACCCCGTCCGTGGCATACGGGTTCTCGTCGAGACCGGTCTGATCGAGGAGTTTCTGCCCGAGGTCCCCGCTCTGCGCCTCGAGGTCGACGAGCACCACCACCACAAGGACGTCTACGAGCACTCGCTCACCGTGCTGCGCCAGGCGATCGCTCTGGAGAAGAAACGGCATCCGGATGCCGCCCCCGACGTGCCCCTGCGCCTGGCCGCTCTGCTGCACGACATCGGCAAGCCCGCGACCCGGCGCCTCGAGGCCGGTGGCGGGGTGACCTTCCACCACCACGACATCAAGGGTGCGCGTCTGGCGCGCAAGCGCCTGCAGGCCCTGCGGTTCGACGCGGCCACGACCACCGTCGTCACGCGACTGGTCGAGCTGCACCTGCGCTTCTTCGGCTACGCCGAGGGGGCATGGACGGATGCCGCGGTCAGGCGATACGTGCGCGACGCCGGCGACGAGCTCGAGCGCCTGCACATTTTGACCCGGGCCGACGTGACCACGCGCAACAAGCGCAAGGCCCAGCGCCTGGCATCCGCATACGACGACATCGAGAACCGCATCGCCGCTCTGCGCGAGCAGGAGGAGATCGACTCGATCCGCCCCGAGCTCGACGGCAACCGCATCCAGGAGGTCCTCGGACTCACGCCCGGTCGCGAGGTCGGCGAGGCCTACCGCTTCCTGCTGGACCTGCGGCTCGACGAGGGTGTGCTGGGTGAGGAAGAAGCCGAGAAGCGCCTGCGCGAGTGGTGGGCGGCGCGGGGCTGAAGCAGCCCTGTCACCGCTCTTGGGTGGTCGGCGCGACCGTCATGCGGATCTCGTGGGTGACACGCCGGCGGTGGACGACGGCCGACCGCCCGTCTCCGGTCTGATCCGCACGACGGTACATACCCGATTCGGAATGAAGCGTTCCCGCGGCGCCCGGGACGGCATTCGAGAGCCCCCACTCCCCCGAAGATCCGTCCAGGGCGCCCGTCTCAGTGAGGCCGGTCGCCATCGTCGTCGGCCTGGCCGAGGGCCTCGAGCACGAGGTGCGTCAGGTCGATGCTGATGATGCGCGGCTGATCGGTCACGGGGCCACCGCCTGCGTGGGCTGCGCCCCGGGGGTCGCTTCGGCGCTGGGCGTCGGTCCGGGGGTCGGGGCCGCGGATGCGGAGCGGTCGCCCTGGGGCAGCGGTTGCACGCGGTCGAACGGGAAGGCGGGCAGCGTCGCCGTCGACAGCACGCTCAGTGCATCCCAGGCCCACTCGTCAGCGGGAACCTCGCGCAGAGGGAAGACGTTCCACCGCGGCGCGGCCCCGGGAAACGAGTCGGCGACCGGAACGGGACCGCCGCCCCCGGCGAAGTAGGCGTCGTAGGACTCGGACGAGGCCTCGCGGCCGATCGTTCGCAGCGGATTGCCGTCCTGATCGAACAGCTGCACTCCGCTGATCGGGTTGCCGGCGTCGTCGTACGCGTAGATGTTGCGGATGCGCTGACCGTCGACGGCGAGCCCCGGCGTCTCGTACCCGGCCTGCGGGGTGTCGACCCATCCGACGAAGAGCTGGGTCAGGGCCGTCGAGAACGAGCCGGCGAACATCGGCACCGCGATCACCGCGAAGATCGTCAGCGTCGTTCGCATGACGCGGATCCAGGCGAAGGGCGCCCAGCGGCCCCGTCCCCATTGCACGCTGACGAGCAGGCAGGCCAACAGGATCGCCCACGAGACGGGGTTGTAGCTCAGCGTGAGGATCGCGTCCAGGAAGCCGCCGGTGCTCGGCCGCGGCAGGAAGGCGAGGAAGAACCACAGGTAGAACACGACGCCGCGCAGCACCCACCACGCGGGCCGGAGCGAAACGAGCAGGTCGAGCAGCCAGGCGCCGACCGCGGTGGCGCGGACCCGGTCGTGCAACTCCGTCCAGCCATGCCGCACGTCGGCGACGAGGGCGAAACGCTTCTTCGGGGTGACCGCGGATCCGCGTTCCGGAAGCCCCGCGGCCGCGCGCAGTTCGGCGGCGTAGGTCGCGGCATCCGGGATCGTGAACTCCTCCCCGGCCTCACTCGCCTGGTCGGCCAGGTCGGCTTCGAGACCGTCGAGCAGGTCGTCGACCTCGTCGAGAGGGAGGTCGTCGAGATGCGAACGGACGGCGGCGGCGAAGGCGCGGATGTCGTCGTGGACGGTCGTGGTGATCATCGTGCGTCTCCGATCGTGCGCAGCTTCGGGGCGGGGGTGGTGTCGTCGAGCAGGCTCGTCATGGCCGATGCGAAGTGCGTCCAGCTGATGCGCTGCGCATCCAGCAGCTCACGGCCCTGCGGGTTGATCGCGTAGTACTTGCGGTGCGGCCCGCCCTCCGACGGCACGACGTAGCTCGACAGCGCGCCCGCGGAGTACAGGCGGCGGAGCGTGCCGTACACCGACGCGTCGCCGACCTCGCCGAGCCCCGCCTCGCGCAGGCGCCGCACGATGTCGTACCCGTACCCGTCGTCATGCTGCACGACGGCGAGCACCGCGGCGTCCAGCACCCCCTTCAACAGCTGCGTCGTATCCACGCGGCCCCCTTCGCTTGTCTGCCACGGACAGTACCACGCAGTGCGCAGTAGTGCGTAGTGCGATACCGCTTCTTCTCGCCGCGCTCACCCGGCGGACACACCGAGGGGGTGGCATCCCTGATCCGGATGCCACCCCCTCGAGGTTCGCGTCAGGGCACGACGACGGCGCGGCCGCGCACCTGCCCCTTGTGCAGCTTCGCGTACGCTTCGACGGCTCCGTCGAAGCCGTAGCGCTCGACGTGGACGCCGACGGCGCCGCTACGGGCGAGATCGAGCACCTCGATGAGCTCGCTGCGCGTGCCCCAGTACGGAGCGCGGACGGCGGCGCCCATCGGCGTGGAGAAGAAGCCGGCCGGCATGATGCCGCCACCGATGCCGACGATGTGGATGAAGCTGTCCATCCCCGCGACCGCGCGCGCGAGGTCGATCGTGGGCTGCACGCCGACGAAGTCGAAGACCGCCGTCGCGCCGAGTCCGTTCGTGAGCTCGCGGATGCGCTCCGCCGCATGCTCGTCGGAGTTCACCGTGTGGTGCGCGCCGACTTCGCGGGCGAGGGCCAGCTTGTCTTCGCCGAGGTCGACGGCGATGACGGTGGCCTGGGTGATCGCGCGGAGGATCTGCACACCGACGTGCCCGAGACCGCCGACACCGATGACGACGGCCGTCGCCCCGGGGTACAGCTTCTCTTTCGCCGAGACGATCGCGTGGTACGGCGTGAGTCCGGCATCGGTCAGCGACACCGTCTCGACCGGGTCGAGGTCGCCGAGCGGGGCGAGGTGCCGCGGGTCGTCGACGATGACGTACTCGGCCATCGCTCCCGGGCTGCCCAGGCCCGGAGGGGTGATGCCCATCTCGGCCGCGTAGGGGCAGTAGTTCTCGGCGCCCTGCGCGCACGCGTGGCAGCGCCCGCAGCCCCACGGGCCGTAGATCGCGTAGGCCGCGCCGATCTCCACGCCCTCGACGCCCTCGCCGAGCTCGTCGACGATCCCCGCGCCCTCGTGGCCGAGGGTCAGCGGCAGGCCGTACGTGTACTGGTCTTCGGGGAGGTCCATCACGAACCAGTCGGAGTGACACAGGCCCGCCGCGGTCACCTTCAGACGCACCTGGCCCGGGCCCGCGTGGGGCTCCTCGATCTCGACGACCTCGGGTCCCTTGCCGATCTCGCGGTACTGCACAGCCTTCATGGCGTTCCTTTCTGTCGGTCCTTCCACCGTGCGCTTCCCCCCGACCCGCGACAACGGGGGTTGACGGCGTTTCGAGGGGATCGGGAACCGTTCTCATCGGCAGAGGGGCGAATGGCCGCCTCTCGCCCGGTGCCGCTGGATCGCGCGCACGTCGTGTCGTGGGAGGTCGAACCCTCATAGGCACATCGCACCGGTCGCACCCCGGTCGAACGGACCCTCCCGCCCGCGTGCCGCCCGACCTACACTGGACCCACCTCCGTCACCGCCGATGGGAGTCGTGTGTCTTCTCCATGGTCGCGACCGGCCGTTTCTCCCGAGACCTCGGGATTGCTCATCGCGCGCGCTCACGAAGAACTCATCGCTGGCAATGAGGACCGCAGGCTCGACGACGTCCGCCCCCTCGTGCAGGAGTCGTGGCGTCGCTCGCTCGCCTCGCTCGTCGGACCCGAGGGGCTGCCCCCGCTCGGTCTGACGACCGACGAGCTCGAGGCGTACCGGCAGGGGCATCCGCTGGCCGGGGTGATGGACATGATCCGCTCGCTGCTGCTGCCCGGCACGGCCGCGGAATCCGGCGTGGTCGTGGCGGTCGGCGACGCCGCGGGCCGTCTGCTGTGGGTCGAAGGCGACCGTCACATTCGCGCGCTGACCGGCGACATGGGATTCGTGGCGGGGGCGAACTGGGCGGAAGACGCCGTCGGCACTTCTGCTCCCGGAACGGCCCTCACCCTGGACCGCTCGGTGCAGATCCGCGGCGCGGAGCACTTCAACCGCCTCGTGCAGCCGTGGTCCTGCACCGCGGCGCCGGTGCACGATCCCGAGACGCGGCGACTGCTCGGCGTGATCGACGTCACCGGAGGGCCCGAGGCTGTGACCCCTCAAGCCCAATTGTTGGTGGATGCCACGGCTCGGGCGATCGAGAGCGAGATCCTCGTCGCACGACTGCGTGCGCAGCAGGTTCCTCCCCCGCGGCGGTCGGCGCCCTCGCGGGCTCTGCTGCGCATCCTCGGGCGGGATCGCGCGCTGCTGGAGGCCGGAGGCTCGACCCTCGAACTGAGTGCGCGGCACGCCGAGATCCTGCTGCTGCTGGCGATGCACCGCGAGGGACTGTCGGCCGAGGCGCTGAGCGAAGCCGTGTACGGGCACCCGGCCGTCGAGACGCTGCGGCCCGAGATGGTGCGTCTGCGCCGCGCGCTGGTGCCGACCGCTGCGGAGCTGGTGCCGCAGTCGCGACCGTACCGGCTTGCCGACGGCCTCGAGACCGACGCCCAGCACGTGCTGTCACTGCTGGATCGCGGGGCGCACCGGGTCGCACTGGCTGCATACCCGGGTCCGGTGCTGCCCGAGTCCGACGCGCCCGGGGTGGTCGAGGTGCGCGAATCGGTGCGCTCGGCGCTGCGTGAGGCCCTCATCGCCGAGGCGGGGGTCGACGTGCTGCTCGCCTACGCCGACACCCTCGACGGGCGCGACGACGGCGAGGTGCTGCGGCTGTGCCTGTCGATGCTGCCGGCTCGATCTCCCAAGCGCGCGGGACTCGTCGCCCGCATCGAGAGGCTCGATCGCGACTGAGGCCCGCACCCGACCCCGCGGGTTCGGAGCCCGATGTCGGAGGCCCTCGTTACTCTGAAGATATGGACGAAAAAGCGCTCGACATCTTCTCGGCAGCCCGCGCCCGTCGCGACGTTGGGCGCATCCGCGAGGCGCTGGCCGAGGTCAAGGCGGGCGATGTCGCCCGCGTCATCGTCCGTTCCCCGCGCTACGGGCTCTACGCGCTCGAGGGCACCGTTCGCATCGGCGTCGGCGGGCAGCCGCTCGTCGGCGACGTCATCCTCGCGACGAGCTCCGAGATCCAGCGCATCGACCTGGGTATCGAGGCTCCCCAGCCCGCGCTCGAGGCCGACGTCGTCGATCCCTCGACGCTCCCCCACGGCACCCCCGTGCGCGTGACCTTCCTCACGCCCACGCACCAGACCTTCGCCCTCACGGGGCCGATCACCGCGGGCAACGACCGCTTCCTGCTCGTCGGCAGTTGGATCGTCGCCGACGACCGCACCATCGCGCCGCGCGTGCAGAGCATCGAGCGCCTCGACGACGTCGACCTGCACGAGGTCAACGTGCCCCCGCTGCGCTCGGTGCTGGCCGACGCCGACGCCTAGACCGCGCTCGCTCGAACGGATGCCGTGGCCCGAGGGTCGCGGCATCCGTCGTTCTGTCCGGCCGTCCCGCCCGCGTGTGCGTCGAAACCGCATTCGTTCGTCGACGACGCACCCGTTTCGCGTCAATCCCGTGCGGTCTCGTCGAACGAATGCGTCCTCAACGCATGCCGCTCGCCGGCGCAACCCGATGCAACCTCCCGCGGCGTACCGTCGGCGCATCGCCGCCCGAAGCCGACGCGGCAACTCATGACCGTCGAAGGAGACACGCATGACCATCGTCGAAGAAGGCGTATCCAGCGTCTACGCCGCCCCGGGAACCCGCGGGGCCGTCGCCGAGTACCGCTCGCGGTACGGGCACTACATCGGCGGCGAGTGGGTCGAGCCGCACAGCGGCGAGTACTTCGAGAACATCACCCCTGTCACCGGCAAGCCGTTCTGCGAGGTCGCCCGCGGCGACGCGCACGACATCGACCGCGCGGTCGAGGCCGGGTGGAAGGCGTTCGCGTCGTGGAAGAAGACCACTCCCGCTGAGCGCAGCGTCATCCTCAACAAGATCGCCGACCGCATCGAAGAGAACCTCGAGAAGATCGCCGTCGCCGAGACGTGGGAGAACGGCAAGCCGGTGCGCGAAACGCTCGCAGCCGACATTCCCCTCACGGTCGACCACTTCCGCTACTTCGCGGGCGTGCTGCGGGCGCAGGAGGGCTCGCTCAGCCAGCTCGACGAGAACACGGTGGCGTACCACTTCAACGAGCCGCTCGGCGTGGTGGGACAGATCATTCCGTGGAACTTCCCCATCCTCATGGCCGCGTGGAAGCTCGCGCCGGCTCTCGCCGCGGGCAACTGCGTCGTGATCAAGCCGGCCGAGCAGACGCCGGCATCGCTGCTCTTCCTGTTCGACATCATCGGTGACCTGCTCCCCGCGGGCGTGGTGAACATCGTCAACGGGTTCGGCATCGAGGCGGGTGCGCCGCTCGCGCAGCACAAGCGGATCCGCAAGATCGCCTTCACGGGTGAGACGACGACCGGCCGCCTGATCATGCAGTACGCCTCGCAGAACCTCATCCCCGTGACGCTCGAACTCGGTGGCAAGAGTCCCAACGTCTTCTTCGAAGACGTCGCCCTGCACACCGACGACGCGTACTACGACAAGGCGCTCGAAGGCTTCACGATGTTCGCGCTGAACCAGGGCGAGGTCTGCACGTGCCCCTCGCGCTCGCTGATCCAGCGGTCGATCTACGACCAGTTCCTCGGCGACGGGCTCAAGCGCGTGAAGAAGGTGCGCCAGGGCAACCCGCTCGACCCCGAGACGATGATCGGCGCGCAGGCCTCGAACGACCAGCTCGAGAAGATCCTGTCGTACATCGACATCGGCAAGCAGGGTGGGGCGAAGCTGCTCACGGGCGGTGAGCGCGTCGACCTCGGCGGCGACCTGTCGGGCGGTTACTACGTCGCTCCGACGGTGTTCGAGGGCACGAACGACATGCGCATCTTCCAGGAGGAGATCTTCGGACCCGTGCTGTCGGTCACGTCGTTCGACGACTTCGACGACGCCATCTCGATCGCCAACGACACGCTCTACGGCCTCGGCGCGGGCGTCTGGGCACGCAGCGGCGACACCGCTTACCGTGCCGGTCGCGCGATCGAGGCGGGCCGCGTCTGGACGAACACGTATCACCAGTACCCCGCGCACGCGGCGTTCGGCGGATACAAGCAGTCGGGCATCGGTCGCGAGAACCACCTCAAGATGCTCGACCACTACCAGCAGACGAAGAACCTGCTCGTGTCGTACGCCGACGGGGCAATGGGCTTCTTCTGAGTCGCAGCGGCGCCGGGGCTTTCCCGGCGCCGCGTCGCCATGTCCCACAATCGGTCGCCTGAGCACCCCTCAGGCGACCGAAAGTGGGACATCGTTCGAAAGGAACGGGACATGGCCGAGCTTTCTCGCGTCGATGTGACGGATGCCGCGGCCGCGCTGCTGCGCGAGCTCACGGTCAAGCACGGGCCGCTGATGTTCCACCAGTCCGGCGGCTGCTGCGATGGCAGCTCCCCCATGTGTTACCCCGTGGGGATGTTCATCACCGGGCCCAGCGACGTGCACCTCGGCGACATCGAGGTCGGTCTCGACGACCCCATTCAGGTCTACATGTCGGAGTCGCAGTTCGAGTACTGGAAGTTCACGCACCTGACGATCGACGTCGTCCCCGGTCGCGGCGCGGGCTTCTCGGTCGAGGGGCCGACGGGCATGCGCTTCCTCATCCGCTCCCGGATGCTGACGGAGGAGGAGGCGGAGGCGTTCGGGGTGGGCGCCGACCGCTAGAGCCACCCGCGCTCGACGGCCACCCGCACGGCATCCGCCCTGTTGCGCCCGCCGGTCTTGCCGATCGCACTGGACAGATGGTTCTTCACCGTGCCCTCCGAGAGGTGGACGGTCCGTGCGATGTCGGCGATCGAGCCGCCGTCGCGTGCCGCGGCGAGCACGTCGGTCTCACGCTCCGTCAGGGGCGAGTCGCCTTGGGCGAGCGACTCGGCGGCCAATTGCGGGTCGACCACGCGCAGTCCCTGAGAGACCCGCCGCACGGCATCTGCGAGTTCGGCCGCCGGCGTGTCCTTGACCACGAAGCCCGACGCGCCGGCCTGCATCGCCCGCGCCAGGTAGCCGGGGCGTCCGAAGGTCGTGACGATGAGGGCGCGGCATCCGGGAACTTCTGCTCGTAATTGGGCGGCGGCGGCGATCCCGTCGATCCCCGGCATCTCGATGTCGAGCAGGGCGACGGTCGCCTCAGATGTCCGCGCCGCCTCGACCACTTCGTCTCCGCGTCCGACCTGGGCGACGACCTCGATGTCGGGCTCGAGTCCGAGCAGAGCGGCGAGGGCGCCCCGCACGAGGGCCTGATCGTCGGCGATGAGCAGTCGGATCACCACGCCACCTTCACTTTGAAGCCGCCCAGGTCGCTGCGGCCGATGGTCAACCGCGCTCCCGAGGTCTCGACGCGTTCGCGGAGTCCCGTGAGTCCTGAGCCGGTGGATGCCGTGGACGCCGGGCCGCATCCGTCGTCGGCGACCTCGATCGAGCGGTTGTCGAGTCGCACACGGCAGGCGCTCGCGCCCGAGTGGCGCACCACGTTGGTGACGGCCTCCCGCACGACCCACCCGGCGAGTTCTCGGCGGTCGGCGGGCACCTGGTCGGTGGAGCCGGGGAGGTCGGCCGAGACGCCGGCGCTCTCGAGCGCCGCGCGGGCGGCGGCCAGCTCGCCGCTGATGCTCACGCCGCGGTACCCGTGCACGGTCGCGCGCACGTCGGCCAGAGCCCCGCGGGAGAGGCCTTCGATCTGGGCGATCTCGTCGCGGGCAGCCGGGGAGCCGGCATCCATCAGCCGTCGTGCCAACTCGGCCTTCACGGTGATCACCGTGAGCGAGTGGCCGAGGATGTCGTGCACGTCGCGGGCGACGCGGCCGCGCTCGCGTTCGGCGGCGAGTTCGGCGATCTGCTCCTGGGCCGCACGCAGCCGCTCGAGGGTCGAGATGTTCTCGACGAAGCTGAACATCATGATCGAGATCGAGAGGATGATCGCCGAGTTCACGACGTTCGAGAAGGCATCGGCGCCCATCGCGTCGCCGACGACGAACGACAGGACGCTGAGGGCCGGGATGAACAGCCACGTGGTCCTCCGCCCCATCGCCGAGACGGCGAACGCGACGCCGACGAAGGTCCACATCCAGCGGATGTCGGTGCCCAGCCAGGGCAGCAGCGTGAGGCTCAGCGCGAAGAGCACCACCGTCGGCAGCAGCCTGCGGAGGCGCGACGGGGTGACGCGGGCGTAGGGAACGGTCGCAATGAACACGGCGGCGAACACGATGATGATCGCGGTGCCGACGAGGTGACCCGTCATGCTCGGGCCCTGCCAGAGCTCGACCAGCACCGGATAGGTCCAGATCAGCGAGATCGACGCCCCGATGAACCAGCCGCGGCGGAACGGACGGCGGCCCGGAACGCGGGTGCGCTCCGGGCCGGCCGTCGTGCTCACGTCGTTCACCCTAGGCGTGTCAGCCGCGACGCGTGTCGCGACGGAAGAAGAAGACGGTGCCGGCGATGAACACCGCGAGCCACACCACCGCGTTGACGAGGGCGCCGAGGTCGAATCCGTCGCCGGTGAGGGGCGAGCGGGCGAGCTCGCCGATGCCGTAGACCGGCGTCAGCTTGCCGATGACCTGCAGGAAGTCGGGCATCGACGACAGGGGGAAGAACAGCCCGCCGAGGAACGACAGCAGCACCACCGCGAGGCTCGTGATCTGCGCCGCGTTCTCGCCCGGCACCATGTAGCCGACCATGAGCCCGAGGGTGGTGAAGACGGCTCCCGCGAGCACCCAGGCCGCGAGGCCCGTGACGATCCACTGCACCGGGGCGAGCTGCACGCCGGCTCCCGCGGCGACCGCGTAGGTCGCGATGACCGCGATCAGGCCGAACATCATGCCCGCGAGCATCTTGACCACGACGTTCGAGACCGGGTTGAGGGGGGTGAGCCGCAGCTGTCGCGACCAGCCCTGCGCGCGCTCCACCGCGACCGACGCCCCGGTCTGGGTCGCCGACATCATGGTTCCGTACATCGCCATCGAGACCATGATGTACGCGGCCACCGACACTCCCCCGGACGCCAGCGGTGTATCGGTCAGCGGCACGTCGAGCGTCTGGAACCCGACGATGAAGAACATCAGCACGGGGAACGCGACGGTGAAGAGAATGCTGCGCGGATTGCGCAGCTTGCGCACCAGTTCGATGCGCAGATAGGTCAGCGTGAACCCACCCATGGCGGGCAGCGGGCGGTCGAGGGCGATGGCGGTCATCGGCGTGCTCCCGTCGGGACGAGGTCGGATGCCGAGGGCTCGGCGGTGAGCGTCAGGAACACGCTCTCGAGGTTCTGGGCGGTGATCTCGAGATCCCGCGCCGGGGTGGAGGTGAGCAGGTGACGCGCGAGGGCGTCGGAATCCCGCGTGTGCACGGTGATGCGCTCGCCGGCGGCCTCGACCGAGTCGACGCCCGGGACAGCCGCGAGGGCCGTGAGGTCGGCATCCGGGAGCGTCACCTGAACGACCCGCCCCGAGACGAGGTTCTTGATCTCGGTGGTGCTGCCGTCGGCCACGATCTGTCCGCCGCGCATCAGCACGATGCGGTCGGCGTACTCGTCGGCCTCGTCGAGGTAGTGCGTGGCGAACATCACGGTGCGTCCGCGAGCGGCATCCGCTCGAATGGCGCTCCAGAACGAGCGGCGCGCCTCGACGTCCATGCCGGTGGTCGGCTCGTCGAGGATCAGCAGCGCGGGGTCGCTCACGAGCGCCATCGCGAAGCGCAGTCGCTGCTGCTCGCCGCCCGAGCACAGACCGACCTTGCGGCGGGCGAGGTTCAGGATGCCGGCACGCTCGAGGGCCTCGTCGACGGGGCGCTTCTCGGCGAACAGGCTCGCCGTCAGCTCGACCGTTTCGCGCACGGTCAGGTCTTTCAGCAGCCCGCCCGACTGGAGAACAGCCGAGACGAGGCCGCGGGCGACGGCTCCGCGAGCGCTGTGGCCGAACACCTCGATGCTGCCGGCGTCGGGGTTCGTCAGGCCCAGGATCATGTCGATCGTGGTGGTCTTGCCCGCGCCGTTCGGGCCGAGGAAGGCCACGATCTCGCCCGGTCGGACGGTGAGGTCGACGCCGCGGACGGCGTGGACGGAGCCGAAGCTCTTGACGACGCCCCGCGCGTCGATCGCGGCGGGGGTGGGGGTGGAGGAGGTCATGTGTTCATGCTGGCCGCGGGGCTCCGAGGTCACATCAGCCGGCCGTCACCATTCAGGGGTGACGTTCGTCATGGGTGTCTCGGGTGAACTTGGTCGCTCGACGGGTGAATATGCGCTGGACCGGGCTTTTCCCTGTGGATAACTCGCTCGGGGTCGCCGTGATCCTCAGTACCTTTCCCGCATGCGCGCATTCACCGTGATCCCCGACGAGCTCCGCCGCACCGCCCTGATCTTCGACAACGTCATCCGGCCCGCCGAAGGTCAGTTCCGGATGCCGTGGACTCGCACCCTCGGTCACGAGGCGCTCTGCGAGGCCGTCGACGACTTCGCGGGGGCTCTGGCCGGCGGCTGGACCGAGGCGGTCGCGAGCGTCGACGACGTGGCGTCCGGTCTGAGGGAGGTGGCGGCGATGTACGAACGCGTGGACGGTGACGCTGACGTCACGCTCAAGGCCCTGCAGGCGTTGCTGTGACCCCTCTGGGGCTTTCGTCGCACCCCACCGGATTGGTGCCGGGGTCGGTGGAGGCCGCGTACGAGGTCGCACACCTCGCTGCCGAGAGAGCACGCGTCGCCTCGGATCTGATCGACCGACTCGTGCGCATGCGCGAGATCGATGGATGGACCGGGCAAGCGGCCGAGGCGTACGCGAACCGGGTGACGTCGGTCGCGCGACGCTGGACCGAGATCGGCGACGGTCTCTCCGCGGTCATCGGCCCACTGCAGACGTATGCCCGAGCGTTGAGTTCGGCGCAGGGGCTGGCCGCGCAGGCGATCGAGGCGTGGGCGTTCGCGTCGTCGCTGCCCGAGACGCCGGGGACGCCGGCCGGTTTCTCGTCGTTCTCGCGGGGGTGGCCGGTGCTCGTGTCGGATCCCCGCCACCGCGGACCGGCTCCGACCACCGCCGGCGAGGCGCGAGCGCGCGCCGAGGCGATGGTGACTGACGCGTGCGCCGACGTGAAAGCGGCGGGCGATGTCGCGACAGTCGCCGTGCGGCGTGCGATCGAGGCCGTGCGCGCCCGCGGAGAAGCATGGGCGAGGGTCGGTGAGGGTCTCGGAGTCGCAGCGCTTCCGCCCGGACGCGTGCTCGCGATGATGCGCACCCTCGACGCCGACACGCTCACCGCCCTGCTCGGGGCGCGACCTGACCTGCTGGAGCGCCTGGCGCAGACGAGCCTGACCGACGTCGCCCCGTGGTGGCGCGGCCTGAGTTCGGCGCAGCAGGATGCACTGATCGCTTGTGCCCCCGGGATCATCGGCAACCTCGGCGGTGTCTCCTACGCCGCGCGCGACCGCGCGAACCGCATCGTGCTCGCCCAGGCGCTCGCGGAGGCGCGGAACAGCCCGTGGGACCAGTCGGAGCAGGTGGCGGCGCTGGAGGCGTTGGAGCGCGCGGCGAACGGCAACACCCTCGCGTCGCTGGTGTTGGATCGGCCGCCGCTCGCGCAGGTGGCGGTGGGGGATCTGGACAGGGCGAGCCACGTGAGTGTGATCGTGCCGGGGATGGGGACGACGGTTCAGGGAAGCATGGGCGACTACGTGGAGACAGCGGACGCGTTGCTGGCGGAGCAGCAGCGCGTGACGGGTGTAGCGCGAGGTGACCTCGCTGCGATTGCCTGGATTGGATACCACCCGCCGATGCCGACTATTGCTGCGGGCGAAGTGTTTTTTGACGAGCGAGCGCGGATAGGGGCAGAAAGTCTGTCTCGAGACATCCAGGCTCTTCAACTGGCGCGAGACGCCGGGGGTGCGGACCTCGAACTCTCCGTCGTCGCGCATTCTTACGGCACTGACGTTGCGACGCTCGCTCTACAAACGGCCCAAGCTGACCACCTGATACTGCTGGGTTCAGCGGGAATCTCGACCGCGATCGAACAAGCCTCAGACCTCAACGTGCCCGCGGGTCAAGTATTTGCGTCTCAAGCAATCCGCGACGAATGGGCTCCAGTGGGCCAACTATTTTCCGGACGTCAAGATCCAACGACTCAGAATTTTGGGGCCCGTGTCTTCTCTTCCGAAGCGACGAAGGTCGAGGGGCAGATTCTGGAGCAGGTCCAGCGTCACGGTCCCATCGGCTCTGCGATTGAGGGTAATGAGAGCTATTTCACCAAGGGCACTACTGCGTTGTACAACACGGCACTCGCGACGATGGGTAGTGACGATCAGTTAGTGGCGGGCGGAAACACGAGCGAAAGAGCCGTTATCGGAGGTGGCAAATGGGCCGCAGGCATGCCTTGAGAACTGCGACGGTCTTTGTCGCAATGTTTATTATCGGAAGCTCGGTCATATCTTGCTCCGCTCAGACGACTGGAGGAACTGACATGACACCCGATCAGGTAACGGAAGAAGGCGACCGACTGTATGCGGCTGCTCTCGAGGCCTTTGGCGAAGACGGCTGGGAGATGCATAGACAGTGGTTCGCCTGCAACGCCTCTGGTGGCGTGAACGGTGTGTCACTGCACCTTGACTCTCGATTCGCGCAGACGTTGCCCGCAGAACCGCAAAAACTGGCCGAGCAAGTGCAGATTGCGTGGAGTAATAGCGGAGTGAACGCGGAGATCACGGTCAATCGGGATCTGGACCCAGTCCGGTACATCCTCTCTGATCCGCCATTCCTGAGCGGGGTCAACGACGACGGTTCCATCACAGACCTGTGGGTCGGAAGAGGGGTAGCCAATTTCGGCTATGTGAGCCCCTGCGTTCCCGGCGACATCTTCGAGCTGCAGCCGTCGCAGACTTCGTCTACTCCGACCGTCACGCCACCTTCGTCGCCCTGATCGTGTAGCTCAGCGGCATCACCGACGGCTGCTCGGTCAGCGCGAACTCGCCGTTCGGGCGCTTCGTCATGCGGCCGGGCAGGGCCTCCCACGGAACGCTGTCGTGCTCGACGAGTGTGTCGAGACGCAGGCCGTGCTCCAGCAGGGCCGTGACGATCTCGCCGAGACCGTGGTTCCACTCGTACGTCTTCGTCGACGTCAGCGGAGCCGACGCTTCGACATAGGTGCTGTCGTCATCCCACTCCAGAGGTGCCGTCTGCTCGAAGTACGGGAACGCGAGCGTCAGCCCGGGCAGTTCCTCGTTCATCGCCCACAGCACGGGATGCCCCTCGCGGATGTGAAGCGTCCCGCCGGGCGCGAGAAGGTCGGCAACCACCCCTGCCCATTCCGTGATCGACGGGAGCCAGCACAGCGCCCCGATCCCCGTGTAGACGAGATCGAACTCTCCGCGCGGGAGCACCTCCGCCGCGCGCCGAACATCCGATCGGACGAAATCGACCTGCACGCCGGCTTCGTCGGCGAGGCGTCGCGCCTCCGCAACGGCGTTCTCCGAGAAGTCGAGTCCTGTGACCCGCGCGCCCAGCCGCGCGAGCGAAAGAGTGTCGGTGCCGATGTGGCACTGCAGGTGCACCGCCCGCTTGCCCGCGATGTCGCCCAGCAGGGGCACGTCGAACCGCACGACGTCCGACAGTGCCGCGGAATCCTGCACATAGCGCTGAACGCCGTAACCCGAACCGTCGCGCGCGGCGTGCAGAGTCGCGCGCTCATCCCAGTTGGCGCGGTTGGCATCGATGTAGTCCGAGGTCATGGCATCCCTTTCCGGCATCCGAGCCTAGGGGGCGGATGCCGGCGGGCCCAGTGTCGTCAGGTGACGCACGGTCGTCCCGATGTCGGAGGTCCGGGTTAGCCTGGCGGCATGTCGGGCAAGGTCTATGTCATCCACGAGAACCCTCAATGGATCCCGCCGTTCGCGGCGGCGTTCGAAGCCGAGGGTGTGCCGTTCGAAGAGTGGATGCTGACCGACGGCTCGATCGACCTGGCCGTCGAGCCGCCCGAGGGCATCTTCTGGTCGCGGCTGAGCGCCTCGGCCCACACCCGCGACCACGCCTACAGCAAAGAGTTCGGCCGCGCCGTGCTGCGCTGGCTCGCGTCGTGGGGTCGCACGGTGATCAACGGGGCCGACGTGCTCGAACTCGAGGTCAGCAAGGTCGCGCAGCACGCGGCTCTGCGACACGCGGGCATCGAGGTTCCGCGCACGGTCGCCGTGTTCGGCGTCGACGACCTGGCGGCGAAGGCTGAGGAGTTCGGCGCCCCCTTCATCAGCAAGCACAACCAGGGCGGGAAGGGACTCGGGGTGCGGCGCTGGGACACCGTCGACGAGTTCGCCGCGTGGGTGAAGAGCCCCGACTTCGAACCCTCTCCCGATGGCATCACCCTGTTGCAAGAGTTGCTCGTCGCCAAGACGCCCTTCATCACGCGGGCCGAGTTCGTCGCCGGCGATTTCGTGTACGCCGTGCGGGTCGACACCAGTGCGGGCAGCTTCGAGCTCTGCCCCGCCGAGGCCTGCGCCGTTCCGGGGGCAGACGGGGTCGAGCCCGAGCCCCTCTTCCGTCTGCGGGAAGACGTCGACCAGGCGCTCGTCGACCGCTACCTCGCGTTCCTCGCGGCCGAGGGTGTCGGCATCGCGGGCATCGAGTTCATCGAGACGCGCGACGGGCGCACGGTCACGTACGACGTCAACACGAACACCAACTACAACCCCGACGTCGAGGCCACCGCACCGCGCTCCGGACCCCGCGAGATCGCCCGCTGGCTCGGCACGCTGCTCCCGCAAGAAGCGGTGGGTCTGCGTGGCTGAGCCCGCTCCCCCGCACTCCGATTGGCAGGGCTTCGGCTTCGCCACGCGCCAGGTGCACGCGGGCGAGATCGAAGACCTCACTCACGGTTCGCGCATCACCCCGGTGCACCTGTCTGCCGCGTACCGATTCGATTCGTTCCAAGAGGCGACCGATCGGTTCGCCGGCGCAGATCTGGGTCACCTCTACTCCCGCAACGCGAACCCCACCAACCAGGTCGCCGAGGCCCGGTTGGCCTCCCTCGAGGGTGGATCGGGAGCGATCGTCGTCGGGTCAGGTCAGGCGGCGATCACGATCGCCCTGCTCGGGCTCGCCGGAAGCGGTGAGCACATCGTCTCGACCGCCAGCATCTACAGCGGCACGCGGGTGCTGTTCGACCGCACCTTCGCCCGCATGGGCGTCACCGTCGAGTACGTGTGGGATCCCGCCGACGAGTCGGAGTGGGATGCGCTCATCCGCCCCGAGACGAAGGCGATCTTCACCGAGACGCTCCCGAACCCCAAGAACGACGTCGTCGACATCGACGCCGTCGCTCGCGTGGCGCGACGACACGGCATCCCCCTCGTCGTCGACAACACCATCGCGACACCGTTCCTGATCCGTCCCATCGAGCACGGAGCCGACATCGTCGTGCACTCGGCGACGAAGTTCCTCTCCGGGCACGGAGCGAACCTCGCGGGTGCGGTGGTCGACGGCGGGACGTTCGACTGGATGGCATCCGATCGCTCCTATCCCGCGATCACCGACACCTCGATCGCGGGGCACTCCTCGTTCGTCGAGGCGTTCGGCCCGCGTGCGTTCGAGCTGGCGCTCCGGTTCGGCATCGCGAACGACACCGGCCCCGCTCTCTCGCCGCTCAACGGATTCCTGCTGCTGCAAGGCATGGAGACGCTGTCGGTGCGCATGCGCCAACACCTCGCCACGGCGCGCACGATCGCCGAATGGCTCGAGCAGCACGCCGAGGTCGAGAGTGTTGATTACGCGGGCCTGCCCTCGCACCCGCAGCACGCGCTCGCCGTCCGCGACTACGACGGGCTGTCGGGCTCCGTCTTCTCGTTCACCGTGCGCGAAGGTCGCCCCGCCGCGGAGCGTTTCTTCGACGCTCTGCGTCTGTTCAGCCGCATGACCAACATCGGCGACACGCGGTCGATGGCCCTGCACCCCGCGACGACGACCCACCTCGGCTTCACGCAAGACACACGCGATCGCCTCGGCATCGGCGACGGCCTCATCCGGCTGTCGATCGGCCTGGAGGACGCCGAAGACCTCATCGCAGACCTCGATCAGGCCCTCCGCGCTTCGTAGCGCTCCCGCGCCAGCGTCCCGGTGCCCAGGTCCCACCCTCCGGCCGCCACGCGACCCGACGTTCGCACAGGCCCGGGTTCCTGGCATCCGGGGTCCTTCGACGGCCCTTGAGTGTCCAAAACACCCGGACGGTTTTCGGGTGGTCTCCAGTTCTTAGCGCAACACCCTCGCGTGGGGAGGTTGCGGATGCCGAAGAAGTTGGCGTGGGAGGAGCGGGCTGCGGTTCTGCGGGCGGTGGCTGGGGGTCAGTCGATGGAGGCAGTG
>NZ_JAMAXZ010000029.1:0-441 GCF_023712585.1 Microbacterium sp. P26 | reverse complement strand
ATTTGACGGTCGTCACGCGCAACGTCGACGATTTCGCTCGCACCGGCGTCCGGTTGCTGAATCCGTTCGAGTAACGTCGCGGCAGGCGGCCTGCCGGTCGCGCGAAGCCGGGGCGGGCGGTGACCGCCCGGCAGGCGAGCGCACCGCCCTGGCTGCCGTGACCGGCCGCCACCTTTCACCCGCCGAGCACCGAATCCTCCTGCGGCGCGCTTCCGCGCCGCCATCCCCGGCTTTTACCGCCCGTCCTCTCGTCCCAACAGACGATGTAACGCCACCCCCGACCGGCCAGAATCCTTTCACGAACAACGGATTCTGAACCAGGAGGAGGCCGACATGATCGATGTCCGTGCGCTGGGCTACGTCGTCGTCGAGGCGACGCGCGTCGATGCGTGGCGCCGCTACGCGGAAGACGTGCTGGGCATGCAGGCGCTCGACGCGCCC
>NZ_JAMAXZ010000028.1:0-449 GCF_023712585.1 Microbacterium sp. P26 | reverse complement strand
ATGGTATAACGATGACGACTCCGATTGCGCTCCGCGACTGGCGCCTGCTGGCGGCCGGGTGCGGCGGCCTTCTACTGCTGGCCGCCGCTATCACCTTGCACAGCCACTGGGGTGACTTTCTCCAGTGGTGTCTCGCCACCCAAATTACCCTGCATCGCTATCTGGTGATGTACCTTCTGTTGCTGAATAACCATCAGTACAGCGGCGGTATCTGGCTGCTGGTGGGGGCCTTTCTCTATGGCGTGCTGCACGCCGTCGGACCGGGACACGGTAAATTTATCGTGACGACCTACCTGAGCACCAATCAGGAGAGCCTGACGGCGGCGCGGGTGGTGCCCTTTCTCGGCAGCCTGTTGCAGGGCGTCACTGCGATACTCTTCGTCTTTATTCTTGCGGTGGGGCTGAATCTGGCCGCCGGCGATCTTAGCGCCAGCCGCTGGTACGTCGAG
>NZ_JAMAXZ010000027.1:0-456 GCF_023712585.1 Microbacterium sp. P26 | reverse complement strand
ATCTAAAGGTAAATGCCTGACTAGGTAGTTATGTATAACCATTTCTTTCTTATATGAGGGCGTCTCGACATTCAAAAATGTTTTTAACTTTGATGCTGGTAATTTCATTGCTAAACGGTGAAGGCTCGAAGAGCTGAAAACATCTGCGTGTTCTAACTTATAATCTTCTTTAATTTTCGCAAGAGTGGTATATATCTCTTTTGGTAACCCCTGTTCTTTATCCTTGATAACCGCATAAAAAACTTTAAACTCGCAAGACTCATTCCATGATTCTTTTATTTTTTCAACATCTGCTTTCATTTTTTTTATTGCAAATTTTATTGTTTCGCGATTTAATTCCTCCGGAGCGTATACTTGATAATATTCCCCTCGCTCTGGAATATAACCATCGTTACCGCCATCACCTTTTCTTCCCCAAGGTTTGACCTTCCTGAATTTTTCAGGGTAAGATAACTC
>NZ_JAMAXZ010000026.1:0-460 GCF_023712585.1 Microbacterium sp. P26 | reverse complement strand
CTGTTGCCCCTGCGCATTGGGCTCGACCACGCGGTGACGCCTGCGACCTGGGGCTTTCCCTGGAGCGCGACGCTCTCGGTCGCCTGGTTCATCGTCGCGGCGCTTCTGGCGGTGGTCCTGGCATGGCGAGGCCACCTTCTGGCAGGCCTGGTCCTGCTGCTGGCGGCGGGAATGCTGAAGCTGGGCATCACGCATCTGCCCTGGCCCTTCGTGCTGTTCGGAGTGGGTGCTCTCGGCTGGGTGGCAGGCGGGTGGGCGCTGGCGGCCTATGCCGTGATCCTGCCCGCCATCATCATGGTCATGGGCCTGTGGGAACCGGCGCTGCTGTCGCTCTATCTCTCGGGCACGGCGGTGCTGATCTGTGCGGTGGTGGGCGGCGCGGTCGGACTGCTGTCCGCGCTCAGCCCGACGGTCTGGAGCGTCGTGCGGCCCGTTTGCGATCTCCTGCAGACCATCCCGA
>NZ_JAMAXZ010000025.1:0-463 GCF_023712585.1 Microbacterium sp. P26 | reverse complement strand
CTCCCAGCTGAGCTACCGCCCCAACAGTCAATCATCATACACACGCATTTCCGCGCTTGGCAATAGGGGTTACGTCACCCCCAACGCGTTACTTTGACGGCGCGCCAGCCAGCACCCATTCGACCACCGACCGGACGTCGGCGTCGCTCATGCGCGGATGCGCGGGCATCGGAATTGCGCCCCACACACCGGAGCCGCCGTCCTTCACCTTCTTCGACAGCTTCGCGACGGCCTGCGGATCGGACTTGTAACGCGCGGCGATATCCTTGAACGACGGGCCGACGAGCTTGCGGTCCACCGCATGGCAGCCCATGCACGCGTTGCTGCGCGCAACCTTCAGGCCGTCGCCGACGTCCGCATGCGCGGCGCCCAGCGTGCCGGCCACGAGCGCCGCGGCCGCAGCGCCCTGCACCATCCGGCGTTTCATCGATTTGATCTGCATGCCCGTCATTGCGCCTTCGCC
>NZ_JAMAXZ010000024.1:0-463 GCF_023712585.1 Microbacterium sp. P26 | reverse complement strand
ATCGATACACTAAATCGATACAGACTTGCCATTCGGGTAATAATCAGCGAGTGCTCGACCAGCGCCGCAGGATCGATCGCGCTTTGCAAGCGTGCGCGAACCGGCGCGGCGGCGCATTTCGACTACATTGCCGAAGTGGCGATGACATCGGTCATCGCCGGCCTCCCCTTACTCGACCCGCAGGAAACCCAGCCATGTCTGTCTCGAAGAAATTCGCCGCCGTCACGGGCGCCGGCTCCGGCATCGGCCGCGCCGCGGCCCTCGCGCTTGCCCAGGCCGGCTTCACCGTTGCGCTGCTCGGGCGCACGGAGGCGTCGTTACGCGAAACGCAGCAGGACGCGATCCGCGCCGCCGGCGGCGACGCGCAGGTGTTTCCGGTCGACGTCACCGACGAAGCGTCGGTCGACCACGCGTTTGCACGGATCGCGCAACAATTCGGCCGGCTCGATGTCCTGTTCAACAA
>NZ_JAMAXZ010000023.1:0-467 GCF_023712585.1 Microbacterium sp. P26 | reverse complement strand
ACGCCGAGCGGCGCCTGATGGGCGGGTGTCACGTACGCGGCGCGCGCATCGGGATGGCGCTCTCCAGCGACGCGGTATCGATTCCTTCCCGGTCGACCGGCACGTCGATCACGGTCGCGCCCGCGAACGTGAAGATCTGCCACGCCGACGCATAGCCGGGGTCTTCCATCAGCACCGTCGAGCCGGGCGCGAGCAGCGTGCGTGCGACGAGGTCGATCGCGTGGCGGATCCCGGTCGTGATGACGATGTCGGCGGCCCCGCAAGGGATGCCGCGGTATTCCCGCAGGTACGCGGCGATTCCCGCGCGCAGGCCCTCGACGCCTTGCGCCGGCGTCGCGCCGAGATCGTCCGCCGTCGCGGCGAGCAGGCTGGCGCCGAGCGCCTTCTTCCATTGCTGCATCGGCAGCAGGCCGGGATCGGCGAGCCGCGCGACGAACGGGACGCCGGGGCGCACGCCGTGCTCGGGC
>NZ_JAMAXZ010000022.1:0-468 GCF_023712585.1 Microbacterium sp. P26 | reverse complement strand
GTGCGCTCGGTAACCAGCCAGGCCGCCAGCCACAGCGCCAGCACGATCGCTACCGGCGTGGGGATCCCACCAAGGTTGCCCACCGCCAGGTCGTGATACTCCGGGGCCATCCGCCGATAGGCTATCGCGCCGCCGCCGTCGGTATAGATGCGCTCGGCGCTGCTGGCGATAAACCAGGTGCCGAGCGTGGCGAGGAAGGGGCGGATCCGGCAGATGAGGATCAGAAAGGCATTGAGCAGGCCAATCAGCACGCCGCCGAGCAGAGCGCAGCCCACCGCGGCCTGCCACGGCAGATGCCAGGTTTTCAGGGCGACGAGGGCGAAGGCGGCGCCGAAATCGAGCGCGACGCCCACCGACAGATCAATCGCCCCGGCGCTGACGATCAGGGTCATCGCCATCGCCACAATCAGCAGGATCGCGCTGCCCTGCAGCAGGTTGGCCCAGTTATCCACGGTTAAAAATACCGGA
>NZ_JAMAXZ010000021.1:0-473 GCF_023712585.1 Microbacterium sp. P26 | reverse complement strand
GAAAAGAATTTCATAGGTACTGCGGATACCGGCTCCTCATCGTGTATAACCCCTTTCTCTCTGGCCGTTTTGTCCTGTCAGGATGTCGTCAGAACCCGGCATAACACCCTGTGCCGGGAACACAAAAGGCACGGATGAACAGGTCGTGAATATTCTTAGTGAAGCCTGCTGATGACATGTCTGGCGACAAAAAAATGCCGCCCTTAAGGGGCGGCTTATGCCAGCGTCACGGGGTTATCGTCTGACCGCCATGATGCCCGCATCGACATCCCAGATAGCGCCCGTCACCCATGAGGTTTTGTCAGACAACAGGAAGAGAATAGTGTTTGCCACATCTTCGGCAGTTCCGACGCGTCCCAGCGGGTGGAAATCGTTCAGCGACTTCATAGCATCTGCGATATCCGCTTTGTCCATGAAGCCTTCGTATATCGGCGTATGAACAATCCCGGGAGACACCGCGTTGACACGAATAC
>NZ_JAMAXZ010000020.1:0-474 GCF_023712585.1 Microbacterium sp. P26 | reverse complement strand
ATTAGCTACAGCACGCGGCATCCCAAGCACGATATGCAGCATTTGCTGAAAGAGGTCGATAAAATGCTGCAGCTCACTGCCGATGACCGGCCGCTGATCTGCGGCGTCGGCCTTGGCGGCTACTGGGCGGAGCGGATTGGTTTTCTGTGCGATATCCGCCAGGCGGTGTTCAATCCAAACCTGTTTCCGCATGAGAACATGGAAGGCAAAATCGACCGACCGGAAGAGTATGCTGACATCGCCACCAAGTGCGTGACCAACTTCCGCGAGAAGAACCGCGATCGCTGCCTGGTGGTGCTTTCCCGCCAGGACGAGGCGTTGGACAGCCAGCGTTCCGCCGATCTCCTGCACCACTATTATGAAATTATCTGGGATGAAGAGCAGACCCATAAGTTTAAAAATATCTCGCCGCATCTGCAGCGGCTGAAAGCGTTTAAAACCCTCGGCTAACTGCTTTTCCCTTGTTCCCAAACC